>CAVQVY010000038.1:0-286634 GCA_963717185.1 Candidatus Dormiibacterota bacterium | reverse complement strand
CCCCTGGGCAGGGTTTTCTTTGAACGTGCGATTCCCAATCAGAGTTCTCCAGAAGGCTTCCCGCAGTCGTTGGTCCTCAAAACCAGGATATTGCTCTTTGGTCCATGTGGACCAAATCACTAATTCATACGACACCTTCAAAAGCTCTGGAGAGTCGAAGAGATATTCCGAGGCCTGCCGTGGACCAGCGAAGAGTGGAGAAACATCCCAGATGGGACCGAGGTCCACGATCCTGTCGAACAGAATACCGTCCAAGAAGAGGCTCTGCATTTCAATTCGAGCCTTTTCAGTCGCTTTTTCTCCTGCTTTATAGTCCATCTTTTCGTCAGAAAAGGACAACGGAGATCCTGCCTGTCTAATGGACCAGTCTGGGACCCCAAGATGGCAGCGTCACTGTCGACCGAGCGTCTCCTTCGGCAATGCATCCACAGGCAGCAAGCATTCTAGCTGCGTCGCCCTCGGATACCAGGCACTTGGCAGCGTTGACAAGCACCTCTTCCCAGGTCTTTCTTGTACTTTCTGTCGGCTTGAGCAACGCCTCCGGGAGTTTGGAACACATGCCACGAATTGCAAAGAGTTTGTCCTTAGGCTCTGTGGCCGTAAACTGTCGGCAGCGGAGCAGCAGCTCTCCAAGAGGACGGTCTTGGTCGTCTTGAACGAATTGCCGAATGTGAGCCATCAGTGGAATGGTCCCGCAGGCAGCCGGCGGTGGCATTCGAGAGCCAACCGAATCCCCTGATTCTAGCAGCGGACCGCCCAGCATTGGATTCTCGTTAATCAGGGAAATAGCGTCCACCAGACGTGTCCAGTCAATTTCGAGGTCTCCGTACATGACTCGGAGAGAAGGCGGCAGCGCTACTTCCTGCACCACCCACATACGCTCGAACCAGGAATTCGCTAGGAAGTGCCGGAAGGCTTTGATGCGCCAGGTATATCGCTGTGGAGCGAATTTCCGATACCAGGGAAATTGGTTCGATTGGTTTTGAAAATAGGAAAGGCGAAGGTCGTCCAAAACGTCGGCGGCGAACGATACCATCAAATGTTTGATAACCACGTTCTGGAACTCGGCTAGATTGGGGTTTTTAGCCCAGTCAACCAAATCTCCGCGGCCCAATTTCCCATGAATCTGCGAAGTTCCTCTTTGATGTCCAGCGCCTCAAGATTTACGACAAGGGCGGCCGATACGATGTATGCTTTGCGGTAGATTTCTTCCATGAGCTCAATCTGTCGGGCCTTTTCGTCTTCATTCGTTTGGTCGATACACACGGAATCGATCCAGACCAGCTTCGGCTGCCAGAAAGAGCTCCGATTCTTGAGGACCTGCATGCATTTGGCGTTACCATGACGGACCGGCCGTTGACGGATATTTCTGCATTTGGTCCACTTCCGCCCCAACGGTAAGAGAGAGCCTCGTAGCGGGGGACAGAGGATAACGGCGTTTGAAACAAGGCACATTTTACTGATCCATCGGGATGCCTTGGATAGATAAGGAGGAGGCGGACGGTGTCTTTTTTCCTCGATCGGCGAGTATTTGAAAGGCTCCAAGGGAGCTGGGGTGGTAGCATTGGGTCGACTCCTAGCCCACGGTTTCCGAGAAGACCGCGTTCTCTCCAAAAGATATTGAGCAATAGTAACGATCGAGATGTGAAGGCTCGCCGGACCGCTCCAATACTGGTGTCCGAAGAGCGGGTTGCCTCGTATGAGCATGGATATGTGATTCACCACGTACATGAACAGAAAGCCTTCAATGTGACGCTCGAAAATTTTGAAAACGATCCGTTCCAAGCCACCGGCCGATGGCATACCTCTTTGGCCATATCCAATCTAGAAACTCGAAGAAGCACAAATTGACCAGAGGGCCAACAGCGCGAGAGGCGACACGGAAGAATCTCAAGACAGAAAAGAACATCCGCAATGAGAGTGCGGCGCCAGTGTCGGTTAGGGGCAACAGCTTGAAGATGAAAACATGGCCCCGGAAGAATTTTTCCATTCTCGTAGGTTTTTGAAATGACCCGGTTCAGTCGCATCGTGGCCAGTGGCGACGAGTGTCGGTGGAAAATGAGAGTGATTGCGATCCAAAGCCCGAGCGTTTTCATCTTGTCAACGGTCCATGGAATGGCCTCTTGGAATTCCTTGGAGTTTTTGCGATTGGTTTCTGAAAGCCAATCGCTCTTCAAAACTGGCCGAAGCTGGTAAGCAATCATTGGCAGGAAATATATGGGCTTGTCGGCCATCAAGGTGAGAGTCGTAAAGTTGAGAATGTGGAGCTGGAGACACCAGGCAAGCCGGACAAGAAGCTTCGACGCGACCCTGTCCAGTAGAAGCCGCAAGGAAGCGAAACGAATCTGCATGCGCAGACTTCTTGGTGGATCTTTCTCCATGGCGGCGACCGCGAGGTGCTCAATCAATTAACGAAGGACAACAATTGAGGTTGAATCATTGATGATCCTCAGCCTTTGGTTGGCGGATCAAGACTACAACTTTCTGCGTCGAGCTCACTTTCCACTCACCCCCTCCGACGCCACTTTTACCAGCACTCACCCTGAGGGTGGGTGAGCACAAGGTGAACGGAGTGTGAGTTGACCCCTGTCCCTGCTAACTCCAGGGCGCGTACGCGCTAGGGCTAATTATGGCAATGCTGCTTGGCGCGTATAACCCTTAAACTGATTGGATGTGTTCACAGACATGTTATATGATGAAGGTTGAAACCAAAGAAGGAGCTCCAGTAACCAAGCATCGTCCAACGCGTGGTGATGTGGCCCTGGTACAGATCGCAATAGAAAAGGCTTGCTCATAACCGACATCTTGCTCTGCAGACTGCCATGGCAGCTACAATTCAGACGCTGGCCTGAATGCTGAAGGCCGTTACTGCATCTCCAGACCATGGCGACACTGCCACTCTTTCTCTCCGCCGTCGCGGCCCTTGTAACGCCCACGACGTCCCTCTTCTTCCAAAAGCCGTGACGCAACCGTCAGGTCGGTGATCCAGACGTGCAGCACGCAAGTCGGAAGTGGACTCCGCAACTGCTACAAGAGGCTCAGCTGCATCATCGACCGGGCTACCAAGCACCTACGCGGCGCGCTGGTCGGCAGGGGCCTCCATCCTCGCCTTCACCCCGACCATCGTTGGCCTCATGTCCAATAGCGTCCAGGAAGTCGCTGCTGTGGCCGACGAGTCGACCCTCCTCGCCACCCTGCTTTGCGTCTCCTCGGTTATGGCGTTCTCGTCGCGATTTGAGGACCGCGACGCGGATGGACCGCTGGTCCTACGGGATAAGCGCGTGTTCCGCCATCAGTCTGCAGCGGAGGACATTGCGGACGTGATTCAGGCTAACGAGCCCAAAGGCGCCGAGTTCTAGCGAGACATGCGGCTGCAGAACCTCTGTGCTGGAGTAGTGTTAGTTGGTTTGAGCGCGGGGATTTGGTACGAGGTATACCAGATCACAAGGTCGGTGGATTGCATCTCCTATGATATCTGTAACTTGTCTGGCTGGTCCACGTCGTCGTATACTAAGATAGAGGACCATGACGTTCTACAGATCACCACTGATGGAACATTGTTGCATTCTAGAATTTCTGATGAAGGGGATATGCCAAAACACGTTGGTGCTAAGATACAGAATCTCTGGTCTGAGCTTCCAAGGGGCGCTTCGCCACCTATAAGGTTGCTACGTTAGCCAGAACGAGTTGGATAGATTCCTGGTCCCTCAAGGCGTGCTGCCACTCTCCCTCCACTATATTTGACTGCTGGTGGAAGAGCTACACTGTATTGCCAAACTTGCGGGTGGGTGATCAGTATGTTCTCACGGCCCCCAGATTTTGACATTCTCCTGCTGAGCCGGCATTAACGGTTCTCGAAAGACGCGATCGGGCAACATAGTAACAAAATACTGCTCGATCGGCTGTCAGCATAACAAACCCGGTCCAGTTTATAGGAAGATCGAGGACGCTTTCCTCACTTTGTTAGAGGGTTAGATAGTCGGTCCTGCGAACAGCGATGCTGATGCTGCAAAAAGCGCAAAGAAAGCTCAGCAGAAACTTGGCGAAGTGTGATCGCGGAATCCTGGTACAATGTGGCACTGTGGAGGAGCTCGTTTTGGTCCGCGTCATGATCCCGAGAAAGTACATGGGCGTAAGGGGAATAGAGCTGGTCCAGTCCTCGCCACTGATGATAGAGAGTGGAAGAGAGTGGACAGGGAAGATACGGATGAAAGTCCAGGAAATATAAGTGACAAATCAGCTGGGGTTCAGGTCGAAGATCGAAAGCACAATAGGTCCAATGATACGATCACTGCAAACATATTTGAATGTCAACAACAGGCAGAAGAGTGGGAAGTGGTTAAAAGGGCGGCAAGGAGTGCATGTGCGTTCAGGTTGAAGTTAAATGACAAGCCAGAAACTGCGAGAGAAGAAATCTGGGCCTGACTTCGTTGCTGGAGCTGGACATGCGGCTCGGCGAGGGGTCCGGCGCGGTGGCCGCGCTGCCGCTGGTCATGGGCGCGACGCGGGCCCTGGCCGAGATGGCGACGTTCGCGGACGCCCACGTGGTCGAAGAAGCCGCGGACGTGACCGAAGAGGTCGATGCGACCTGAGCCGGTCGCAGGGCTGCGGGTTCGCCGCGTCCCTGCTGACCGTGCTGCCGGTCCGGCTCGGTGCGGACGTGACCGTCGACCAGCACGCTGGCCGGGTGGGCGATCGGGTTCTCGCCGCTGGTCGGCGTGGCGCTCGGCGCGTTCGGGGCCGGTCACAACGGTGGAAGAGGGGCCGGATCACGCCGGAAGACAAATTGGCGGCGAACAAGAGGAAGGATCGCGCCGCGAGCCGACTTCGCCATCGCCGCCCATAGGCGAGCGCGAGGGCGTCCGCGCGTTCATAATCTCTCCGCAACGCAGCGAGTTCCCGCGCCGGTTCCGGCGGCGGCCACCTCGGCTGCGCGAACCCAGGAATCGTCATCGGCTTCGTTGGAGGGCGGGCGCTCGCCGATGAGGCGCAGCAACAACTCATATTCGAACCGAAGCGGCCGACTTCCGAGCCCCTCGACCTGGTAGCCCGCCAGCGCGGCGCGCTGCGGGGATCCGCGGGGCGGCGCGAGCGTCGCCTCAGCCAGGTTGGTCGGGTTCGCCGTCCGCTCCTCTCGCGCCGGCGGCGCGACGCCGAAGCCCCGTCCCAGCAGCGGAAACGACGACGGCAGGAACAGTCGCGCGCCGGCCCGATTCGAAATCGAGCCCGGGAAGTTCGAAGGAAATCCGAACGTCGAGACTTCCGCCGATGGTGACGACGTCGCAAGCCGCGGCCCGGAGTTCGTCGGAGCCGGCGTAGGGAGCTGGCTCGAGCCCGGCGCCCCGCGCCGTCGCCAGCACCTCCGAAGATGGGGGGGATGCCGGATCATAGACGAGGCGCAGGACCGCTTCGCCAAAATAATATTCGGGCCACAGTTCGCTGGCGCGTCGGACCGCCTGCGAGAGCGCGGCAAAACCGGCTTCGACCGACCGCGTCGACGTCATCGGGCCGCATGCCCACAATACATTCAAGACCGGACGCAGACGCGTCTCGACGGCGACGGGAGCGGCTGGCGCCATAAATATCGAAGCCGATCTGCGGAACAAGAGACGGGGGGCGAACGGCGGGCATGGAATGACATTTGCGGCGCGAAGTCGAGAAAAATTCTCGTCACGATGCGGCTAAGGTCGCGAGGTTTTCTCTCAACCGATCGCGCCAAGCGTCCGGCTCGAGCGCCGGTGAAAAAAAATCAACTCGCGCCGTCGTCCCGCCCGCGGCGAGGTCGAAGCCCTCGGGATCGAGCCCGACGGGGCGCCAGAGCTTCCTTCCCACGGGAGCGCCCGCGAGCCGCGAAATCGTCTCTGCGCCCAAGGACTGGACCTCCTGCAGAAGGCGCGGCTCGGCTTCGGCGAGTTGGCCGATGTCGCCGGCGGGCGATAGCAAATCAGCGACGCTCAACGCATCGGCCCGGCCGAAGCCGCCGTTGAAATGGATCGTTTCGATTTGCAGCCGCCGGACCGAGAAGTCGGCGAAGGATGCGTAGAGCTCGGCTTTGGGATTGCGCCTGAGGTAGCGCTGTCGGGAGGTCGGATCGGAGTGCGGCGTAACCGGGCCGCCGACGGTCAGACGAGGGCGATTGAGCGGGTCGCCGCGTCCACCGGCGCTGGTGAGCAGGAGCGAGGCGCGAGCGTCGATCGCGAGGTTGCGGGTGTGACGCGCCAGTTCCGACATCAGGAACAGCGGCGAGCCGTCCCAGTCGCTGGCAACGCCGACCAGCGTCGTCAACGGCGCGCCCCCGGCTCCGTCGATCGTCGCCAGTGCGCCCACGCGAGCGAGGCGTAGGAGGCGTTTGGCGTCCCTGACCGCGCTCGGTTCGGGCGGGTCGGATGGGGCTCGGGTCATCAGACCGACTCTAAATCACAGTCTTGATTATAGATACAGATGCGGATGCTGGCCAAGTAGACGCCGCGGAACAAGTGCGCGCTATCCGTGATCGCCGCCTTTTCCCGACCACCGACGTCACTGAGACAACAGTACTTTACGAGACGATCAGAGCAAAATGGACCGTCGACAGCGAGATCGTAACACAATTCCTGCGTTCCGAAAGTTCGACTACATGTATGGCCGTGACAAGCGCGGCCATACCGAACGATTTGATTATTTCGGCGCATCGCGGAGCTGTATAATTTCCCGTTTACCCGAGCGAGCGCCGCCTGAGGAGGGCTCGGGCGGCTGGGCGATGGATGGGGGCGATACCAGTCAATCGCTGTGACCGAGATGATGCAGGCGTTTGCTTTGTAAAAATCCGAATTCGTGCTAAGGCGACGGCGCGGAATAAATGCTTCAACCCGACGTTCGCGGCGCGGCCCGTAGCGTGTTCGGCGGCTGCCGCAACATAGCAACAGAACTGTATCCGTCCGACACGTCGGGCGAGCGGCGGATCGGATTTCGCGCGAAATTCGGCTGCGCGAACGAATTCCGCTGTTACACCATTTAATTCCCCTGTTATTCGACTGTTATTCCGCTGTTATTCCGCTGTGCCTTGATCTCCGCGACCGCGTCACGTGCCATGACGCGATGGTAGGCCGCCCCTCGGGAACTCCGACGCCGGAGGTTTCCGGCGCTCCAGGACGTTAAGGAGCCGATGAGCCCTCTCCGCCGCCTCCCCCTCCTGGCCGCCGCGGGGTTCGCGGCCCTGCCGCTGACCCTGCTCGGGCCGGCCACCACCGCACAGGCCCAGGTCGCCACCACACCCGTGCGCACCCTGACCGCGCTCAGCGGCTCGACCTGCCCGGGCGGACTGACCGCCGGTGCGCCGGTCACGCCTCCGGGTGGCAGCCAGTTCGTGGTCTGCAGCGGGCGCATCCGCTCCTTCGACGGGACGCCGCTGGACACCGACGTCACGATCCCGACGGCCGCCTCGTCCACCCCGCGACCGCTGGTCATCTTCATGCACGGCTGGGGCAACTCCAAGACCGACTGGGAGTTGACGACGCTGAACGGCTCGCGGCCCGACCAATATCACTGGAACAACGCGTGGTTCGCGTCGCAGGGCTACGTGGTCCTCAACTACAGCGCCCGCGGCTTCCACCTGTCGTGTGGCAAGGACAGCAGCGGCTACTCGTACGCGACCGAACTCGACATGCAGCGACACCACCGGTGAGGAGAGCTGGGTCCATCTCGCCGACCGCCGCTGGGAGACGCACGACTCGCAGTACCTGGCCGGCCTGCTCGTCGACGCCGGCCTCGCCAACGCGCAGCAGATCGTCGCCACCGGCGGCTCCTACGGTGGTGGGCAGAGCTGGGACCTGGCGCTCTCGCAGGACAAGGTGGTGACCAGCGCATCCACCGACCCCAGCAATCCGATCCTGGTGCCGTGGACCTCCCCGCTGGGCACTCCCATGCACCTGGTCGCAGCCGCGCCGATGTACCCGTGGACCGACCTCGCCGACGCGCTCGTCCAGAACGGGCGCGCGGCCGACGGGTTCAACGGCGCGCCGGCTGATGGCGACCACCACAACCCGTACGGCGTCGACAAGCAGACGTACGTCGACGGCCTGTTCGCCGACGGCGGCCCCAGCGCGCAGTACTCGGCCCCCGGCGTCGACCCCACCGCCGACCTGCACTCCTGGTTCGTCGGCATCAACGCCGGCGAGCCGTACAGCGCCAACCCCACCGCCGCCACGGCGATCGCGCAGATCGGCGGCGCGTTCCGGTCCCCGCTGGCGATGCCGATCCCCAGCGGCACGCACGAGGTGCCGGTGTTCGTGGTCCAGGGGCAGACCGACCCGCTCTTCCCAGGCTTCCAGGCGCTCGACATGGTCAACCATCTCAAGGCCGCGGATCCCAACTACCCGGTCAAGGTGTTCCTCGGTGACGTCGGGCACTCGTACGCCGACAACCCACAGGACATCTGGCAGCAGGCGCACGACGAGGGCAATGCCTGGCTGCAGTCGGTGATGGCAGGGACAACGCCCACCAGCCCGCCGCTCACGGTGACCACGACCGCGTGCCTCGCCGGCCAGAGCCACGTCACCTTCACCGGCACCGACTACTCGGCGATCAAGGACACAGTGGTGCACTTGGGCAGCCCGGCCGCGCAGAGCACGGTGAACAGCAACATGCCCACGGTCGAGGGCGCCAACACCGACCCGATCGCCAACAGCGGCTGTCGCACCATGCAGGCGTCACAGAGCGACCTCGACCAGGCGACGTACACGTTCCCCGTGCCCAACGGAACCCTGGTGGGCGCACCGATCGTCAACGTCGACGTGGCGGTCACCGGCGTCAGCGCGGAGGTGGCGGCGCGCCTCTGGGAGGTCGACACCGCTGGGAACCAGACGCTGATCACGCGCACCGTGTACCGCATCGAGGACACCACGACTCCCGCCAACGACCACCTCAGCTTCGAGCTGTGGCCACAGGCGTGGCAGTTCCAGGCGGGCGACCAGGTCAAGCTCGAGCTCACCCAGGACGACTCCCCGGTGTGGCGACCCGACAACCTCGCCTCCAGCCTCACCTTCACCAACCTGGACCTGGCGCTGCCGCTCGTCGCCGGGCCCGCCGTGGCTGTTGCCGAGGCGCCCCTGGTGCCGGCGTTGCCCCTGCTCGCCGTGCTTGCAGCGGCCGGTGCGGTGATGCGCCGGCGCCGCCGCTCCGTCTCCGCCCTGCACTAAGCTCACCCGGCCCCATGAAGATCGCGGTCCTCGGTTCCGGCCAGGTCGGCCGCTCCATCGGCGCCGGGCTGGTCCGCCACGGTCATGAGGTGCTGATGGGCAGCCGGGACCCGGGCGCGGAGCACGTTGTGGCGTGGGCGGGCGAGGTCGGCGCCCGTGGCCGCGCCGTCTCCTACGACGAGGCCGCGTCAGCGGCTGAGATGGCGTGCCTGGCGACCGGCTGGAGCGGCACCGAGCGCGCGCTGACACTCGCCGGTCCCGCCAACCTCGCGGGGAAGGTTGTCATCGACGTCACCAACCCCTTTGGCAGGGGTCCGTCGGGCATGACCCTGGTAACCGCGCACAACGACTTCGCCGGCGAGCAGGTGCAACGCTGGCTCCCCGACTCGCGCGTCGTCAAGACGTGGAACACCGTCAACCATGCGCAGATGATCGACCCGCAGATCCCGGGTGGTCCGGGTGACATGTTCCTCTGCGGCAACGACGCCGCCGCCAAACACACGGTGTCCGACCTGCTCAGGGAATGCGGGTGGCCGCCACTGGACGTCGGCGCCATCGAGGGGGCGCGGCTGCTCGAGTCGCTCGCACTGCTGTGGGTCGCCTACGCGATCGCGCACGGCAGCTCCGACCACGCCTTCAAGCTGTTGCGGCGCTAGCCTCGCTGGGCGGCGCGACGTGCCGGATGGTCGCCAGCGCGATCAGTCCGCCGGCGACGAGCATCCCCGCCCCGATGCGCATCGACGCGGTGAAGCCGTCGTTGAGCGACACCCCTGCCAGGTGCGTGGACGCTGAGGTCAGCCCGGCGAGCGCCGGCACCACGGCGACCGCCAGCAGGCCGCCGATGCGCGCGGTGGCGTTGTTGATCGCGGAGCCCACCCCGAAATGGTGCGCGTCGACGGCGGCCATCACGGCCGCGGTGAGCGGGGCCACCGTCAGCGTCAGACCGATGCCGAACACCAGCACGCCCGGGAGGATGCCGGCCACGTAGCTGTCGCCGTGGCGAAGCCCGGCGAGAAGCAGCAGCCCCAGCGCGGCGATGATCGGTCCTCCGGTCATCGGCAGCCGCGGTCCGATGCGCTGCGCGAGCGCGCCGGCGCGCGACGAGAAGGCGATCAGCAGCAGCCCGGCGGGGAGGAACGAGATCCCGGCCTCCAGCGCCGAGTAGTGCAGGTCCTGTTGCAGGTGGAGGATGAGCAGGAAGGTCGTCACCGACAGGGCCGCGTACACCGCGAAGGTGGTCAGGTTGGCGCCGCTGAACTGGCGCGACGCGAAGATCCGCAGCGGCACCATGGGGATGTGCACGCGCAGCTCGAGCAGGGGGAAGGCGAGCGAGCAGGAGGGCGCCGAGCACCCCGCCGACGAGGGTCGGCGCGGACCAACCGTTGCTGGGGCCATCGATCAGCGCATACACGACGCCCGCCAGCCCGAGGGAGACGACCACCGCACCGGCGTAGTCCGGCCTGCCCACGGCGGAGTCGTCGCGCGTCTCCGGGACATGCTTCAGCGCGATCGCCACGGCCGCGGCCGCCAGCGGCACGTTGATGAAGAAGATCGCGCGCCACGAGACGGCGTCGACGAGCCATCCACCGACGAACGGACCGATCACGATGCTGACGCCACTCAGCCCTGACCACAGGCCCACCGCGCGGGCGCGGTCCTCGGGGACGAAGCACGCCGAGATGATCGCCAGGCTGCCGGGGACCAGCAGCGCTCCGCCGATCCCCTGCAGCGCGCGCGCGACGATGAGCACCAGCGTGTTCGGCGCCGCCCCGCAGATCACCGAGGCCGCGGTGAACGACAGCAGCCCGAAGACGAAAACGCGGCGGCGCCCGAAGCGATCGCCGAGCGAGCCCCCGAGGATGATCAGGGCGCCGAGGGTGAGCAGGTACGCGTCGGTGATCCACTGCAGGTCGGACAGCCCGGTGTGCAGGTCGCGCGAGATGGTCGGCAGCGCGACGTTGACCACCGTGGAGTTGAGGAACGCGACACCCGAGCCGAGAACCGTGGCGGCGATGACCCAGCGACCCGCGGTGCTCGAGTAGCGCACCCCCGCGGGACCTGCGCGCGCGCCGGCGCCGGCCGGCGAGGCCATCTCAGTCGTCGCGACTCCAGAACCAGCGACGCCGTCGCGACGCCGCCGGGGCAACCAGCTGCTCAGCCTCCTGCGCGATCCGGCGCGTCTCGGCGAGGTCGCGCTCACGGTCGGCGAGCTCGCGCTCCTTGCCCGCGAGGAGGCGGTCCTTCTCCGCCTGGGCGGCGGCGTGCTCTGCTCGGGCGGTGTGCAGCTCCATCTGCAGCTGCTTGACCATGTTCTGCCTGGCCACGAGCTCGGCCTGGAAGCGCTGCCGCTGTTCGGTGTAGATGCGCTGCTCGAGGGTCCGCTCCCAGCGGTCGAGGAGCCCGGCGACCAGCTCGCGGGCGTCCAGCGACATCGACGCGAGGTCGCCGCGCGGACCCGAGGCGCGCGGCGTCCACCAGGCTCACGGCGGGCTCACGCGTCGGCGGAGGCACGGCCAGTTCGGCGACAGCGGTGTCCTGGTCGGTGTCGAGGTCGTCGTCCTCGAGCCCGGCGTCGAGGCCGGACGGGGCGATCGCGGGCATCCCGTCCTCCACCTCCGCAGCGTCGCGGTCGAAGGCAGGAGGAAGGTAGTCCTCGTTCTCCACGTCGAGCTCGTCGACCTCGTCCACGTCCGCGAGACCGGCAACATCCTCCATCGCGCGGGCATCCACCGCGGGGGCCGCGTCTCCCGCCACCTCGATCTCCTCGCCGGCCGCGGCAGGGCCTTGAGTTAGCCACACCGGCGGCTCCTGCGGCTCGCGGGGCCGCAGCGCCCACGGCGGCGCAGGCTCGGTGGCCGGCTGCCAGGGCAGCACATCAGCCTCCTCCTCGACCCACGCCGCCGCGGAGTCCGCCCCGCCGTTCCGAGTCCCTGGCACCGGCGCCGGACCGCTGTCGAAGGCCGAGAAGATCGCGTTCTCCACGCTCGGCTCGCTCGGCTGGCTCGGTTCGTCGGTCTCGAAGGCCGTGGTGAGGGTCTCCTCGTCCTCCTTCCGGCCTGCCTCGGACCGGGAGCCTCGTGCTCGATGGCCGAGGAGCGCAGCCCCCGGTCGTCGAGCTCGATGCCGAGGTCGCCGAGGCGAAGCGCGTAATGGAGGCCGTCCGCGCGCTCGACGCGCCGCGCCGGGATGTCGCCGGCCTCCACGCGGTGCAGCAGCACCGACAGCGGCAGGCCGAGACGTTCGGCGACCTCCTCGACGAGGAGGTACGGCTCGTCGCTCGTGATGTGTTCGCTCAACTCGACGGCACCACCCGGCAGATCTTCAGGACGTGCACAGAGTAGGCCATCCCCGGCGCCGGGGCGGGCTCGTCATCGGCCGATCACCTCGACGGAGTAACGCGAGTTGTCGGTGAGCAGGGTGATCGCTCCGGCGTTGTCGGTGATCACTGCCCGGATCGGCGAGGTCATGAACACGTCGGGCGCGTCGTCGTGCTCCACCACGCTGCGGCGCACGCTGTAGGGCAGCCCCGGCGTCGGCGACTGCAGCTCGTCGCCCTCGACGACGTGGCCGTCGTCCAGCATCACGGGGCGGCCGTCCCGGGTCGACACCTTGCGGACGCGAACATGCTCAGCCACGCCGGTCAGAATAGCCTGTCTGGCTCAGCGGCCCTGCCGGCGCGGAGTGGTCCCGGAGCGGCGCGAGCGCGTCTTGGGCTTGGCCCAGCCTGAGCTGCGCTTGGCGCCGGTGGCGCGCTTCGGACCGCCCGGTCCGCGGCCGCGCTTCGGGCCCGCCGCCGGCGCAGCCCGACCCCGCTTGCCGGGCCGCGAGGCGCGCGTCCCGGTGCGGACCGGCTTGCCCGCGATGCTGCGCGCGGTGCGCCCCGGGGTCGCCGAACGACCGCGCTCGCGTGCCCACGAGCTTGTCGATCTCCGCGGCCAGACGGTGCACCTCGGCGCGCAGCTCGATGACCTCGCGGCGCAGCCCCGCCGTCGACTCGACGCGGTACTCCGGTGCAGGGCGGAACGGCCGCGGCGTGTCCAGGGCGAACCCGGCGTCCGACACCACCGGCAGGGCTCGCGCGTCCCGCGGCGGCCGGGGTGCCCGCGGTGCCCGCTGCGCACGGGGACGCCCGGCGCCCTTCCTCGCGGACCGGCCTGGCCGCCGTCGCCGGGCTTTCGCCCGCCCCGTGGGTGCAGGCATGCGCGTGCTCCTGTGTTCTTGCGGAGCGGTGATGGTATCCGATGCGCGGCGGCCGCCCCATCATGGCCCCCCATGATGCTGCCACGGTTGGCATGAACAGCTACCCCCTCCGGAGGTCGCTCAGGCCAGCCTGCTGACCATGTAGTCGCGATGCAGTGGCCACGCGTAGGCGGTGTGGCGCGCCGGCAGGGACAGAGCCCTCGAGAGCGGCACCGACCAGCCGTTGCGCACCACGCGGGGCTCCCGTCGCAGCTCCCGGATCCCCTCGGCCGGGCACGAGCCCGCGTCCGCGAACCCGCCGGCTCACGACGATCACGACCAGGGCGAGGTCGACCACCGCCATCAGCGTGAACCAGCCCCAGGGCAGGCGTGAGGAGATCTCGTTCAGGCCTGAGCCGGCCGCCGCCGCCGCGATCGTTCCAATCGAGTGCATCGATGCGAACTGTAAGCCTCGCGAGGAGGTCCGTCAATCGACTCGTGCCCCGGCGGCCGCCGGCTCAGGGCTTCGGGTAGTCGAAAACCAGCGTCGGGCCACCGAGGAAGTCGATCGTCTCGGTGAGCTGCCCACCGAGGTGGCGGACGACCGCGATCGAGGGCGCGTTGGCGGGCCGGACCAGGGAGATCAGCCGCTCGGGGTGGAGGCTCTCCCAGGCGACGCGCTGGGCCGCCCTGCCGGCCTCCGTGGCGTAGCCGCGTCCCTGGTGCCGGGGGGCGATCGCCCAGCCGATCTCGAGCGCGGGCCATCCCTCGGGACGCCACGGCCCGGCCCGGCCGACGAACTCCCCCGTCTCCCGAGCTCGATGACCCAGTGGGTGTACCCGCGAAGCACGCCATGGCCGATGTAGTCGGTCAGCGAGCGCCACGCGCCGTGGCGGTCGAGCGGACCCGGCCCGGCGAGGTAGCGGGTCACCTCGGGGTCGGCCATCATCTCCGCGAAGGCGTCGAGGTCGGACTTCGCGCCACTGACGGAGGTGAAGCCGCTCGGTCTCCACCTCAGCCGGGATGAGCAGCGCGGAGCCGAACTCGCTCAGCGGTCGCGTTCCACGACGGCCAGCCGCGCGTGGGCTGCCGCCAGCCGGGCCACCGGCACGCGATATGGCGAGCAGGACACGTAGTCGAGCCCGAGCTCCTCGCACAGCGCGATCGACTCCGGGTCGCCGCCGTGCTCGCCGCAGATGCCGATCTTCATGCCGGGCCGTGTCGCCCGTCCCTCGCGCACCGCGATCGCCATCAGCCGGCCCACGCCGTTGCGGTCGATGGTCTCGAACGGGTTGGCGGGGAGGATCTTCTCCTCGACGTACTTGAGCAGGAACTTGCCCTCGGCGTCGTCGCGCGAGTAGCCGAAGGTGGTCTGGGTCAGGTCGTTGGTGCCGAAGGAGAAGAACTCCGCATCCTCGGCGATCTCACCGGCGGTCAGCGCGGCGCGGGGCAGCTCGATCATGGTGCCGAACTTGTAGTCGACCTTGTACGCCGACTCGTCTTCAGCACCGTGCGCACCGTCTCCTCGAGGTAGCGCGCGGTGCGGCGCAGCTCCTCGAGGGTGCCCGACCAGCGGGATCATGATCTCCGGGTGCGACGTCGACGCGCTCCCTGCGCAGCTCGACGGCCGCCTCGATGATGGCGCGCGACCTGCATCTCGATGATCTCGGGGAACATCAAGCCCGAGGCGGCAGCCGCGCAGGCCGAGCATCGGGTTCTGCTCGTGCAGCCGGCGCACCGCGTCGAGCAGCTTGGCGCGCGTGGCCCACTTCTTCTCCGGCTCGCCCTTGCGCCTGGGCGGTGGTGACCTCGACGAGCAGGTCCTCGAGCGACGGCAGGAACTCGTGCAGCGGCGGGTCGATGAGCCGGATCACCACCGGCAGCCCCTTCATCGCCCGAGGATCCCGTTGAAGTCCTCGCGCTGGAACGGCAGCAGCTTGGCGAGCTCGCGCGCGGCGCTCCTTCTCGGTGTCGGCGAGGATCATCCGCTGGACGACGGGCAGCCGCGACTGCTCCATGAACATGTGCTCGGTGCGGCACAGGCCGATGCCCTGGGCGCCGAACTCGCGGGCCAGCACGGCGTCGTGCGGGTAGTCGCCGTTGGCCCACACCTCCATGCGCCGGAAGCTGTCCGCCCAGCGCAGCAGCTGCTTCAGCTCGCCGGAGATCTCGGGGTCGATCATCGCCACCTTGCCGGCGATCACGCGCCCGGTGCTGCCGTCGATGGTGAAGTACTCACCCTCCTTCACCGTCGTGCCGCCGGCGCTGAACTGGCGCTTGGTGAGGTCGACGCGCACCGACTCGGCGCCGGCGACGCAGGGCTTGCCCATGCCTCGCGCCACCACCGCCGCGTGCGAGGTGCGCCCGCCGCGCGCGGTGAGGACGCCCTGGGCGGCGATCATCCCGTGCACGTCGTCGGGGTTGGTCTCGATGCGCACCAGGATCACCTTCTCGCCCTTGGCGGCCAGCGCCTCGGCGCGGTCGGCGTCGAACACCGCCTTCCCGTAGGCCGCGCCCGGGCGAGGCTGCCAGGCCGGTGGCGAGGACGGTCACCTTGGCCTTGGGGTCGAGCCGGGTGTGCAGCAGCTGGTCGACCTGGGTGGGCTCGACGCGCAGCACCGCCTCCTGCCTGGTGATGAGTCGCTCACCGCACCATGTCGACCGCGATCTTCACGGCCGCCTCTGCGGTGCGCTTGCCGCTGCGTGTCTGCAGCATGTAGAGCCGGCCGCGCTCGATGGTGAACTCCATGTCCTGCACGTCGCGGTAGTGCTTCTCCAGCCGCTTGGCGATGCGCACGAACTGTGCGTATGCCTTGGGCAGGTCCTTGGCCATGGCACTGATCGGCTTGGGGGTGCGGATGCCGGCGACCACGTCCTCGCCCTGGGCGTTGGTGAGGTACTCGCCGTAGAGCACGTGCTCGCCCGGTCGACGGGTCGCGCGTGAACGCGACGCCGGTGCCGGAGTCGTCGCCCATGTTGCCGAACACCATCGACTGCACGTTGACCGCGGTGCCCAGGTCGTGCGGGATCTTGTTGAAGTTGCGGTAGTCGGTGGCGCGCTTGTTGTTCCACGAGGAGAAGACGGCGCCGATGGCGGCGCGGAGCTGCTCCATCGGGTCCTCAGGGAACTCGATCCCGGCGTGCTTGCGCACCAGCTTCCGGTAGCGTTCGATCACCTCGTCGAGCGCCTTGGGCTTCAGGTCGGCGTCGGTCTTGGCACGAGCCTTGGTCTTGACGGCGTCGAGCTCGTGCTCGAACAGGTCGCCGTCGATGCCGAGCACGATCTTGCTGAACAGCTGGATGAAGCGGCGGTATGCGTCCTTGGCGAAGCGCTCGTCACCGGTGAGGGCGGCGAGGCCCTCGAGGGTCCGCGCGTTGAGGCCGAGGTTGAGGACAGTGTCCATCATCCCGGGCATCGAGAACTTCGCCCCGCTGCGCACGCTGACCAGCAGCGGGTTGACGGGGTCGCCGAATTTCTTGCCCGTCTTGCGTTCGGTCTCCTTGAGCGCGCGCAGCACCTGCTCCCACATGCCGTCGGGGAACTTCTGTCCGCTCTCGTAGAAGGCGTTGCATGCCTTGGTGGTGATGGTGAAACCGGGCGGCACGGGCAGCCCGGCGCGGGTCATCTCGGCGACACCCGCTCCCTTGCCGCCGAGCAGGTCGCGCATCGACGCGTCGCCGTCCTCGAACAGGTACACCCACTTCTGAGCGCGCCGCCGCGGCCGCGCGCCGTTGGACGAGCCGCCGCGTGGCGCGGCGGCGCTCGTCGACCGCGAGGTGGACGTCGCTGGCCGACGGCCGGAGGTCGTGGACGCCCTGGTGGCGCGGCCGGTGCGTGTGCCGGTGGGCATGAAGGAACCTCGTCGATGCGTCAACTACAGTGGCTGGCGCGAGCGTAGCACTCGACCGCGACCCCAAGACCCGCGGCCGACAGCGCAGAATCCAGCGCTGTGAGGATCGCCCGTTACGGCTGGGTGCGCGACCTTCCCGACCACCGTGACCGGTACTGGCAGGCTCCCCCGCTGGCGTCGGCACAGCTGCCGGCCGCGGTCGACCTACGGCCCCAATGCCCGCCGGTCTATGACCAGGGCCAGCTCGGGTCCTGCACGGCCAACGCAATCGCGGGTGCCGTCCAGTTCGACGAGATCCGCTCGGGGATCGCACCCACCTGGACCCCGTCACGACTGTTCATCTACTACAACGAGCGGGTCGTGGAAGGGACGGTCGACACCGACAGCGGCGCTCAGCTGCGCGACGGGATCAAGGTCATCGCCGCACAGGGCGTCTGCCCCGAGAGCGACTGGCCGTACGACATCAGCCGGTTCACGGAGAAGCCATCGGCACAGGCATTCGCGGACGCGGTGCACGACCGCGTCGGCGCGTACCAGCGGCTCACCCAGTCACTGGCACAGCTGAAGACGTGCATCGCCTCCGGGTTCACCTACGTCTTCGGCTTCACGGTCTTCAGCTCGTTCGAGAGCGGCAACGTCGCCGCCACCGGGGTCATCCCGCTGCCGCAGCCGTCCGAGAGCGTCGTCGGCGGCCACGCGGTGGTGTGCGTCGGGTATGACGACGCCCGCCAGGTCTTCATCATCCGCAACTCGTGGGGAGCCGGCTGGGGCGAGGCGGGGTATGGCTTCATGCCCTACGCGTACATGCTCGACGTCGGGCTCGCCGCCGACTTCTGGACCATCCAGGCCGCGCCCGGTGCACCGCCCCTTCGGCTGCGGCACACCGGCTCGGCAAGCCAGCGCGCCGAGGACGACTGACCGCCCCCCTGCGCTGGACGTTGGGTTCCGGTGCGCGCACACTCGGCTTCATGCGTGGCTCGAGAGCCCTCGGAGCCGGCGCCGGCCTTCTCGCGGTCTTGACGGTCGCGTCGTGCGGCGTCTCAAGCGCCACGTCCAATCGAACGGATCCGTCCCCGAAACCGGCAGCACACGACCTGGCGCGCGGCCCGGCCGACCTGCCCAAGACCGCTGCCATCCTGGCCTGCGCCACGTCGAGCGGTCCGCCGACACCCACCCAGCTCACGTCCACGGTGGACTACCCGACGATCCAGGTCCACCTGAGCATGCCGCCGGCCGCGGTCCGGCCACGCGTTTCCGCAGCCACCGCGTTCGCCCGGGTGGCGCAGTGGAACCACCCGGGAGATGGACAGTGCACGCCGACGGAAACGCTCGCGTACTGGTCATCCAGCACCCCGGCAACCATCCCCTCAGACTGCGTGCCCAACGCCACCGCGGGCAAGCCTTGGGTGGCGCCGTCGGACTGCGCGTCCACCCCGACGTACCCGCACGTCCTTGCCTGGGTGTTCACGTGGCGCAGCGACTGCCATTCAACGGGTGGCCCCGCGTCACCGCTGGGCGTGAGCCCTCGCCCCGCGCCCAGCTGGCCCCCGCTGGCGTGCAACGCCATCACCTTCGTCGACGCCACCACCGGCGCATCGGCGGATTACTGGGAGTTCGGCACCTTCTGACGGGCCTCGTCAGTCAGTAGGAATCGGTGGCCCACGTCGATTGAATGCCAACAGTTCCTTAGAGTGCCGAGCGTGACCACGCCACCAACGTGGAGCTACGGCAGGTTCGTGCTCGGTTGCGGCACGTTCGGCGGGATCGGCGGAAGCCCGGAGCTCGTGGGTCGTGGGCTCGACGAGCCGTCGGCGTTCGCAACGATGGACGAAGCAGTTGGTTTGGGCATCACGCTGTTCGACACTGCGCAGCGCTACGCCGGCGGTGCGAGCGAGACCATGATCGGCCGATGGCTTGTCGAGCGCAACTCGACCGTCACGGACCGAATTCGCCTCGCCACCAAGGTTGCCCCGCCGTACCTCGAGGGGTTGAGCGGCCGATTCGACGGCGCCTTCCTCGAGGAGAGATTCTCGAGCAGCCTGCAGCGACTTGGCGTCCACAGCGTCGAGTTCCTCTTCACCCACGCGCCTGACGACGCCACGCCGATCGAGGAGACTTCTCGAGGGGCTCGAGGCGATTCGCGCCAGCGGCCGCTGCCGGTACGTGGGCGCGTCCAACGTTGATGCGAGCCAGCTCACCGCCGCGCTGGACGCGGCCGAACGGCTCGGCATCAACGGCTACTCCCTCGTGCAGAACGCGTACAGCCTGCTGCAACCCGGAGATGACCGAGCTGTGCGGTCGCTCTGCGCCGAGCGTGACCTGGCTTTCACGGCTTTCTCGCCCTTGGCCGGCGGTGCACTCACCGCGAAGTACCGACGCGACGTGACCCCACCTCCAAACTCCCGGATGGCGCTGCGCCCCGACGGGGTCGATGAGCTGCTCACCCCCGCTGTGCACGATGCTATCGATCAACTCCGCTCTGAGGCGGAGCGACGACACGGGGTCGAATGCGGTGCCCTGGCTCTGGCATGGCTGTTGCACGATCGCGAGGTGTCCGCCGTTGTCACCGGTCCTGCCCGTGCATCGCCACACCTCGAACTGGCCGCGCGGGCCCTCGACGTTGTTCTGTCGGACGCCGACTTCGCCGAGATCGGATCCTGGTTCGCATCGCCCGCTTCCCACCAATAGCCGACCGCGCCCGAGGCACGGCCAGCCCGTTGCATGAGAAGAAGAGGGCCGGCACCGCGCTGGCACCGGCCCTCACTGGGTGTGGGCTACGTCAGAGCGCCGCGCGCCGTCTCCGCCGCCGGGTGAAGACCGTCGTCCCAGCAGCGAGGAGACCGACCCCGGCCAGCAGCGGCACCGCGGGCACCTCGGGCGCCACCACGCCGGCCGGCATGGCGACGTCGATGGGCGCGGTCTGGTCGGTGGTGTCGAAGAGGGTCACGGCCCCGCTGAGGACGTTGACTGGCACCGACGACGCCACCGCGGTGCTGGCGTCCACCTGCTCGGTGAAGCCGGTCAGCCCGTAGAGGAGGTCGCCACCCGCCGGGCTGCCGATGGCCGACACCGGGACGTCGATCTCCACTGTCTTGCCGGCCGAGTTGAATGCCCCGGTGACCGAGGTGTTCTGGCCCGGCTGCGACACGTACTGGAACGCCTTGGGATCACCGCTGCCGAACACGGACACCGGCTTGCCCGCAAGGAAGGACTGGTTGCCCGCGGTGTCGAGGTGGGCAGACGCGAACCAGAAGTCATCCGGAGTGCTGTTGGCCAGGGCATGCGTGTGCCACGTCACCAGCCAGGTGGCGCCGGTGTGCGGCACCGGGTTGTTGGTGATCGCGGTCAACGGGTCACCCTTGAGGGTGAACGTCATCGCCAGCGTGCTGGCGTCCTTCTGGGTGATCTTCAGGTCGGTGATGTCCGCGCCGTCGTCATTGGGCCCGGGCGTGGCCGTGGTGCCGTTGAGCGACTGGTGCGCCGGCAGGAGCGCGTCGCCCGCCGGGTCGGTGACGTCATTGCTCACGCCGGGACCCGACTGCGTCAGCGACAGCGTGGGCGCGAGGACGTTGCCTCCGAAGAGGCCCGGCCCCGACGTCTGCTGCACTGAGGACGTCAACGGTCCGCCGTTGAACCCGGCGCCGGGTGGGCCGATGGCCGTGTTGTTGTCATCGACGTAGATGATCACCGCCCGGCCGCTCGGGTCGGGGCGGAGCTCGAAGAAGTCGGAGAGGTTGCGGTTGCCGGAGCCCGTGCAGCCGATACCGCTGAAGCAGATCGAGCCGTTGTGCATCGGCGTCTCGCTCGCCTGCACGTCGGCGAAGTCCGGGATGGCGTTCTGGCCGTCGAGCGTCTGGCTCATGTGGAGGTACCAGAGCTCGTTGCTCGCCGAGGGGTCACTGGGCAGCGGGCTGGTGCTGCCGTAGTACCCGATGTCGACGCGGCCGGGGCTTCCCGCCGCGATCGCCGGCATGACCGCGAAGTTGACGTTGGTGGCGTTGGTCGGCGCCACGGTCGGCGCGCTCGAGTACGCCTGCTGCGGCCCGTTGATGGCGACCGGTGTGCTCCACGCGCCGCCCTGCACGCTGTTCGTGCAGCCGCTGCCGGTGATCGACGTGCCCGCAGTTCCGGCCGCGTCGGTGGAGTGCGAGTACATCACCTCCCACGGCTTGGTGGTGTCCGGGCTGCCGTTGAACGCGCCGTTGTCCTGGGTCCACGCCGCGTAGAGGCCGCCCGCGGAGTCCATGGTCCCGACCACGAAGTCGTTGGTGGTGGCCCCGAACTCACCGGTGGTGATGTGCACGTTGCCCCACGAGACACCACCGTTGCAGGAGATGTTCACCTCGGCGCCATTGTTGCTCAGGCCCATGAACTCGTACAGCGTCCCCGTGCTGGTGTTGATGATCAGCGGCCCGGGGCGTGAGCCGACCGCGCCGGCGCCACCGACGCAGCTGTTGCCGCTGACAGTGGTGCAACCGCTGGTCCAGGTCTGGCCACCGTCGAGGGAGAAGAGCGAGGCGTCGCCGCTCGGCGGCGTGTCGCCTGTGTCGTAGACCATGTACGCCTTGTCGGCGGTGGCGCCGGCCGGCTGCAGGGACTTCGGCCACACGGCGACCCAGGGCCGGTCGGACCCGGGGGCGTTGGGGCCGTTGTTGGGCGCGATGTTGCAGACGTGCCCGCTCAGGCTGGACGCGAGGCCGCCGCTGATCGAGTAGGTCTTGCCGCCGTCGTCGGACCACGCGCATGTGATCGTGTCGAGCCCGTTGAGGTCGGTCTCGAGCAGGCGTTGCGGCTGGTCGGTCGCGTTGAAGCCTCCGGCCGGCCCACTGCCGAGCTGGACCTCGGTGTCACCGCCTCCACGCGAGCAGAAGGGGCGCAGCGGGTTGGTGCCGCAGAACCAGTGCAGGTTGTCCCACTGGGCGCCACCGTCCTCGCTCTTCCAGGTGAAGCTGACCGTGGTCGAGAAGCCCCACGGGTCGCTGGTGTACATCTGCTTGCCGTCCTGGGCGATGGCAAGATCGGGCTCGCCGGCGAGCCTTTGCGGGTCGACCGTCACCTCATGGGTGAACTGGATCGGGGGGTTGGCGATCACAGCCTTGGCGGTGGTGAGCGGCGCCACCCCCAGGCTGGCGATACCCAGCGCTACGAACAGGATGAACCTCGGCTTCACACCAATACTCCCTTCCACGTCCCTTCCTGACCGGCGCCGCGCGCGGTTCGCCGTCAGCGCGACTATACATGCGCTGACCCATGAGTAAAAGGTGGGCTGTGCGGCGCAAGGTCCGTGCACCCATTGGCGTTAACGGTCCAGGGGTCGCACCCAGGGAGGAGACGGATGCGCACGCGCTCGCTTCGCGCGGCCGGGGCCATCGGAGCCGTGGCCACGTTCGGGCTGCTCGGCGCCGCGCCCGTCCACGCCACCACTCCCAACGTCCTGCTGGTTTGCCCGACCGGCCCCAACGACGGGCCGGGGCTTGCCGGCCCCGTGCTCACCTGCCCCGCCGGCCAGTACGCCTCGATCCAGGACGCGGTCAACCACGCGGTGGCGGGCGACTGGATCCTGGTGGCGCCCGGTGACTACCACGAGAAGGCCGACACGACGGCGGGCGTCCACATCACCACGCCCAACCTCCACCTTCGCGGCATGGACCGCAACGGCGTGGTGGTCGACGGCACCAAGTCGACCGCGACCACCCAATGCTCCTCGGCCACTGCCGACCAGGACACCAACTCCGGGCACGGGCGCAACGGCATCGAGGTCTTCAAGGTGGACGGCACCTCCGTCGACAACCTCACCACCTGCAACTACCTCACCGGCGACCAGGGTGGCGGCAACGAGATCTGGTGGAACGGCGGCGATTCGAGCGGGCTGATCGGCATGGGGGCCTACTCGGGCAGCTACATCACCGGAACCACCAGCTACTCCGATCCCACCAACAACGGGTCCTACGGCATCTTCGTCAGCAACTCCAAGGGCCCGGGCACCATCAGCTACGCGTACGCCAGCAACATGTCGGACTCGGGGTTCTACGTGGGCGCCTGCCCGGACTGCAACGCCACCCTCAACCACGTCCACTCCGAGAACAACGTGCTCGGCTATTCGGGCACCAACGCCGGGGGTCACCTCGACATCCTCAACTCGGAGTGGGACCTCAACAAGTCGGGCATCGTGCCCAACTCGCTCAACAACGACGACGCGCCCCCGCCGCAGAGCGGCCTCTGCCCCGGGTTCACGAGCCTGTCATGCACCTACATCGTCGGCAACCTCGTGCACGACAACAACAACCCCAACACGCCGGGGTCCGGCATCGCCGCCGCCGCCCCGATCGGGACCGGGATCGAGCTGTCGGGTGCGTCCTGGAACACCGTCGACAGCAACACCGTCTACAACCAGAAGGGCTGGGGGATCGTGACCCACGACTACCCGGACACCGAGACGCCACCGAGCAGCGGGGTGTCGTCCTGCCAGGGGGGCGTCAGCGCACCGGGGGTCTGCACCTTCCAGGCGCAGGGCAACGTCATCTCCAACAACACGCTGCACGACAACGGTGGCTTCGGGAACCCCAGCAATGGTGACCTCGCCAACGAGTTCGAGCGTGTCCAATCCGCGCAACTGCTTCTTCGGCAACACCGACGCGGGCGGCCTGACCAGCGATCCGCCGATGATCCAGACGGTCGACGGCCCACCGTGCACGGCGCCGGGCGGTGGCGACAGCACAATCCTTGCCGCCGAGCTGGTGTGCGCCTCGGGCGCGTACGCCTCCTGCCCCGCCGGCATCACCGGCTATCCGCAGTCGACCGGGGTCCAGCTCCTCAGGCTCAGCGCCCAGGCCACCATGCCCAACCCGTGCGCCGGCGTCCCCGACAACCCCTGGTGCACGAGCGGCCAGCTCGCCGGCCCTCCGGCGTTCATCCCCGAGGTGCCGCTGCTGCTCCTGCTGCCGGTGAGCGCGGTCGGGGTGGTGCTGGTGAGGCGTCAGTGGGCAGGCAGGCGACGGCTCGGCGGCAGCCCAGCCTGACCGACCGCACCACCTCCTAGAGGGTTCGCGTCCGCTCGGGCCGGCCCGGCGGAGCCACAGCTCGTCGCGTATGGTGACAGCGTGACTATCACGTTGGGCGCGGTGACGCACGCGCTCCGCAAGCACGCCATGGAGCTCGTGGCGGTGCTGTGCCTGGTGGCACTGGTGCTGGCCGTGAACCCCTCGATGCTGGGCGGGGTGTTCGGCAAGGCCAACGTCGGGGTGATCCTGCTGATGCTGCCGGTGACGGTGGGCACCTACCTGGCGCGGTCGCTGGCGTGGTGGGTCACCCTGCGACAGGTGAAGGTCGACGTCGACATCCGCCACTCGATCGCCGTGGAGTTCGCCGGACAGACCATGGTCTTCATGCCCACCGGCGACCTGGCGCGCATCGCGCTGATCAAGGAGGTGACCGGCACCCGGCGCAGCTCGGGTCAGCTCACCGCCACGATCGCCTTCCAGGAGTTGCTCTTCATGACGCTGATGGGCCTGGGCGTGCTGCCCCGGGTGGCGTCGCACCCCGACATCGCGCTGCTGGTGATCGTGATGGTGCTGGTGCACCTGCTCATCCTCACCGTCCTGGTGTGGCAGCCCGCGTACATCTGGGCCATCCACCTCGTCGAGAAGGTCAGGCCGCTGCGCCGCTTCGACTCCCAGCTGCGCTCGATCCGGCCCGCCTTCATCGAGTTGCTCCACCTGCGAGTGGTCATCCCGGTGCTGGTCTGCAACGCGGCCGCTGTGTTCCTGTCCTACCTCCTCTTCTACCTGTCCCTGCGCGCGGTGGGGCAGACCCACGTGGGTTTCATCGCGGCCGCGTTCGTGCTGGCGCTGAGCTTCGTGATCTCCGGGATCAGCCTGATCCCGGGGGGCGTCGGGCCGTTCGAGGGCCTGCTGACCGTGCTGATGATCGCCAACGGCGTCCCGGTGGCCGCCGGCGCCGCCGCTGGGCTGCTCTTCCGCGGCTTCAACGACATCCTCATGGCCGGGGTCGGCGCGGTGTTCCTGGTGCTCATCCGCCGCGGTCACCTGCACGAGCGGCCTCGCCTGCGCCGCCGGGGCGCGGCGGCTGCGGCGCCGCGTAAGAAGCCCGCCGGCTAACTGCGCGAGCGCTCGAGCGCCGCGGCCCGGCACGCGGCGAGCTGCTCCTCGCAGGCATCCTCGAGCCTGTCGAGGGGGACGCGCACCTGGGTCATGCCGTCGCGCTCGCGGATGGTCACCGCGCCGTCCTCGAGCGACTCGAAGTCGACGGTCACCGCCAGCGGGGTGCCGATCTCATCTTGGCGGCGGTACCGCCGTCCGATCGACTGGGTCTCGTCGTACTCGGTGCGGAATCGCGATCGGAGCCGTCTCGCCAGGGGATGAGCGATGTCGGTGAGCTGCGCCTTCTTGCTCAGCGGCAACACCGCCACCTGCCACGGGGACACGTCGGGGTGCAGGCGCAGAACCGTGCGCTTCTCGCCGCGCACCTCCTCCTCGTCCCAGGCGTCGATGAGCATGGTCAAACAGGCTCGGTCCAGCCCGGCCGCGGGCTCGATGACGTAGGGGATGTAGCGCTCGTTTGTCTCGGTGTCGAAGTAGCTGAGGTCCTTGCCGCTGTGCTCGCTGTGGGCGCGGAGGTCGAAGTCGGTGCGGTCGGCGATGCCCTCGAGCTCGCCCCAGCCCCATGGAAACAGGTACTCCACGTCGCTGGTGGCGGTGCTGTAGTGCGAGAGCTCGTCGCTCCCGTGCGCGCGCAGGCGCAGTCGCGAGGTGCGCACGCCGCAGTCCTGCGTCCACCAGCGCATGCGCTCGTCGCACCAGTACCTGTGCCACTCCATGTCGCTGCCCGGCTTGCAGAAGAACTCCATCTCCATCTGTTCGAACTCGCGGGTCCGGAAGATCGAGTTGCTCGGCGAGATCTCGTTGCGGAACGACTTGCCCTGCTGGGCGATGCCGAAGGGAAGCCTCCGGCGCATCGCCTGGACCACGATGGCGAAGTCGACGAACATGCCCTGCGCGGTCTCCGGGCGGAGGTACACCTGCGCGGCGTCGTCGGCGACAGGACCGAGGTGGGTGCGGAACATCAGGTTGAACTGCCGGGCCTCGGTCAGCTCCCCTCCGCACTCCGGGCAGCCGGGTGAGTCCTCCGGCTTGCCTCGGGCGCGCCGCTCATCGCCGAGATGGTCGGCGCGCCAGCGTTTGCGGCACGTCCCGGTGCAGTCGACCAGCGGGTCGGTGAAGGTCCCGACATGCCCGCTGGCCACCCACACCTGCGGGTTCATGATGATCGAGGTCTCGATGGGCTCGATGTCGTCGCGCGACTCCACCATGGCCCGCCACCAGAGGTTGCGAACATTGCGGCGCATCCGCGCACCCAGCGGTCCGTAGTCGTACAGCGCGTTGATGCCGCCATAGATCTCGCTCGAGCCGAAGAAGAAGCCTCGCTGCTTGCCCAGCGACACGAGCTTCTCGAGCACATCGGGCGCGCCGGGCTGAGGTTGCGGCATCGGCGGCGAGTGTACTGGCCGGGCGGCTGGCGCAGGCCCAGCTTGCCGGGCGTGGTGAACTCGGGCTTTACACAGAGCGTCCCCGTGTCCAATAGTTCGCCAGCGGAAGGGACGGAAGGGAGGAATTCTGTGGGCAGGCTGCCGCGGTCACTGCTCGTCGTCGCCGTTGTCGCCGCCGGGCTGTGGCCCGTGGCCGCGGCGGCATCGGTGCCCTACCCCACGTCGTCCGGGCAGCCCAACCCGTACGCGTACCAGAGCTACCTGTGGGCCGGCGGGCCGGGAACGGGGAGCTCGCCGATCGACTGCAACGCCGCCGTCACCAACGCGCCCAGCGGGTTCGACTGCGGCGACTACATCTCCAGCAGCAGGGTCGATCCCACCGTCGAGCCCGGCACCGGCACGCCGTCCTCGCAGGAGCTCGGCGGCGTGATTGGTCCCTCCGTCGACAAGGCGTGGGATGTCACCACGGGACGGCCGGACGTCCACATCGCGGTGCTCGACAGCGGGATCAAGTGGCAGAGCTACGGGGACATGCAGCAGCTGCGCGACAAGGTCGCGCTCAACTGGGCGGAGCTGCCGCCGCCCGAGGTCGCCGCCGGCACCAGCCCGTGCGATGGGGTGACCCTCCCACCGCGCAGCCAGAAGCTGCCCAGCCCCGGCTTCCCGACCTGCTACGACCTCAACCACGACGGCGTGTTCAACGTCAGCGACTACGCCGGCGACCCGCGCGTCAACCCGCCGAACCACACCTGGTTCTGCACCAACTGCGGCGGCGCGGGCAAGAGCATCCTCACGCCCGAGGACCTCATCGAGGTCTTCACCTGCTGGGACGCGGCCGCCGATCCCGCGGGGCACTCGCTGGGAACCCTGGGGGCGGGCCCGGGCGGGGTCACCGGCTGCAGCAACGGCACCCAGGGCATCGACAACGACGGCAACGGGTTCGCCCACGACATCGCCGGCTGGAACTTCATGGAGCACACCAACGACCCGTACGACGAGCCCGCCTACAGCCACGGCACCGGCGAGGCCGAGGACTCCACCGGTGAGGCCAACATCGGGAACAGCGGGGGCACATGCCCGAGCTGCATGGTGGTCCCGCTGAAGGTCGGTGACTCCTTCATCGCCGACGTCAACGACTTCGCCCAGGCCGTGCTGTACGCCACCGACAACCAGGTGAACATCGTGCAGGAGGCGCTGGGGACGCTCAACAACTCCTCACTGAACCAGGCAGCGCTCGACTACGCGTACGCGCATGGCGTGACCGTGATCTCGAGCGCCGCAGACGAGGAGGCGAGCCACCACAACCAGCCCGCGTCCTCGGAGAACCACGTCATCGTCGTCAACTCCACGCGGCTCGACGACCTCCACGACCAGGCCAGCAACATCCCGCCTGCCTACCAGGGCCTGGTGCCCGGCACCGGCAAGACCTACCTCAGCCTCAACGGCTGCACCAACTACGGCGGCCATGTCGACCTGACGGTGCCGAGCTCGTCGTGCAGCTCCGAGGCGACCGGCAAGTCGAGCGGGATGGCGGGGCTGGTCATCGCCGAGGCGAAGGACCTGGTCGCGTCGGGGCTGCTGCAGCCCGCGGTGGCCCCCTCGGCGGCCTTCCCGGACGGGGTTGCCATCTCCCCCGACGAGGTCAAGCAGGTGCTGACCAGGACCGCCGACGACATCGACTTCGAGGACGCCTCACCGCTGGCGCCCCGCGGCGACTCCGCGGCCGACCACACCAGCGCATGCGCACCGGTCACCACCGAGCCACCCGGGCTGCCCGACAACTGGGGCTCCGGCAACGCGGGCTCGCGCTTCTACAGCATCGCGGGATGGGACCAGTACACCGGCTACGGTCGCGTCAACGCCAGCTGCGCCGTGCGTGCCCTGCTCATCGGAGACATCCCGCCCACTGTCGACATCACCTCGCCGCGCTGGTACGGCAACCTCGACACGTCCTCGCCCGGCGCCACCTGGGCCGTCACCGGCACCGTGGCGGCGCCGCGGGCCACCAGCTACACGTACAGGGTCCAGGTGGCGTACGGCGTGCAGCCACACGAGAACGACTGGACCACCGTGTACACGAGCCCGACGCGGACGTCACCGGTGACCGGCACCCTGGCCACGCTCACCGCCGCCCAAGTCGCCGCGATCATGCCGGCGATCCCGGGCGTGACCCCGCCGCCGGACTGCAGCGACGGCCACAGCGTCGATCCCAACGGTGACCAGTCGGACTGGCTGAAGCCGCCCTACAACGTCGGGCCGTGCCAGAACTACTGGGACGAGTACACCTTCACGCTGCGCGTGCAGGCGACCGACAACCATGGCCATCTCGGCGAGGATCGCCGTTCACTGCAGTCGCAGCACGACGCGGGCGCCGTCGCGACCGGCAACGGCGCCCCCGTGGCCGGCTTCCCGATGCAGATCGCGGACCAGTTCGGCTACAGCACCGACGGCGCCAGCAGCCCGCTGATGAGCGACCTGCTCGGTGACAACCAGAACGAGCTGGTGTTCGGCACCTCGAACGGGCTGGTGTACGCCATGCGTGCCGACGGGAGCGTGCTGCCCGGCTGGCCCGTGCATGCGACGCCGCTCTGCGCGAGCCAGCCACCCGACGCCGCCAGCCCCTGCACTCAGCGCGCCGCCGAGCCGGCGTTCCAGGACCCGACCATCGCCGCGGTCATGCAGCACAGCTACTCGACCATCCTCGGCAGCGTCGCCGTCGGCGACCTCGACCACACCGGCAAGCAGGAGGTGGTGCTCGCCGACATGGCCGGGTACATCTATGCGTACGAGGCGTCGGCCTCGTACTGCGCGGAACTCGGGCAGAGCGCGCCGTGCCTGCGGCCCGGCTTCCCGGTGCACCAGGACTTCGCCTATTCCCGCCAGGGCGCGGCGCCGAACTTCAACCGTGACCAGGGAAACCGCGTCCAGTTCGGGTTCACCGCGTCACCGACGCTGGCGGACCTCGACAACAACGGGCGCCTCGAGGTCATCGCCGGCGGCCTCGACCGTCACCTCTATGCGTTCCAGCCGGATGGTTCCACCAGGCCCGGCTTCCCCGTGCTGCTGCAGGCGTCTGAGTACGTCAGCTCCGTCGACGCGGTCACCGACCGCATCCACTACAACCAGGCGATCCCGTACGGCACCAAGATCATGTCGAGCCCGGTCGTCGCCGACCTCCTCGGGGATGGTCACAAGGAGATCGTGCTCGGACGCAACGAGGAGTACACGGCCGCGCAGGACGGTGGCCTCAACGCGTCCGCAAACTCCTACAACGCGGCGCTGGCCGCGGCGGGCAACAGCCCGCTGTTCAGCTCAGGCAACGGCCGTGTGTACGCGGTGTACAGCGACGGCCGCAACCACCCGGCGCAGGGCTGCACCGTGGCCGGGCACGGGGTTCCCACCAACGCGTACGTGTGCAACTGGCCGGTGAAGGTCGTGAAGTTCGACCTCGAGCTGCTGCCCGAGGTGGGGTCCGGCGTCGACACGCCGCCGGCCATCATGCCTGCGGCCAACGCACCGTGTCCCGGCGACACCACCCCCGGTGACCGTGTCGGCGTGTTCACCTCGGACGGCCCGGCCTACATCTTCGCCGGCGACGGGAGCTCGTGCTACGGAAAGGCGGTCAACACCACCGGTCAGATGGCCGACCGGGTGCTCGGCAACACGCAGGTGTCGGGCAACACGACTGACACGCCGTACCTCGAAGCCGTCGGCGACGCTGCCTTCGGCGACCTGACCGGCACCGGTGACTATGTGCTGGCGGCGCCCACCGCAGGCGTGCTGCGCTCGGCAGACGTGGTGCTCACCGACCACCAGCTCAACGGACAGGACGGCATCACCGCGTGGGGCCTGGCCAACCTTCCCGCCGGGGCGGGCCCGGTGCCGCAACCGCACGTCGGCTTCCCGCATTTCATGGACGACCTCCAGTTCTTCGCCGGCCCGGCCATCGCCGACCTCAGCGGCACCGGCCCGCAGGAGGTGATCTCCGGCAGCGCTGTCAGCGACGTGCGTGCGGTCACCGGTGCCGGCGCGGAGCTGCCCGGTTGGAGCAAGAACACCGGCGGCTGGGTGGTCGAGACGCCGGCGGTCGGAACCGTCGGCACCGACCAGAACCAGAAGGTCGCGATCATGGACCGCGAAGGCACCATGTTCCTCTGGGAGTCCACCGCCAACGCGTGCTCAGGGGCGAGCTGGCCGCGCTACAAGCACGACAACTGGAACAGCGGCAACTACGCGACCGTGGCGGGGCGCCCGGCCACCATCACCGACCTGAGCGAGAACCAGGTCGGGAGCACGGTGACGCTGACGTTCACAGCACCGCACGGCGCCCTGTTCTGCGGGGATGCGTCCGGGTACCAGGTGCGCTACTCCGCGAGCGGCGCCGTCACCGACGCCACCTGGAGCCAGGCGACCCTCGCCGGGCCTGCCAACGCGGCCGGGTGCACGTACACGCCGCAGCCCGCGGGCAGCGCCGGCACGCCGCAGACGATCACCCTGGTCGGCTGCCCCGCTGGTCCCTTGAGCTTCGACGTGCAGGCCTACAACAACGGGAGCGCTGCTGGAGGGAACCTCGGCGCCATCTCGACGATGCAGCCCGCGTCGGTGGTCGCGGAGGTGCCCTACCCGAGCGCGCTGGTGCTCGGTGGGCTGGTCACGGTCGTCATCCGGGCGCGCCGGCGCCGGCGCCTGGCGCGGCGCAAGTGAGACCGGCTAGCGGCGCTCGATCGCCCGGAGGACGGGCAGCGACTTCAGCTGTCTGTCGAGGTGCTGGGCGAGCTCACGCTCGGCGACCGCCTCGAGCGTCACCAGGGACGGCTCGTCGAGGCGCAGGCGGCGATACAGCTCGGCGTCGCCCGCGGCAGCGACGCGAAGGACCTTGATCACCCTGACGGAGCACTCGACCGCGCCGGGGTCGGAGGTGGCACATCGGTCGCAGAGCAGACCCCCGGCGATGGCGCTGAACCAGGCGCTGGTCTGCGGAAGCTGGGTCGAGCACGATGCGCACCGGTGCAGCTGCGGCGCGTAGCCGAGCCGGTCGATCATCCGCCGGGTGAGCCAGACCAGCGCGCCGCGCGGGTCACGCGACAGGTCGGTGCAGTCGCTGAGCGCGTCGACGACGAGGTCGAAGGTCTCCTCGTCGGGGTGGTTGCTCTCGAGCACGCGGTCGGCGAGCTCCGCGCAGACCGCAGCGCAGGCGGCGCGGCGCGCATCGGCCAGCGGCGCGGTGGAACCCATCGTCTCCGCCTGGGTGAGCACGTCGAGCTCGCCCCGGCCACGCGCCAGCTGCATGCGGCTGCGCGCGAACAGGTCGGTGTGAGCGGCGAGCCGGCTGCCGGCCTTGCGCACGCCGCGGGCGATGACGCCGATCTTGCCGTGCTCGCGGGTGAGCACGGTGAGGATGCGGTCGGCCTCACCGTAGTCGACGCGCCGCAGGATCACTCCCTCGGTGAGGTAGGTGGGCATCTGCTCAGTGTGGCCGCTCCGCGACGATCGCCCGCGTCAGCCCGCGTCGGCCTCGTCCTCGTCGGTGACCGCGCCGTTGCGCTCGCGGAGAAACGGCACCGGTGAGGCGATGCGCACCAGCTGGATGCTCTGGCGGCGCACCTGCTCCACGGTGAGGGTCGCGTCACCGAGCTGGATGGTGGCGCCGACCGCGGGGATCTCCCCGAGCCGTTCGTAGACAAGGCCGCCGATCGAGTTCGCTCTCGGTCTCGCCGACGTCGAGATGCAGAAGGTCCTTGATGTCGTCGACCGGGAAGCGGGCGTTGAGCAGCACCTCACAGTCGTTGAGGAACTGCACCTCCTCCTGCTCGGCAACGTCGTACTCGTCGCGGATCGGGCCCACGATCTCCTCGATGAGGTCCTCGAAGGTGACGATCCCGGCGGTTCCGCCGTGCTCCTCCACGACCACGGCCATGTGGACCTTGCGCTCCTGCATCTCCTTGAGCAGCTCACCGACGTGCTTCACCTCGGGCGTGAAGTACGGCTCGCGCATCAGGGTGCGGATCTTGCGTCGCTCGCCGTTGCGCGCGGTCTCGCGCAGGAGATCCTTCGCGTACACCACGCCGACGATGTTGTCCATCGACTCCTCGTACACCGGGATGCGCGAGTGGCCGTGCTCGACCACCAGGTCGATCAGCTCCGACAGGCTGTGGCTCGCCTCGATGGCGACGACGTCGATGCGCGGCACCATCACCTCGCGCACCGTCTTGTCGGTCATCTCCAGGATGCCGTGGATCATCTCCTGCTCGCCGTACTCCACCACGCCCTGCTGCTGGCCCAGGTGCAGCATCAGCTTGAGCTCCTCCTCGGTTACGAACGGTCCGACGACTCCCCTGCCTCGCGTCGCGGCTCGCAGCAACGCGTTGCTGAGCAGGGTGAGCCCGCCCACCAGGGGGCGCAGGACGCTGGTCAGCGCCGCCACCGGCCGGCCGAGGATCAGCGCCAGGCGTTCGTTGAAGCGCAGCGCCAGGGACTTCGGTGCGATCTCGCAGAAGACCAGCACGAACGCCGACAGGATCGCCGTGCCCGCTGCCTCGGGAAAGTTGTGGTAGGTGTTGGCGATGATCAGCGTGGCAGTGGTGGACGACACGATCACGGCCACCGTGTTGACGCTGAGGATCGTCGACAGGTAGGCGTTGGGCTGGTTGTGCAGCCTGACCACGATCTCGGCGCGGCGGTTCCCCTCCTCCGCCAGCGAGCGCATGCGCAGGCGGCTCACCGATGTCAGCGCGGTCTCCGAGGCGGCCGCGAACGCGGCCAGCACGAGCGAGATGACCAGGAGGATGACCAGGAAGCTCATCAGAGCATCCTGCCCGCGCGCTCATGGCGCGGGTCTGACGGTGTGGTCACCGGAACAGCTCGCTGACGCTGCGGCCCTCATGGACCCGTACGATCGCCTCCGCGATCAGGGGCGCGACGCTGAGCACACGCAGGCGGGGATGGTCGTCGAAGCTGCGTGCGCCGTCGTGGAGCGGGATGGTGTCGGTGATGCAGATCTCGTCGATGGGCGCCTCGTGGAGCCGGGTCAGCGCCCCGTTGGTGAGCACGCCGTGGGTGGCCACCACGTCGACCCCGGTGGCCCCCTTGGCACGAAGCGCGATGGCGGCGTTGGCGAGTGTCGAGCCGGTGCTGATCAGGTCGTCGACGATGATGCAGTGCAGGCCATCCACGTCACCGATGACGTTGATGACCTCGACGGTGTCGTCGCGAGGCCGGCGCTTGTCGACGATGGCGATCGGCGCGTCCAGCAGGCGCCCGAGGCGCCGGGCGCGGAGCGCGCCCCCGGTGTCCGGCGACACCACCACCACGTTGTGGCCGTGGCGCTCGCGAACGCGCCGCGCCAGGATCTTGGTGGCCGTGAGAGCGTCGACAGGGATGTCGAAGAACCCCTGGATGGCCTCGGCGTGGAGGTCGACGGCGATCACCCGGTTGGCGCCGGCGAGCTCGATGATGTTGGCCATCAGCTTGGCGCTGATGGGGTCGCGCGGCTGTGTCTTCTTCTCCTTGCGCTGGTACCCGTAGTACGGGATCACCGCGGTGATGCGCGACGCCGAGGCGCGGCGCAGCGCGTCGAGGATCACGAAGAGCTGGATCAGGTTGTCGCTGACCGGCTGACAGGTGGGCTGGATGAGGAAGAGGTCGCGGCCGCGGACGGACTCGGCGATCTTGACGTCGAACTCGCCATCGGCGAAACGGGTGATCTCCATCTGGGCGAGCGGCATGTCGATCTCGCGGGCGATCTTCTCGCTGAGCTCGGGGTTGCCCGTCCCGCTCAGCAGCATCAGGTCGCCGAACTGGTACGGCTCGCTCACGATGGCGTGCCCGAGTGGCGGCGGCGGCGTGCGGTCCAGCCCTCGATGTTGCGCTGGCGGGCGCGTCCCACCGCGAGCGCGCCTGCCGGGACGTCCTGGTCGACCAGCGAGCCGGCGGCGACGTACGCGTCGCGATGGATGGTCAGCGGCGCCACCAGGGTGGCGTTGGTGCCGACGAAGACGCCGTCCTCGATGACGGTGCGGTGCTTGGCGTCACCGTCGAAGTTGCACGTCACCGTGCCCGCCCCCACGTTGACTCCCTCGCCGACATCGCTGTCGAGCACGCAGGAGAAATGGCTGACGCGGCTGCCCGCGCCGACGCGGCTGTTCTTGACCTCCGCATGCGTGCCCAACGATACGCCGGCGGCGAGGACGCTGCCCGGCCGAACCCGGTTGAAAGACCCGATGACCACGCCGTCGCCAAGCTCTGACCCTTCGACATGCGACGCGCCGATGGTGACCCGGTCGCCGGCCACCACGTCGTGAAGCTGCGCCATCGGGCCGATCTCGCAGCCCTCGCCGAGAACGGTCGCGCCGCGCAGCAGCGACATCGGCCTGATCACCGAGTCGCGGCCGACACGCACGGTTGCGTCGACGTAGGTGGTGGCCGGGTCCTCGACGGTGACACCGCCGGCCATGAGGCTGTCGAGCACGCGAGTGCGCAGGGCCGCCTCCGCGGTGGCCAGCTGGCAGCGGTCGTTGATCCCGAGCGCCTCCTCCGGGTCGGCGAGGAGCATCGCCTCGACGTGCCCCCCGAGGAGGGGAAGGACGTCGGGCAGGTAGTACTCGCCCTGGGCGTTGTCGTTGGTGATGCGGGCGAGCGCCGGCCACAGACGCGCGCCGTTGAACACGTACACGCCGGCGCCGACCTCCGGCGGGGCCATCGCCCCGGGGGGCAGGTCGCGCTCCTCGATGGTGCGCACCACGCGTCCCGTCTCCGGGTCGCGGTACACGCGCCCAAGCCCGCGCGGGTTGGCCGGCATCGCGGTGAGGAGGGTGGCGGCGGCCCGGGTGCGACGGTGGTGGTCGATCAGGCGTCCCAGGGTCTCGGAGCGGACCAGGGGCACGTCGCCGGACAGCACGAGGACCTCGCCGGCTGCCCTGAGGTGCTCGGGCACGGACCGGAGCGCGTCACCGGTGCCGCGCGGCTCCTCCTGCTCGACGCACTCGGCACGGTCGCCGATCGCAGCCACGACGTCCGCCCTGCCCGGCCCCACCACGACGATCGGCGGCCGTCCGGTGACGGCGACCGCGGCGTCGATGACGTGGTGGATGAGGGCTCGACCCGCGAGCGGATGGAGCACCTTGGGAAGGGCGCTTCGCATCCTCGACCCCTCTCCGGCGGCGAGGATCACTGCCCGGGGACCGTCGGCCATGTGGGCCGAGTATAGGGGCCACCCGGCACCGGGGCCGCCAGTTCAGCGACCCTGCCGCCGCGCCTCCCTGGCCAGGTCTGTCAGGCGCCAGAGCAGCGCATCCGCGTCGGCCGCGTCGCGGCACACGGCCCGTGCCTGCCAGCCCCTGCCGGCCGTGTCGATGTGCACCGTGGCCAGCCTCAGCCAGCGCTCGACCGGGCCCTGGCGAAGCCGGACGCTCTGCACCTTCTCCAGCGGCACCACCACCACCTGGGGGCGCACCCGCCCGGTCCGCGCCAGCGCGTAGCGGCCCCGGTCGTCCCAGAACGCCAGCCAGTGGTAGGAGAGAGGCGCCCGCGCCGCAGCGCGCTGAGGAGGTCGCGACGCCGGCGGGGGGACAGGTGAGGCGCCGGGCAGCACGCGCTGGAGCAACCAGGAGGCGTGGTCGCGCGACCCCACCGGCAGCAGGGTGCGCGAGAGCTGGGCGCTTCCCTCCTCGCGCTGCGGGCTGCCCCGCTGACGAGCCACGTCGACCTCAAGCCGCACCCAGCCGAAACGGCGCCAGAGCAGCGGCTCCACCCAGCGCACCGCCTGGATCCGCCCGAAGGGGATCGTCTCGGTGCGGGTCTGGAGCAGCCCGCGGCTCAGCCGCAGGCCGTCGGCGGCCTCGGACAGCTGGAAGTCGTACACCGCGTTGAAGCGGCGGAAGACCTCGGGGACGACGCCGACCACGGCGGGGATGGCCACCGACGCGGTCGCCGCCCCGTGGGGGACGAGGAAGCTGGTGATCCCGGCCAGCACCGCGATCGCGAGGAGCACGTTGACCGGCGCGGTGAGCAGGGTGGCGAAGACCACGCGCGCGTTGTCGATCCTGAGCAACGGCTGCGCCGGGGGCTCGGGCGTCTCCGAGGAGAGCCCGTGGGCGAGGGCCAGCAGCATCGCTCGCACCCGCTGGGCCTCCGCCCCGCCCAGGTAGGCAAGACGGGTGCGCCCGGTGCCGCGGCCGGCCACCACCACTCGGACCTCGGCGAGGCCGAGCACCCGCGCCACCACAGGGGAGATGACGTCGATGGCTTGGATGCGCGACAGCGGAACCCGGATCGACTGACGGCGGATCAGGCCGGTGGTGATCTGCAGGTCTCCCCCGTGGACGCGCCAGCGGGTCACCAACCAGGACACGATCCCGGCGACGATGGCCAGGCCGAGGAGCGCCACGCTCTCCCAGGGGAAGCTGCTGCCTCGCCGGCGCCCGGTGTCGAACTGCGTGCTGAACAGCACCAGGACCGCCACGGCGCTGCCGGCGCGCACCACCGGCGAGAGGGGGTGCAGCCGGCTCCACTGGGTCTCGCCCGGTAGCGGCGGCGGGGGAGCGAGCGCCATCAGAGCCCGGTGGCCTGGGCCTCGCCGAGTGACGCCAGCCGGTCGCGCAGCCGGTCCGCCTCCGCCTGCGCCAGCCCGGGGATGCGCGCGTCGCTGGCAGCGGCTGCGGTGTGCAGCTGGACCGTGGCCAGGCCGAAGACCCGGTCGACCGGCCCGGCGCTGACGTCGATGAACTGCATGCGTCCATACGGCACCACGGTCACCTGGCGGAAGAGCAGGCCGTGCCGGACCACCAGGTCATCGGCGCGCTCCAGGTAGCCCCAGGAGCGGTAACGACCGCGCAGCAGCGTCCAGGCGAACGCGAGGAGGACCACAGCGCCAGCGGTGACGGGAATGCCCGCGACCGACCCGCCGAAGACCCAGGACGGGACGATCGCCGCCAGCGCCAGCGGTGTCGCGGTCAGCGCCAGCGACACCTGCCGCGCCGTCCACATCCGCGGTGACGGCCGCCGGTAGTCCCCGTGCCCAGGAGTTCTGCATCGCGGCCTGTGTCACAGGCCAAGTGTCGCATCACGCGCGAGCTGCGCCGCACACGTGGTCAAGGAGTGACGCACCGACCGGCGTTACCATCGATGCGCTCGCTGGGGAGTCGCCAAGTGGTAAGGCGCCGGACTTTGGATCCGGTATTCGAAGGTTCGAATCCTTCCTCCCCAGCCACTCGCATGGCTTGCGCCTCGCTGTCGCTCGTCGCTCGCCATGCGAGTGGCTGGGGTCCCCCGTTCTTTTTATAGAGGGGCGATGCGCCCCTCTCACAGCACCGGCGGAGCCGGCGCTGCTCACTCCCCACTCGGCGCGATGAATCGCGCCGGCTCGCCTTTCGGCGAGCTGGGTGAGAGGGTTCTATACGCTCTGATTGGCTGATCCAGAGCGCAACCGCTGCAGGGAGAACGGGCCCAGGTCCACAAGCGGGTTGTCGCCGGCGATTCCCGCTGCGACCGCCTCGCCGATTGCCGGGGAGTGCTTGAAGCCGTGACCTGAGCACGGTGACACGATGAGCACCGACGGGTGGTCCGGGTGTCGGTCGATGACGAAGTCGCCGTCGGCGGTCGTCGTGTACATGCACGTGACGGCCTTGACCAACCGGCGGGCGAGCCCGGGCAGTCGGTGCCTGATGACCCTGTCGTACAGCTCGTAGCGCTCGTCTGCGCTGACCTCGCGCGACACGCCGGCGACGGTCGCGCTCGGCATCGAGGTCTCGGCGGCCACCTTGACGCCGCCTGCATCGCCGTCGATCGCGGGAAACCCGTAGAACGCCATCGGCTGGCCGTCCCAGATGAACACCGGGAACCGCTCGGGCAGGAACGGATCATTGGACCCCGAGACGGCGTACCAGTGCAGGACCTGCCTGCTGATGGTGAGGTCGCGCGCCCAGCGGTCGCCGAGGATCGCCCCCAGCCACGCCCCGGCTGCGATCACCAGCACACCGGCGGCGTACCGCCCGCTGCTGGTGACGACAGTGATGCCGCCCGGCTCCTGCACGTAGCTCGTCATCGTCTCGTCGGTTCGGATGGTCGCTCCGCACCGCGCCGCGAGCTCCAACTGGGCTGCCACGGCGGCCTCGGGCCGGACGAAGCCCGCACCGGGTTCGAAGTACCCGCTCTCGTCGCCAACCAGGCGGAATTGGGGAAAGCGGCGACCGATCTCCGCCGCGTCGAGCAGCTCGTGGTCGATCGAGAAGGCGCGGGCGGCCTCGACGGTGTTCTCGTAGAACCTGGTCTTGCCGTGGTGGCGCGTGTGCACGCCCGGCGAGGCCATGACCAGCAATCCAGTCGTGCTCATGAGGTTGGCACCCGTCTCAGCCTCGATCTCGCGCCACAGCTGGTGAGAGCGCCGGGCCAGCGGCACGTACTGCAGCCCCTCCCCTGTCGCCTGGCGGGTGATGCGGGTGTCCCCGTGCGTGGATCCCATGGGGTGAGGCGGATGGAACCGGTCCAGACCGAGCACTCGCACGCCGCGCTTGGCGAGCTGGTAGGTGGTCGCACTCCCCATCGCGCCAAGCCCGCAGACCACCACGTCGAAGCCTTCCACGGCCGCCATCCTACGAGCGGCGGTCAGGCTGGACAGTGAACTCGGCGCCCGGTCACAATGCGCCACGCGCCACGCTCAGGTGCAGCGTCGGCGGGCACGCCGCCCGCCGCGCGGCTCTCCAACAACCACCACGAGGGTTCCAACACATGGGCCGCACCTCCACCCGATCCCGCCGGCGCATCACGGCCGGACTGGCGTTCACCGCTCTCCTGCTCGCGGCGTGCGGAAGTTCGACGCCCACGACCTCCTCGTCGGGGGGCGGCAGCGTGGCGACGCCGTCCGTCCAGCAGAGCATCGCGGCCGAGGTTCCGGCATCGATCAAGGGATCGCCGGTGCAGGTCGCCACCGACGCCACCTACGCGCCCAACGAGTTCGTCAATCCCCAGACGGGCAACATCGAGGGCTGGGACATCGACCTGGGCAACGCCATCTGCAAGGTGATGGGGCTGGTCTGCACCTTCAACAACGTCACCTTCGACGACATCATCGCCCAGCTCAAGGCGTCCACCCCGGGGAGGTCGCCGGCGGTGACAAGCCCCGCTACCAGTTCAGCATCTCGAGCTGGTCGCCCACGGCCAAGCGCGAGATGAGCGGCATCGACTTCGTCACCTACTACCAGGCGGGCGAGGCGTGGCTGGTCAAGCCCGGTGGCGCGACCATCAGCAAGGCGTCTGACATGTGCGGTCACAAGGTCGCCGTCGAGTCCGGGACGACAGAGGAGTTGGATGCCTGGGGATTCATGGGCAAGCAGGTGGGCGGCACCGCCATCGCCGGCGACACCAACAACTGCCCGTCCGGCCAGGACATCACCGTGGACAGCTACCAGACCCAGACGCAGGCGGACCAGGCGCTGATCTCCGGGCGTGACGACTTCGGCTGGCTCGACCAGCCGGTCGCGGACTACCAGGTCAAGCAGGAGAGCGGCAAGCTCAAGATCGGCGGCAGCCCGTGCAGCGTCGCCCCTTACGGGATCGCCATTGTCAACGGCAACCCGCTCGAGAAGGCCATCGAGGACGCGGTGAAGTACCTCATCGACAACGGCTACTACACGAGCATCCTCAACACCTGGGGCGTCAAGGACGGCGCCATCGCCAGCTCGGCGGTGGCGATCAACAACAACAGCTCGGTCGGCGCCACGTGCGTGCCCTCGACTCACTTCTGCCTCGTCGATAACGCACTCGCTGATCAGTGAGGCCCGATGGTGAGCGAGCGGCCTGAGGCGATCCGGGCGGTGCCGGTCCGGCACCCCGGGCGGTGGGTCGCGGCCGTGATCGTGCTGGTGATCGCGGGCGAGGTCATCGGCACGGTGGTGACCGCCCCCGGGCTGCAGTGGGACGTGGTCGGCCAGTACCTGTTCCAGGGCCTCATCCTCGGCGGCGTCCTGCTCACCATCGAGCTGACGGTGGTGGCCATGCTCATCGGCGTCGTCCTCGGGGTCGTCCTCGCGGTGATGCGCCTGTCACCCAACCCCGTGGTGTCATCGGTGAGCTGGTTCTACATCTGGTTCTTCCGCGGGACCCCGGTGCTGGTGCAGATATTCTTCTGGTACAACCTGAACAGCGTGCTGCAGCACATCGGGGTGGGGATCCCGTTCACGAGCATCGCGCTGCAGGTGAACACCAACAGCCTGATCCCCGCCGTGCTTGCGGTGATCCTTGGCCTCGGTCTCAACGAGGCCGCGTACATGGCGGAGATCATCCGCGCGGGCATCATCTCCGTCGACCAGGGTCAGACTGAGGCAGCGCAGGCGCTCGGCATGAACCGGCTTCTGGTGATGCGCCGGATCGTCCTGCCGCAGGCGATGCGGGTGATCATCCCCCCGACCGGCAACGAGACGATCTCGATGCTCAAGACGACGTCGCTGGCGGTCATCGCGGCCGTGCCCGAGCTCTTCACCCGCTCAGAACAGATCTCCAACGCCAACTTCGCGATCATCGAGCTCGCCATCGTGGCCAGCATCTGGTACCTGTTCATGACCTCCATCCTCACCTTCGGTCAGTTCTACCTGGAGCGGTACTTCGCGCGCGGCTCGCAGCGCGAGCTGCCCGCGACCCCGCTGCAGCGGTTCCGCAAGCTCCTGTTCCAGTTCCACGCGCAGCCACCTCTGCCGCCGGCCGACGTTGCGCCGGTCGTCCACGACTCGGCCGGCGGGTAGGCGGCAATAGATGAGCGCCAACGCGATGGTGCGGGCGGAGGCGGTGCACAAGAGCTACGGGCGTCTCGAGGTGCTGCGCGGCATCAACCTCGAGGTGGCTCCGAAAGAGGTCATGTGCCTGATCGGGCCGTCAGGATCGGGCAAGAGCACGTTCCTCCGCTGCATCAACCACCTCGAGAAGATCGACGCAGGCAGGCTGTACGTCGACGGCGAGCTGGTCGGCTACGTACAGCGCGGTGACAAGCTCCACGAGCTGCCCGAACGTGACGTCTGCCGGAAGAGAAGTGAGATCGGCATGGTCTTCCAGCGCTTCAACCTGTTCCCTCACATGACCGCGCTGGAGAACGTCGTCGAGGCGCCGATGCGGGTCAAGGGCGACAGCACGGTGGTGGCGACCGAACGTGGTCGCAGGCTGCTGGACCGCGTCGGCCTCGCTGACAAGGTGGACGTCTATCCCAACCAGCTCTCCGGCGGTCAGCAACAGCGGGTCGCCATCGCGCGCGCCCTCGCCATGGAACCGAAGCTGATGCTCTTCGACGAGCCGACCTCAGCGCTCGACCCCGAGCTGGTCGGTGAGGTCCTCGACGTCATGCGCGACCTCGCGCAGAGCGGGATGACCATGGTCGTCGTCACCCACGAGATGTCGTTCGCGCGCGAGGCCGGCGACACCCTGCTGTTCATGGACGGCGGCGTCATCCTCGAGGTCGGCACGCCTCGCGAGGTGCTTGCCAACCCCCAGCACGAGCGCACCAAGTCGTTCCTGGCGCACGTCCTGTAGTCGATCGCTGACCCGGTCAGCGGGCGGCGGGGATGGCTCCCATGCGACCGGCGCGGAAGTCCTCGAACGCCTGGCGCAGCTCGTCCTGGGTGTTCATCACGAAGGGGCCGTACCACGCGACCTCCTCGCGGATCGGCCTGCCGCCGAGCACGAGCACGTCCAGCGCCGGTGTGCGGCTCTCCTGGGTGCCGTCAGCGGTGATGGTGAGCGCGTCGCCCTCGCCGAAGACGGCCAGCTGGCCGCTGGTGATCGGCCGCGACTCGGTGCCGACAGTTCCGCGTCCGGACAGCGTGTACACCAGGGCGTTGTGGTCGCGCGACCACGGCAGCACCAGCCGTGCACCGGGGCTGATGGTGACGTGGGTCATCGCCATCGGGGTGTGGGTCACACCCGGCCCGGTGCCCCCGCCGACCTCGCCGGCGATGACGCGGATGAGCGCGCTGCCGTCATGCGAGGCGAGCAGGCCGACCTGGCCGGCACGGATGTCCTGGTAGCGCGGGTCGGACCACTTCTCCGCCGCGGGCAGGTTGACCCACAGCTGGATGCCGTGGAAGAGGCCGCCGGAGGCGACCAGCTCGGACGGGGGTGTCTCGATGTGCAGGATGCCCGCCCCCGCGGTCATCCACTGGGTGTCGCCGTTGGTGATCAGGCCGCCGCCGCCATTGGAGTCCTGGTGGGCGAACGTCCCGTCGATCATGTACGTGACCGTCTCGAAGCCGCGGTGTGGATGCCACGCCGTGCCCTTCGGCTCGCCCGGTGCGTACTCGACCGCTCCCATCTGGTCCATGTGGACGAACGGGTCGAGGAGCCGCTGGTCGACACCCGCGAAGGCGCGATGAACCGGGAAGCCTTCGCCCTCCAGCCCCTGCGGAGCCGTGGTCACCGAGACCACCGGCCGCTGCACTGCGTCGGGCCCGGGCACGGAGACGCGGGGAAGACTGGTGATGTCGTCGACGTTGACCGCTGGCATTGGTGTCCTCGAGAACGCGGTGGCCGCCGGGATTGGGCCCCGCTCCCATCAGTGTGACTGACAACGGCGGCCGCCAAACATCGGGTCCTGCCGGCGGGGTACGCTCGGGCCATGCAGGTGAAAGAGCTCGGCCACGCAGTCCTCTATGTCCACGACATCGAACGCTCCTCGGCGTTCTACCGCGACGTTCTCGGCTGGACCCAGATCTCGACCCCTGACCCGCGCTTCCCCGCAGCCGCCTTCTCGGGAGGCCGCACCCACCACGAGCTGCTGCTCATCGAGGTGGGCGCTGAGGCGCAGGAGGTGCCCTCCGGTCGCCACGTCGGCCTCTACCACCTCGGCATCAAGATCGGCGACAGCGACGACGAGCTCCGCGAGGCGGTGTCGCGCTGCAAGGAGGCCGGGGTGCGCATCATCGGCCTCAGCGACCACACCGTCAGCCACAGCCTGTACGTGCTCGACCCCGACGGCAACGAGCTCGAGCTCTACATCGACGTGGCGGGCGTGGACTGGAGGAACAACCCGGCCGCGGTGATGGCGCCGACACGGCCGCTGGCGCTGTAGCCGTGGCGACCGGCCCGGGAGACCAGTTCGACGTCATCTGCATCGGCGCGGGCACTGTGTCCGAGGGCATGGCCAGCGAGCTCAAGGGTACCGGCATGAGCTTCGCGGTCATCGAGCGCGAGCTCGTCGGCGGCGAGTGCCCGTACTGGGGTTGCATCCCCAGCAAGACCCTGCTGCGTTCCGCCGAGGTGCTCGCCGAGGCGGAGCGCGCTCGTGAGCTCGCCGCGTCGCGGGTGGAGTGGGACGTCGACTTCGACCGGATCGCCGAGCGCGCCAACTACATGGCGCGCTACCTGGACGACACCAAGGCGACCGAGGCGCTGGTGGAGCAGGGTGCGACGGTGATCCGCGGCGAAGGACGGCTCACCGGGCCGCGCACCGTCGTGGTCGGCGACCGTGAGCTGACGGCCCGCACGGGCATCGTCATCGGCACCGGCACGTCGGCGGCGATCCCGCCGATCACCGGGCTGGACACGGTGGCGTATTGGACCAACCGCGAGGCCACTCTCACCCGCGAGCTGCCGCGTTCGATGCTGGTGCTGGGGAGCGGGCCCATCGGCGCGGAGCTCGCGCAGGCGTTCGCGCGCTTCGGCAGCGAGGTGCACGTCGTCGAGGCGCTCGACCGCCTCATCCCCGCCGAGGAACCGGAGGCGGCGGCCGAGCTCGCCACGGCGTTCGAGTCGGACGGCATCACAGTGCACCTCTCGGCGAAGGCGGTTGAGGCGAGCAGCACCGAGGACGGCATCCGGCTGCGCCTCGAGTCCGGGCAGACGCTCACGGGCGAACGCCTCCTGGTCGCCGTCGGGCGCCGCCCCAAGCTCGGCGGGCTGGACCTCGCCGCCGCCGGCATGGCCACCACCGAGCGGGGTTGGATCAAGGTGGACGACCGCACCCTGGTGGCGGCGCCCGGCATCTGGGCGGGAGGTGACATCACCGGGATCGGCGCCTTCACCCACCTGTCCTGGTACCACGGCAAGGTCATCGGCCGGCAGCTGAAGGGCGAGCACGCCGTCGCGGATCATCGCGCCATCCCGCGGGTCACCTTCACGGATCCCGAGATCGCCTCGGTGGGCCTGAGCGAGGCGAACGCCCGCAGCCAGCTCACCGACGTCCGAGTGGTCAGCGCCGACTCCGGGAACGGCACGCGCGGGTTCATCAACGGGCCGCCGGGCGGCGTGATCAAGCTGGTCGCGGACATGCGCCGCAAGGTCCTGGTGGGCGCGCTCGTGGTCGGGCCGCGGGCGGGCGAGATGATCGCCGAGCTCACGCTCGCGATCAGGGGCGAGGTTGCGCTGGACGTGCTCGAGGACACGCTGCACGCGTTCCCCACCTTCTCCCGCGACCTCGACGGCCTGTTCCCGCAGCTCGTCGAGTAGCGCGCGGCGTGGACGCGAACGCGTCGCTGGAGCTTGCCGGGTGGCGCCGTGAGGTCGGCGAGCTGTACGCGACGGTGCGCGCGCTCGGTGCGGGCGAGCGTGGCTGGGAGGTGTGGCGCCGGGGCAAGGAACGCCTCTATCGCGAGCACCCGCAGTCGCCGGTGGCGGTGGATCGACGAGCTGGATATCGATTCGCGTGCTTCCCGTACGACCCGGCGATGCGCGTGCTCGCGGTGCTGGTGCCGATGGCTGCGCGACACCTCGACGGTGATGACGAGGTGCCGGGGATGACCCACGTCGGTGTGCTCGATTTCGCTCTCGACGGCGCCGGCCGCGAGCTCGGCGCGTACTGGCTGGACGGATACGCGGGCGGCCTGTTCGTGCCCTTCGCCGACAGCACATCGGGACGAGAGACGTACGGCGGGGGCCGCTACCTGCTCGACACCGCCAAGGGTGCCGACCTCGGCACCGACGGAGGACGGCTCGTGCTGGACTTCAACTTCGCGTACGCACCGTCGTGCGCGCACGATGCACGCTGGCGCTGTCCGCTGGCACTCCCGGGCAACCGCCTGCCGACGCCGGTGCGCGCCGGCGAGATGGGTCCCTGAGCAGGCCTTACCCGCCGTGCACGGCCACCGGGCCGTTCCAGCGTCCGCCTGCCCACCACGCCTCGTACATCAGGCTTCCCGCCCCCTGCCAGAAGACGATCTGCGTGCTGCCGTCGGTGGTGACTGTCGCCGTCGGTGCGGACACCAGCGGGCTCGCGCCGCCGAACGCCGCGGCAGTCCAGTCGGCCGGGCCATTCCATGCGCCCGTGAACCAGGCCTCGTACAGGTGGCCGCTGGGGCCCTCCCAGAACACCAGCTGCGTGTTGCCGTCGGGTGTGACGGTGACCGACGGCGCGCTCGTGAGGCTCCCGTACCTGCCGAACTGCTCCGGCCCGTTCCACCGCCCGGTGAACCACGCCTCGGAGAGAAGGCCGTTGGTTCCCTTCCAGAACACCAGCTGGGTGTTGCCGTCAGGTGTCACGGCGACGGCCGGAGCCGACGCCATCGTTCCCAGGCCGACCAGGTCGGCGGGGCCGTGCCACGAGCCGCCGGCGTACCAGGACTCCCACAGGCGGTTGTCCGGGCCGCGCCAGAACACCAGCTGCGAACCGTCGTTGGTGGTCACCGCGGTGGGTCCGGACGTCAGCGCGCCGAGCCCGCCCCAGGTCGCGGTCCAGTCCGCGGGCCCGTGCCACGAGCCCGAGTACCAGGCCTCGTACAGGTGGCCGTTGGGACCCTGCCAGAACACCGTCTGCGTCAGCCCGTCCTTGGTGATGGCCACGGCCGGTGGCGACACCATGGTGCCGAACGTGGTGAAGTCGATGGGGCCGTGCCATGCGCCGCCCGCGTACCACGCCTCGGTGAGGTGGTTGTCCGTTCCCTTCCAGAACACGGTCTGTGTCGAGCCGTCCGGCGTCACCGCGGTGCTCGGGGCCGATGTGGCACGCACCGGGACCGCGGGGGCCGGAAGCGTCGCGCCGAAGCGCAGCCAGCCGATGACCGGGTCATTGCCCAGCGCAGCGACGGTCGTTCCGTTCAACGACTGCGTCCACTGTCCGGTGAGCGTGCCGTTGACGGTGAGGTTCTGCTGGACCGCGGTCACACCGGTCGCCGTCACCGAGCTCACCACCGAGACGTGGCCTGTCGGGTTGGTGGACGTCGCGGCGTACACGAGGATGTCGCCGTGCTGCGGTGCGCTCGAGCCACCGTTGGGGTGCTGCGACAGGGGGACCGGCAGCGCCGGGCCCGCGCCCCACATGTCGGCCGCCTTGCTGACCGGCCACGTCGCCGGCTCGCCGAACTTGAAGTGGGCCCAGCGCTGCACCAGCTCTGTGCACTCGTACTGAAGACCGAACGTCCCGGTGGTGTCCTGGCTCTGGGTGCCGTTGCTGTACACGTTGAGGTCGCCGAGGCTGGCGTCTGCGCCCGCCCACTGCGCACCCGGGATGAGGACGGTCCCGAACGGGATGGTCGTCGCATGAACCGCCACGGTGCTCGTGCCGAGAGCAACGCCGGCAACGAGGGCGGCGACGATCCCGCGTGCGGATCGCATACCGACGAGGTGGCGCAGCGCTGCCGAGCGGCGGGACGAACGCGTGCGAGCGAGCAACATTTGGGCGCCTCAAAGACATGTGTCGATCCGGTCCTGCGCATCGGGCCCGGTCGGGCGCCCCAGGCCACATACGTGCCTGTGCTCAGCGAGGATGAGGTCAGGCTAACCAGCGCCGGCGGCGGCGAAGAACGATGCAACCGCCCCGTGACCGCGCCGTGGGGGAACGGTCAGAGGGGCAGGAGAACCGCGACTAACAGGTGGTCGGAGCGCCCGCGGTGAGCCTGTTCATCGGGCTGTCGCAATAGGTGTCGGTGGCGATCCACGCCCCGTTCTGGCGTGAGAACAACACCACCATGTTCTCGGTCCCGCTCGGGATGGTCAGTGACACCTGCACCGCGGCGCGATCGGGATTGCCCTGGTCGCCCGCCAGCAGCAGCGTGTCGTTCTGCTGGGCGAACGGAGAGGAATACGTCGACGGGCAGCGGCAGAGCGGTTGTGGCGAGCTCGCATGGTGCGAGCGCCACTGGTTGGCGGCGTCGACGAGCCCTGGGGTGACCGGGCAGCCCGTGTAGGTGCCGTTGCTGCCGCACTCCGATCCACTCGACGGGAAGAGAAGGTCAGCCTGCTGGGTCGGCGTGTTCTGAGGGATCGGTGTGGCCGTCGGTGTCGCGGTCGCGGTCGGGTGCGGGGTGGCCGTGGGCGTGGCTGTCGGCGTCGCAGTGGGACTCGGACTCGGGCTCGGACTCGGGGACGCCGAGGCTGATGCGGTGGCGACTGCGGACGGGGTGGGTGACGGCGCCGGCTTGCGCGTCGCCAGGATGATCGCAGCGACAACCAGGCCCACCAGCACGGCCGCGCCCGCGATGAGCAGCAGGCGCTGCCACGTCCACCGCGACGGCGATGTGCCACCGCTCGGTGTCACCGGGAAGCCGCGCGGACCGGGTGGTCCGGGCGGCAGCGGCGGTTGCGGCGGCGAATCCACCGGCGGTCCCATCGCGGCAGGCTACATGTTGCCGGGCAGGCCGGAGGCGCCGAAGCTCTTCACCGCCCACGCCACCGCGCCCACCAGGCCGGCGTCGGTCCCGAGCTCTGCTTCGACGATGCGGCAGTGTTCGGCCGGCACCGCGAAGGCCATCTCCCCCACCGCTGCGCGCAGCGGGCCGAACAGCAGCTCACCGGCGTTGATGAGCCCGCCACCGATGGCGATCGCCTCGGGTGAGAAGAGATTGATCAGACCTCCGACTGCGCGTCCCAGGTTGCGCGCCGCGGTGGTGAAGATGCGCAGGGCGACCTCGTCCCCAGCGTGCGCGGCGTCCTGCACAGCCTTGCCGTCGATGGCGCCCGGCGGCAGCTGGGCCAGTGAGGTTTGTTCGCCGGCCTCCACCGCCCGGCGCGCCGCCCTGGCGATGGCGGTTCCGCTGGCAGTGCCCTCGAGACAGCCCTGGTGACCCTCACCGCACGCCGGCTGGTCCGGGCTCAGCGGCATGTGCCCGATCTCTCCCGCAGTGCCGGACTTCCCCGCGTACAGGTCACCGTCGATGATCAGAGCGCCCCCGACCCCCGTGCTGGCCGTGATGAAGATGAAGTCGGTGGTGTGGCGGCCCGCCCCGGCGAGCCACTCCGCGTAACCGGCGAGGTTGGCGTCGTTGTTGATGGCGACGTCACAGCCGATTCGATCCCGCAGCGCGGACGCGGCGTCGAAGTTGTCCCAGCCACGCAGCTGCGGCGCCGCGTAGACGATGCCGCGCCTGGGGTCCAGTGGGCCGGGGATGCCGATGGCGAGTTCGTCGACATCCCTGCCGCCGGCCGCCTCAGCCACGCAGCGGGCGATCGCCTCCACCACCGCATCCGGGCCGCCGTGTCCGGGGGTCGGCGCGTGCGTCGGGCGGGCGTGGGTGTGGGTGCCGGTGGCCACCGCGGCGCGGATGTTGGTGCCGCCGAGGTCAACCCCGACGAGCGTGCTCATGCGGCGTCGCCGGTGTGTGCGTTGTGCCAGTGCATGGGCTCGACCAGCGCGTCCGCCTGCTTCGGGCCCCATGAGCCGGCGCGGTAGGTCACTATCGGTGGTGGCGCGTCGAGCACGGGCTGCACCACCGCCCAGCCCCGCTCCACCTCGTCCTCGCGGATGAACAGCGTGTGGTCACCGTCGAGGGCATCGTGGAGCAGGCGCTCATACGCCTCCGGCGGCGAGGTCTTGAAGGAGCTGTCGTAGGTGAAGCTCATCTTCACGTCCTGGATCGCCACCTCTGGTCCCGGCACCTTGGCGACGAAGGTCACGGCGATTCCCTCGTCGGGTTGGACGTGCACCACCAGCCGATTGCTGTCCATCGAGCCGATGCCGGTCTGCTTGAAGAGGTGGAGTGGGGCGTCACGAAACGTGAGCACGATGCGGGTGTCGCGCGCGGCCATCCGCTTGCCGGTGCGCACATAGAAAGGCACCCCGGACCACCGCCAGCTGTCGATGCACAGCCGCATGGCGGCATAGGTCTCCGTCGTCGAATGGCGGTCCACGCCGGGCTCGCTGCGGTACCCGCGCACGCGTTCGCCGGCGATGGTCCCGGCCGCGTACTGGCCGCGCACCACGTCCTCGGGCCTGACCGGCTGAAGCGCGCTGAGCACCTTGACCTTCTCGTTACGAATCGACTCGGCGTCGAAGGAGATCGGCGGCTCCATCGCGGTCATGGCGAGCACCTGGAACAGGTGGTTCTGGACGATGTCGCGGATGGCGCCGGTCTGCTCGTAGAAGGCGCCGCGCTGCTCGACCCCGAGCGACTCGGCGACGGTGATCTCCACGCGCGCAACGGCGTCGCGGTTCCACACCCGCTCGAAGACGGAGTTGCCGAACCTGAACACCATCAGGTTCTGCACGGTCTCCTTGCCCAGGTAGTGGTCGATGCGGAAGATTCGCTCCTCCGGCAGAACTGCGTGGATGGTGTTGTTGAGGGCTTGCGCCGACTTGAGGTCGTGCCCGAAGGGCTTCTCGATGATCAGCGAGGAACCGTCGGCCAGCCCTGCCTCCCCGATGGCGACGAGCAGGGGGGTGAACGCCGATGGCGGCACCGCGAGGTACACCAGGCGACGCTTGCGCTTCAGCGCTGCACGCAGGTCACGGAGGTTGGCCCGGGGGTTGAGGGCAACGAAGCGCAGCCGCCTGGTGAAGGCCTCCAGCGTCTTGGTGGTGGGCCTGGTCCGCGAGTAGTTGTCGATTGACTGGTGCGCGAAGGTGACGAACGCGGCCTGGTCCATGTCCACCGGCGCCGCGCCGATGATGTCGCCGCGCCGCGGCAGCAGTCCCTCCTTGGAGAGGTTGAACAGCGCCGGAAGCAGCTTGCGGGCGCTCAGGTCTCCGCTCGCTCCGAAGACCACGATGTCCTGGTCCGGCGGCGGCCTCAGCCCCATCCCTGGGTCAGCGGCCGCGCGTGTGGCGTGCGATCGACCCGCCCAGCCCGATGATGACCGCGAGGATCGCTGCGACCACCGTGATGACCACGATGGGCAGCTCGGCTGCGGCGGTGGAATATGTGTAGACCGCGAGGATCGCGGCGACGAACAGTCCCACGATGGTGATCGCGAGCAGCGTGATCACCGCCTTGGTCGCGCCGTCCAGCGTCGGCGTGCCGCGCTGGGTGTCGGCGATCGACGGCGCGATCGGTGGGAACGGAAACCAGTGCCGCTGCACGGCGCCGGCGAGCTGCAGCAGCAGGATGGCGAAGAACGTGATGCCGGTGACCACCACGACCGGTCCGATCGCCTCCGGTGTGCTGTAGGTGTACACGGCGAGGATGCCGATGACCAGCAGGCCGATCATGACGATGCCCAGCCCGAAGACCGTCGTCCAGGTGAGCGCGTCCCACGCAGGCAGCTCGATGCGTTCCCAGGGGGGTGTGATCGGAGCCGGCTGATACGGGGCGGTCAGCTCGGTGTACATGCTCGGCGGCACGGTCACGCCCGACACCCTCGCCTGCAACCCGTATCCCACCTGCTGCGGGTCGAACGGCGTCGCCTCGGCCAGCAGCCCCGGCTGCGGGCCGGGGTAGAGGCGGCGCTCCTCCGTGCGCCCGTCGACGAAGGTCAGGCGCAGCAGCCCGCACGTCTCGCAGTGCCAGGCCGAGATCGGCAGGCCCCCGAGCACCGGCCCGTAGTACGTCGAGGTCCGCCGGGTGCCCTCAGGACCGATGGCGCCCTGGTAGGTGGAGAACTCGTGGGCCATGATCCCGACGACGGGCGCGGGGTGGGAGCAGTCCTCAGGCTTCGGCGGCGAGTCGGCGGCCACGGTGGCGGCCATGGCGCGAGCGGAACCGTCGGTCGGCGTCTGCGCTGCCACGAGGCCGGATTGTACGGCCGGCGATGCGGGCCGGCGCAGGCGCGGCCCTTCCTAGAATGGCGCCGTGACGTGGGCGACATACGGAACCTTCGTGGCCTTCGCCGCCATCATCGTGGTCGCCCCGGGCCCGGACTTCGCAGTCGTCGTCAGGAACTCGCTGGCGCGCGGCCGCGCCGCCGGCTTCTTCACCAGCCTCGGAGTCGTCGCCAGCTGCCTGCTGCAGGGCACGCTGGCCGCGTTCGGCGTCGGCGTGGTGATCGCCCGTTCGCAGCCACTGTTCCTGGCCATCCGCTGGGCCGGCGTGGCGTACCTGTGCTATCTCGGGGTGCAGGCGCTCATCTCGGCGGCGCGCGGCGCAGCCGCGGAGCCGGCGAGTCGCGCCCAGCGCACGCCGCGCACGCGCCGCGTCGCGGCGCTGCGCCAGGGATTCCTCTGCAACATCACCAACCCCAAGGTGCTCGCCTTCTACCTGTCGGTGCTGCCGCAGTTCCTCGGCCACGCCGGCACTCCGACCGTCGACGCGCTGGCGCTGGCGTACACACACGCGCTCCTCGGCGTGGTGTGGCTGTTCGCGTTGGTGGCCTTCCTGCACCGCGTCCGCCCGTGGATCCAGACGCGCCGTGTGCGCCGCGGCCTAGACGCCGTGACCGGCACCGCGCTCGTCGGCTTCGCATCAGCGCTGGCCGTGGAGAGTTGCTGAGCGCCACACCACCAGGCCGGACCCGAACGGGCATCTGCGCGGGGCCGTGATGGTGAGGACCTCAGCCGGCGACCGTCCGGCAGGCGCGCGCCGGGAAGCCGGCAGCGCCGGCGGCGGCGGCCAGGTCCCCGGCATGTGCGTGGTCGTCGGCAAGCGCGAAGGCCGCGCCGCCGCTGCCGGTGAGGTGCCACCTCGCCTCGCTCACCGCCGCGCGCAGCGCCAGCAGCCTCTCGCCGAGCTCAGGGTTGGCGCGACATGCCGCGGGCTCGAGGCCGCTGCCGAGCAGGTCATCGTCCGGCCTCGCCCCTGACTTCAGCGCGGCAGCGACGGCGTCGACACGGCTCGAGTTCTCGTGGTCGAATCGCTGCACGGCGGCGTACGTGGCCGCGGTGCTGCTGGAGGCGGCGACTGCCACAGCCAGGTGGAGAGGTGGGTTGTCCAGTGCCCTCACCAGCTCGCCACGGCCGCGCGCGCGTTGCGCGCCGCCGCTGATCAGCACCGGGACGTCCGATCCGAGGCCTGCGCCGAGGTCGTGCAGCGACGCACGGTCCAGCGCTGCGGCGCGATCAGCAGCGAAGCGCCCGTCGCCCAGCAGCGACGCACAGCCCCGCAGCACCGCGGCGGCGTCGGTTGAGCCGCCGCCCAGGCCCGCTGCGCTGGGGATGCGCTTGTCGAGCCAGAGCTCGATGTCCAGCGGCCCCGCGACGGCTGCAACGGCGCGTCCCGCAAGGACGGCCAGGTTGCTGTCGTCGGGCGGCAGGTCGCGGGCTCCCCGGGCCACGCGCAACCGCACGCTGGTGATCTCGGAGGCGTGCAGCTCGATTCCCACCAGGTCGTGCCAGTCGATGCCCACCACCACCGAGTTGATGTCGTGGAAGCCGTCCGGCCGCGGCCCGCGGACGGCCAGGCAGAGGTTGACCTTGGCGTGAGCCGGGATGAGGAGCATTGGGTCGCTGATATACTCCGCGGACCGCGCCGGCCGTCTGCGCGCAGCACCCGCGAGTGCGGTTGCCCATCTCATTCGACAGGAAGAACACGTGGCCAATTCCCGATCGGCTCGCAAGCGCATCCGCGCCAACGAGCGCAAGCACATCCGCAACCGCGGGGTGCGCTCCTCGGTGCGCACGTACGTCGGCAAGGCCCGGCAGTCGCTGCTCACGCTGGAGCCGGGAGACACGGTCGACGTCGAGCAGCAGCTCAAGGCCGCGGTGCAGCGCGCTCGACCGTGCCGGGGAGAAGGGCATCCTCCACCGCAACAACGTGAACCGCCGCAAGTCGCGCCTCACCGCCATGGCGTCGCGGCTCATCCGCGCGGCGTCCGAGGGCGGCGAGCACGCCACCGAGCTGCGCGCCGCCGCCGCGGGTGGGGCCAAGGGTCGCGGTCGCGCCGCGGCCGCCACCCGGAAGCCGGCGACCAGGGCGCCGGCGAAGGCTGCGGCCAAGCCTGCAGCCAAGGCGAGCGTCAGCAAGAGGTCCGCGGCATCGGCCAAGGCCGCACCGGCCGCGGAGACCGAGACGACGTAGTCCCCGGGGCAGGGGACGTGCGGCCTGAATGTCGCGCCACCGCCGAGTGACGCGAGCGGTCTGGCGTCAGCGGGACTTCGCGCTCCTCTGGAGCGGGCAGACCGTGAGCGAGATCGGCAGCGCGGTCACCACGCTCGCGCTCCCGACCCTGGCGATCTTCGCGTTCCACGCCGGTCCCGCCGCCGTCGGACTGATGGTCGCCAGCGAGAGGATCCCGTTCCCGGTCGTCGCGCTGCTGGCCGGGGCGATCGTCGACCGAGTGCGCCGCCGCCGCGTCATGGTCGTCTGCAACGTGGCCCGGCTGCTCATCCTCGGGGCGATCCCCCTGCTGTCGGCAGCCGGGGCGCTGAGCCTGTGGGAGCTGTTCGTGGCAGCGGCGGCGATCGGGGTGTTCACGGTCTTCTTCGACGTGTCGTACATGGCCTACGTCCCCTGGCTGGTCGAGCCCGACCAGATGCTCGAAGCCAACAGCAGGCTTCAGGTGACCTGGTCGGCGGCTCAGACGGTGGGCCCCGGGCTGGCGGGCGTGCTCGTGCAGGCGGTCGGCGCCGCCCGGGCGGTGCTGGTCGACGGGCTGTCGTTCGTGGCATCGACAGTCGCGCTCATGTCCATTCGGCGGCCCGAGCCGCGTCCCTCCCCTCGACTGGTTCGCCACCACCTCCTCACCGAGGTCGCCGAGGGCCTGCGCCATGTCTTCGGCATCCCGGTGTTGCGTGCGCAGCTGCTGTGCATGACTGCCGCAGGCGTCTTCGCGCACGCGTACGAGGCGCCGCTCTATGTTTTCGCGTACGACCGTCTCCACCTCAGCCCGGTCCTGCTCGGAACCATGCTGGCGTCACAGGGGCTCGGCGCCATGATCGGCTCGGTCGTGGGCACGCGCATCATCGGCCTGCTGGGTGTCGGACGCACCATCTCGCTGGCCAACGCATTCGCGAGCGCCGTGATCGGGCTGGTGCCGCTGGCGCTGTTCGTGCCGCCGGCCGCGGTGATCTTCCCGGTCCTCGTCCTCGCCGGGATGGTGGGCGTGTCCGGTGACATCGCCCAGGTGACCTTGCGCCAGACGCTCACCCCGGCGCGGCTCCAGGGGCGGATGGGTGCCGTCTTCCGCTCCTTCTTCTGGGGGGCGTGGCCGATCGGAAACCTTCTCGGTGGCGTGCTCGCGGCGGTCATGGGCGCGCCGGCGACACTCTGGGTGACCGCGCTGCTCGGGGCCACCGGCTTCCTGGTCATCCGCGTGACGCCGCTGTGGCTGGTGCGGGACTTCCCCGACAGCGCGTACGCCCACCCACCGGCGGCGCTGGACGCGCCGTCGCTGATGAGCCCGTGACCAGCCGCGCTCAGGCGATGCGCCGGTCGCGCCGGCGGCCGGCGAGGGAGTCAGCCGCCGCCAGCCCCCACTGCCGCAGCGCTGCCACGTCGTCCACCTCGCCTGCCTTCAGCCCTGCATCGACCCGCTGCAGCTCGCGCATCCAGCGCATCGCCAGCGTCGCCGGGATGGCCTGCGCGGTGCGCAGCACCCGTTCAGCACGCCACGCGGGGATGCGCATCGAGGCCGCCACCGCGCCGGCGCCGCGCTGACCGCGCAGAAGCAGGGCGTGGGCCATCAAGAGGTCGCGGAGCTGACCTGCGAGGATCGACAGCAGGTACTGCGTCGAGCGCCCCTCGGCGATCAGGGCGATGAGCAGCGCGGCCCCCGCTGCAGGCTGCGGGCCGGCCAGCAGGTCGAGCACTTTGTAGAGCTCGAGCTGCTCGGTGCCCGCGACCAGCTGGCCGAGCTGCTCGACGGTCGTCACGCCGCCGTGAGCGGCGATCTTGTCGAGCTCACCGCCCAAGGTGCCGAGGTCGCCGGCCGTGCACCGCAGCAGGAGCTCGGCACCGCCGTTGGGGAGCCGCAGTCCGCGCGACCTCAGCTCCGCGTCCAGCCACTGGCGACGATCCGACTGGCGCAGCTTGTCGTGGTGGACGACCCGGCCGCCATTGGCCTTGATGGCCGCGAGGATCGGGTTGGCCGGCGCAACGGTGGCGCGGACCGCGAAGCACACGTGGGTGGAGGGCGCGCGCATCGCCAGCGCGCGGGAAAGCTCTTCGACGCCTGCGGTTCCGCGCCGCGCACCACTCAACTGCGGCAGGTCGCGCACCAACACGTGGCGCTCAGCCGCGAAGAGCGGCACGTCGACGAGGCTCGCGATCAGCGGCTCCAGCCTGGCCGGGGCGTCGATGACCTCGAGGTCACCGGACGCGGCCGACGCGCGCCAGCGCTCGACGGTGGCGTCGACGAGGTGCGGCTCATCGCCGTGGACGAGCAGGAGACCGGGGGGTCAGCCACACCCCAATTGTGTCGGGCGCCCGGGTCCGGCCGTCCAACCGGCCCGGCCGCTTCGCTTTGGTAGGGTGAGGCCATTGACTGCTCGACCAAGGAGACTGACGTGGAGTACGCCAACCCGAACATCCTGATCTCGACCGACGAGGTGGCGGCGCGCCTCGGCAACGACGACCTGCATCTCATCGAGGTCGACGAGGACACCGCGGCCTACGAGCGAGGGCACATCCAGGGCGCGCTCGCCCTCCACTGGCGTGACGAGCTGCAGAGCCACGACTCTCGTGACGTCGTCGCCAAGGAGGGGTTCGAGAAGCTGCTTGGCGAGCGCGGCATCGACGAGAACACCGAGGTGGTGCTCTACGGCGGCAACAACAACTGGTTCGCCGCGTACGGGTACTGGTACTTCAAGCTGTACGGCCACGAGAAGGTGCGCCTCATGGACGGAGGACGCAAGAAGTGGGAGCTCGAGGAGCGCCCGCTGACCACGGACGTCCCCACCCCGAAGCCCACCACCTACAAGGCCAAGCCGGCCAACAGCGCCATCCGTGCCCTTCGCGACGAGGTCATCGCGTCGGTCCGCAAGACGCCCATGGTCGACGTGCGCTCCCCCGAGGAGTACAGCGGCGCCCTCGCCGCCCCGGCACACCTTCCCCAGGAGCAGGCGCAGCGCAGCGGCCACATCCCGGGCGCGCTCAACATTCCATGGTCGCGTGCAGCGAACGAGGACGGCACGTTCCGCTCCGCCGACGAGTTGCGCGCCCTCTACCTCGAGCCGGGAAGGATCACTCCCGACAACACGACCATCGCCTACTGCCGCATCGGCGAGCGGTCGTCGCACACCTGGTTCGTCCTGCACGAGCTGCTGGGCCTCGACAAGGCCAAGAACTACGACGGTTCCTGGACCGAGTACGGCTCGTTGGTGGGCGTGCCCATCGAGAAGTCGCCCACCGGGTGAGACTCCACGGCCGTATCACCAGGTCCGGCCGACCGGTTGAAGGAGCATACGTTCAGCTGATCGGGCCCTCGGGGGACTTCACCGCCGAGGTGCGCACCGATGAGTCCGGGAGATTCCTGTTCTACCCGCTCGCCGGGTCCTGGGAGGTCCGCGTGTCGCTGCCCGGCGGCTCGCACCTGGAGAAGTCGGTCACCCTGACCGACGGCCAGAGCGTCGACGTGCAGATCAGCGCGGACAACGGGTCCGAGGACGGGGAGCGCCAGGACTAGAGCGCGGCGGCGCTCGAGGCGGGCGCCGTCAGCCGCGCGCGCAACCAGTCCGACATCTCCTCCGCGGGAAGAGGCCGGGAGAAGAGGTAGCCCTGCGCCGAGTCGCAGAGCATCTCGCGCAGCAGCGCTGCTGTGGATTCATCCTCGACGCCTTCTGCGACAAGGTCGAGACCCAGCGCGTGTCCCATCGCGATCGTCGAGCCCACGATGGCGCGTGCGTCATCGTCGTTGCTGATGTCGGTGACGAATGAACGATCGATCTTGAGGCGGTCGACAGGGAGGTCGCGCAACCTGCTGAACATCGAGTACCCGGTCCCGAAGTCGTCGATGGCGATGCGCACGCCCATGGCGCGGAGCTCGGCGAGCCGGCCGACCGCGGAGTCCGGCTGACCCACCGCCACGCTCTCGGTCAGCTCGAGCTCGAGCTGCCAGGGGTCGAGCATGCACTCGAGAAGCACACGTCGCACCACCTCGACGAGGTCGGCGCGCTCCAGGTCGCTGCCCGAGAGGTTCACCGCGATGCGCAGTGACGGCAGCCCGTCGTCGCGCCAGCGGCGCAGCTGGTTGCACGCGGTGTGGAGGACCCAGGCATCGATGGCCGGGATCAGCCCCATCTGCTCGCCGACCGGGATGAAGACGTCGGGAGGAATCATCCCGCGACTCGGGTGCGGCCAGCGCACCAGGGCCTCGACGGCGACGACGCGACCCGTGGCCAGCTCGAGCTGTGGCTGGTAGTGGACGGTGAGGCTGTTCGACTGCACCGCCGCGCCGAGCTCCTCCTGGAGCGTCAGCCGTTCCACCAGGGCGCTGCGGTAGCGCGGTTCGAAGAGCACGCATGAGCCGGTGCCCTGCGACTTGGCAACGTACATTGCGATGTCGGCGTCGCCGACGATGTCCTCGACGCCGGCGTGCCCGGCACGGGGCAGCGCGATCCCCACACTGGCGCTGACCGCGACACTGCGACCGTCGATGGACAGCGGCCGTTGGATCTCACTCACCAGGCGCTGTGCGACGAGCATGGCGTCGGCCGCGCCGCCGGTGTCCTCGAGCAGCACGGCGAACTCGTCGCCGCCCATGCGTGCCGCGGTGTCGCCTGGCCGCAGGCTCTGCGCGAGCCGTTCAGCCACGGCCGCGATGACTCGGTCGCCCAGCCCGTGGCCGAGGGTGTCGTTGATGGTCTTGAACCCATCGAGGTCGAGCACGAGCACCGCGGGTTGGTGGTCGACCAGGCGCTCGGCACGGGCCAGCGAGCGGCGCACGTGGGTCTCGAGGAGGCGGCGGTTTGGCAGCCCGGTGAGCAGGTCGTGGAGCGTCTGGTGTTCGAGCCGCTGGTGCAGCTCGCGCTCCTCGGTGACATCGCGGGCCAGCATCAGGACGACGTCCCGGGACTGGAAGACGAGCGCGCTCGAGTCCACCTGGACATCGATGAGCACCCCGTCCTTGGTGGAGTGCCTGGTCTCCTCGCGGGCCTCGCGACGCCTGCGGCTGTGCTCGGGTGACGAGTGCGGGTCGGCGCTGGATGCGAAGAGGTCGTCGACGCGCATGGCGAGGAACTCCTCGCGCGAGTAGCCGTACTGCTCGACCGTGGCGTCGTTGACGACGAGGAACTCGAAGGTGGCCGCGTCGTACAGCCACATCGGCTGGGGGTTGGCATCGAACAGCCGGCGGAAGCTGGACTCGCTCTCGCGCAGCCGCAGTTCGCGGGTCATCGCAGCCGCCTCCAGGCGCAGAGCGATGTGCTCGACGAGCGTCACCACCGAGATCCTGTCCTCCTGTGGAACGGGAGGCCCGGAGATGAACATCACGCCGGCGGACGTGCCGCCGACCACGATGTCGGCGATGAACATCCCCTCGGGGAGGTCGTCACGATCCGCAGGCCAGATCGAGCTGAGCTCGTCACCAACCAGCTGCAGACCGCCCTCACGCATGCGCATGCGCTGCTGGGCGTCCCAGGCGCGCAGGTCGATCGGCCGGCCGATGATCCCCGGCGACGGCGTGGCCCGGGAGGTGGCCTCGATCCGGCAGTCGTCCGCGGGTCCGAGCGCGATCGCCACGTCCGCATCCCGGTGGCCGACGAGCGACCACACCGCGTTGACCGCCGCCTGTGCGACGGCGTCGTCGGGGAGCGCACGGCTCAGCTCGGCGATAGCGCCCCGCAACGCCAGCTCGCGCGCAACGGCGCGGGCCAGCCGAGCCAGGGTCACGCTGAGCACGTGCATGCAGGGGGCAACGAGCGCGAACCCCGAGGCGAGGAAGAACGACGCGACCGGTTCGGTGGTGGCGGCGCCGAGCGCTCGCAAGGTGAACAGCGCGCCGAGGAACGCCGCCGCGTCGACGAGGGTGACGGCGACCAGCCGGCGGGTCGGATCCACCAGCGCCCGCAGCGCCACGCGGCCGTACAGCAACACCAGGACCGTGAGCGGGCTCCCCGAGGCGACGCCCACCACGAGCAGTGCGCCGGCCTCGACGATGTCGAGCCAGAAGGCCTGTGCGCGGCCGCGGTACTCCTCGAACCACCTCAGGCCGAGACCCGGCAGAAGCAGGGCCGCCAGGGCCACGACGCGCTGCCCGGACGCGGCCTCGGCGCCGAGCACGCCCATCAGCACCGCGGCGCTGGCCAGGTTGAAGACGAGGAAGATCCAGCGCACCAACCGCAGCGGATCACCGCTGAGCCGGCCGGCCGGCGCGCGCGCTCGGAGGTTGCTCGAGAGCCTGTGGCGGACGGTGGGCAAGCGATTCTCCTTGGTCGCCCGGATTCTCGGCGGCGGGCTGCGTGAGCACCGCGACCGAAATCCCCTCGTGACCTTCCGCGCGCTCAAACACGGCCTCTCTTTACCGTCGTCGCGTGGCCGTCGCACGTCTGTGACGGCCGACAGCGTTGCGGGTGTCGAGTCACCCTGTCGGGCTTGCGAACCCCCCGCTGGACAGCGCGTCGTACTCGAGGTCGCTGTCGCGTCCGGTGACAGCGAGGTCGGGGATCGCCCCCAAGCCCGGCGGCGTCCGATTCGCCGGCACCGCAAGCAGGTCGGGACCGACCGCAGCCAGCAGGGCTGCAGAGGGCGCGGTTGTCGTCGGGCCCACCAGGAGCTGCGCGCGCAGACGCGAGCCCTGCACTGCCGCGACCTCGTCCTGCGCGCTCTGTGCAAGGTTGCCCGTGATCAGCGCGCTCGACGGTCCGTCAACCAGCTGCAGCACGCACGGCTGTGCCGGCGTGGGACCGGACGGCAGGCAGCGCGCCACGACCCCGCCGAGCTCCCACGAGGCGGCGCCGGCCGCGATCACCTGCGTGCCCGTCCCGACCATCGAGGCCACCACCGTCTGGAGCGCCGGCGGCAGCGGCTCGGAGACGACCACGGTTGCCACGTCGTAGCGGCCGAGCAGGGCGGCGACCGCTGCCGAGCTGGCGCGATCCGTCGCGGTGAGCACGACCGCGTCGAGGTGTCGATCGAGCGGCGACAGGGAGCGGCCCAGCGCGTCCAGCAGAGCGGTCGAGTTGGACCCGCCGTCGACTAGGAGGAGCCCGCCTCGCGGCGGCCGGACCAGCACGGCGACGCCGTTGCCGACGTCGAGCACGGTCAGACGCAGACTGTAGGCGGTGGAAGCGGAGGCCACGGCTGCGGACGCAGCGCCCGCCACCACCGCCGCTGCGGTCGCGACGGCCACTGCGACCGCGGTGGCCGGCCGCCGGCGCGAGCGAAGGCGCCAGGCGAGCCCGGCGGCGCCCGCGGCGACCAGCTCGACCAGGGTCCACTCCGCCGGCCAGAGCCGCAGCTGGATCGCTGCGAACGGCAGCGAGGCGGCGCCCTGCGCGACCGCGAGGATCACCCGGCTGAACACAGCCGCGGCTTCGAGTGGCAGCCAGCCGAGCGGAGGCGCCAGCGCGCTCATCACAGCTCCCGCGCCCCCCACCGCGATCACCAGGGGCAGAAGCGGCAGCACCAGCGCGTTGCTGAACGGGCCCACCACCGACAGCACGCCGAACGTCCCGGCGGTCACCGGTGCGGTTGCCACCTGCGCTGCGACGGTGACCGCGAACGGCTCAGCCAGGGTCCTGGGCCCCGGGATGTGCGCGGCGATCGGGGCGGCCAGCACCAGGATGCCCGCCGTTCCCAGGAAGGAGAGCTGGAAGCCGGCGTCGCTGGCCACTGCCGGTTCAATCCCCAGCAGGAGGGCCGCGCACAGCCCGAGCAGCGCGAACGAGTGCGGGCGGCGTCCGTCGCGACTCAGCAGCAGGCCGGCCCCGACCATCAGGCTGCTGCGCAAGGCGGCAGCGCCGGCCCCGCTGAGCACGACGTAGCCGCCGATCACAGCGAGCGTGATCGCGATGCGGCGGCGACGCGACCAGCCGCGGACGCGTGCCAGCGCGTTGACCATACCGGCGACCATCACCACCTTGAGGCCGCTCACCGCCACGATGTGGATCAGGCCGGCGTCCTGCAGCGGGGTGCGAACGGCCGCTGCGATGGTGCCGTGGATCCCGAATGCCACGCCCAGCAACAGAGTTGCCTCCGGTTCGGGGAGAGCCCGGGTCACCGCACCGGTCAGGATGCGCCTGGCCTGCTGAGCCAGCCGCGCTGGGCTTGGCCCTCCCTCGGCGAGCGGGGTGACCTGCGCGGCGGTGGCGATGGCGGTGACGCCCACGCGCTCCAGTGCGGCGCTCGACAACGACCCCGGGCGTTGTGACGGGGGACGCAGGCTGGCCGTCGAGACGTCGACGACGTCGCCGGGCAGGACATCAACAGCGTGGAGAGGCTCGACCACCACCGCGCCGCTGACGCTCCAGCTGCCGGCGTGCGTGGCCAGTTGGTGGACGTCGACGACGATGGTGTCGACCCGGCCGGGCACGCCGGCGTCGCCGACGGTGCCGCGCATGATGACCGGTCCGCCGCCGAGGTGGCCGGCGACCCGGGCCGGTCCGGTGTCGACCACGGAGGCGCTGACGCCGCGCCAGGTCCCGAGACAGCAGGCCGCAACCGCTGCGCAGGCGGTGACGACGCGCCAGTTCGACATCAGCAGGTGGATCACCACGCAGGTGACCACTGCGACCAGCGCACCGAGACGCGCGTCGAGTGGCGCGAGCGCGATGGACGCCGAGAACGCCCCTGCCAGCAACGCCACCCGCCATGGAGCGGTGCCACTCACGGCAGCGCGGTCAGGAAGCTCAGGTGTTTGCCGATCAGGCTGGCGGTTGCGGTGTCGAGTTCCAGCGCGGTACGCAGGTCGGCCAGGCTGGCGAACGGACCCCACTGGGTGCGCGTGTCGACGATCGCCTGTGCGAGGTCTGGGGTGATGCCCGGGACCGCCTCCAGCTCTGTGACACCGGCGGAGTTGACGTCGATCCTGGCTGACGTCAAGGCGCTGCTCCCCTTGGCGAAGGGAACGTTGACCTGGTGGCCGTCGTGCAGCAGGGCCGAGAGGTTGGGAAGCTTGCCGGGATCGGCGCTGGGGAGGATGCCGCCAGCGTCGGCGATCGCGTCGGCGATTCGCGCGCCCGTCGCCAGCTCGTACAGGCCCGGGTGTGCCACCGCGCCGCTGACGAACACCAGCAGGGTTGCTGCAGGCCCGGGCGCGGCCACCGCGGGGATGGCGGCGGCAGCCGGTTGGTCACTGCCACCCGACGTCATCATCACGCCGACTCCGACCGCGGCCGACGCCAGCACGGTGAGAGCAATCAGCCGTCCCGATCGCCGGCTGAACGCGAACGTGGACACGCGCGCCACTGTCGGACGCTCATGCACCCTTGGCGCGGACGATCGGGTCGGGCCTCAGCACACCCCGGGCGGAAGGGTGCAGGTCGCCGCGAGGTACGTGATCGTCGTCGACCCCACCAGCCGCGCGGTGAACATCATCATGTAGTCACCCGCCTGCGGCACGGACGCGGAGGGCCCAACCGCGGGCGACACGGTGATCGCCGACAGCAGTGGGGGCGCGGCCCGTGTCTCCGCGGGCCACGGTGGAATCCGCGCGTGGATGTGCACCGACACCCGCTGCGAGACGCCGACGTTCACGCACGACGCCGTCCCCTCGTCCATCACCCCCGATGACGCCGGAACGCCGGCGAGAACGTGCACGGGGATGACGCTGAGCGCCTGGGCTTCGCCGATCGGCGGACGCGAGCCGGGGGACGCCGCGGTGCATGGAGGAGCCGTTGCCGTCGCCGTCGCCGTCACCGTCGCCATGGCCGTGGGCTGACCACCCGTACTGCCGCTCGACCCGCAACCAGTGACCAGCGCCGCCGACATCACCGCCACGAGTTGCACTGCGCTCCGGACAGGTTCCGCCACGCTGCTCTCCCCGCCGATACGTGTGGACCGGGTCATCGGGCATCGTAAGGTCCATGGCGGTCACCGACATCGACCGGCTGGCGCACCCCGCCGGCTGGCGTCAGCGCACCGGTGAGCGCCCGGTATTGCTCGCTGCGATCGGGGCGCTTTGCATCTCCTCGTCCGGGGTGCTTGTGGAGCTCGCCGCCAGCGGCGCGGCCACCACCGCGTTCTTCCGCTGCGCTCTCGCCCTTCCGCTGCTGGTCCCCTTGGCCCTTCGTGAGCAGCGCCGTCTCGGCCCACGAGCCCGGCGCGCGCGCCTCACCGCCGTGGCGGCAGGGCTGTTCTTCGCGGTCGACCTCGTGCTCTGGACCCACGCCATCAACGAGGTCGGTGCAGGCATCGCCACGGTTCTCGGCAACCTCCAGGTCGTGTTCGTGGCGGCAGCGGCGTGGGTGCTGTTCGCGGAAAGGCCGACGCGGCGGTTCGGGCTGGCCCTGCCGGTCGTCTTCGCCGGGGTCGTCCTGGTGTCCGGCCTTGCCGGCCGTCCGTCGTTCGGCGGTCACCCGGTCGAGGGCATCATCTTCGGGGTCGGCACCTCGCTCGCCTACGCGGCGTTCCTGCTGATCCTCCGCGGCGCCACCGGCACGCCCCACGTGGCGGGCCCGCTGATGGATGCCACCGCGAGCGCGGCAATCGCATCGCTGGCCCTGGGTGGCGTGTTCGGAACCTTGACGCTCACTCCCCCACTCCGCTCGCTCGGCTGGCTGCTGGTTCTGGCCGTGACCAGCCAGACGATCGGCTGGATGTTCATCACCTCGTCGCTGCCGCGGCTGCCCCGGGCGATCTCGTCACTGCTGTTGCTGCTCCAACCGGTCGCCGCGCTCGGCCTGGCGGCGCTGGTGCTGTCGGAGCGACCGACGTGGCTCCAGCTCCTGGGCGCGCTGCTGATCTGCGCTGGCGTGCTGGCCGTGGCCCGCCGTGCCGGCAGCAGCTGACGCGCTAGCCCAGCCGGTAGCGGCGCTGACCGTCCTCCCCCACGCGGGTGGTGGCGCCCGCCCGCTCAGCAAGGAAACGCACTGCCCGGCCGCCGACGGGGGCCCCTGCCGAGGTGATCTCAGCCGCGATCTCCGAGGCGGTCGCCTCGCCCAGCTTCACCAGGACAGCGCGCACCACGTCACGGGTGACCTCGGCCGGGGTGGCCCGGCCCTTGGGGGCGTTGCCCCGGCGGCGGCGCCGGCCGCTCGCAGGCCGGGCCGAGGACGCGGCGCGACCACGGCCCGACGCCTGGCCGGCCGGAGCCGCGCCGGCCGACTTAAGCAGCGCCACCGCGTCGCGCACCTCGCGGCGCAGCGAGGCGTTGTCGGCGCGCAGCTTGGCAACTTCCACGACAAGCAGCTCGATGCGACCGACCAGGCGTTGAGCAGCGACCACGAGCGGCGATTGACGCTCAGCGGTGGACGCTGAGCCGTCTACCTGCAGCATTCGGCCGCCCTCCTCTTTTGTTCCAGCGACAGCAGCCGATCGGGCGCCAGTCGCACCACGGTGACTGTCGGCATTGTGCGCGCTGCATGGCCGGGGGGGCAAATATGGCTTTGTAAACATTTGTATTCAGGCGGCGGCACGCAGCCCAAATGGCCGTCTCTGTCGGCGTCGACCTCGCTGGTACCATCCATCGGCGGGGCCATAGCTCAGTTGGGAGAGCACTTGCATGGCATGCAAGGGGTCGGGGGTTCGAGTCCCCCTGGCTCCACCACAGGCGCACCGCCCCTGTTTGACCGCGCGTGATGACGCCCTCTATCCTCGCGGCTCACGGTTGGTGAGGAAGTGGAACAGATGATCGCGACCCGTCGACGAGAGTTGCCGCGGCTTCAACGCTGCCGCTGATGGCCGACATCGCGACGCAGGTCTGCGAGCTGCTCCATGAGGCATCCGAGACTCACCACCGCGTCTTCCGCATCGTCGACGGGGACGACGCGGACTGGGCCTCCTGGTACACGGACTGGCTCATCGACCTCTCCGAGCTGCCCGAGCTGCTCGGAGTGACGCCGGTTCGCAGCGAGCTGGTGTACATGCTTGTGGCCCTCGACAAGGAGTACACCGCCGCTGCACAGAAGGCCGCGTGGGAGGACTTCTACGCGCACCGTCTGCTCGACCACTTCGCACCCGCACAACGATGACGCGCTGCCGCACCATCCACCTCGCGAGCCGTCCCAGCGGTGAGCCGGCGCCTGACAACTTCGAGGTCGTCGAAACCGAGACACGCGCGCCGGACGACGGTGAGGTCGTCGTCCGCAACTCCTTCGTGTCGGTCGACCCGTACATGCGCGGGCGGATGAACGACGCCAAGTCGTACCTGCCTCCGTTCGAGGTGGGCAAGCCGATGGATGGCGGAGCAGTCGGCGAGGTCATCGAGTTGCGGTCGCCCGAGCTGGCCGTGGGCGACACCGTGCTGCACATGAAGGGATGGCGCGAGTACGCAACCGGCAAGGCCGCCGAGTTTCGCAAGGTCGACGCCACGATCGCGCCGGCATCCGAATACCTGGGCGGCCTGGGCACCACCGGCTTCACCGCATGGATCGGCCTGGTCGACATCGCCCAGATGAAGGAAGGCGACGTGGTCTTCGTGTCAGGTGCGGCGGGGGCTGTCGGGAGCATGGCCGGCCAGATCGCCAAGCTGCGGGGAGCGTCCCGGGTGATCGGCAGCGCAGGCTCGGACGAGAAGGTGAGGTTTGTCCTCGACGAGCTCGGGTTCGACGCGGCGTTCAACTACAGAGCCGCGCCGGTACGAGACCAGCTGCGCAGCGCTGCGCCCGACGGGATCGACGTGTACTTCGACAACGTCGGCGGCGACCATCTCGAGGCTGCGATCGGTGCCCTGAGGACGTATGGGCGCGCCGCCCTCTGCGGGGCGATCTCCGTGTACAACGCCACCCAGCACACCAGCGGGCCGCGCAACCTGAGCCTCGCCGTGTCGCGCAGGCTGACGCTGCGTGGCTACATCATCTTCGACCACATGGATCGTTTCGGCGCGTTCATGGAGGAGGTCGCGCCGTGGCTCGCGGACGGCAGCATCCGCACCCGCGAGACCATCGTCGACGGCATCGAGCAGGCGCCCCAGGCGTTCATCGACCTGCTCAACGGGCAGAACACCGGCAAGATGCTGGTGCGCGTCACCCCGCGCTGAGGTCGGTGGGCCCGTTCCAGCGACCGGTGTACCAGGCCTCCCACAGCGTCTGCCCGGGCCCCTGCCAGAACACCAGCTGACTTGACCCGTCCGGGGTCACCACCGCCGAGGGCGCCGAGGTCAGCGGGCCGGCGCCGCCGAAGACCGAGCCGGTGAGGTCGAGCGGACCGTTCCAGTGCCCGCCCGCGTACCAGGCCTCGACCAGGTGCGACCCCGCTCCCTGCCAGTACACGAGCTGCTGGCTGCCGTCCGGCGTGGTGGTGACGGTCGGCGCCGAGGTCAGCGTCCCCGCCCCACCGAACGCGGTGGCGGTCCAGTCGACGGGTCCGTTCCAGCGCCCCCCGGCGTACCACGCCTCCTCCAGGTGGCCGCCGGCTCCCTGCCAGAACACCAGCTGGGTGGACCCGTCGCGCGTCACCGTCGCCGACGGCGCCGAGTTCAGCGGCGCCGCACCCGCGAACTGCGTCGCGGTGAGGTCGAGCGGGCCGTTCCAGCGACCCCCTGCGTACCAGGCTTCGAAGAGGTGGTTGGCCGCGCCGCGCCAGTACACCAGCTGCTGGGTCCCGTCCGGCGTGACCGCCACTGTCGGCGACGAGGCCAGCGGGGCGGCCGAGCCCAGCTGCGACGCGGTCACGTCCAGCGGCCCGTGCCAGCCACCGCCCGCATACCACGCCTCGTAGAGGTGGTTCGCGGGGCCCTGCCAGAACACCAGCTGGGTGGAGCCGTCGGCGGTGATCGTCGCGCTCGGCGCGGAGACCAGCGGCGCCGCCCCGCCGAACGCGCTGCTGGTCAGGTCGTCGGGTCCGTACCAGTAACCACCGGCGTACCAGCCCTCGAAGAGGTGGTTGGCGGGGCCCTTCCAGAACACCAGCTGCGTTGACCCGTTGGGGGTCACCGTGGCGCTCGGCGCGCCGACGTTCTGTGGCGTGAACGGCGGCGGCGGCGGCGGCGGCGCGAATGCGACCAGCCGGTTCCCGTCACCGAGGAACAGCATCCCGTCGCCGGCCGCCGGCGTCGCGAAATGCTGGCTGGTGGCCGGCAGTGTCAGGGTGACCGCGACCTGGCCCGTGCCCGGGTTCAGCCCGTACAGGTGGGTGCCGCCGAACAGCGGCGCGGTCCACACCAGGCCCCCGGCGACGATCGGTGGTCCGCCACCACCACCCGACGGCTCGTACCAGAGCGGGCTGAAGGTCTTGGCCGTGGTGTCGACGGTCACCGCGGCGATCCCGTCGACGCAGGGCACGTAGACCGTGGTGCCGCTGACCGCGATCCCGCCCCACGAGGCGTCCGACGTGTCATGGCACACCTGCGCGCTGAAGTCCTCGCCGCCTCCGCCGGTGCTCCCGGAAGGCGACTGGCTTGGCAGCGCCGACTGCTCGAGCAGGTACCCTTTGCCCGGCTTGCTCCCCGCGAAGAGCAGGCCGCCGGGCAGCGGCGCCGCTCCGACGGAGCCGAGGTCCTGGTCGGTGGTGTTGAGCGTCTCCCAGCCGACCGGGGCGAACCACGACAGCAGTGTCAGGGTCGGCGAGAGCTTGAGGACGCTGTCGCCGTAGTCGTACGTCGACGTCGAGGAGCCGTTGCCGCTGGTCACGAAGATGTTCCCCGAGGAGTCGACGGCCGGTCCCGACGGCGCCCAGATGCCGCCCTGGTTGCCGCTCGGGGTGTCGTGGTACACGTTCTGCACGGCGCCGCTGCTCTCGGCCACGGTCTCGACATAGCCGTGGTACGTGCCACAGTCGTTGTTGATCCCGCCCCACACGATCACCACGTTGCCGTTGGAGATAGCCAGCGAGCCGCGCTGCGACTGAGGGTCAGTGTGGTCGGTGGACTCGTCATCCCTGACGGAGTGATGTCTGTGGTGTAGGACACCACGCCCGTCGACGGGTCGATCTTGCTCAGGTGCCACTGGAAGGTCCCGCCGGGAGGCGTGGCGTTCGCGGTGATCTGCACCTCGGCCACGACGTACAGGAAGCCACCGTCGATGACCGGTGTGCTGGTGATGCCCATCGGGTTGTAGGGAGTGCCGCACTGGAACGTGGCGGTGCGAGGCGCACCGAGGTGCTGCGGCCCCCACTTCAACGTCCCGGTGGTGGCGTCGAAGGCATACACGGAGTTGTTCTCGGTGGCGACGATGACCAGGTTCCCGTCCACCAAAGGCTCGGCGGCCACCTTGCCGTCCAGCGTCGCCGTCCATGCGCTCGACACAGCGCTGAACGACGGCTCACCCGTGTCGTTGCCGGTCCTGGAGGGATCGAGGTGGTACATGGGCCACAGGGTGGTGGCAGCAGTGACCCGAAACCCTCCCACCACCAGCGCCGCGGTCAGCGTGGGGACCAGGAGAAGGAGCGAAAGGCGCGAACGCATCGGGGCATTCTGCCATGCGGGACGGCGAAGGGCGAGGGTCGCGCCGTGCCGGCACCGGGTTTTCGTCCTCCACGACGGCCCACGCGAACGAGGCTAAGATCGGCGGCTCACCACCAGGAGCGACGATGGTCCAGCGCGACGATGGTCAGGCGAACTCCGGCCACCCCCGCTGTGGCGTCGGGCGGCGTCCGGAGAAACCGGCGCGCGCTCGCAGCGCTGGAGATGGTCGAGGACGTGATCTACGCGGTCATCGCGATCTTCCTCATCGGCAGCGGTGTCTTCCTTCTGCTCGGCGCCGGCATCGACATCGGCAAGAACTTCGACGTCAACAACATCCATCCGCTGGTGGTGCGCGTCCTCGACGAGACCCTCCTGGTGTTCGTGGTTGTCGAGCTGCTGCACACCGTGCGCATCACCCTGCGCGACCACGCACTCGCCGCCCAGCCCTTCCTCATCGTCGGGTTGATCGCCGGGGTGCGGCGGATCCTCATCCTCACCGCCAGCAGTGACACCCTTCACAGCGGCCCGGACTTCGTCGTCTATTGGGTGCAGCTGCTCCTGCTGATCGTGCTGGTGGTGGCGATGGTGGTCGCCCTGTTCATCTGGCGCCGCGCGGCCCCAGACACCGATCGATAGACGGCGAACTGCGGGCCCACGCCCCCAGCAACTTCACAGCGGGTCGTCAGTTTGTTGCAAGGCAGCGGGAGGCACCATAGGGGCGTGCAGACAGACAACAGCGACCTGAACCCCACGTTTCCTCCCTCTTCCGGGGCGGTCCCGGCTCCGGCCGGGCCGCCCGCCAACCCCTCCCAGCCGCCGGTGCCACCGGCCTACGGCCAGCCGTCCTTCGGCGCCGCCCCGCCGCCCCCGCCTCCACCCCCGCCGCCGCTCCCCTGGGGCTTCGCCGGCGAGACGTCCTGGCAGCCACTGCCGGCTCGCCGGCCTCGCAGCCGCCGGGTCGTGGCGGGGGCGCTGGCCGGCCTCTTCATCGTCGGCATCGGTGCGGGCGTCACCGCCGCGCGCCTGACGGACTCACCGTCCACCCCGAGCTCGAACACCGCTCTGCTCCCCACCCTCCCCGGTGACAACACCGGTGGCGGCTCCAACGGCACTCCGTCCACCAACGCGCCGGCCGACACCAGCGGAGTGGCGGCGAAGGTGACCCCGGGCATCGTGAACATCAACATCACGCTCAGCGGCGGAGGGGGAGCAGCGGGCACCGGGATGGTGATCACCTCGACGGGCGAGGTCCTCACCAACAACCACGTGATCGACGGTGAGACCAGCATCAAGGTCGAGCTGCCCAGCACGGGCGCGACCTACGACGCCCACGTGGTGGGCTACGACCTCACCGAGGACGTCGCGCTCGTCCAGATCGACGGCGGCGGCACGTTCCACACGGTCAGCATCGGCAACTCGTCCACGGTCAGCGTCGGCCAGGCGGTGGTGGCGCTCGGCAACGCGCTGGGACGGAACACCACGCCCGCTGTGACCACCGGCAACGTCAGCGCGCTGAACCAGACGATCACCGCCAGCGACCAGAGTGGCGCCGACGTGGAGACCGTCAGCGGGCTGATCCAGGTCAACGCACCCATCCAGCCCGGTGACTCCGGCGGCCCGCTGGTGACCACCGACGGCGTGGTGATCGGCATGGACACCGCGGCCGAGTCCGCCGGTGGCCGCTTCAGCCAGCAGACCTCCACGATCGCGTACGCGATCCCGATCAACAAGGCGATCCAGGTGGTCCGCCAGATCCAGTCCGGTCAGAGCACCAGCACCGTCCACGTCGGCAACACCCGCGCGCTGCTCGGCGTCCAGACCCAGGAGTCCAACGGCGGCGTGCAGGTGGTGATGGTCCAGGGTGGCAGCCCGGCCGCGGGCGCGGGGATCGGCGTCGGCGCGGTCATCACCGCGCTGGACGGCACATCGGTGAGCAGCAACAGCGCGCTTCGCAACGCGATCATGGCCCACAACCCGGGCAGCTCCGTCTCGGTGAGCTGGACGGACACCTCAGGCGGCAACCACACCGCCACGGTCACCCTGGGCTCGGGTCCGCCCGGCTGACCTGAGCGCGCCGCGCGTCAGGGGGTGAGCAGCTTCTGGACCGCCTGACCGAGCACCGGCAGCGTGAACGGCTTCTTGAGCATCGCGTCAGCCCCGGCGAGGCGCGCGGCGTCGCCCTCCTCGCCGAGCGCGCTGAAGATGAGGATCGGCATCTGAGAGGTGGCGAAGTTGGAGCGGATCCGCCGGCACGCCTCGATGCCGTCGATGCCCGGCATCATGATGTCGAGCACAACCACGTCGGGCGGCGGCTCGGCCAGTGCGCGTTCGACGGCGACCAGCCCGTCGGCCACCGTCTCCACCTCGTAGCCCTCCATGGTGAGGTAGCGCGAGACCAGCTGCGTGAGCCTGGCGTCGTCGTCGGCGACCAGCACACGTGGGGTTGGCATGGCCGCAATGGTATGAGCGCCGGCCGGCAGGGGGCGGTTTGGGCCAACCGGAGGCTGTTAAGGGGAAGGCAGCCCCGGGGCGCCATCTCATCGCTCGACCGGGTGCGGGCAGCGGAACTAGCCGCGACGCTGCCAGCGGGTCTTCTTCAGCATCTTCTTGTGCTTGTGCTTGCGCATCTTCTTGCGCCGCTTCTTGATCACAGAACCCACGAGGCCGGGACTATACCCGATCCACGGCTCTGAACTCAGCGGCCAGGCCGGTGCGGGGCTCTCGCGGCGAAATCTGCACAGCACCGTAACCGCGCAGGAACGGGCCGGCGGTCGCGCCCGCGGCACCATTGCACCCATGAACAACTTCGCCTTCCTCGACACCGCCGAGACCAGGGCCGCGCACCTGCGCGAGCTCAGCCATCACCTGCGCTCGCTGGAGTGGACCAACGCCGCCCGGCGTGAGGTCGAGCACGAGATCCCCGAGCTCGAGCTCGCCATGGCCGTGTACCGCCGCCTCAACGCGGAAGGGGGCACCCTCGAGGACGGGGCCAAGGCCTTCCTCAGCGTTGCGGACGCGCGCGCCGAGCACCTTCGCCAGGTCAGCCACCACATGCACTCTCTCGAGTGGGTGCACGCCTCGCTCACCGAGGTGGAGAACGAGATCCCCGAGCTCGAGCTCGCCATGGCCGTGTACCGCCGCCTCAGCGGCGAGGCCGAGGCAGCCGGGGCGCATTCGGCAGCGAAGTCAGCGGCGCCCGCCCCCAAGGCTCGCCCAGCCGCCCCTCGCTCGCCGCGCGAGGAGGACGAGGCCGAGAGCGAGACCGATAGCGGTCCAGCCCCCAGCTTCAGCCAGTTCGCCATGGCCCACCTCGACCCCGCCACCGAGGACGCTGACGCCAGCCCCGCGTCGAACGGCAGCGCGTAAGTCGGCCTGTTGAGCTAGCTCGACCGAGGCGAACGCGGTCCGCAGGCGGGCGGCGGTCTCCTCGAGGAGCTCCGGCAGCACCTTGGTGCCGCCGATCACCGGCATGTAGTTGGTGTCGCCGTTCCACCGGGGCACGACGTGCATGTGGACGTGCTCGACGCTCGCGCCTGCCGCGCTGCCGTGGTTGACGCCGACGTTGAACCCGTCGGGTCGCATCGCCAGCTGCACCGCTCGCATCGCTCGACGCGCCGACACCATGAGGGCGGCAGCGCCGTCGTCACCGGCCGCCACCAGGTCGGGGACGTGCTCAGTGGGCGCCACCATCAGGTGGCCGGTGTTGTAGGGGTAGCGATTGAGCATCGTGACCGTGCGCCCGTCACGGGCCACCACCAGCGGGTCATCGGCCCCCGCCGCCACAGCGCACAGGAAACAGCCATCGTGCGAGCCGGCGTCGCTCACGTATGCGCCCCTCCACGGTGCCCAGAGCCGGTCCACGAGTTGGATCGTCGCACGAGGGCCTGCTCGCTTGAGTAGGGTTGCCGGTCGTGCCCGAAGGCCTCGATCTCGACGCGTACCTTGAGCTGCCGCGCCTGCACAACCTCCACGTCAGCCCGGACGGCTCGCGGTTGGCGATCACCGTCCAGGCCGTCGCTGCGGACGGGAAGAGGTTCGCGGGGGCCATCTGGGAAATCGACGCGACGGGAGATGCGCCACCCCGCCGTCTCAGCGACGACGGCACCGACCAGACCGCGCGCGGCTTCACGCCCGACGGGTCGTTGCTGTTCACGACGCCGCGCACCCCGGCTGAGCGCGACGGTGACCAGCACCCGGACCACGCCGGCGCCTCCGAGGGAGTCGGCGACGGTTCGCCGTCCGACCCCGATGCGCTGTACATCCGGCCACCCGACGGCGGGCCGGCGCGATGCGTCGTCGGCCCCCCGGCCGGGATCGGCGAGGTGCTGACCGCACGCCACGCGCCGATCGTGGTGGTCACCGCCGCGATGCACCCGGGCACCACGACGCTGGCAGAGGACGCGGCGCGCGAGCAGGCGCGCAAGGACGCGGGTGTGCAGGCCCGCCTCGTCGACCACTACCCCGACCGCTACTGGGACCACGACATCGGTCCCAGGCAGCCGAGGCTGCTGGCCCTGGACGTGGACGGCGCGACCGGGGGCGACGTGGAGCCGCGCCAGCTGACGCCGAGCCCGCCCTGGGCCGGCTGGCTCGAGGAGGTCCACTACTGCCTGACCGACGACGGCGCGCGCGTGGCGTTCGGCGCCGAGCCGAACGCGGGCACCCATTTCAAGACCGACCTTGCGATGGTGGACACCGCTCCCGGCAGCGTGGTTCGCATCGTCATCGACTCCGAGGTTCAGCATGGCGCGCTGGCGTGGTCACCCGACGGTTCCACCATCGCTGTGGCAACGGCAGAGATCGGTGCACCGGACAGGCCATCGAGGTTTCACCTGCAGCTCGTCGACGCCGCCACCGGTGCGGTCAAGGAGCCGGCCGCTGAGTGGAATGCGCTGGCCGCCGAGGTGTGCTGGACCCGCGATGGCGACGCCCTGCTGGTCACCGCGGACGAGTGCGGCCACACCCCGGTGTTCCGCGTCGAAGTCGACGGTTCGATCACCCGCCTGACCAAGACGGGCGCGTACCGCAACCTGGCGGTGTCGCCCGATGGCACGACCCTGTACGCCATCCGCTCGCACATCGACGAGCCGCCCGCCGCGGTTGCGCTCGACGTGGAGCAGGCCGACCAGCAGCCGCGATCGCTGAACAGCCCCGTCCCACCTGCAGACACCGCCACCCGGCTCGAGGAGGTCACCAGCGTGGGCGCTGACGGCCGCGACGTGCACTCATGGCTGGTGCTGCCGCGTGTGCGACCGGACGTGCCACTGCCGCTCGCCGTCCTCATCCACGGTGGCCCGATCAGCTCGTGGGCGGGCTGGCAGTGGCGCTGGTCGGCGTCGCTGTTCGCAGCACGCGGTTGGGCGGTGCTGCTGCCCAACCCGCGGCTGTCCACCGGCTACGGCCACGACCACATCGCCGCCGCCTGGGCCGATTGGGCGACGCTGCCTGCCGGCGACATCCTCAGCGCCATCGAGGCTGCGACCGCACGCGACGACATCGACGCCGACCGCGTCGCGGCGCTTGGCGGTTCCTACGGTGGCTACATGGCCAACTGGCTTGCCGTCACCAGTGATCGCTTCCGTGCCATCGTCACCCATGCCTCCGTGTGGGACCTGGAGATGGAGCGCGACACCAGCGACGTCGGGTTCCAGATGGAGCGGGAGTTCGGCGACCCTCGGATCGCCCCGGACAGCTGGCGCGACCAGTCGCCCAACCTGCGCGCGGACGCGCTGCGAACGCCGATGCTGGTGATCCATGGAGCGCGCGACCAGCGCGTGCCGCTGAGCAACAGCCAGAGCCTGTGGTCGGCGCTCCAGCTGCGCAGCGTGCCATCACGCTTTCTCGTCTACCCCGACGAGAACCACTGGGTCCTCAAACCGCAGAACACGCGTCTGTGGTACGAGACAGTCCTCGCCTTCCTCGATGAGCACGTGCTCGGCAAGCCGTGGCAGCGACCACCGCTCGTGTGAAAAGGCGAAGGGGAAACTCTGTTCCCCCTCGGGCACCCCCCATGTCAGCGGTCTCAGCTCCGGCGAAATCAATTCGCCTGCGCTGAGGGCACTTACGGTATGTCGCGGCGCACGGTGAACACCCAGCCGAGCACCGCGAACATCAGTCCCCAGCCGAGCAGCAGAAGGCCGCCCTGCCAGTTGGGCAGCAGCAGCGCCTGGTTCCTGGCCACGCCGGTCAGCGCGTCCGCCGCCGCTCCGGGCAGGTAGCGGTACCCCTCCTTGAGCACAGGGATCACCGCTATCAGCGGTTCGACGACGAACAGGTACGCGAGGGTCGTGATCACAGCTGCGATCTGGTTGCGGAAGAGCACCCCGACGCCGACCCCGACGACCGCGAAGATGGCGACGACACCGAGCGCGCCGACCATGACCACCACCAGCCCGTTCGCGGTCCAGCCGATGGTGATCCCTTTGGCCGAGAGCCACGGGATGGTGATCGCGACCGCCGCCGCGACGCAGGCGATCCCGTAGACGAGGCCCACCCCGGCGGCAACCACCAGCTTGGCGGCGATGACACGAGCTCGCCGCGGTTCGAGCAGGAATGTCGGACGCGACGTGAAGTGCCGGTACTCCGTGGTGATCAGGATGATCCCGACAACGACCGAGAAGATGTACCCGCTCACCGCCGACGAGAAGATCGAGCGTTGCGTCACGGCGCTGGTCAGCGGCGGCGCGACGTTGTCTCTCAGGCCGTTGGTGGCGACCTGGGCGACGACGCCCAGCGCGGCGAGGCCCATGGAGCCGAGCAACATGCCCCACCACAGCTTGGTGGTCAGGACCTTGCGCAGCTCCGACCGCAGCAGCGGCGTCATCCCGTCCACCGCGGCGCTTCCTGCGCCGGCGCCGGCACCTCGTCGGTGAGCTCGAGGAACACGGACTCCAGGCTCGAGCTCTCCTCACGCAGGCCGTGCAGCTCGACACCCGCCTGCCAAGCCGCGTGCCCGACCACAGCGGCCGTGGCACCCGGCACGGAAAGGCCGGCGGTTCCCTGTGTGGCAGTCAAGCCTCGCGCGGCGAGCGCTTCGATCAACCGGTCGGGTGTGGGCGTGTCGACGACGACTGCGGTGACGCCCTTGCTGCGCAGCTCGTCGAGGGTTCCCTCGTGAACGAGCCGGCCGCGGGCGATGATGACCACGTGGTCGACCGTCTGCTCCACCTCGGAAAGCACGTGGCTGGAGACGAGCACGGTGCGGCCCTCGTTGCTGGCGAGATGCCGCAGGAAGCCGCGGAGCCACACGATGCCCTCGGGGTCGAGACCGTTGGCGGGCTCGTCGAGGATGAGGATGCGCGGGTCACCGAGCAGGGCCGTGGCGAGCGCGAGGCGCTGGCGCATGCCCAGCGAGTAGCCCTTCACGGGCTGCCGAGCAGCGCTCGAGAGGCCCACCAGCGCGAGCACCTCGTCAGCTCGACGATCGCTGACCTCGGCCGCAGCGGCGTAGACGCGCAGGTGGTTGAGCGCGGACCGGGCGGGATGGAAGCTGGTTGAACTCTAGGACTGCGCCGACGACGCGGCCCGGGTTGGAGAGCCGCGCGTACGGGACCCCTGCGATGGTGGCCCCGCCGGAGGTCGGCTCGGCAAGGCCGAGCATCACACGCATGGTCGTCGTCTTGCCTGCGCCATTGGGGCCCAGGAAACCGGTGACCGAGCCGGGCTCGACCGTGAAGCTGAGATCCTCGACTGCGCGAACCGCGCCGAACACCTTGGTCACGCCGGAGACCACGATCCGCCCGGTGTCGCCCGTCATGCCCGGCCACTGTACCTGACGCCCGCGTCACCTCTTGACGGAGCCGTCATCGCGGTGCGATGGTCAGCGCGCTCGTTTCGATGTCGTTGGGGTCGTCGCCGCACTTGAGGTGCCGAGACAGAGAAGTGACCACCGATGGGCGTGGTGCCGCCGTTGTTCGTGTGAAGGCCCACATTCTCTGCACCCAACGTCGCTGGCGCCTGACGAGGTCGCATCAGCCATCACCACCGTCCACTGAGGTGACGCCATGAACCGCAGGGCCGCGCTGACCGTGCTGGCATTCCTGGCTGCGGGAGTCCTGGTCGGGGCCTTCGTGAGCCAGTACGTCCACACCTCGCCCGGACCGATCAGCGCCCAGGCATCGAACGAATCCAACGGCGGCAGCCCGATCGTGGACATCAACCTGACCACGGTGGCACAGGTCGGTGTCGGCGACCACCCCAACTGGGTCGGCTACCTACCGACCACGTTCTTCAAGGTGCCGCCCAACGCCACCCTGCGCATCACCATCGACCAGCAGGACGGTGCCAGCGGGTTGCGCAACCCCTACTACTCCCTGGTGCGCGGCACCATCGGCAACTCGATGACGGTCAATGGCAAGACCATGCAGGCGATCGACCCGACAATGGCCGCGCACTCGTTCGCCGTCCCGGACCTGGGGGTGAACGTGCCACTCCTCGCGGTTGCTGACAACGCCGCCGCCGGCGCCTCGAACAAGATCGTGTTCAGCTTCAAGGTCCCGGCGTCGGGCATCTACCACTGGCAGTGCTTCGTGCCCTGCGGGGCGGGCACGCTGTACGGGCTCGGCGGCCCGATGCAGACGCTCGGCTACATGGACGGGCAGATCGAGGTGGGCTCGTGAACGACCCCGCCAACCGCCGCCTGGTCATCACGCTCGCGGTCACTGGGTCGTCGTCGTCGCCGTGGGCAGCGTCATCATCGGGGTGGTCAACTTCCCACCGGTGCCGGCGTCGAACGTGTCGTCGAGCATCCGCGACACGATCAGGCTGATCACCTGGGCGGCGTGGCCGATCTTCACCCTCACCATCACCGGCGTGGTCGGGACGCTGCTGCTGAGCAGGCGTCACTCGGATGCCCCGCCGGCAACACACGACAGCGCCCGAGGGAACCCGCGACTGGCGGGAACCTGGATCGGCATCGTCACGGCGATCGTGCTCGTGCTCGGCATCGTCGGCACCGTCACGCTGGCCAATGAGGACACCGCCGAGGTGCTCGGCCTGGGTGGCCGCGCCACCGCCAACGGCACCACCGGGGGCACCAGCGAAGGTTCCCCGCTCGAGGTCCAGGTGATCGCGCAGCAATGGCAGTTCACCTACAGATACCCGAGCTTCGGCGGCTTCGAGAGCGCGCACCTGGTCGTCCCGGTCAACACCACGATCGACTTCCACGTCACCTCGCTCGACGTGACCCACTCCTTCTGGCTGTCGGCCCTCGGCATCAAGGCCGACGCAGTGCCGCTGCACGACAACACCTTCGACCTCACGACCAGCCAGCTGGGGACGTACCGCGTCGTCTGTGGCGAGCTCTGCGGGCTGTGGCACGGCTCGATGGACGACAACACCGCGCGCGTGGTCAGCGCGAGCGACTTCGCATCGTGGACACAGCAGCAGCAGGCAGCGGACGGCCCAGTCATGCAGTACCTGCCGCCGTACAGCCACGTGTACCAGCCCGACCCGGCTGCGTACGGGACATGAGCAGAGCGTCGGTGACACCCGAAGCGAGGGGACTGAGATGACAACCATGGCGGTCGCGCAGAGGCCACGCCGGCTCTCTCACACCATTGCGCAGTGGGGCATCGTGCTCGGCATCATCGGCGCCTTCGTCGGCTTTGTCGTCGGCGCCCAGATCGGTGAGCACCTCGTCCCAGCCGACGCCAACTCGAACAACTCCAACGCCGCGCTCATCATCGGCTACCTCGGCAGCGCCTTCGGGTTCCTCGCCGGCATGGGCTTCTTCAACTACCCGGTCGCGCGCCTGCTCGGACTGCGCCGGCCCAGCCCCGAGGACGAGGCGTTCCTGTACGGGGAGGAGGGCGGCTGGAAGCGCTACTTCAGGCTGAACATCGACCACAAGGTGATCGGCGTCCAGTACATCATCATCATCCTGTTCTTCCTCTTCGCGGGCGGCCTCGGGGCCATGTTCATCCGCGCCGAGCTGTTGCAGACGGACCCTCAACCGCCTCGGCTGAGTCCTACCTCACCGTTGTCGGGCTGCACAGCGTGATCATGATCTTCATGGCGTCGGCCGCCATCATCGGACCGTTCGGCAACTACTTCGTGCCGATCATGATCGGCGCCCGCGGGATGGCGTTTCCGCGCTTGGAGGCACTGACCTTCTGGCTGCTTCCCCGGCCGGGCTGATCCTGCTCTCCAGCATCTTCGTGGGCGGCTTCCCGACCGGGTGGACGGGCTATGCGCCGCTGGCCGACGAGGCGGTGCGCGGCATGGACGCGTACCTGGTGGCGTTCAGCCTGGTCGGCGTCTCGATCTTCCTGTCGGGCCTGAACATGATCGCCACCGTGATCACCCAGCGCGCGCCCGGGCTGCGGATGACGCAGCTGCCGATCTTCGTCTGGGGTGTGTACATCACCTCCTTCCTGGGCATGCTGGCCGCGCCGGTCCTGGTCGCGGTCATCGGCATGGAGGTCCTCGATCGCATCGGCCAGGCGACGTTCTTCGTCCCCGCGGGCGGCGGCACCCCCTACCTCTGGGAGAACCTCTTCTGGTTCTTCGGCCACCCCGAGGTGTACATCTTCATCCTGCCCGCATTCGGGTTGATACTCGAGATGCTGCCGGTTTTCGCTCGCAAGCCGCTGTGGGGCTACCGCGTCGCCATCGGCGGCATGATCGGGGTGGGCATCCTCAGCTGGTTCGTGTGGCAGCACCACCTCTTCGTGAGCGGCATCGCCCCCAACCTGCGTCCCTTCTACACGTTCTCCACCGAGGCGATCTCCATTCCCACCAGCATCGTCTACCTCGTCGCCATCGGCACCCTCTGGCGCTGCCGGGCGCGCTTCACTGTACCGATGCTGTTCATCATGGCCTTCCTCTTCAACTTCCTCATCGGTGGCTTTACCGGCGTCTTCCTCTCCGACGTTCCCAGCGACTTCCAGCTGCACGCCAGCTACTTCGTGCAGGCGCACTTCCACTACACGATCATGGGCGCGGAGGTGTTCGCGCTCGTCGCCGGGATCACGTTCTGGCTGCCGCGCATCACCGGCCACGCGCTCAACGAGCGGCGCGGGAAGATCCAGTTCTGGGTGATGTTCCTCAGCTTCAACGGGACGTTCCTGTCGCTGCTCATCGTCGGCCTGCTCGGCATGCCGAGGCGTGTGGTCAGCTACGACCCGGGCCTGCAGGGGCTCAACGTGTCGGCATCCCTGTTCGCGTTCGTCCTGGGCGCCAGCATGCTGTACTTCCTGGTGAACCTGGTCATCGACACCATCGTGAAGCCCGCCCGCGCTCGCACCGCCAACCTCTGGGAGTCGCGCGGCAACGAATGGCGGATGCCGACCCCGATCCCGGTGCACAACTTCGAGGCGCCGCCGCAGGACTGGGGGCTTCCCTATGACTACGACCGTGACGACCGCCGGCCCGCGGTCCTGGGCGGCGGCATGGCCATGCCCGAAGGAGCCACCGAATGAGCACCGACAGCGCGGTCGTCTACCAGACCGACGAGCACACCCAGCGGCGCACGTTCCTGGTCGGCATCCGGCTGTTCCTGGCGGCGAACACGATGCTCATGGGCGCTCTCCTCTTCGCCTACCTCTACCTTCGCGCCAACAACAACGCGGGCATGTGGCGCCCCGACGGCATCGCCGACCTGGCCTCGGTGCCGATGGCGATCATCCTGCTGCTGCAGCTCGTCTGCCTGGCGGCCGTGCTGGTCGCGCTGGCGGCGGCACGCCGCGGCAGTGGGGCGGTGCGCGGGATCGCGGTCGTCGCGCTGCTGCTCGGTCTCGCCTCCGGCGTGCTGCGCGTCTTCTACCAGTACAACCTCGGAGACCACGCGACCGATCCGCCGGGCTGGGTCATCAACAACGGCACGTACGCCGCCGTCACCGAGATGTGGCTGGGAATCCTCATCATCGAGCTGCTCGTCGGGGTGCTGTGGCTGTTCACCATCGTGCTTCCTGGCCCTCGCTCCGCGCATCCGCTGGTCGCGGCGCGACACCTCCGTGGATTCGCGGAGTTCTGGGGCTACATGCTGGTGGCATCCACCTTCGTCTTCCTGCTCGCACGGCTCGTCTGAGCGCGTCTCGACACCGCGGTGATGGATGCCCTGCGCCAGCTGTTCGGCGGGTGGTACGCGGAGCCGCTGCCACTGATCGCCGCGGCCGCGGCCGTGCTCCTGTACGACAGGGGAGCCCGGCGCCTGGCCGTCATCGCACCGGCAAGAGCGCCGACCGGCGCCCAGAAGGCCTTCCTCGCGGCAGGCGTCGCGGTCATCCTGGTCGCGCTGCTGTCGCCGCTGGACGACCTCGCGCTCCAGCTCCAGTGGGCGCACATGGTCCAGCACGTGCTGCTTCTGGTGGTGGCCCCGCCGCTGGTCGTGCTGGCGCGTCCCTGGGAGACCGCGCTGGAGGCGCTGCCACCCCGGCTGCGCAGGCTCCTGCGCGCCCCGCAGCGAACCATCGGGACGAGCGCACGCCGAGTGCTTGCCTCGTCAGCGGCGGTGGTCGCTTTCGTCGGGGTGATGTGGGTGTGGCACATCCCTGCCCTCTACGACCTCACTCTTCGCGACGACATGATTCACAACCTCGAGCACACCGCCTTCCTCGCGGTCGGCCTGCTGTTCTGGACGGCCGCGCTGCCGCGGAGCTCGGATGAACCCGCGCTGGGGATGATCGGACGTTCCGTGGTGGTGCTCTCCGGGTTGGTGGGCAGCTGGCTGCTGGCGGTGTACATCGGCTACGCGCCGGCGGTGCTGTATGCGTACTCGGGCAGCGGCGGCCTCACCGCGGCCGCCGACCAGCAGCTCGCCGCCGGGGTGATGTGGGTGCCGGCCAGCGTCCCCTTCGTCCTGGCGATCGTGTGGATCATGGCGCGCTGGTTCGAGAACGACGCGCAGCTCGCAGCCGCGGAGGCTCAGCGCCCCGCCGAGGCGCACGTGTGAGCGCGCGCGCCGGCGCCCGGCCCACCGCCGTGCGGCTGCCGCTGGCCGCACCTGTCGTCCGGGTCCGGGCTCTTGCCGGCGACCTCATCAGCCTCACCAAGCCGCGCATCATCGTGCTCCTGCTCATCACCGAGCTGACCGCGATGGTGGTGGTGTCGCGTTCGCTGCCCAACGCGCGCGAGATCTTCGCCGCGGTCGTCGGCGGCTTCTGCGCCGCGGGCGGCAGCGGCGCGCTCAACTGCTGGTGGGACCGCGACATCGAACTCGGTGATGCGGCGCACCGCCAACCGTCCACTGCCAAGCGGCCGGCTGCGTGCCTGGCACGCCGTCGTCCTCGGCCTGGCGCTCAACGCCGTCGCGGCCGCGGTGCTGTGGTTCGCGGCCAGCCCCGCCGCCGCCGCGCTGGCGCTGCTGGGGACCGCCTACTACGTCGGCGTGTACACGATGACCCTGAAGCGGCGCACCCCTCAGAACATCGTGATCGGCGGAGCGGCCGGGGCCGTCCCGGTGCTGGTGGGCTCGGTGATCGCCACCGGCCGCGTCGGCTGGCTGGCGGTGGTGCTGTTCGCGATCGTCTTCTTCTGGACCCCGCCGCATTCGTGGGCGCTGGCCCTCGTGTACCGCCGCGACTACGCGGGCGCGACCGTGCCGATGCTTCCCGCGGTCACCAGCGAGCGCGCCACCCTGCGCGCCATCCTCCTCTACCTGCTGGTGCTGGTGGTGGTGAGCCTTCTCCCGGCGCTGGCCTTCGGCCTGGTCTACGCCGTCCCCGTCGCCGCCCTCAACGTCTACTACCTGGTGCTGGCGGTGCGCGCGCTCCGGGGACGATCGGTCCGCGGCGCCGCCCGCCTGTTCCACTACTCGCTCGTCTACCTGGCCGCGGTCTTCGCCCTCGGCGCCGCGTCTGCGCTGCTCGGCGGCTGACCGCGGACGCGGTGCGCAGTGGCCGGCGGCGACCGCAGGTGGCCTGGCTGATCGCCGCGATGACCGCGGCCGGGTGCGGGAGCACTGCCACCGGGGCCGCGCCCACGCCGCGGATCGGGACCCACCCGGGGGACACCGCCCCGGCGCTGTCGGGGACCTCGCTCGAGGGGCATCCGCTGTCCCTGGGCTCACTGAGTGGATCGGTGGTCGTGGTGGTGTTCTGGGCGTCGTGGTGCGCTCCCTGCCAGGCGGAGCAGCCGGCGGTGAACGCGCTCGCCGAGCAGGAGAGTGGCAACGGCGTTCGCTTCGTTGGTGTCAGCGTCGACGTCGACCGGTCAGCGGCGCGGTCCTACGTCTCGCGCTACGCGGTCCCGTACGACAGCCTGGTGGACAGCGGCCAGACCATCGTGGTCGACTACGAGGTCGCCGGGCCACCCACCACGTTCGTGCTCGACAGGAGGGGACGGGTCGCCGCCGAGCTGGTCGGCGAGGTCAACCCCGGCACCCTGCGCGCCAGCATCACCTCGGCCCTGAACACCGACTGACGGCCGCGTGCCGATCCGCCGCCGGGACGCGACGGGTTCGTCACTGCTGCTGAGTCGGACCCCAGCACACTGATCGCGTGCGCCCACCGCTCGACGACCCCCGGCTGACGACCCTCACCCGTCTCGGACACCGCCTCCCCACGATCGGCAATGCTGAGGCTGCCGCGGTCGAGGTCGTGCGCGCCCTGGGAGCACTGGACCTCGCCGCCTCGGTGGCGACCATCCATTCGGATGTCGCCACGATCATCGCCATCAACGTCCCGGCCGGGCTGGGGGTGCGGCTCTCCGGGAGCCTGGCCACCCGCCTGCTGGGAATGAAGATCCCGCTCGACGGGGTCGAGGCCTTCCGTCAGCCCGTCCAGCTGCACTCCGTGTACTTCGGCCCGGCGGGTGCCGCCGCGACGCTGCGAAGCCTGAGCGCCGCCTCCGACCTCAGCCAGTCCCTGCCCAGCCCCGAGGATGAAGGCCTGGTCATCGCTGCGCCGGTGATGAACCGCGACGGCGTGTGCGCGGTGCTCAGCGCCTGGGGCCCGGCCTGCTCGACCGAGCTGGTGGCGACCGTGGAGACGGCGGCGGCGATGCTGACGGCAGCCTGGGGACCGGACAGAAAACCCGACGTGGAGCGGTTCCCGACGCCAACACCGGCCCGGCCCAACGCGCGCCTCCGGCGCGTCATCGACTCGCTGTTGATGGACGACTCCATCGCCGCCGCGGTGCAGCCGATCATCCGCCTGCATGACGGCAGCGTCATCGGGTACGAGGCCCTGGCACGCTTCCCGCCGCGAGCCCAGGTGCGCACACCCGACGATCTGTTCGCCTCGGCGTCCTCCCTGAACATGCAGAACCGCGTCGACCTCGCCTGCATCCGGGCCGCCCTCGCGGAGGCACCCATGCTCGGCGAGGCGGACCTCTTCGTCAACGTGCTCATCGGCACCCTCCTCGACCGCGCCGGCATGGCGGCGCTCAGCGAGGCCGTGCGCGAGGCGGGCGTGGATCCCGAGTCCGTGGTGCTCGAATTCAGCGAGCGCGAGCCCGTGACCGACCTCGCCCGCCTGCAGCGCATCGCCGCCGAGGTCCGCTCCAGCGGGTTCCGGATCGCCGTCGACGATGCCGGCGCCGGTCACGCCAGCATGCGCGTCATCGCCGAGCTGCGCCCGGAGTTCATCAAGGTCGACCGCTCGCTGATCCACGCCATCGACTCCGACCGTGCGCGGAGGGCGCTGGTGGTGGCGCTGCTGTCGTTCAGCGGGCACATCGGCGCCCGGCTGATCGCGGAGGGCATCGAGACCAAGGCGGAGCAGGAGATGCTCTCCACGCTCGGCGTGATGTTCGGACAGGGCTGGCTGCCCGGCATGCCCGTGCTCACAGCCCCGATCGACGGCCACCCCGGCATCGAGGTCGTGGACGAGGCGTGGTTTGCGCGCCAGCACGTGTCGCGGACCCGGGTCGTGGCCCAGCTCGACACGACGGTCCCGGCCGACGTGCCTGCACTCCCTGCCCCGGCGCCTCCGTCCCTGCGCGGCCGTGGCCTGCCGCGAGCACTGAGCGCCGCGGCCCTGGCGCTCCAGAACGAGCACGACCCGGTGCGCATCGTCGGGGTGATGGCGGAGCTGATGAGCGGGGTGGTGCCCGTCAGCGAGATGGCCATCTTCGCCGCCGACTACGAGACCCACCGCATGGTGCCGATGTATGCCGCGGGCACCGACAAGGACGAGCTGCTCGCCGACAGCTTCTCGCTCGACGCCGGGCTGACCGGCTGGGCGTTCGCGCGTGGGCAAGCCGGAGAACGTCCCGGACACCTCGAAGCATCCGCTGGCCCGGCAGGTCCCGGGCACGCCGGTGGTCGAACAAGTCGCTCCTGCTCATACCCCTGGTCGCCGGCGAGCACAAGCTGGGCATCATCAACTGCTGGCGCCTCGGGCTGGGCCAGTTCAGCGACCGCGAGCTCGAGGCCGCATCCCTGTTCGCGCACATCGCCGCAGCCGCGTGGCGCAACGCGCAGCTGTACGCAGAGCTGCTCAGCGCGGCGATGACTGATCCCCTGACCCGCCTGTACAACAGCCGCTGGCTGCGCGACACCGGCGAGCGCGACCTGTCCCGGGCCGCGCGGGATGGCAAACCGCTGACCCTGCTGCTCGATCGACCTCGACCACTTCAAGCGGGTCAACGACGGCGGCGGCCACGCGGCCGGCGACCTGGTGCTCCAGCGTGTCGCCTCCCGTCTGCGTTCCACGGTTCGCGGCATGGACGCCGTGGTGCGGCTGGGCGGCGAGGAGTTCGTGGCCCTGCTCCAGGACTGCGACGCCGATGGCGCGGCGGTGGTCGCGGAGGCGATCCGCGTCGCGGTGCGCGACATCGCCCTGCCAGAGGGCTGCGGCCTGCCGCGGCTGACCGCGTCGATCGGCATCGCGGCCTACCCCGAGCACGCCGCCGACCTCGAGCATCTGCTCGCCGCCGCCGACCGGGCCATGTACGTGGCCAAGCAGGGCGGCCGTGACCGCATCGTCCGAGCCTCGGCGCCGACGGATGCGGCCACCATCGTCAACCTGCCGCAGCTGCGCCGCCGGCGCCGCGCCGCGAGGCGCCGCCTCGCAGTCAACGCGGACTGACACCGGCCCGGGAGGCTGGTGGAGCGGGGGGGACTCGAACCCCCGACCTCTGCCGTGCGAGGGCAGCGCTCTCCCAGCTGAGCTACCGCCCCGCGTTCCCGAGGCGCAGCCGAGTATAGGTCGAGCGCAACGAGGGCGACCTCGGCTGTGCACGGAAATGAAGAGGATCGCGCCGCGGTGACGCTGCGGTCGCGCGTCGCTTTCGGTGACCGCCTGTCGCACCACCGCGATACCGAGCCGTAACCGAACCCTCCCTGTGTACGTGACCCGCGGCTCACATAGTCGTGGCGCCGTCATGCGGCATCCCGAAGCCTTGGAGTACCTCGTGAAGAAGTGCCGGATCCTGGGCGCGCTGGTCGCCGCCGTCGCGGTCGCGTCAGCGGCGACGACGGTCGACGCCGCCACCAGCGGAACCGGCACGGACACGCTCACGGTCACCGGCGGTTCCCTCTCGGTCGCGAGCGTGGGCTCGGCCAGCTTCAGCGTGACCCTGGGCAGCGGCACCGTCACCACGGCCGCCACCAGCCTCAATGCCGGCACCTACGCCGACACCACGGGTTCAGGGGCGGGCTGGAACGGCACCATCGCGCTGCAACGGTTCGTCAACACCCAGGCCTGGGTCCCCAATGGGACCGCGCTGCAGACCAACGCCTCCGCCACGTACACGGGGACGGCCAACAACGCGTACTACTCGGTGGCGGTCACCGCCCAGGCTTCGACGACCGTCAACGTCACCTGGTCGGGCCAGGAGAGCGGCTCAGGGGTGGCGACCAAGGGTTCGGCCTTCGCCATCGGCACGCTCGGCCTGACCATCACCTTCAACGCCGCCAACACCTACCTGACCACCGACACCTACACGATCAAGGCGGACGTGCTGCCCACCACCGCGCTGACAATGGCCACCGGCGGGTCGTGCGTCGCGCAGGGCAGCACCGCCACCGGCACCAACCTGCCAACCATGACCAATACCTCGTCGACCATCACCGGCGGCACGTACAACACCTTCGGGTCAGCCGTCAAGGTCATCACCGCCTCGATCGGCAACGGCATCGGCACGTTCATCTGCACGCCCAAGGCAACGATCAGCACCGACTCCAACCTGACCTGGGCGTCCTCGTACACCGCGACCGCGCAGTACTCGATCGTGACCGGGCCCTGAGGTGACAAGCACCCGGGCCCTGGCCCGCATCACGCTCGCGAGCGCCGCGGTGACCGTCGTGGGTCTGTCCGCATTCCCCGGGCGCGCCTTCGCCGCGACCTCGGGCACCGGCACCGACACATTCACCGTCACCGGCGGAAGCCTGAGCCTGGCCAGCGTCGGAGCGCGGCCTTCGCGGTCACGCTGGGCAGCGGCACGGTGACCACGGCGGCGACCAACCTCAACAGCGGCAACTACGCCGACACCACCGGCAGCGGGGCGGGCTGGAACGGCACCATCGCACTCCAGCAGTTCGTCAACACCCAGGCGTGGGTGCCCACAGGCAGCGCGCTCGCCAACAACAACTCGCCGGTTACACGGGCAACACCCAGGACGCCAACTACCAGGTGCCGTGACCTCGGATGGCGGCACCACCGTGGCGGTGTGTGGACCGGCACCGAGAGCGGGAGCGGCACCGCGACCAAGAACGCTGCCTTCGCCGTGGGCACCAAGGGCATCACGATCACGTTCGCCACCGGAACCACCTACCTGGCGTCCGACAGGTACAACATCAGGGCGGACGTCCTGGCCACCACCGCCATGACCATGGCCACCGGCGGCAGCTGCACCGCGACCGGCACCACTGCCACCGGGACCAACATCCCGGCGATGATCAACACCTCGTCAACCGTCACCGGCGGCACGTACAACACCTACGGCACCGCCATCAAGGTCATCAGCGCCCCTGTCGGACAGGGCCTGGGAACGTTCACCTGCACGCCCAAGTCCACCCTGAGCGTCGACTCCAACTTCGCTCCCCGGCTCGTACACCGCCAGCGCCCAGTTCAGATCGCGACAGGGCCGTAGTCCGAACGCGTCGCGGACGCGGGTGCAACGGCGCGATGCGGGTGACAATGGGCGCATGCGCCCTCGCCGCACTGCCGCGCTGGCTGCCGCGCTTGTCGCCCTGGTTCCCGGGGTGGCCCTGGCGGGCCATCAGCGTCGCCAACGTCGGCGCCAACGCGACGTTCGCGGTGACGTTGGGCAGCTGCACCTGCACCACCGCAGCCACCAACCTCAACCCCGCCGACTGGTCCGACACCACCGGGACCACCACCGGCTGGAATGGCACGATCGCCCTGTTCCAGTTCAGCCACACAGGCGCGTGGGCGGCTGGCGCCAGCCATGCGCTGTCGACCACGGCCGCGGGCGCGTACACCGGCACGGTCCACGACGCCACGTACACCGTGACCGTCACGTCGGATGGCGGGACCACGGTGGTGCTGAGCTACGCGGGCGCGGAGAGCGGCTCGGGAACCGCCACCAAGGGCTCGGCCTTCGCGGTCGGCACCAAGGGTCTGACGATCACCTTCGCGTCCGGCACTACGTACGCGAGCACCGACAAGTACATCTCCAGGAACGACGTGCTCGCCACCAGCGCGCTGGTCATGGCCGGGGCCGGGTCGTGCACCACCACGACGGGCGCCGTCAACGCACCAACCTGGACGAACACGGCGGCGACGGTCACCGGCGGCACGCCGACCGCCCTCGGCACCGCCGTCAAGATCCTCACTGATGCCACCAACACCGGCAGCGGCGCCTGGACATGCACTCCCAAGGCCACGCTCACCGTCGATCCCAACACAGGCATCGCCGGCAGCTACACCGCCACCGCCCAATACACGGTGGTCAGCGGTCCCTAAGCCGGGAGTTGCGTGCCCTCCCTGGCGGCGGGCGCCTCACGCTGCGACACGACGTGTGAGCGGTAGCAGCGCTGGTCGAGCCTGACCTGTTCGCGCTCCAGCGCGCGGGCGCGGCAGGACGAGCAGTTGGCGACCTCGTGGAAGTCCTCGACGAGGATCAGCCCGCGCAGCACGTGGCTGCCGCAGTGACTGCACCGGCGCCGCCACCACAGCACCACGGGTGACGCGAGCGCCAGCAGCACGACGCCACCGACACCGAAGAGCAGTGGACGAACCCATCCCGGCGTCTGCGCGACGGAGGCCGCCGGCGGCGGCCCGCTGCGCTGGCCAGGCGGGGAACGTTGGCAGCCGCGGCGGTGACAACCAGGGAGCTGGCGATGGTCGCGGTCGCCGGGCCACCGTCCCCGAAGGTGCCGGTGATCCGATAGGTGCCCGGGGCCAGGATGAGGTTGTCGATGGGGAACGGGAACTGGATGGTCGTGTGTGGCACGAAGGTGTCGAGCTGCTGGTCGAACTGCACCATCACCCTTCCTGCGGCGTCGATGATCTTGAACGCCAGGTGAGGCTTGACCAGGGTGTCACCGTCGTAGGTCAGCGGGAAGCTGATCACCTGCCGGCGCTGGTTCTCGACCGCGATCGACGGCCTGCCGACCCTGAAGCTCGGTGGAGCCAGCTGGCCGGGCACGTGGACGACGACGGCGATCACGCTGCGCTGGGTGATGTTCAGCCCCACGCCCTGACCGGAGGGCGCGGAAGCGGTGGGGACGGGGTTCTCCGCGGAGATGCCGCCGACATAGTCGCCGGCGTGCGTTCCCGGAGGCACCTGCACGGTGTACGCGACCGTCGTCTGCTGTCCCGGCTGCAGCGTGAGCCGTGAAGGCGACAGCGTGATCCAGCGCCCTGCACCGTACTCGCCGTTCCCGGTGGGTCCGTCGTGCAGCGCGTTGGTGGCGTCGCCGTACACGACACCGCTGAGGCTCGAGGTGTAGCCGTCGACGGGGACCATGTTGAACGCCCCTGCCGTGTCGCCGTCGTCGCCGACCCGGATGCTGCCGCTCGCCTGCGCGGAAGTCGCGAGCGTGTACTCGATGTACCCGTGCGGGAAGTTCGCGACCGGGCGCACCGCGGGAGCGCCCGCCCCCCCGGCGGCCTGCACCGGCGATGCGGCGAGCACCATCGCGGCGCAGGCAACGCCGAAAGCGCTGCGCCGACGGTGCTTGACCATCGTCATGGGCCGCACTCTAAGCGCAATTCCGAGTGTGCGACCGCGGTTGTTACGGAATGGTGGCGCTACGGTTTCCCATCCCTGACCGCGCGGCGCCGTGGGAGCCGGCTAGGTAGCGTCCTCGTCGACGAAGTACGTCTCGCACGCCCACTCCATCAGGCTGTCGGTCATCGCCACGGGGCGGCCGAAGTAGCGCGCAGCGTGGATGATGTGATTGAGCAGGTCGCGTGGGTGCGACCCGTGCAGCGCACGTCCCTTGTCGGTGTAGTGGCGCTGGATCAGTCGGCTGACCACGTCCTCCTCGACCCGCAGGCCCTCGAGCATGCAGCGGCGGCGCCAGATCTCCCGGTATTCGTCCTCGGTGGGGTCGGGGACGTGCACCTTGAAGTGGACGCGGCGCAGGAACGCCTCGTCCATGAGGTTCTGAGGGCGCATGTTGGTCGACAGGATGAGCAGGCAGGTGAAGGGCACCGCCACCGTGGTGCCGGCGCGGCTGATGTTCGCGTAGTCGACGCGCTTCTCGAGCGGAACGATCAGCCGGTTGAGCAGGTCGCGCGGCGACATGTTCTGCTGACGCCCGAAGTCGTCGATGAGGAAGAGGCCGCCGTTGGCCTTGAGCTGCATCGAGGCCTCGTAGAAGCCGAGCGTGCTGTCGTAGCTGAGCTCGAGCATGCGCGGGGTCAGCTCGCCACCGACCTTGACCGCCGGCCGTTGGACCAGCTGCCAGCGGCGGTCGTGCGCAGGCAGCTCACGGTCGATGGCCACGTGGTGGATGGGGTCGAAGAACCGGATGATCTCGCCGTGGACGTACAGGGCGCGGGGCACGAACACGGGGGGACCCATGAGCGAGGCGGCGGCTTCCGCGATGGTGGTCTTGCCGTTGCCCGGGGGTCCGTGCAGGAAGATGGCCTCGCGGGCGCTGAGAGCCGGCCCGAGGTGGTCGAGGACGCTCTCGGACAGCACCAGGTTGCTGAACGCGTCATGGAGGCGAGCGCGGTTGACGACGCCGTCGACTGCTGCCTGCTGCTCGGCCATGGCCGAGTACTCGGAGATCGGCACCGGCGCCGGCCCGGCGTACTGGTTGAGCTCCATGAGCTCGCGGGCCTTCTGCCGCCCGGTTCCCGAGATCTGGTGCTCCATGCCGGCGCTCAGCGTCTCGCCATGGCCGAGCGAGGTCATCCGCACCCCGGTGGTGCTGATGTAGCCCTCGTCGGCCAGGAACTTCAGGGTGCCCTCGAGGAAGCTGAACGGCAGGCAGGTGTGGGCGGCCATGTCGCGGCCCAGCATGTTCCCGTTGAAGTACAGGACCTTGAGTACCAGGTCGCAGATGAAGCTGAACGGGAGCCCCGTCTCCTCGGCCGTGCGCGGCTCGGGCGGCAGGGCGATCGGAGAGGAAACGGGGGCAGCGGCAAAGACAGCCATCAGCGCGATTGTGTCATCGGGCTCTCCGAGCGGCCCGAGCCGTTGCCAAGCCGCGTCATCGGGTGACGAGGCGTCGGACATCCGTGACGCCGCTGTAGCGGCCGCCTCGCGTGACTTGAGGGCGGGGCGCCGAGGGACGCCCTGCTAGGCTCATGGCGATGCAGCCCGTTCCCATCGACGAGGGAGCCAAGGACCGCCGCCGCATCGGGCCGTTCTGGATCGAGGAGGGCCTCGGCCTGGTGGTCGCCGGGGCCTCGTCCTGGCCGTGGTCGTCGGCCCTGTACGTCCTCGCGGTGGTTCTCCGACCCGCGTAACCAGCCCCCGCGGCCGCCCGTTCCACCAGTGGCGCGAACGCGATCGACCAGAGGGTTCCCTGTGCGCTCCAGCTCACTCGCGACCGAGCCGCACTCGCGGCAACCTGTCCGCGCGCCCGCGGCGGCCCGCGGCGGCCGCCGGCCCGCCGCCCCTCGCCCGCAGCCGGCGACGCCGCGAGCCAGCCTTCACCGTCCACGCCGTCACCGCCTGCGCATCCTCGTGATCGTGCTCGGGGTGCTCGCCTCCCTCGCCGGCGGCCTGGTGGCCGCGGTGTTCGTCGCCTACGCCTCGTACCGTTCCCAGCTGCCCGACGCGGCCACCGTCGCGGCCATGGAACCGCCGCTCGACAGCCACGTCTACGACGCCAAGGGCAACCTCATCGCGGTCTTCAACGACAACGACGTCCGCCACCTGCATGCCAACCTCGACAACATCTCGCTGTACATGCGGCTGGCCACCATCGACGTCGAGGACCGCCACTTCTACAGCGAGGGCTCCTGGGACCTCCCGCGGCTCATCAAGGCGGCCTGGGACAACCTCCGCCACACCAACGCGCAGCGGCGCGTCGACCATCACCGAGCAGCTCGCCAAGATCAGCTTCTTCAACAGCCCGGAGCGGTCGATCGACTACAAGATCAAGGAGATCGTGCTCGGCAACGAGCTCGACGCCAACTTCACCAAGAACCAGATCCTCGAGATGTACCTCAACCGCGTCCCGTACGGGAACCACGCGATCGGCGTCGAGACCGCCGCCGAGCTGTACTTCTTCAAGCCCGCCAAGGACCTCGACCTGGCCGAGTCGGCGATGCTCGCCGGCCTGCCCCAGTCGCCGACCACGCTGAACCCGCGTGCTCGACGGCGGCGACAACCCCGATCGCCAAGGCGCGCCAGCGCGTGGTGCTCGCAGGCGATGGTGAGCAACGGCGACATCACCCAGGCGCAGGCGAACGCTGCCTACGCGGAGAAGCTCACCTTCCACGACTGGTCCGAGCAGCACGCCCGACCCCTACCCCGAGCGTCAAGGACTACGTGATCAACTGGCTCAACGACCACTACGGCGGCAACTACATCAACCCCGGCGGCTGGGACATCTACACCACCATCGACCCGGTCAAGCAGGTGGCCGCCGAACAGGAGCTGCACAACGGCATCGCCGCGATCCGCGTCGGCGCACAACGCCAAGGACGGCGCCATCGTCAACCTCGATCCCAAGACGGGCAAGGTGCTGGCGCTGGTGGGCGCGTGGGACTACAACGACCCCGACGTGGGCCAGACCGACATGGCGCTGACCCCGCGCAGCCCGGGGTCGACGATCAAGCTGTTCACCTACTCCGCGGCGATCGCCTCGCACCTCTTCACCATGACGACGCCGATCCTCGACGCCCCTGTGCACCTCTCGCCGGGCCCGGGCCAGCCCACGTACTCGCCGCTCAACTACGACCGCCGCTGGCACGGCACGTGCGTGGTGAAGACGTGCCTCGGCAACTCGCTCAACGTCCCCGCGGTCAAGGTCGAGGTGGCGACCGGCATCCCGTACATCACCAACCTGGAGATCGCCGCCGGGCTCACCTCGCTCGACGACCCCGCCGACCGGCCCTGCGCGACGTGCTACGCGGCCACCCTCGGCTCGCTGCCGTACGGCGTCACCCCGCTCGAGCTCGCTGACGGCGCCGCCACCATCGCCGACCTCGGCGTGCACCACGACCCGAGCCCGGTCGACCACATCGTCGACCGCTCGCAGCGGCAAGACGATCTTCACGCTCAACCCCGACGCCAGCGCGCGCCGCGTCGTCCCCGAGAACGTCGCCTTCATCATCGACGAGATCACCAGCAACGACGCCAACCGGGTCATGGACTTCGGCGCCCACGGCGACCTGACGCTGCCGGACCGCCGCGTGAGCGCCAAGACCGGCACCGCCGAGTTCTTCCTCGACAACTGGACGGTGGGATGGACGCCGGAGCTGGTCGAGCACGGTGTGGGTCGGCAACCCCTACAACTCGTGCCTGCAGGCCGCCGACCGGGCGACGATGTCCAGGGCGATCAGCCGCGGCAACGTGCTCTACAGCGGACAGACCGTCGACGACCCCTTCAGCCCCCAGGACCTCGCCCACTACGGGCTCAAGCCGCTCAACAACGCGTGCGGACACCTCGACAACTCGACCGGTATCACCGGCGCAGCGCCGATCTGGCACAAGGACATGGTGCGTGCGCTCGCCGGCGTCAAGGCCGACTGGTACACCATGCCCAAGGACGTCGTGCAGGTCGGGAGCGGCGACAACGCCGACTTCTTCCTCCCCGGGACGCAGAACGGCAACCCGGGAGGCGGCTGCTACTACTGGGGACCTGCGGGCAGCCCGGTCCCACCCGGTCTCCCCCCGGACTGCCGGTACACCGGCACCAGCCCGCCCGGTCCGACGGACTCGGGGGCCCCGACCCCGGCGGGTGAACCGACCCCGCTGGGTGTGCCGCCGCCGGGAGTGAAGCCCCCCAAGAAGCCGTGAGGTGGCCGGAGGCTGGGTAGACTGCCCCGGGTGACCGAGGCGGCTCCGCCCCCTCCCCGCCACCGGTGCTGCCTCCCCAGCCGCCCGCGCTCGCGCGCGCCATCGCGCTCGACCTGGTGACGCGCTTCCGGCTGCGGCTGACCGACCCGCGCGACTCCCGTCTCGGCGAGCTGGGCGGCGGCATGTACGAGCTCGGGGCGGCCAGCTGGACCGGGCGGCGTGCCGCCTTCGTGGGCTTCTACACGCCGTCGCTCGACCCGGCGGTGGCCGGCCCCGACCTCGCCGCCCGGTGCGCAGCGGCCGCCCGCTGGGGCGTCGAGCGCCTGGCCATCCAGGGGGCGGAGCGGTGCGACGTGCTCATCGTTGCCCTCGGGCCGGTGCCAGGCGCGCTCACAGCCCCGGTGACGAACCCCGCGGTGCACGTCGGCGCCGTCGCCGTCGACCCGGCGGACGGCGAGGTGTCGACGCTGCTCCCCCCGCCGGCGGACCTCCCCACCCCGCGGGACGTCCGCGCGGTCGCGACCGCGCTGCGCGGCGGCCTCGAGGCGCCGACGCTCGCCGCCGTCGACCTCGCCGAGCGGCAGGCCGTGGCCGGTGGTTACGCCGCCCCGGCGCGCACCCAGCTCAGCACCAGGCCGCTCGCGACATACTCGCTGATCGCCGCGTTCGTGGCTGTGTTCATCGTCGAGAAGGTGCTGCTGCGCAACGGCAGCGGGGACGGCCTGTTCGACATGGGCGCCGTCTCCAACCTCCAGCCCGACTGGTGGCGATTCGTCTCCTACGCGTTCCTCCACGACCCGGGCGGCGGCGGCGTCGGCATCTCCGGCCTGCCCCTGCACGTGATCTTCAACTCGTTTGCGATGTACATCGTCGGCCGCCTGGTCGAGCAGCTGTATGGGTGGCGGGTCCTGCTGGCCGTGTTCCTGGTCGGCGCGGTCGGCGCGGGGCTGGCGTCGGTGCTCGTCGCGGCGGTGACCAATGGTGTCGCGCTGACGATCGGCGCGTCGGGCGGCATCATGGGACTGCTCGGGCTCCTCTTCGTGCTCGGCCGCGTCCAGGGCCGCGACGTGCCGGTCGGGATCGCCCATGCCATGCGCCAGTACGCGCTCACGTACGGCGCCATGGTCGTCGTCTTCGGCTTCCTCGTTCCCAACGTGGACAACGTCGCCCACATCGGCGGCTTCATCACCGGCGCCCTGGTCGGGCTGGCGCTGCCCCCGCTGCGTCACGTCGGCGGCCGCGACCTGCAGACGTGGGAGACCGTGACCGTCTACGCGGTCTACCTTGCAGCGGGGATCGCGCTGCTCTTCGCCGTGATCAACGTGGTCAGCCTGCTGGGCATCTCCCCGGGGTTCAACACCGCGCCGTTGTAAGAGCCCGCCCGGCTCAGTCGACGGCAGCGCGGGCCGCGGCGACCGAGTTCCACAGCCCCTCGAGGTCGTAGAAGGTGCGCTCGCCGGGAAGGAACACGTGCACGATGACCGAGTTGAAGTCCAGGCACGCCCACGACGCGTCCTTGAGCCCGGTCGTGGAGAGCGGCCGCACCCCCGCCTCCCGGCAGGACTCCTCGATGCTGTCAACAATGGCCCGAACCTGGCGGTCCGTGTCGCCCTCGCAGATGACGAAGAAGTCGGCGATGGTGGTCTTGCCGCGGAGGTCCACGGTGACGACGTCTCGCGCCTTCTTGTCGGACGCCGCCACGGTGATCCGGGCGGCGAGGTCGTCAGGCGTCATCCGCGGGCATTATCGCACCGGTGCCGAGCGGTAGAGCCCGCTGGCGGCGATGATGTCGGCGACCGCGCCGGGCACCAGCCCCGCGATCGGCTCACCGGCGGCGACCCGCCTGCGCACCTCGGACGCGCTGATCGCGGGCGGGGTGAGGTCGAGGACCTCGGTTCGCCCCGGGTCGAGTCCGAGCGATTGCGCCTCCGCGTCGTCGAAGCGCGGTGAGCCCGCGCGCTGCACCACCACGAGCCGGATGATGGCGAGGACGTCCTCGCTGCGGTGCCACTCGTGGACATGGCGGGCTGCGTCGGCGCCGACGACCCACCACGGCTGCGTGTCGGGGTGCGTGCTGCGCAGGAGCTCGAGGGTGTCGATCGTGTAGGACACGCCCGGGCGGCGCAGCTCGACGTCCACAACACTGACGCCGGCGATGGTGCGGACCGCCGTCTCGAGCATCGCCAGGCGAAGGTGTGCAGGGGCGACGGGCTCGCCGCGCAACGCGGGCGTGCGCGCCGGCACCAGCCACGTCTCCTGCGCGCCGATGGCGTCGCGCGCGGCGGTGGCGAGCGCCAGGTGTGCCATGTGCACGGGGTCGAAGGTGCCGCCCAGGACGGCGACGCGACGCGGCTCAGGAGTCATCTGCAAACACGAACTCGAGCTCGCCGATGCGCACTGTGTCGCCGTCGACGCACCCGGCCGCCGCCAGCGCCGCATCGACTCCCGCGCTGCGCAGCTTCTGCTGGAGGCGTGCCACCGCCTCGTCGCTGTCCATGTCGGTCATCGCCACCAGCCGCTCGATGCCGTCCGCGGTGACGCGGTACACGTCGCCCTCACGTGACACCGCGGGCGCCTGGCGGCGGGGGCGATGGCGGTACAGCCGGTGCTCCCCCGGCGCACCCGGCTGCGACAGTGCCGTCTCCAGCTCTGCCGCGCGCGCGGTCGACACCAGCGTCGCGGCACGCTCGAGCAGCTCCGCCGTGCCGTCGAGGTCGGCCGCAGCGATCAACGGGGCGCCGGGATGCCGCGCGCACACCTCGGAGCGCTGCTCGGGGCTGAGCAGGTCGCTCTTGTTGAGCACCAGCAGTCGCGGCTTGGCCGCCAGGGCGTCGCTGAACGCGGCCAGCTCGGCCTCGACCGCGGCGATCGCCTCGTCGATGGCCTGCGGACTCTGCGTGGCGTCGACGAGGTGCAGGAGCGCGCGGGTCCGCTCCAGGTGGCGGAGGAAGTCGAGACCAAGGCCGACCCCGCGGTGGGCGCCGGCGATGAGCCCGGGCACGTCCGCGATCACGAGCGTCATCCCGACTGCCGTCTCGGCGACGCCGAGGTTGGGGTGGAGCGTCGTGAACGGGTACGAGGCGATCTTGGGGTGAGCGCCCGTCAGCGCCGCCAGCAGGGTCGACTTCCCCGCGTTGGGAAGGCCGACCAGGCCGATGTCGGCGATCAGCTTGAGCTCGAGGTGGATGCGCCGCTGGGCGCCTCGCTCCCCGAGCTCGCCGATCCGCGGCGTCTGCCGGGTCGATGACGCGAAGTGTGCGTTGCCGCGGCCGCCACGCCCCCCCGAGCCCACCACCGCCCGCGCGCCGGGGCGGTCGAGGTCGCACAGAAGCTCCTCGGTGTCCGCGTCTCGAACGATCGTCCCCGGGGGGACGTGCAGCACGATGTCCGCGCCGGCGGCGCCGTGGCGGAGGTTCTTGCCCCCGGCGCCGCCGGCCGGGGCATGGAAGCGCCGGCGCTCGCGGAAGCCGGCCAGCGTCGGGTCGGTCGAGTCCGCAACCAGCACGACGTCGGCGCCGCGACCGCCGTCGCCGCCGTCCGGGCCGCCCATGGGGACGTACTTCTCGCGGCGGAAGCTCACCGCGCCGCGGCCGCCGTCGCCACCGGCGACGTCGATCGTCACCTCGTCGAGGAACGTGGCCGGTGCTCCCTGCTACCCGGCGCTGGACGGCGCCTCGACGACCTCGTCCAGCTCGACCAGCTCACCGACCTCGATGATCGGCAGCGAGCGCACGTTGGCGCGGGTGCGGTCCTTGCCGGTGTTGTCGAAGGCGACCAGCCCGGTCGCACGCGCGTACAGGGTGTGGTCACGACCGACCCCGACGTTCTCGCCGGCAAGGATCTTGGTGCCGCGCTGGCGGACCAGGATGGTCCCTGCGAACACCACCTCACCATCCTGGCGCTTGATGCCGAGGCGGCGGCCGGCGCTGTCGCGGCCGTTGCGGGAGCTGCCCCCGCCCTTCTTATGCGCCATCGCTCTTCTCCTTGCTCGCGCGCTTCGGAGCCGCCTTGGTCCTGGGCTTCGCCGGCGCCGCCGCCTTGGTGTCGGTCTTGGCCGCAGCGCCCGGGGCCTTCGGCTTGGCCGACGCCGGGGACGCGCGCTTGGCCGACGCCGGGGAAGCGCGTTTGGCCGCGCCCGCCGCGGGCTTCGCCGTGGCCGTGCCGGGCGCTTGCGCTGCGGGAGCCTTCGCCTCGGTCGCCTTCGGCGCCGCTGCTCGCGCGCCCGTGCTTCGCGCCGCGCGTGGCGCGGGAGCATCGCTTTCTTTGGCGCCGCGGCCCTCGCTGCGAGCGGCCGTCGCGGTGCTCGCTCGCGGCAGGGCGGCGCCCTTGGCGACGATCGACTCGACGCGAAGCTCGGTCAGGTCGCTGCGGTAGCCGGCGACCTTGCGGGAGCGCTTCTTGGCCTTGTACTTGAAGATCCGCAGCTTCTCCCCGCGCCGGTGGGCGATCACCGTGACGGCGACACGAAGCCCGTCGAGGTCCTTGCCCAGCGCGGTCTTGCCGTCCCCGCCGGTGAGCAGGACCGGTTCGAGGGCGACCACGCTGCCGACCTCGGCGTCAAGGCGGTCGACGACCAGGCGATCACCGGCGCTGACCCGGTACTGGCGGCCGCCGTGCGAGAGGATGGCGTACATGCTTGCTCGTGAAGGAGATTGGCGGAAGCGCGCCCGCGCGTGCACTGTGGCTGCGGTGTTGACGCGAATGCGCAGGATAACACAGGCCAAAAGAGGCCCGGCGCGGCGCTAGCTGATCGAAACCGGCGCCACCGCGTGCAGGCTGAAGGTGTCGCCCGCCGTGTCGGTGAGGTTGGCGTCGACCGTGTACGTGCCGGCGGGCACCGTCGAGGGCGCGCTGCCCGCCGCCGCCGGCGCGCTTGTGCTCGACCCCTGGTCGCCGGAGTTGTCCGGGCTCGCCGACGGTTGTGGCGTGGTGGCCCCGCGCGTGACGCCGAGAACCGTCGCCTTGAAGACGATCACGACATACCCGGGCCCGGCGTTGCTCAGCGGTGGCAGGGTGAAGCCGTCATAGAACACCTCCAGGGTGTTCCTGATGGGGTCGACCCCCGTGTTGCGCGTCCCGTTGCCGGCGAACGGCGTCACGCTGCTGGCGAACGCCATGACCGGCGGCAGGGTGATCAGCACGCCGACATTCCTGGCGTTGCCCGTGCCACCGTTGATCACCCGCACCTGGTAGGTGATGGTGGCGCCGCGCTTGGCGGTGCTCGGACTCACGCTGACCAGCGCGGTGATCTTGGCAGCGGCGTCGACGACCACGTTGTACGCGCTGGCGTTGGTCTGACCGGCGTTGGTGTCACCGGCGGCATACGCCTGGACGACGGCGCCGCCCGGCTTGCCGGCGACGTCGACGGTGAAGGCGATGTCGACGGCCGTGGCCACGCCGGCGCCTGCGGCGCCCGGGGGGGACAGCGTCCACAGCCCGAAGATCGGCGTGGTGCTGTTGACGGCGGCGTCGAGCGGCTGGGTGCGCGTGGACCCCGGGGCGTTGATCGACGTGGTGGAGTGGTAGCGGAACGTGTCAGGCAGGGTGACGTGGACGGTGACGCCAGTGACCGTGCCCGGCCCGTTGTTGACGACATGGACCACGAAGGTCGCCTGGTCACCGGGAGAGTAGTGCGGGTACGTGTTCGCGTCGCTGGCGTTGTAGCCGTTGCTGCCGCTGTAGGCGCCGGTGATGCTCACGCTGAGCTGGCCGCTGCCCGACCCGCAGGCCGGGAGCGCCAGGAGCAGCGGCACGAGCACCAGGAGCGCCGCCGCGGGGACCGCTGGGCGTCGCAGCACCAACACCCGGTGGCGAGAGGCCCGGCTCAGGCGCGCTGAGTGGCGCGGAGCGGGGCGAGGGGACGGCGGGCCGCGCGTGGCGGCGCCAGCGGGACGTCGGTGGCGGCCGGGAGTGGGTCGGGGTAGCCCGCCTCGGCGAGCAGCCGCAGGGCGAGGGGCACGTCGAGCCCGACCACGGTGTCGATGCGCCCCGAGACGAAGTCGACGAGGTCGCCACCGCCGCCCTGGATGGCATAGGCGCCGGCGCGGTCCAGGGGCTCGCCGGAGTTGACGTAGGTGTGCACAGCCTCGTCGCTGTAGTCGTGCATCTTCACCGCCGAACGGCCCAGGCCGAGGGCCTCGCGGTCCGTCTGCGCGACGATCACGCAGATGCCGGTCAGGACGGTGTGCCGGACGCCGCGCAGCTCGTTGAGCATCGCCTGGGCGCGCTCGGGGGTGCCCGGCTTGCCGAGCGGGCCACCGGGCCCGACCACGATGGTGTCCGCACCGATCACGAAGCTCCCCGCGGGCTGCCCGGCGGCCACGGCCACCGCCTTCTGGCGGGCGATGAGCTGAGCCGCGAGGTCGGCGCAGATGCCGGGCGGGAGCACACCGTCCTCGGGCGGCTCGACGACGGTGAACCGGATCCCAGCTCGGGTGAGCAGTTCGCGGCGGCGCGGGCTCGATGAGGCGAGGACGATTCGGGCCATCAACTCCCCATGTGCGGCTGCGTCGTGTTCACTCAACTCCCTCCCCTGTGGCCTGCCGGCGTGCGCTCGTGCACGGGTGAGCCGTATTCATCGTAACACCGCAGACGAGATGAGAGATCAGGCCCGGCTCGACAGCAAAGCCAGGGCGGTGCCGCCCAGGGCCCCGGCAACTCCCAGCGTGGCCAGCACCTCGAACCTCCAGCGGTGGCGCAGCCGCGCGAGCGCACCGCTCAGCGCCACCACGCCGAGTGATGCGGCCGCGCAGACGATCGGCGGGGCATCGTGCAGGGCCGCCGGGAGGACCAGCGCGGCCGCGGCCAGCGCCAGTGCCGCGGAGACGGCGGACGTCGCCCGGCCGGCCGCGGTGGCCGAGGCCGCCAGCACGAGCAGCGCCGCCGCGGCGGCCCGGGCGGCCAGTGCCGGCGTCCCTCCTGCGCTGGTGATGGCCACCACGCTGGCTGTGCTCCCGGCCGCGGCCAGCGCCAGCACGGGCAGCGTGCCGGCTGCGGCCAGGCTGGAGACGCGTCGCGACGCGGCGCCGAGGTCGACTGCGATCGCGAGCAGGACGACCACGACCACCACGTTGCCGGCCACCCCGCCGCCGGGGGGAAGCCGCAACGCAGGGGCGCCGACGAACGGAAGCATCGCCGTGGCCACCGTGGCGGCGAGCACCGGGAGGATGCTGGCCGCGGGCACGGGCCCTCGCGCCGCCACCGGTGCGGCGCGCCCGGCGAGCGCCCGTGGAGCAGCGCGGCCAGGGCCAGGAAGGCCGCGCCCGGGTAGACGGCGACGGCGAGGACGGCGTCGAGGAGGCCGGTGGGGTCCATCCGCGGCTCTACCCGACCCCGAGCAGGGTGTGCAGCGAGGCTGCGGGGAGGAGGCCCACGGTGACCGCTGCGAGCGCCGGCACCCAGGCCGCCAGGCGCGCCGCCCGTCCGGGTGGCCCCGCGGGCGCCGTGGCGGTCGCCGCGATGGCCGCGCGCAAGCCGACCACCAGCACACCGCCGGCGACCGGCAGCGTTACCAGGAGCAGCGTCCCACCGAAGGCGGTGGTCAGGGCCGTGATCAACGCGAAGCGTCCCCAGAAGGCCGGGCCGGGGGGCACCCCGCAGAGCGCCGCCCAGGCGACCCGCCTCGGCCGCGAGGACGCCGACGCCGGGTCGTGCACCAGCAGGGGGGCGACACAGAGGTGGGTCAGCATCAGCAGCAGGCTGCCCAGGCGCGCGCCGGCGACAGGGGTGGCCAGGCCCATGGCGACGAGGCCGAGGTCGGCGAGGAGCACCCGCGGGTAGCGCTCGGCGTCGGGCGCGGTCAACCCGCGCAGCGTCGCCCAGGCCGCGCTGACGGCTCCGACCGGCAGGAGGATGGCGGCGAAGGTGAGCCGCGCATCGGTGGGGAGGACGGCCTGGAGGGGCTGGGCGCCGAGCAGGAGCGCCGGGACCAAGAGCAGTGCCCACGGCGCCAGCGCCGAGCCCCGGAGCAGCCGGCCCCCCCCCGTCACCCAGCCTCCCAGCGGCAGGAGGGCGAAGCCGGCCGCGATCCCGCCCGCGAGAAGGCCACCCGCAAGGTGGGCGCGCGGCGGGACGGCGGCCGCGTCCACCGGCAGGAAGGGTGCGGCGGCCACCAGCGTGGCGGCGCCGAGGGTCGACACCCGCGCGGCCGCCAGGGTGGCCCGCGCCGGCGCCGCGACGGCCCAGCGCACTCCGAAGGCCGCGAAGCCTGCGGCGAAGCACAGTCCCCACGTGAGTGGTGAGCCGCTCGCCAGGGCCACCGCCGAGAGGGCACCACAGGCGGCGACCACCAGGAGCTCACCGCTGTCAGGCGGGGGTGCGAGCAGCAGGCAGAGGGTGACCGCGAGCGCGCAGAGGAGCACCAACCCACCGGCGGCGCGGCCCAGGAGCAGACCACCGGGGGCTGTGGCCGCGATGAGGTCGACGCCACCACCGAGCGACAGCAGGGCGGCCACCGCGGCGGCCAGCGGCACCAGGGCGGCGAGCCGGCGCCGCCTGGCGCGGCGGAGCAGCAGGGCAGCGAGCAAACCGCCGGCAGCCCAGGTGATCGCCACCGGCGCCACGCTCACGGTGCGGCTTGCCGAAGTCCGGCGGCGCCGGCATGACGGCCGCGTAGCCAGCCGGCGACGAGCGCTGCCCCCGGGGCGAGGGCGGCTGCCGTCACCGCGGTGGCCATGGTGTCGACCCCGGCGCAGATGAACCAGGCTGCGGCGGCGGCGATCCCCAGGGTGGCGACGCCGACCGCGATGTCCACCACGGTCCGGGCGGTGAGCAGCCGCATGCCTGCGCAACCCCAGATCAGCGCCGCGGGGAACAGCACCCCGCTCACGGTCGAGGCTGAGCCGAGCGGGATGTTGAAGCTGACCCACGACGCGCCCGGCAGGACCAGGACCGCGGTGACCACGCGGATGCTGCGCGGCCCGAACAGGCCGGCCGCCCCCGAGACCACGGGGACTGTCGGGTCCATGCCCGCCGCTCGGCCGGCCCGGCGGGCGATGGCTCGGCTCAGGGGGCTCACCAACGCAGCCGTGAGGCCCGCTGCGACGAGCACAAGGGCGGCGTCGGCGCCGTAGAGCGAGGCCACCGACGGCGCCAGGCCGAGCGCGGCGGCCAGCGAGGCGAAGGTCACGGCGTTGCGTCCGTCCACGAGGGTGACGACCACGGCGGCGATGAAGGCCGCGCCGGCGAGCAGCGGCTCGTTGGCCTCCATCAGCGAAACCAGGCCACAGCCGCGGCCGCGGCACCGACGACCAGGGCCGTCTGAGGCTGTGATTCGAGCCAGTGGTCGACAGTGCGGATGGCGGCGGCGGCGCGGCGCGCGGCCGGGGCGGTGCGCCGGCGCAACCGGAGCAGGGGACGCAGCGGCGGTGTCCGCAGCGGGCGCGCCAGGGGTGCCGCCGCGGCGATGGGATCGTCGCCGGCGACAACCACCGCGGCTGCCGCTGCGGCCACCAGGATGGCGGCGGCGATCGCGAAATACCCGGCGGCGAAACCTCCTCCGGGCGCGCCGAGGGCGCCGGCGTCGAGGTCGACCGGCGCGGCTCCGCCGGCAAGCGGCGCGGCCACGAAGCGCAGTGCAAGGCCGGGGAGAAGACCACCGGCGAGACCGGCGACGATCGCCAGCACGGCACCCGGGTACACCGGGCGCCAGCCTCGGCGGGGAGCGGCGATCGCGCGGGCGCCGGAGATCGCCGCGGCCGCGACCACGCCCACCAGCACGAGCAGCTCGGGGAAGGCGGCGACGCCCCGTTGAGCGACGGTGCCGATGCCCACCGCGACCACCGCGAACGCCGCCCCACCGGGAAGCGCCGCCAGCGCCACCGTCGCCGCCGACCAGCCCGACGGCCGGCGGTTCCACGATGGCGCCGCCACCAGGGCGAGCTCGATGGCGAGGAACAGCCCCGCGAGCAGGGTTCCAGACACCGCCAGCGAGCCTCCGAAGAGGCCGACCAGGACCCCGGCCAGGACCGCCATCGCGGATCGGCCCGCGGCGGCCAGGCTCGCCGCCCGCCGCGCGGTGAACGCGCCCAGGCACGCCACACCGAGCCCGGCCACCATGAGGGCGATCGCGGCGTTGCCGGGCAGCTGACCGCCGGTGCTCTCCTGGAGGCGGAGCAGCACGAGGAAGCCGGCCGGCATCGCGCCCACCGCCGCCCAGTCGCGGGCCGGCGACGCGCCCTCCCCGGGCACCGCGGGCGACAGGAGGAGAGCGGCGCCCCCAAGTCCCAGGGGATCGCCAGCGCGCCACCCACCGCCCCCGGTGGGACGAGGGCGAGGTCGCTGCTCCCGGCGGCCGTGACCAGCTGGGCCGCCGCCGCCAGGAGAGCCAGGCCACCCGCGCCGAGCAGGCCGGCGAGGATCGCGGCCGAGCGCGAGCCAGGTCCGCTCTGCCCACGAAGCATCAGCGTGCCCGCGGCGATCACCTCGACGCCGCCGGCCACGAGGACGAGGTTGCCCCCCGCCGCGACGATGGCGGCGCCGCCGAGGCAGAGGAGCAGGCCGGCGAGGCGGTCCCCGTCGCGCCGCTGACGGGGGATCGCCAGCAGCGCGGCCAGGCAGGCCACCAGGATCGCGGCGACCGACGCGGAGTCGGCGCGCGCGGTGAGGTCGACGCCGGGGATGGCGCCGCCGAAGCTCCTCTCCAGGGAGCCCCCGCCGGAGACCGACGACGCCACCGAGAGGACCAGCGCCGCGCACACCGCGACCGCCACCACGGCGACGGCGGCGGACGTGCGGCGGTGCCGGCGCAGCTCGTGGACCATGGCGGCGCCGAGCAGCGGTGCCGCCACGGCCAGCACGAGCCGCAGGCCGGCGCTCAGCACTGCGCTCGCTCAGCCGGTGCGGGTGACGCGGCCCAGCGGTGCGTGCCCCACCTCCTCCGCGCAGTAGGGGCACACCGCCCATCCCAGCCGGAGGACGCGGTCACACCCATGGCAGCGCCGCGCGAACTGGGTGCGACAGTACGGACAGACGATGAACTCGGCTTCGATGTCCTTCCCGCACGACGGGCAGGGTCGCAGTGCCACCGGGTCGGCGTCGAGCTCGCGCAGCGACTGCTCCTCGAGGGCGTAGGCACGCTCCTCGTCGAGGGTGCGCGGCGGGCGGATCACCAGGTACACGAGGGCGCCGAGGAAAGGCGGGAGGAAGCCGAGCAGCAGGGCCAGGAGCTGGAACGTCGACGACTCCGACCGGCGGCGCGCGTCGCGCCACACGAAGTACGCGGTCGCCACCCAGAGCACCGCCACGTAGCCGGCGACCGCGACGATGGCGACGACGCCCAGCGAGACGCTGTCCGCGAGCATGGCCCTCACGAGCCGTCCCCCTGTTTGCGCAGCGCGGCCTGCTCGCGAAGCGCGTCCTCGAGCCGCCGGCGCGCCTCGGCGACGACGTCCGGCCTGGCTCGGGTGGTGAACGCCTGGTTGGCCAGCTGGGCCTGGAGATGGTCGACGACGGCGTCCACCTCGCTCAGACGCCGGCGCGCTCGCGCCTGCTCGCGCTCGCCCACCACCAGGTGGTAGCGAGCCTCGAGGCCGCCGGCGACGACCGCCACCCCTCCGTCCAGCTCACCGTCCACCAGGTCCACGGGAACCAGCGAGGCGATCAGCCGCTGCCGCTCATCCCCCGCCACCGCCGGGTGCCCGCCGCGGACCTGGAGGCGGTGCCGCTCCGCGCGGGGCACGCCACTCTCGTCGCGGAGCGCCCGCACCCGCTGCACGAGCTGGAGCAGCTCGTCGACCGCGGCGCGCTGCGAGACCGCCAGGCCGTCGCGCCACCCCGGCTGCACGACCGGCCATTCGCGCAGCTGCAGGGACGCGGCGGGGGCAGGAAGCCGCTGCGCGCACTCCTCGGTGATGAACGGCATGAACGGGTGCAGCAGGCGCAGCAGCACGTCGAGCGTGGTGACCGCGGTGTGCGCGGCCGCCCGGCTCGAGGGGCCGGCGACCTCCTCACGGAGGCGGGGCTTGATCATCTCCACGTACCAGTCGCAGAACGAGTGCCAGGTCACGTCATAAAGGCGGTCCATGGCGTCGTGGAAACGATAGCTGCGCAACGACGCGTCCACGGCCTCCACAGTTTCGGCCACCTGTGACAGCATCCAGCGATCCTCGGGAAGGAGCTCGTCGACGGCCGGCGGCTCGGCGACCGCGGACATACGACCGCCGCCGTCGTCGAGCCTGGCCACCAGGAACCGGGTGGCGTTCCAGATCTTGTTGGCGAAGCGCTGGTAGCTCTCGATGCGGTCCTCGTTGAAACGCACGTCCTGGCCGCCGGTGCCCACCGCCGCCGCCCAGGCGCGCACCGCGTCCGCGCCGTGCTCCTCGATCATCTCCAGCGGGTCGACGGCGTTGCCCTTGGACTTGTTCATCCGCGTCCCGTCGACCGCCTGCACCGTGCTCGTGATGACCACGTCGTGAAAGGGAGTGCGCCCGGTGAAGCGGAGCCCGGTGAAGATCATGCGCGCCACCCACAGGAAGATGATGTCCCGCGCGGTGACGCACACGTCGGTCGGGTAGAAGCGTCGGAGGTCCTCGGTGTCGTCGGGCCAGCCGAAGATCGCGTAGGGCCACAGGGCGCTGCTGAACCAGGTGTCGAGCACGTCGGGGTCGTTGGTCAGCGCGGTGTCACCACACGTGGCGCACGCCGAGGGAGGCTCGATCCATGCGAAGACGTGGCCGTTGGCGCACGTCGAGACGGGGATCGCGTGGCCCAGCCAGATCTGCCGGCTGATGCACCAGTCCCGGAGGTTGCGCATCCAGGCCAGGTAGACGTCGGTGTACCGGCGCGGGTGGAAGCTGGTCTCGCCCGCCTGGACCGCGGCGACGGCCGGCGCGCTCAGCTCAGCCATGCGGACCCACCACTGCGCGCTGATCATCGGCTGCAGCACGTCCCCACTGCGGTCGCAGTGGCCCACCTCGTGGACGTACTCCTCCTCCTTGACCACGACGCCGGCGGCGCGCAGGGCCTCCGTGACCACCGTTCGAGCCCGCTGCACCGGCAGGCCGTGGAACTGCGGCAGGTCGGGCACGTCCATGGTCCCGTCAACTGCAATGACCGTGATCATCGGCAGCCCATGGCGCTCGCCGATGTCGTAGTCGGTGGGGTCGTGGCCGGGGGTCACCTTGAGGGCGCCGGTGCCGAACTCGGGCTCCACCGCCTCGTCCTCGATGATCGGCACCCTGCGGCCGGTGAGCGGAAGGACCACGGTGCGCCCCACCAGCGCGCTGTAGCGCGGGTCGCCCGGGGCGACCGCGACCGCGGTGTCGCCCAGCATCGTCTCGGGACGAACGGTGGCGACCACGATGTCACCTCCGCCCTCGATCGGGTAGCGGAGGTGGACGAGCGTGTCGGTGTGCTCCTGCCAGTCGATCTCCTCGTCACTGATCGCCGACAGGTCGCTCGGGCACCAGTTGACGATTCGCGGACCGCGGTAGATCAACCCCGAGTTGAAGAGGTCCTTGAACACAGTGCGGATGGCGCGCACGTAGGCGTCGTCCAGCGTGAACCGCGCGCGGCTCCAGTCGCAGGTGAAGCCGAGGCGGCGCATCTGCTCGTAGATGCGTCCTCCGTACTCCTCGTACCAGGCGTCGACACGCACCTGGAACAGCTCACGGCCGAGCTCCTCCTTGGTCGTGCCCTCCGCGGCCAGCTGGCGCTCGATCACGTTCTGGGTCGCGATGGCGGCGTGGTCGGTGCCCGGGCACCACTCGACCTCGAAGCCGCGCATCCGGTGGTGGCGTGAGAGGGTGTCCTGGATCGAGAAGCCGCAGGCGTGGCCGAGGTGGAGAACCCCGGTGATGTTCGGCGGCGGCAGCGCGATGGTGAACGACGGCCGGGCGGACGTCCGGTCGGCGATGCCGATGCCGAGCTCCTCCCAGCGCGCCCGCCAGGCCGGTTCGACGCTGCGCGGGTCGAAAGCCTTCTCCATCGCGTCCATGAGTGGACGCCGAGTATAGGGACGCCTCGGCGGCAGCCCCGGCGAGACGAGGTCAGGTCGGCGCCGGCGTCGAGGTCGGCGCGCCGGAGGTCGGAGAGGCCTGCGGGTTGTGGTCGAGCCCGCTGCTGGCGTTGATGTCGATGTCCGCCTTCCACCTGCCGTCCACCTGGACGGCCGGGTACGTGTGCGGCATCCCGGACACGGGGGTGACCATGCTACAGGTCGCCGTCCGGTCGTTTGCCGCCTTGCCCACGCACCAGGTGATGTCGCCGCTCAGGGCGACGTCGGCTCGGCCGGCGCCGTTGTCGGTGACCCCGACCACGCGCAAACCGGCCACATCCCAGAAGATGCCGCCCGCGCTGCCGAAGTCGGAGTACACCCGCACCAGCTCGGCGAGGTCGGTGGTGTCGCCGCTCGTGGCCAGCCAGGCCGGCACCTGGGTGTTGTCCTGGCTGCGCGCGGCGGCGAGGAACCCGGCCATGGCGCCGCCCGGGCTGGCCACGGACGGCGTCGCCGCGGTGGGAGCCGGCGTGGTCGTCGGGACGACGCTGTCGCCGCACCCCGCCGCCAGCAGGGCAGTGAGGATCGCCAGCGTCGCGGCGGCGCAGCGGCGCGAGGTGCTCATGCGTGCTCCTTCCTGCGCCCGGTGGTGCGCCGATTATGGAGCGGTGACAGGCGCCAGGACCCGTGCCTCAGCGCGCCGGGAGCGACTGCACGGAGTTCGCCGGGTTCGTCCACGAGGGCCGCAGCGGTGACGCCCGGTACTCCAGCTGGACGGCGGACACCCCGAGCTGGGCCAGGGCCTGCTCACGACTCACCGGTGGGAACTCGACGAGCGGGGGCGACGCGGAGGCGTCGTCCTCGACGGTGTCGAAGTAGGCATTGCCCTGGCAGTCACGCAGGAAGACGACCAGCCCGGCCAGCGGTGGCGGCCCCGACGACACCACGTGGGAGCGCAGCGGCACCACCACTGCGTCAGGTGAGCCGGCCAGCGCGGCGTGGACCCGGACTGGCGTCTCCGGTGTGGTCCCGATCAGGTCTCCATACGTGGCGGCCGCTGCGCGCGCGGCAGCGTCGTCGATGGCGGCGACGTTGCCGGCGTCGTACGACTGGTCGAAGTCACCGAGCGCGCGCAGCGCTGGGGGAGCGATGGCCGTGGCGCCACCACTGTGCAATCAGGGGTTCGCGTCCGCACCAGCACCACGATCACTGCGCCGAACAACAGGGCCACGACGACCGCGAGCGCGATCAGCCGCCCCCGCAGGGTCATCGGCTGAGGCTACGCGGACTGCTCGGCCGGCGCCGCCGCGGTTGCTGCGGCGCCACGCTTGGCTGGCTCCTCGGTGAGCAGCAGCGGCTCGACGCCGTCGGTGATCGACTGCTCGGTGATCACGCAGCGTTTTATGTCGGGGCGGCTCGGCACCTCGAACATGCTGTTGAGCAGCACGTCCTCGATGATCGACTTCAGCCCGCGCGCGCCGGTGCCGCGCGCCAGCGCCTTCTGGGCGATGGCCTTGAGCGCTCCCTCGTGGAACACCAGTTGCACGTCGTCCAGCGCGAAGAACTTCTCGTACTGCTTGACGAACGCGTTCTTCGGCTCGGTGAGGATGCGGATGATGTCCTCCTCGTCGAGGTAGTCGAGGGAGACGTTGATCGGCAGGCGGCCGATGAACTCGGGGATGAGCCCGTACTTGAGCAGGTCCTGTGCCTGCAGCTCGCGCAGGATCCTCGTCGTCTCCTTGTTGCGGCTGCCGTGGGGCTTGCTGTTGAAGCCGATGGTGCGGTTGCCGACGCGCTGTTCGATGATGCGCTCCAGGCCGTCGAAGGCGCCGCCACAGATGAAGAGGATGTTGGTGGTGTCGATCTGGATGAAGTCCTGGTGGGGATGCTTGCGACCGCCCTGCGGCGGCACGTTGGCCACCGTCCCCTCGAGGATCTTGAGCAGCGCCTGCTGGACGCCCTCGCCGCTGACGTCGCGGGTGATGCTCGGGTTGTCGGACTTGCGCGCGATCTTGTCGATCTCGTCGATGTAGATGATCCCGCGCTCCGCGCGGGAGATGTCGAAGTCGGCGGCCTGGATCAGCCTGAGCAGGATGTTCTCCACGTCCTCGCCGACGTAGCCCGCTTCGGTGAGCGAGGTGGCGTCGGCGATGGAGAACGGGACGTCGATGATCTTCGCCAGGGTCTGGGCCAGCAGGGTCTTGCCACACCCGGTGGGGCCGACCAGCAGCACGTTGGACTTCTGCAGCTCGACGTCACCGCTGGACTTGGCGTGGGCGATGCGCTTGTAGTGGTTGAACACCGCCACCGAAAGCACCTTCTTGGCGTGCTCCTGGCCGACGACGTACTGGTCGAGCGAGGCGGCGATGACCTGCGGGTTGGGGATCATCCCGCCCTTGCCGCGCTTCTGCGTGGTGGAGCGGTTGTCCTCCTCGAGCACCTCCTGGCAGAGGTCGATGCACTGGTCGCAGATGTACACGCCCGGGCCGGCCACGAGCTTGCGCACCTGCTCCTGCCCCTTGCCGCAGAAGGAGCACCGGGTGTGGCGGCGCCGGTCGTCGCGCTCAGTCATCGCCGATCACCGTACCACGGCCCAGCCGCCGCAGCGCCTGCGAAGGCGAAGGGGGAACTGCGTTCCCCCCTCGGGCACCCCCCAGCTCAGCGGTGTCAGCTCCGGCGACATGAAGTCGCCTGCGCTGACGAAAGCGAAAGGGGGAACCTGTCCCGCCTCCGCCTTTATCGAGTTGCCGCGCCGCCACCTGCCTGGGGACCTCCGTCGTCGCCGCCTCCTCGGGGCGCGCCGCCGTTGCTCTCCACCTTGGGCACCGGTCCGTCGCCCTTGGGACGGCCCTGGATGATCTCGTCGATGAGGCCGTATGCCTTGGCCTCCTCCGAGCTCATGAAGAAGTCGCGGTCGGAGTTGCGGTTGATCACCTCGATCGGCTTGCCGGTGTGGTGGGCGAGGATCTCGTCGAGCCGGCGGCGCACCCGCAGGATCTCCTGGGCATGGATCTGGATGTCAGCGGCCTGGCCGCTGAACCCGCCCGATGGCTGGTGGATGAGGACTCGTGTGTTGGGCAGGGAGAAGCGCATCCCCGGCGCACCGCCGGCGAGGATCACGGCCGCCATCGAGGCCGCGATGCCCATGCAGATGGTGCCCACGCGCGGCTCGACGTAGCACATGGTGTCGTAGATCGCGAGCCCCGCGTACACCGAGCCGCCCGGGCTGTTGATGTAGATCATGATGTCCTTCTCGGGGTCCTCACCTGCGAGAAAGAGCAGTTGCGCCATGACCACGTTGGCGACCTGGTCATCGATCGGCGTCCCGATGAAGATGATTCGGTCCTTGAGCAGGCGCGAGTAGATGTCGAAGGCGCGCTCACCGCGGTTGGTCGTCTCGACGACCATGGGGATCAGGTTGTGCGGAGTCATGTTCTGTTCATTGCTGATCATGGTCGGATTATAGGGACGGCCCTGCGATTCATCGGCCCGGCCGACGTTCAGGCGCGGTGGCCGCCGGCGAGGTGGATGAGCGCCATGCGAGCCCGCCGAGCGGTGTCTCGGTCGGGGCTGGTGGCAGCGAGGCGCAGAACGCTGCGCGCACGCACCTCGTGTGCCCTCGCCAGGGCGTCCGTGCGGTGCGAGCGGCGAGCCTCGGCGCCGGCCATGCGGTGGTAGAGGCCCTGGAGCAGCCACGCTTGGAACCGGCGGGGATCCCCCGGGCCGGTGAGCCGCTGGAGCACCGCGGCCGCGGAAGCCGCGCCGACCACCGCCGGGCCGTCGGCGTGGACGTGGGCGGCGAGAAGGGCGGCCGCGCGAAGGTCGTCGGCAGACGAGATGGCGAGATCCCCGACCGGGGCCTCGAGCGCAGGGGGAACCGGCTCGTCGGGCTCGACGAGGGTGCAGCCACCGTCGGGCCGGCGGGTGGGATGAGGACGCAGGAGAGGGCTCCACCACACGGCGGTGGCAGCGTACACGCGGATTCCAGTCTTGAGGCGATATCCGCGAAGCTCAGGCGTCGCCGCGAACGATCTCGATGAGGCGCTCGCCGGCGCCCCGCCGCGCCAGGTCGACGTGGGTTCCCTGGTGCAGCCGCCGGCGTTGCTGCGCGGTCAGCTTGCGGCCCTCAGCGAGTTCCTGCTCCTCGCGCACCACCGCGGCCTCATCGACCTCGATCCCCTCCGCCTCGGCGAGCGCGTCCAGTGCCAGCTCCAGCCTCAGCCTCTGCACCGCCGCCTCGCGCCGTTCGCCTCGGAGCTTCTCGACCGTGGTGCCGGTGTACTCGAGGTACCGGTCCAGCGGCATGCCCATCGACTGCAGCCGCACGTCGAGGTCGGCGATCTGGCGGTCGATCTCCCGCTCCACCATGGATTCCGGGATCTCGACGCCGACGTGGTCGCGCAGGGCCTCGAGCGCGCTTCCCTCGAGCGCCTCGCGGTCGCGCTCCGCGCTGACCTCCTCGAGGCGCGCGCGGTAGTACGCTCGCAGCTCCTCGAGGGTGGTGCCGTGCTCGTCAAGCGCGGCCAGGGAGTCGTCCAGCGGCGGCAGGATGCGCTCGCGCACCGCGCTGACCGACACGTCGACGTCGACCGCGACGCCGCGCAGCTCCTCGCGACTGAAGTCCTCCGGGAGGGTGAGCTGGAACGAACGCTGCGCGCCCGCCTCCAGCCCGATGAGCGCATCGGCGAGTTCCGGCAGCAGCCGCTCACGGTCGATGTCGAGGTCGCGGTCCTCTTCGTCCTCGCCGCTGAGCACCTCCTCCCCGCGGCGCATCACCAACGAGCAGCGCAGCACGTCACCGGCCTGCGCGGGCCGTTCGACATCGCGCAGCTCGCTGTTGCGCCGGCGAAGCTCCTCGACCATCTCCTCGACCTGCTCGTCGGTGACCTCGGTGGCGGGCACCTCGACGCGCAGCGTGCGGTAGTCACGCAGGTCGACCTCTGGACGCACCGTGACCGTCGCCGTGAAGGCGAACGGCTGGCCGCGCTCCACCGGCTGCAGGTCGAGCTGCGGGTCGTCGACCGGCTGGACGCCCGCCTGGTCGAGCGCACGCGTGTACAGCTCGGGGAGGAGCGTGTCGACCGCCTCCTGGCGCAGCGCGTCCCATCCCACCGCCCGCTCCACCATCGCAGCCGGCGCCTTGCCGGGACGGAAACCGGGCAGACGCACACGTCCCGCCAGCCGGCGCAGCGCCGCGGTGATCGCCGAGTCCAGCTCGGACGCCGGCGCCTCGACGCGAAGCTGCACGCGCGAGTTTGGCTGGCGCTCGACTGCGACGGTGATGTCGGTGGCGGGGGTGGCTGTGCTCAGGGGAATGTCCTTGGTGGGTATGCGGCGGTGGTGCGCGGACCGAGACTTCGAACTCGGATGGGTTGCCCCACGGGATCCTAAGTCCCGCGCGTCTACCGGTTCCGCCATCCGCGCTTCTCTGGCCTCCGCCGCCGGCAGGGCCAGTCTACAGGGCTGCCCGCGCTCATCCTGCCCCGCGGCTGGTGCCGATGACAGAGCGCCGACAGCCCCTTGCTACCGGAGCCCGCGGGGCCTAGTCTTGGGGGGACGACCGGGACCAACCACCGGCCGAGGCACGTCCCGCACCAGCAACCGACGGAGGTACCTGGATGGAGCCGAGCAAGAGCGCCGCAACGGTCGAGAGTCCACAGGAGATCGTCGCGCACATCGACCAGAAGGCGGTCCGGCTGTCCGCACTCCTGAGAGACATCGACAACCACCCGATCGCGCTCAACTCGGAGCTACGGGACCGTCTCGATGAGATCCTCGAGATGCTCGCCTGCAGGGTGACCGCAACACGAGCGCTGCTGCGCCAGGCGAGCGCCGAGCTGACGGGCGCCGGCAGCCCCGCCTAGACACCGCAGCCGTCCCGGACGGGACGGGGACACGCGCAAGCCGTACACTTGTTCGCATGGGCAGTTGCACATGCGTCCTTCCCGCCCAGCTCCACCTCCGCCCTGACGGGGTCCACCTGCCGGACGGCTCCGCCTCGTCTGTCGTCGTCGTCGACGAGGTGTGGTCGGAAGGGGTTCCGCGCTGCTCGGTCTGCGGAGCGCTCATCGAGGACACCTTCTACAGGTGCGTCCCGTGCGAGTTGGTGCTGTGCCGCAGGTGCCTGGCCGGCAGCACGTCGGTCGTCGAATGCGACTGCCTGGGCGAGGTGGCGGTGACCGGCGTGCAGCTCGCGGCCCGCCGCGCCGCGGCGGTCCGGCCCGGCTAGGCGAGCGCCACCGCCACCCCGTCCTCCGCCACCACCAGCCCGGCCTCGGTGCTCAGCACCTCGCTGTTGCTCATCAGCACGGTGGTCGCCGAGACCGGCAGCTCGGCCGGACGCTCTCCCCAGTTGCAGGCGACGACCACGCCGCCCCGGCTCATGACCAGCCACCTGGCGTCCTCGTCGAATGCGACCGACATGTCGGAGCGGTCGCCGCTGCGCAACGAGGGAAGGCTGTCGCGCAGGCTGATGAGCTCTCGGTGCCACCGCAACAGCGTGCCGTGCGGGTCAGTGCCGAGCTCGCTCCATCGCAGCTTGGATCGGATGAAGGTGGCGGGATCCTGAGGATCGGGCACGGCGGCCGGGTCCCAGCCGAACGCCGCGAACTCCCGGCGCCGCCCCTCCGACACCAGCCGCCCAAGCTCGGCGTCCTGGTGGTCGGTGAAGTACAGGAACGGCGATGAGGCCGCCCACTCCTCGCCGGCGAAGAGCATCGGCACAAACGGTCCGAGCAGCACCAGTGCGGCCGCGATCTGCAGCCGCCCCGTGCTCATCAGCGCCGCGCTGCGCTCGCCCTGCGCACGGTTGCCGACCTGGTCGTGGTCCTGCATGTAGCCGAGAAAGCGCGTCCCCGGCAGGTCGCCGACCGTCCGCCCGTGACGCCGCTGCCGGAACCGCGAATACCCACCGGGGTTGACGAACACGTTGCGCAGGCAGAGCGCGACGTGCTCGACACGACCGAAGTCCGCGTAGTACCCGTCGGTCTCGCCGGTCAGCGTGGCATGCAGCGCGTGGTGGAGATCGTCGCTCCACTGGGCGTCGCACCCGTAGCCGCCGACCGCCGGGTCGCTGACCACGCGCGGATCGTTGAGGTCGCTCTCCGCGATCACCCACAGCTCGCGCCCGAGCTGGACGGAGAGGTCGTGGACAGTGGCGGCGATCTCCTCGACCACGTGGACTGCAGAGGTGTCGACGATGGCGTGCACGGCGTCCAGGCGCAGCCCGTCGCAGTGGTAGTCACGAAGCCACATGACCGCGTTGTCGACCATGAAGGCGCGCACCTCGTCGCTGCCGGGGCCGTCGAAGTTGACGGCGTCACCCCACGGCGTGCGGTACCGATCGGTGAAGTAGGGACCGAATTCGCCGAGGTGGTTGCCGTCCGGTCCGAGGTGGTTGTAGACGACGTCGACGACGACTGCGATGCCGGCGCCGTGGCAGGCGTCGACGAACCGTTTGAGCGCCGCCGGTCCGCCGTAGGCGTCGTGCACCGCGAACAGGTCGACGCCGTCGTACCCCCATCCGCGCGCCCCGGGGAACGCCGCCACCGGGAGGAGCTCGACCGCTCCGATCCCGAGCTCGACGAGGTGCCCGATGTGCTCTATCGCGCCGTCGAAGGTCCCGGCCTCGCTGAACGTGCCGGTGTGCAGCTCGTACAGCACGCAGTCGCGAAGCGACCGTCCCTGCCAGCGCTGGTCGGTCCACGTGAACACATCGTGGTCGACGGCGCGCGATGGGCCGTGGACGCCGCGCGGCTGCCACGCTGACCGCGGGTCGGGCAGCGCAGGGCCATCGTCGAGCACGAACGAGTAGTCGTCACCCGGTTCCAGCCGGGCGTCGCGCAGCTCGAACCAACCACCGCCCGCCTCCGCCATCGGCAGGCGCGCACCTCGCGTCTGCACGTCCACGCGCGCCGCGTTGGGAGCCCACACAGCGCAGCGGTTCACGATGACGCCCCCGCCATAATCCGACACTTCAACAACAGCAGAATCGAGATGATTGTGACGCGATGATCCCCGGCGAGAGAACCGGGGCACTCCAGCGCCGTGCCACGTACCGCGTGCAGCTGCGCGCCGAGTTCGACTTCGCCGACGCGGCCGCGCAGGCCGATTACCTTGCGGAGCTTGGCATCAGCCACGTCTACTTCTCGCCGTGCACGCAGGCGGCCGCGGGCAGCGCGCACGGGTACGACGTCGTCGACCCGACGCGGATCAGCGAGGACCTCGGTGGCGAGAGTGGACACCGGGCCATGACCGAGACGCTCCGCGCCAACGGGTTGAGCCAGCTGCTCGACATCGTGCCCAACCACATGTCGATCGCCGACCGCCGCAACCGGTGGTGGTGGGACGTTCTCGCCGACGGGCAGGGGTCGCCGTACGCGTCGTTCTTCGACATCGACTGGGAGGTGGAGGAGCCCAGGCTCCACCACCGCATCCTTCTTCCCGTGCTCGACGACCAGGTCGGCCGGGTGCTCGAGGACGGCCTGATCCGGCTGGTGCGCGAGGAGGGGGCGCTGCTCGTCGCCCATCTCGACAACCGCTACCCGCTCTCCATCGAGACGGTCGCCGAGCTGCTGGCGGCGACGCGTGACCCGCGCGTCGGTGAGGTCGTCGCAGCGGTGGCCCGGCTGCCTGTTGCGGTCGACGACGCCACCCGGCGGGAGCGCTTCGCCGCGCGCCGGTCGATCGCCGAGCGCGTGGCGAGCATTCTCGACGGAACGGACTTGGGATCCGCGGTCGACGCGGTGCTGGGAGGAGTGAGCAGCGACGTCGGCGCCCTCGACCGCGTCCTCAACGAGCAGCATCACCGGTTGGCGCGCTGGCAGACGGCGGTCGAGGAGGTGAACTACCGGCGCTTCTTCGACATCAACACGCTCGTCGCCCTGCGTGTCGAGGAGCCCGGGGTCTTCGCCGAGAGCACCGCGCTGGTCGAACGGCTCGTCCGCAGCGGCGACGTCGACGGCCTGCGCGTCGACCACATCGACGGGCTGCGCCGTCCCATCCAGTACGCGCAGCGGCTTCGCGACGCCACCACAGCGGCCTCCTGGCTGCTCTCCGAGAAGATCCTCCAGCGCGACGAGGATGCGCCGGCGTGGCCGCTGGACGGCACCACCGGGTACGACTTCCTGGCGGCGGTCAACGGCCTCTTCGTCGACCCGGCCGGGCGCGACGCCCTGGATGCGCTGCACGAGGAGATCACCGGCCAGCCGTCGGACTTCGCCGGGTTCGCTCTCGAGGGCAAACGCGAGGTCCTGCGCACCGCGCTGGTCAGCGACGTGGAGCGGCTGACCGGCCTGCTTGCCGGCGTCTGTGACGCGTACCCCGCGCAGCGAGACCACACCCACAGCGAGTTGCGTGAGGCCATCACCGAGCTGGTCGCCGCCATTCCCGTCTACCGGACGTATGTCGACCCGCGCACCCCGCCGCAGTCCGCGCGCGACGTCGCCATCATCCGCGCCGCCGCACGGGCCGCGCACCGCAACGCGCCGGACGTCGACGCGCGACTGCTCGACTTCATCGCCGACCTCCTCGTGCTCGGCGAGGCGAGGGACGTGTCGACGGCCGAGGAGGACACGCACCTGGCCGAGAGCGACTTGGTGCTGCGGCTGCAGCAGCTCTGCGCCGCGACCACGGCCAAGGGCGTCGAGGACACCGCCTGCTACCGCCACCTGGTGCTGGTGTCGCTCAACGAGGTCGGCGATTCGCCGGCGCATTTCGGCATGGACGCGCACGAGTTCCACGCGCGCAACGCCCGCAACCAGGTGGAGCACCCCCTCGCCCTGCTGGCGACGTCCACGCACGACACCAAACGCAGCGAGGATGTCCGCTGTCGCATCGACCTGCTCAGCGAGGTGCCCGCCGAGTGGGCCACTGCCGTTCACCGCTGGCGGGGGATGAACAGCCGTCACCGGCAGGACGGCCTTCCCGATCCCTCGATGGAGTACCTGCTCTACCAGACCCTCGTCGGCGCCTGGCCACTCACCTCCGACCGCGCTGTCGCGTATCTGGAGAAGGCGGCCCACGAGGCCAAGCGCCAGACCAGCTGGCTGCAGCCGGACGAGACCTACGACGCGGCGTTGCGCGCCTTCGTCACCGGGGTGCTCGCCGACCCTCGCTTCGTCGCCGACCTCGACGGCTTCGTGGGCACCCTGGTCGACTGGGGACGCGTCAACTCGCTCAACATGACCCTTCTCAAGCTGACCTCGCCCGGCGTCCCGGACATCTACCAGGGCTGCGAGCTGTGGGATCTCAGCCTCGTCGATCCCGACAACCGGCGGCCCGTCGACTACGAGCTGCGCCGCTCGCTGCTGTCCCCGCCCGGCCAGCGCACGGCTGCCGCGGCCTGGGCCGGCGACCGGGACAGTGGCGCACCGAAGCTCCTGCTGATCCGCGAGTTCGCTGGAACTGCGAGCGCGCCGGCCGGAGGCGTTCGACCAACGCGGCGCCTACCTGCCGGTACGCGCCGACGGTGAGTTCTCCGATGATGTCGTCGCCTTCATCCGGGGTCTCCCCGCAGCGGTGATCGCGATAGCACAACGCCGCTCCCTCACGCGGAGCGGGAGCTGGGGAGACACCATGATCTCGTTGCCCGACGGCCACTGGCGCAACCTCTGCGACGGGACCACGATGTCGGGAGGCGAGGTGGCCCTCGCGGACCTGCTCGCCACCTTCCCGGCAGCGCTGCTGGAGAGGGTTGGGTGACGGTGGGCAACATCCCGGCGTGGCCGGGGCGCCCCTACCCGCTGGGCGCCACCGTCCGCGAGGACGGCACCAACTTCGCGCTGTTCGCGTCCGAGGCGGACGCGGTCGAGCTCGTCCTGCTCGATGAATCGGGCGCACTGCTGGCCGCCTATGACCTGCTCGAGCAGACCGACCTCGTCTGGCACGGCTTCGTGCCGCGCGTCGGCCCGGGGGCGCGCTACGGCTACCGCGTGCACGGCGCCTACGACGCCGACCTCGGGCTGCGCCACAACCCCCACAAGCTGTTGCTCGATCCCTACGCGCGCGCCATCTCGGGCTCGGTCCACTGGGGCCCCGAGGTCTTCGGCTACCGCTGGGGTGAGGCCGACGACGACACCATCAGCGAGCTCGACTCCGCCGCCCAGATGCCGCACAGCGTGGTCGTCGACGACGCTTTCGACTGGAGCGGCGAGCGGCGGCCGGACGTGGCCTGGAGCGACACGGTCATCTACGAGACACACGTCCGCGGCTTCACCATGCGCCACCCGCAGGTCCCCGAGAACCTGCGCGGCACCTATGCCGGGCTGGCGCACCCCGCCGCCATCGAGCACTTCACCACGCTGGGCATCACCTCCGTCGAGCTCATGCCGGTGCATCACTTCATCGACCCGCAGCACCTGGTCGACCTGGGCCTCAGCAACTTCTGGGGGTACGACAGCATCGGCTACTTCGCTCCCGAGAGCCGCTACTCCAGCGCCGGTGCGAACGGCGAGCAGGTGGTGGAGTTCAAGGCGATGGTCAAGGCGCTGCACGCGGCCGGGCTCGAGGTCATTCTCGACGTGGTCTACAACCACACCGCCGAGGGCAACCAGCTCGGCCCCACCCTCTGTTTCAAGGGCATCGACAACCGCTCGTACTACCGGCTCGTCGAGGACAACCCTCGCTTCTACTACGACGTCACCGGCACCGGCAACAGCCTCAACGCCGGTTCGCCGGCGACGCTTCAGATGGTCATGGACTCGTTGCGGTACTGGGTCAGCCAGATGCACGTCGACGGCTTCCGGTTCGACCTGGCATCGGCGCTGGCACGCCAGTTCTACGATGTCGACAAGCTCTCGGCCTTCTTCGACATCATCCACCAGGACCCCACCCTCGCCCACGTCAAGCTGATCGCAGAGCCCTGGGACGTCGGCGAGGGCGGCTACCAGGTGGGCAACTTCCCGGTGCGCTGGGCGGAGTGGAACGGCAAGTACCGCGACTGCGTGCGTGACTACTGGCGCGGACAGGTGGCCGGGGTCGGCGAGCTGGCCAACCGTCTCACCGGGAGCAGCGACCTCTATCGCGACGACGGTCGCTCACCGTTCAGCAGCATCAACTTCGTCACCGCCCACGACGGGTTCACGCTGCGCGACCTGGTCTCGTTCAACGAGAAGCACAACGAGGCCAACGGTGAGGAGAACCGCGACGGCGCGGATGACAACCGCTCCTGGAACTGCGGCGTCGAGGGTGACACGGACGACCCCGAGGTGCTGGCGCTGCGCGCTCGCCAGCAGCGCAACCTCATCGCCACCATGCTGCTCTCCCAGGGATGCCCGATGCTGGTCGCCGGGGACGACATGGGACGCACCCAGCGCGGCAACAACAACGCGTACTGCCAGGACAACGAGATCTCGTGGCTCGACTGGGCCGGCGTCGATGAACCCCTGCTCGAGTTCACACGCCGGCTGATCGCGCTGCGAGGGCAGCAGCCCGTGCTGCGCCGTCAGCGTTTCTTCGAGGGCCAGGTGGGCCGCGGCCAGCGCCGCAAGGACGTCGCCTGGTTCGACGACGAGGGCGCGGAGATGACCGAGGCGCAGTGGGACGACGAGTCACGACGCTCGCTGGCGATGCTGCTCAACGGCGACGAGATCCCCGACCACACCGAGGACGGCCACCAGATCCGCGGCGACACGCTGCTGGTCATCCTCCACTCTCACCACAAGGACATGTCGTGGAACCTGCCGCGGGGGTGGGGCGACCACTGGGAGGTGATCCTCGACACCGCCGACACCTCGACGCACGATCCACCACGGTCGATCGAGGCCGCGCAGGCGCTGCGCGTGACCGCGCGGTCGTTGCTGGTGCTGCGCCGGGTCTGAGCCGGCTAGGGCGCCAGCGGCAGGGTCAGCTCGAAGACGGTCGCCTCGCCGTCGCCGTCGACGAGGGCCACGTCGCCTCCGTGGCGGCGCGCCACCTCGCGCGTGAAGTACAGGCCAAGCCCGAGCCCGGGGATGTGCGAGTTGGCGGTGGTCACGACCCTGCCGAAACGGGTGAACAGCTTGTCGCGGTCCTCGGGGGCGATCCCCAGCCCGTGGTCGGCGACGCGAATCCTGGCTGTTTCGCGGTCGTCGACGACGCAGCAGGTCACGTCGCCGCCGTCGGGCGAGTACTTGACGGCGTTGTCGATGATGTTGCGCAGGGCCAGGACCACCCGCTGGGCGTCGACGCGAGCGAGCACAGGCTCCTCGGGCACCTCGACATGCAGCCGGTGCAGCTCCGAGGCGCGTGGTGCCACCGAGTTCGGCGGCCTCGCGCACCAGGGACCGGAGGTCGACGGTCTCCGCCGTCGCGGGAGACGGATCGTCCTCCATGCGGGCGGCCAGCAGCATGTCGTTGACCAGCGCATTCATCTCCCCGGTGCGGCGCTCGAGGATCTTCATGACGTCGTCGAGCGGCCCGGGGAGCTCGCCGAAGAAGCCGCCGCGGATCAGCGACAGGTAGCCGTGCAGGACGGTCAGCGGGCTGCGCAGCTCGTGCGAGGCCAGGCGCAGGACGTCCGTCTTGACCCGTTCCACCGATTCCTCCCCGGCGAGCCGTTCACCCAGCTCTGCCAGCGCGGCGCCGAGCAGGTCGTCGAGCCGAGCAGCGCGGAGCGGCTGGGCGGCGGAGCGGGCGATGGCGTCGAGCGCGTCGCGGTCCTCGGCGGCGAACTCCTCGGCCCGCCGCCGGCTCACACAGAGGATGGCCGTGTGCTCGCCGGCCGCCGACACCGGCGCCACCAGCAGTTGCTTGAGGCCGGCATAGGTGTCGAGCAGCGCCGGGCTGGCGTCGGCAAGGCCCGGGGCCGTCCCATCGAGCGTCCCCGCCTCCGCACCGCCCTGCGGAGAGGGCCAGGACACTCACCTGCTCGCCGGCGAGCGGCCAGCGGCTGCCGGTGACCACCGGCTCACCGAAGGGGTCGAGGCATCCGGCCACGATCATCTCGTCGCCGTCGATCCACGAGATCACGGCGCGGTCGGACCGGGTCTCCAGGACGGCGCGATGAAGCACGCGGGCCACCAGCGTCTCGCTGTCGGGCGCCGAGTTGAACTCCTCGACCAGGTCGGCGACGAGCATCTGAGACGCAGGCAGCGCCCACGCGCCCGTGCCCGGCTCCATCCGCCGTCCCACACCATCCTGAATGTCCATGGGCGTGGTGGATCGTAGCGACTCGCAGGGCCGTCGGGCCAGACCCGCGAGGCACCGTTACCGGTCGATCTGACGGCTTGTGAACAGCGAACGGGCTCCCCGACTAGGCTGTCGGCGTGACCGCACCTTCGATCCACGTTGCCCGCTTCGCCGAGCTGAGCACGCGCACATTCCACGACATCGTCCGGCTGCGGCTCGACACATTCGTCGTCGAACAGGGCTGCCCCTACCACGAGCTCGACGGCCGCGACGTCCTCGACACGACGGAGCACCTCTGGGTAGAGGACCAGGCCGCGCCGGTGTCCTATCTGCGCAGCTACCCCGGCCCCGACGCCGCGACATGGCTCGGCCGGGTGGTCACCGCACCGTCCCACCGCGGCCGCGGCCTGGGCACCCTCCTGGTCGGTCACGCGCTCGGCAGGGCGACCGGGCCGGTCCGCGTCGCCGCCCAGGCACGGCTGGCCGACTGGTACGAGAGCATCGGGTTCGAGCGAAGCGGCCCGGACTACGTGGAGGACGGCATCGCCCACACCCCGATGCTCTTCGAGGGGCCGAGACTCGGCCCGCGATGACCGCTACCCTGCGCTGAGCCCGCGGAGGCAGGCGCCGCGCCGTTGTGGGGGTGAACGATGAACGAGGCACAGTACCTGGACTACTCAGGTCGCGACGACCTGCTCGGCGGCGGGGTGAAGCTGGTCCCCATCACCACGCCCAAGGGTGAGTTCCGGGTCTGGACCAAGCGCGTCGGCAACAACCCGACCGCGAAGCTCCTCTTCCTCCACGGCGGCCCGGCGGCGACCCACGAGTATTTCGAGGCGGCCGACAGCTACCTGCCGGCGGCGGGCATCGAGTACTACTACTACGACCAGCTCGGCTCGGCCTACAGCGACCAGCCCGACGACCCCGACCTGTGGGACCTCGACCGCTTCGTCGACGAAGTCGAGCAGGTGCGGCAGGCGCTGGGGCTGGACAGCGGACAACTTCTTCCTGCTCGGACACTCGTGGGGCGGGATCCTCGCCATCGAGTACGCGCTGCGCCACCAGCGCCACCTGAAGGGGCTGGTGATCTCGAACATGATGGCCAGCATCCCGGCCTACAACGCGTACGCCAACGAGGTCCTCATGCCGGCCATGGACCAGGCGGCGCTCGCGGAGATCAAGCAGCTCGAGGCGGCCGGGGACTACGAGAACCCGCGCTACATGGAGCTGCTGATCCCGCACCACTACGAGCACCACGTGCTGCGCATGCCCGCTGAGGAATGGCCCGATCCCGCCAACCGAGCATTCGCGCGCATCAACCAGTCGATCTACGTCCCGATGCAGGGCCCGAGCGAGCTCGGCGCCGCGGCAAGCTCGCGCACTGGGACCGGGTCGCCGACCTCCACGACATCACCGTGCCGACGCTGGTCATCGGCGCGACCCACGACACCATGGACCCCGCGCACATGGAGATGCTGTCCACGAAGCTGCCGAACGGCCGCTTCCTGCTCTGCGGCAACGGCAGCCACATGGCCATGTACGACGACCAGGCAACCTATTTCGAGGGCCTGGTGCGGTTCATCCAGGACGTCGACAGCGGGGGCGAGACAGAACCAACGAGCTGACGCGCGGCCGGGTGCTGTCTCAGCGGGATCTCCGCGAGGTCGCTCACCAGCGCGCCCACCACCTGCTTGGCGTCACCGAACAGCATGGTGGTGTTGGGCAGGTAGTACAGCTCGTTGCCGATGCCTGCGAAGCCCGGCGCCATGCTTCGCTTGATCACCAGCACGCTGCCCGCGCTGTCGACGTCGAGGATGGGCATGCCGTACACGGGGCTGCCCGGCTCGTTCTTGGCAGCCGGGTTGGTGACGTCGTTGGCGCCGATGACGATCGCCACGTCGGCGCGGGAGAGCAGCTCGTTGGCCTCCTCGAGCTCCACCATGTGGTCATAGGGCACGTCCGCCTCGGCGAGCAGCACGTTCATGTGCCCCGGCATGCGGCCGGCCACGGGGTGGATCGCGAAGCGGACCTCGCTGCCGTTGCGCTCGAGAGCGTCCGACAGCTCACGCACCTTGTGCTGCGCCTGGGCCACCGCCATGCCGTACCCCGGGATGATCACCACCATGCGCGCGCCGTCGAGGATGGCCGCGCCGTCCACGCTGGTGCCGCTGCGCACCGGCCGGTCGTCCGCTCCGTGACCTCGACGACATGGTCACCTGGCCGAAGGCGCCGAAGAGGATGTTGCGGAAGTTGCGGTTCATGGCGCGGCACATGACCACCGCGAGGATGAACCCCGACGAGCCGTCGAGCGCGCCGGCGATCTCGAGGACCTTGTTGTCGAGAGCGAAACCCATGGCCACGGCCGACAGCCCTGCGTACGAGTTGAGCAGCGCGATCACTGTGGGCATGTCCGCACCACCGATCGGGATGATCAGCAGCACCCCGAAGACCACCGCGGCGGCGACCACCACGCCGAAGACGAACACCATGCTCGGGTCGATCGCCAGCCACGCGATGCCGGCCAGCGCCACGGCGAGGATGGTCAGGTTGACGACGTTCTGGCCGCGATAGACCACGGGACGCCCCTGGATGATCTCCTGCAGCTTGCCGAACGCCATCAGGCTGCCCGTCACCGTCAGGCCACCCAGCAGGACCTCGATGCCGAGCACCACCGTGGTGAATCGGTCGAGGTGGGGCTGGCGGATGATGTACTCCGCCACGCCGACGAGCGTGGCCGCGGCCGCGCCGAATGCATGCGAGAGCGCGGTCCGCTGCGGCATCGCGGTCATGGGCACGAACGCCGCCAGCGGCACACCGATGGCGGCACCTGCCATGAGTCCGACCACGATCCAGGTGAACTGCGTCACCTCGGGACGCACGAAGGTGCCCACCACCGCCAGCACCATGCCGATCTCGCCGGCGAAGACCCCCCGGCGCGCCGTGGTCGGCGCTGTCATCCACTTGATCGCGAAGATGAACGACAGGCCTGCCGCGAGGTAGAGGTACTGGACAATGGTGTCGCGCATCAGCGGCGCTTCCTGAACATGCGCAACATCCGGTCGGTGAGCAGGAAGCCGCCGATGACGTTCGACGACGACGCTGCGATGGCGATGGTTCCCAGCACCGTGGTGGTGACCGAACGCGAGCTGCCGACGATGACGATGGAGCCGACCAGCGCGATGCCCGAGATGGCGTTGGTCAGCGACATCAGCGGGGTGTGCAGCAGCTGGGGGACGCGGCGGATCAGCTCGAACCCGAGGAACGACGCCAGCAGGAAGACGTAGAGGCCGGTCTCGATGTTCACGAGCCGGCCTCAGCGGACGCGCCCGCCCTCGTCGGGTCGACCAGGGCGGCGACGCGCTCGTTGACGACCTTCCCCCCGCGGGCACCAGGGTCCCCTGCACGATCGGGTCGTCGCCGTCGAGGTTGATGGCGCCGTCGGTGGCGATGTGGATGACGAAGTTGGCGAGGTTGCGGCCGAGCATCTGGCTGGCGTCCTGCGGGACCGTGGCGGGCAGGTTCTCGGCACCGACCAGGGTCACCCCGCCGATCTCCACGGTCTCACCCGCGACGGTGCCCTCGCAGTTGCCGCCACGCTCGGCGGCGAGGTCGACGATCACCGAGCCCGGCTTCATCGCCTCGATCGCCGCGGCGGTGACCAGGATCGGGGAGCGCTGACCCGGCACCAGGGCGGTGGTCACCACCACGTCGCTTGCGCTGATCTCCGCGGCGAGCGCCTCCTGCTGGCGCGCCAGCTCCGCCTCGTCCGCCCCGGTCGCGTACCCCGAGGCGTCCTCCTCGCCGGCGGCGACGTCCGCGAGGTCGACGAAGCGGGCGCCCAGGCTCTCGATCTGCTCGCGCACCGCCGCGCGGACGTCGTAGGCGCTGACGTTGGCGCCGAGGCGGCGCGCCGTCGCGATCGCCTGCAGGCCGGCGACACCGGCGCCGAGCACCAGCACCTTGGCCGGCGGGATGGTGCCGGCCGCATAGGTGAGCATCGGGAACAGCCGCGGTGACAGGGAGGCGGCCACGATCACAGCCTTGTACCCCGCGACCGTCGCCTGTGACGAGAGCACGTCCATGGGCTGGGCGCGGGTGATGCGCGGCAGCAGGTCGATCGCGAAGACCGTGGCGCCACGCTTGGCCAGCCTCTCGATCGCGGCGGGCTCGCCGAGCGGGTCGAACAGCCCGGCCAGGGTGTGCGACTCGCCGACCCCCTCCCACGTCGCCGCGCCGGCGCCGCTGCCGCGGACGCAGAGGAGCACCGACGCCTTCTTCAGCACCTCGGCGGCCGTTGCCGCGATGGTCGCGCCCGCCGCCGTGTACTCCTCGTCGGCCCAGCCCGCCGCAGCCCCGGCGCCGCTCTGCACCACGACCTCGTGCTCGGCCGCCACCAGGGCACGCACGCTCGCCGGGCTGGCGGCGACGCGGCGCTCACCATCGCGCGACTCGTCCGCGATGCCGACGATCAAGGTCATGTGTGGACCACCCGGTCCGCTGGCAAGGTGGGCATGAAGGTGTCGGATTATGTCGATCCGGGCCGCTCACGCTTCCCACCGAGGGCTGAGCTGATCTCCGGGCGCGGCGATGGCGCCGGTGTCTAGACGACCAGGTTGACGACGCGGTCGACGACGGCGATCACCTTGCGCGGCTCGGCCCCGGCCAGCAACGCCACCACGCGCGGCAGCTCCAGCGCGCGCTGGCGCAACTCGTCCTGGCCGGTCCCGGCCGGGACGGTCAGGGTGCCGCGCAGCTTGCCGTTCACCTGCACGGCGACCTCGACCTCGACCCGTGCGGCAAGGGCTGGGTCGTGTTCGGGCCACTGCCCGCGGCCGTGCACCGACCCCTCGTGCCCGGTGCGCTGCCACAGCTCCTCGGTGATGTAGGGCGCGAACGGCGCCAGGCAGAGCAGCAGGGTCTCGGCGTCGACGCGGCGGCCGCGGCCCTCGGTGGCCTCCTGGTCGACCTCGCGGGCGAACTCCATGAGCTGGGCGATCGCGGTGTTGAAGTGCAGCCCGGCGATGTCCTCGTCGACGCCCCCGATGAGCCGGTGGCGGCGCCGTTCGCGCAGCTCGTCGTCGAGGTCGACGCCGGTGGCGTGCTGGGTGCCGCGCCAGACACGGTGCAGGAAGCGCGTGACCCCGGTGATGCCCTCATCGCGGAAGTCGCCGCCCGCGGTGTACGGGCCGAGAAACATCAGGTACAGCCGGAAGGTGTCGGCGCCGTACTTCTCGATGTACTCATCGGGGTTGACGACGTTGCCACGGCTCTTCGACATCTTGAAGCCGTCCTTGACGATCATCCCGTGTGCTCGGAACCGTGTGAACGGCTCAGGTTCATCGACGAGTCCGAGGCCATGCAGCGCCCGCATCACGAAGCGCGCGTACAGCAGGTGGCGGACGGCGTGCTCGTTGCCCCCGATGTACATGTCCACCGGCAGCCAGCGCTTGGTGCGATCGGGGTCGAAGGCCACGTCGTCGAAGTCGGTCGACGGGTAGCGCAGGTAGTACCAGGAGGAGTCCACGAACGTGTCGCTGACGTCGGTCTCGCGACGCGCTGGCCCACCGCAGACCGGGCAGGTCACGTTGACCCACTCCTCGACGGTGGCCAGCGGGGAGACGCCGGTGCCGGTGGGGCGGAAGTCCTCCACCTCGGGCAGCAGCACCGGGAGGTCCTCCTCGGGGACAGGCACCTGGCCGTCCTTGGTGCAGTGGATGATGGGAATCGGCGGACCCCAGTACCGCTGGCGCGAGACCAGCCAGTCCCGCAGCCGGTACGTGATGGTGGCCTCGCCGCGCTGGCTGTTCTCGAGACGCTCGACGATGCGCCGCCGGCCCTCGTCCGAGGTCAGCCCGTCGAAGTCGCCGCTGTTCACCATCGTGCCCTGGCCGGCGTACGCACCCTCGACCGGCTCGGGGGGTGCGACCACCTCGATCACCGGCAGCCTGTGGGCGGCCGCGAACGCGTGGTCGCGCTCGTCATGCGCGGGCACCGCCATGATCGCGCCGGTGCCGTAGTCGAAGAGGACATACGGCGCGGCCCACACCGGGAGGCGCCGCCCGGTGAGCGGATGGATGGCCCAGGAGCCGAGGTCGATCCCAACCGTGAAGTCCGGCTCGGCGTCCGGCCCCGGGATCCGGTTGCGCCAGGCGTTGACCTCTCCGCGCCGGTCATCGGGCACGAACTCCTCGAGCTGCGGGTGGTCGGCGGCGATGACCAGGAAGGTGGCCCCGTAGAGGGTGTCCGGGCGCGTGGTGAAGACGGCCACGTCCTTGCGCTCGCAGCCCTCGAGGTCGAAGACGATGCGCGCGCCCTCGCGCCTGCCGATCCAGTTCCGCTGCATCAGCTTGGTCGACTTCGACCAGTCCAGCGTGTCCAGGGCGTCGAGCAGCTCGGCTGCGTAGTTGGTGATCTTCAGCCACCACTGGCGCAGCCACCGTGTCTCCACCACCGAGCCACAGCGCTCGCACCTGCCCTGCTCCACCTGTTCGTTGGCGAGCACGGTGAGACACGACGGGCACCACAGCACCGCGCCGTCACGCCACTCCGCCAGGCCCGCCTTGAACAGCTGGAGGAAGATCCACTGGGTCCAGCGGTAGTAGGCGGGGTCGGCCGTGTTCACCTGGTGCTCCCAGTCGAACATGGCGCCGATCATCTTCAGCTGGTTCTCGCGGAAGTTGGCGACCGCGCGGCGCATCACCACCGCGGGGTGCTCGCCGATCTTCAGCGCGTAGTTCTCGCTGTGGATCCCGAAGGCGTCGAAGCCCATCGGCTGGAACACGTTGTCACCGTGCAGGCGCCGCCAGCGCCCGTGGATGTCGATGCCGGTGTACGGGACCATGTGGCCGACGTGCAGGCCTTCCGCGGACGGGTACGGGAACATGGAGAGGTTGTAGAAGGGACGGTCCTCCGACTCCAGGTCGGTGCGGTAGTCGCCGCGTTCGTCCCAGGTGCGCCGCCACTTCGCCTCGACCGCGGAGGGGTCGTAGGCGTCGAGCGTGCGCGACGCGGTGGTGCTCGGGGGGGACGTCGTCTCGGTCATCGCAGGGCAAGGGTAGCGGAGCCTCCGCCCGCTACAGTCCGGGCGTGGCCGATCGCGCGTTCAGCACCCTGGTCGAGGGCGGCGCCTTCTTCGAAGGGCCGCGCTGGCGCGACGGCAGCTGGTGGGTGTCCGACATGTACCGCCACGCGGTGTTCACCGTCTCACCGCAGGGCGAGGAGACAGAGGTGCTCGCCGTCGAGGGCCAGCCATCCGGGCTCGGCTGGATGCCCGACGGCTCGCTGCTGGTGGCGTCGATGCGCGACCACCGGCTGCTCCGCCGCGACCCCCACGGCGCGGTGACCGTCCACGCCGACCTGTCCGACGTGTGCACCGGTCTGCTCAACGACATGGTGGTGGACAGCCAGGGTCGCGCCTGGTGGGCGACTTTGGCTTCGACCTCTACGCGTTCGACACCCCGTCGACGACGTCGCTGAAGCGCGTCGACCCCGACGGTGGCGTCACCGTCGCCGCGGAGGGGCTCATCTTCCCGAACGGCACAGTGATCACCGACGACGGCGCCACCCTGGTCGTCGGCGAGACCCTGGCCAACCGCTACACCTCGTTCACCATCGCGCCGGACGGCTCCCTGGTTGATCGCGAAGTCTGGGCGCAGCTGGGTCCGGAGGTCGCGCTCGGCGATGCGATGACCACGTTCGAGCAGCTCCGGGTCGCCCCCGACGGCTGCACGCTCGATGCGGAAGAGCACATCTGGGCCGCCGACGGCCTCGGCGGTCGCTGCATCCGGGTGGCCCGAGGAGGTGAGATCGTCGATGAGGTGCGGCCGCCAGGCGGCCTCGGCGTCTTCGCCTGCGCGCTCGGCGGCGAGACGGGCCGCACCCTGCTGCTCTGCTGCTCGCCCGACTACTTCGAGAACAACCGCAAAGAGTCCCGCGAGGCGGTGCTGATCGCCACCGAGGTCGACGTCCCGCACGCCGGGCTTCCCTAGCCGGCGCCGGTACCATAGGTGCGGTTCGGCGCGACGCCGGGCCGCGCGCCGACGTAGCTCAGTGGTAGAGCAACCGCCTCGTAAGCGGTAGGTCGTCAGTTCAATCCTGACCGTCGGCTCCAGTCGATCAACCGCCAGGTTGCGGGGAGGGTGCGAAATGACTATCACGAACGGCCAGGCGGCCAACCCGTGGGAGTCCGAGATGGACGATCTGGCCGCCAAGGCGGTCGCCGGCAGGGAGTTGTTCCTGCCGCAGCCTCCGACCTTCGACAACGTCGACGACGAGCGCTACGACCGCAAGGTGCGCCTGGCGGCAGCGTTCCGGATGTTCAGCCGCGCGGGCATGGACGAGGGCGTTGCCGGGCACATCACCGTGCGCGACCCGGCTGAGCCCCACAGCTACTGGGTCAACCCGTTCGGGATGCACTTCAGCCTGATCCGCCAGAGCGACCTCGTGCGCGTGTCCCACGATGGTGAGGTGGTCGAGGGCAACCGCGCGGTCAACGGCGCCGCGGTCGCCATCCACTGCGCTGTGCACGCCGCCCGTCCCGACATCATCGCCGCGGCACACGCGCACGGTCCGTACGGGAAGACGCTGTCGTCGCTGGAATTGACCGTGGAGCCGCTGACCCAGGACGCCTGCGCGTTCTACGACGACGTCGGCGTCTACGACACTTACACCGGGGTGGTGCTCGACGCCGCCGAGGGCCGGCGCATCGGTGAGGCCCTGGGCGACCACAAGGCGGTCATCCTGCGCAACCACGGCATGCTCACCGTCGGAGGCAGCGTGGACAGTGCCGCGTGGTGGTTCCTCACCCTCGAGCGCACCTCGCAGTCGCAGCTGATGGCGTACTCGGCAGCCGCCGGTGCCGGCAGCAAGCCGCGCCAGATCGGCCACGACGAAGCCCTGCAGACCCGCGGCCAGCTGGGTTTCGACCTGGCCGGCTGGTTCCAGTTCCAGCCGATCTTCGAGCGGATCAGCAAGGACAGCCCCGAGATCTTCGACTGAGCGCGCGGCTGCATCACCCCGCGGGGATGCTCTGCGCGAACTGGAAGAAGCCGTCGGGGTCGAACTTCGCCTTGACCTGCTTCAGGCGCGGCAGGTTGGCGCCGTAGTACGCGTGCTCCCAGTCCGCGAGCCTGGGATCGATGTAGTTCTGGTACGCGAAGCCGCTCGCGTACGGTCGCATCGCGGTGTAGAGGTTGTCGAGACCGTCGACGTTGCTCTGCACGATCGCCGGCGACGCGCCCGTGGGCCACGTGGCGTTGTACTGCGTTCCGAACAGCGCGTCACGGTGTACGAACGCCGTCGCGTCGGCAGCAACGCGGTTGATGGCGCCGCCGAAGGAGTCGAAAGCGACGCCGGCCACTGTGGTTGCGGCCGGGTTGGCCTGGCGGCCTGCGACGCCCTGGATGAGCGTGTCGATGGCCTCGGCGCCGAGCGCCTGCAGCACCAGGTCCGACCGTCCCACCGCCGCCTCGCGCTGGACCGTGCCCTGCGGGGCCAGGTGGCAGGAGGCGGTGCTCTGCCCGCCACAGCCGGCTTCCACCAGCATCCCGTCGAGGTAGCCGTGGGTGCCGACCGACGTGCTGGTCGGGGCGAGGCCGACCACCTGCCGCAGGGTGGCAAGCCACGGGGTCAGCGCGGCCTGAGCCCCGACGTAGGCGCCACCCACGGTGACCGACGGCGGCCCCGGCATCCCGGTGGACAGGAGGTGGCAGTTGGACCAGAGCTCGTCCGGGATGGTGGTGATCCAGCTCTGCCACCCGGCCACGACGTTGGCAGCTGCTGACCACGGCCACGCCAGCTGGAAGAGGACGAGTGCGGACACCGGGTGGGTCGACACGGTGAACGACGTGGCCACGCCGAAATTCCCGCCCCCGCCGCCACGACAGGCCCAGAAGAGGTCGCTGTTGGTGGACGCGTCGCATGTCAGCAGGTCTCCCGCCGCGGTCACGACCTGGAGGCCCACGATGTTGTCGGAGGTGAGCCCGAACTTGCGACCCATCACACCCACGCCGCCACCGAGGGCGAGGCCCGCGAAGCCGACGGTGGGACACGAGCCCGCGGGCAGGGCGACCCCGTGCTGCGCCAGCCCGGCGTACACGTCGATGAGCCGCGCGCCCGCGCCGACGGTCGCGGTGCCGTCACGGTTGACCGCGACACCGGCCATCGGGGTGACGTCACAGACGACGCCGTCGCTGACCGAGTACCCGCCATAGCTGTGACCGCCGCTGCGCGGGGTCATCGGCACACCGTGGGTGCGCGCGAAGGCGATGGTGCGCTGCACGTCCGCGGCCGACGCGCAGTAGACGACGCCGAGCGGCTTCGCGTCGCCGTCGAAGTACGGGTTGAACAGGCGCGCCGCCTGTCCGTACATCGCATCGCCGGGACGCACGACGTTGCCGCCGACCTGGCCGGCGAGCGCGGCCCAGTCGGCGTCGGTGGGGGGCACGCGGTTCGGCGGGGAGGTCGTGGTGCGAGACGGGCTGCCGGTGACCGACCGCATCACCGTCGAGCAACCGGGCACAGCCAGCGCTGCCACGGCGAGCGACGCGCGGCCCACGTACCTGAGGAACTGCCGGCGATTCACGCCGCCGGCGTCCACTGCTGCCACCGTCGGCCGGACAGGAAGGGAACGTTTCAGACCGCGAGCGTGTGGAACGGCCGGGGCCCTGTCAAGAGCGCTCTCGTCGCCGGGAGCACACGCGTACGATGGTCAGATGGAGCGACAGGACCGTGGGCTGTTCGGTTGGCTTCCCCCGGCGCTGAGGAAGCTCGAGCGCAAGCTCGGGGCGGACCGCGAGGGCCGCACGCTCTGGGTGTGGGTCGTGCCCGCGGCCACCCTGGTCGTGACCTTCGCTGGTCCTGGCTTTCATCGGCATCCAGGGCCAGGTTGACCTCGCCCTGACCCTGCCGATGGCACTCGTGCTCTCCGTTGTTCCTCGGCTCGCTCTCCGCCTTCTACCTGACCGCGGCCAGCTCCGACGAACGCGACCAGGACGACGGCCCCGACGACCGGCGCGGGCGCGGGGTGCCTCGCCGAGCTGCCGCCGCCGCCTGACACGGAGGTCACCCCCGCGGTGGTGCGCCTACCGAGCCGGCCTGTGCGTGGCGCGTGAACAGCCGGCGCCGGTGGAGACGGGCGCGCCGGCGCGCCGCTGAAGCTCAGGCGGCGCCGATCCGCTCAGCCAGGTAGCGCATCGCCATCGGGTAGCGATAGTCGATGGACATGTGGCCGGCGTCGAAGAGCTCGAACTGCACGTCGGTCACACCGATGCCGGCCAGCGCGTCACGGAAGGCCACCGCACCGAGGTCGAGGAACCACTCGTCGCGTGTGCCCGCGTCGATGTAGATGCGCTCAGCGACCGCAGCGCGTCGGCGTGTCCGGGCACCATGCGCACCGGGTCCCACGCCAGCCACCTCTCCCACACCTCCGGGATCATCTGGCCCGTCGATGTGTCGAATGGAAGGCTGGACGGTGCCGTCGTCATCCGCCGAGTACGCAGCGGCCATCGCCCACATGTTGCGACAGCATGCCGTCATCCTTCCTGGGCGCGGGCAGCCGGGAGCGCGACGTCGTCGAAGAAGCCTCTGGTACGAGCCCTCGTACTGCTGTCGCGCAAGCGCGCGCACCACCTCGGGCACGTCCCGCCAGTAACACAGCTCGAAGAGCGCGTCGCCGGCGTGCGTGCCGAGGGCCCCGAACACGTCGGGACGCAGCATCGGCGTGATCATGGCGCCGTAGCCGCCGCTCGACTTGCCGGTGATGGCACGGTGGTCCCGATGCGCCAGCGTGCGGATAGTGCGCGTCCACGAAGCGCACCACGTCCTCGCAGAGGTACGTGTGGTAGCGGCCGGTGGCGGGCGAGTTGAGGTACTGGCTGCCCCCGAGCGACGTCCAGCAGTCGACCATCGCGACCCGGCATGGCGGCACCGCCGGGATCGCTGAACAGCTCGTCGATGAGCTCCATCGCGGTGAGCTGGCCGCGGGCTGCGGTTGCGCCACATGTCCACCTGCCCGCTGAAGCCCTGGATGAGATAGATCACCGGCAGCTGCGGCGCGCACGTCGTCGCGCGGTGGCGAGTAGACCCACAGCGGTCGTGCGCTCGGGTCACCCAGCGGGTTGCCGCGCAACGCCACGCTGTCGATCGACCAGCTCGTCGAGCCGGCCGCGCATCGGGCGCCGCCACGGCGGGCCCAGCGCCGGGGTGACGGCCTCGGTCACAACCGGCCGACGACGATGCGCGTGACGCCGAGGCTGTCGCGATGTGAGCGGACATCGCGGAAACCGCCACGCCGCAGCACGGTGGCGGTGGCACGCGCGAGGTAGGGCGCGATCTCGACGAGCACGAAGCCACCGGGACGCAGCCAGGCGGGTGCGTCGTCGGCGAGGCGGCGGACCAGCCCGAGCCCGTCGTCGGACCCATCAGTCAGCGTGTGTCGCGGCTCGAACCGCCGAATCTCGACGGGCAGGGTGCGCACCTCCTCGCGTGCGACGTAGGGAGGATGGATGGTGAACACCTGCACCTCCCCGCGCAGACCGCGCGGCAGGGCCGCGAGCATGTCGCCGGTTGCGAAGCGCGCGTTGTCGATGTGCAGGCGCCTGGCGTTGAGCCGGCCCAGCCGCGCGGCGTCCGCTGAGATGTCGACGCCCCAGACCTCACTGCCCGGGTTGTCCGACGCGACCGCCAGGGCCACCGCGCCCGCGCCGGTGGCCACATCGACAGCCACGCGACGTCCGCGACGGCGGCGCAACCGTGTCGTGGCCAGGTCCACCATCAGCTCGCTGGAGGCTCGTGGCGAGAACACGCCATGGCGCACCACCAGGTCGAGCCCATGGAAGCGGAAGTGACCGGTGATGTAGTTGACCGGTTCGCCGGTGAGACGGCGCTCGACGAGCGCGTCGAATCGCCGTCGCTGCGACGGCGACACCGTCATCGATCGCCGCACGCCGTCGCTCTCGGGGTCCACGTCGAGCACGTGCGCGAGCAGCACCTCAGCATCCCAGCGAGCCAGACCGGCTTGCCAGTGCTCGATGTTGCGCGACCTGCCGATGCGCTGCTCTGCGCGTGAAAGCAGTTCAGCAGCGGTGGCCCGTACACTGGACGGCGCAGAGACCGCGCCGCGGCTCGCAACCCTGGACATTTCGCGCATGGTAGCCGAGCAGGACCAGCCCACCCGTCGCGCAGCCGCGTTCTTCGACGTCGACCGCACCCTGCTGCGCGGCTCCTCGTTGCTGCACGTGGCCCGGCCGATGCGCCGCGCGGGCCTGATGCCGACGCGAGCGATGCTGCGGTCGCTTGTCGTCCAGGCCCGCTTCAGCCTGTACGGCTTCGACGAGGTGCAGATCCGCGACGCGGTGCGTGGCGCCGGGGCACTGGTGGCCGGTGTCGAGTCCGAGCGGCTGCTGCGCTTCGCCGGCGACGTGATCCCGGTGCACGTGCTGCCGCGCGTCTACGCCGAGGCTCGAGCGCGCATCGACTGGCACCGCGAGCGCGGCGACCTGGTCTTCCTGGTGTCCTCGTCGCCGCGGGAGTTCATCACCGTGCTCGGTTCGGTCCTCGGCGTCGACGGCGTGGCCGGCACGGACGCGGAGCTGCGCGATGGGAGGTACACCGGCCGCATCCTCCGCCTCTGCCACGGCGCCGGCAAGGCGGACGCGGTTCGCGAGCTGGCCGCCGCCAACAACGTCGACCTCGCCCAGTCCTACGCCTACGGCGACAGCTTCGCCAGCGACCTGCCGATGCTCGAGGCCGTTGGACACCCGGTCTGCGTCAACGGCGATCGCCGTCTGACCGCCCACGCGCGCAGCCTCGGCTGGCCGGTCGAGCGCTTCCAGCGCACGGCGATTCGGCCGAGCGCGGCTGGGCTGCGCCGGTTGCCGCGGCGGTTCGCCTCTGTTTCAGGCCCGGCGGTGCGCCGCGCCCATGGCCATGTCCGCAACACCGCCCGGGCTCTGCGCGAGCTGTGAGCATGCCCGCGTGATCCGCGGGGCACGCTCACAGTTCTGGATGTGCCGGCTGTCGGAGTCAGACCAGAGGTTTCCCCGCTACCCGCGCTCCCGGTGCTGCGCTGCAGCGGCTATGCGCGCGGCGCCCCCGAGCGGCCCGTCCCCAGCTGAAAGCCGGGGCTCACGCGGTACGCGCCAGCAGCTGCTGGTGGACGAGGAACGCGATGACCGCGAACTGGACCTCCGTCGGTGGTGGGACGCCGGCGTCCTGGGCAAAGGTGGCCAGGCTGGGGGCGCCCCCCATCTCGATGCGGTGCAGCTCGAAACGCCCGGAGAGCGTCTGCTGATCCCCGCTCGCGGTGGTCACGGCGTCGCGGAAGCCCGCCTGTTGCACCAGCTGCGCGACGGCCGCGTTGACGGCGCCGTACGGGTAGGCGAAGTCCGGCACCTGGTGCCCGAGCAGCTTCTCCAGCGCGCTCTTTCCATCGGCGATCTCAGTCCACGCGGTTGCCGGCGGAACAGACGCGAGGTCGACGTGGTGCACGGTGTGCGAGCCGATCACCATGCCGTCCGCCTCCATCTGCAGCACCTGAGCAGCCGACATGTAGCGTGGCCTGTTGATGAAGCCGCTGACCACGAAGTCGGTCGCCACGAAGCCGTAGCGCGAGAGCACCGGCTCCGCGGCGGTCGCGAAGTCGGCGTACCCATCGTCGAAGGTGAGGATGACGGGGCGGGACGGCAGCGCGCGCCTGCCCGCGAGCGCCTCCATCAACGTCGCCAGGGTGATGGGATGCGCACCCTCGACATGGAGCAGCGCCATCTGCTCCGCGAACATCGCGGGCGAGATGGAGAGGTCGAAGCTGAGCAGGTTCTGCGCCGACGGCTGGATGAGACGGATGTAGTGGTAGTAGAGGATGGGAACGGTGAGGTGAGGACCGGCGGGAACCGAGACCGTCAGCGGCTGCGCAACCCCGGAGGGGGCAGCGCATCGTCCGGTAGCTGGTCGGTGGATGCGCCGGCGCCGGTCGCGGGATGCACAGCGAGCGGGCCGCCCACGGCGACGTCGCCACCTGCGGGCAGGAGGCCGGTCGCGCCGGTCGCCGAGAGCACGGCGAGCAGCACCACGAACGCCACTGCCGCGAACCGGCGAACTGGGTGACGTTGGCGGGGACTGCCGTTCGCTGTCATGCCGTGCGTGCCTCTGTTCGCATCCCGTCGATGCGCATGGCGCTACGCACAGGATATGCGAGGGTGCCCGTTGTGCCTCACTCGGCCGGCGTTCCCGCGTCGCCGGAGGCATCCGGGGCGGGCCGCCAGATGGTCTTGACGTTGACGAACTCTCGAATGCCGAAGCTGGACAGCTCGCGTCCGTAACCGCTGTCCTTGACTCCGCCGAATGGGACGCGCGGGTCGGAGTGCGTCATGCCGTTGACGAAGACCCCTCCGCTGTCCATGCGCCGTGCCAGGGCCACCCCGCGCTCCTCGTCGCGCGTCCAGATGTTGCCGCCGAGACCGAAGTCGGAGTCGTTGGCCGCGGACAGTGCCTCGTCTGCCGAGCCGACGCGCATCACCGCCGCCAGGGGACCGAAGGTCTCCTCGCGGAAGGCGGGCATGGAACTCGTGCACCCGGTCAGCACCGCAGGGGTGACGAAGTAGCCGCGCCCATCGAGGCGGCCTCCGCCGCACCGGAGCGTCGCCCCCAGGGCGACAGAGTCGCGGAGCTGACGTTCGAGAGTGTCGCGGAGGTCGCCCCGCGCGAGCGGACCCATGGTCACCGATTCCCGGAGCGGGTCCCCCACCACGATCCTGCGCGCCTCTGCAACCAGCAGGTCCTCAAAATCCGCGGCGACGGAATCGACCACGATGAAGCGCTTGGCAGCGATGCAGCTCTGCCCGGCGTTCTGGAAGCGTGCCCTGGCCGCGGTGGACGCCGCCGCCCCGAGGTCGGCGTCCTCGAGCACGATGAACGCATCAGATCCGCCCAGCTCGAGCACCGATGGCTTGAGGCTGCGGCCCGCGGCCGCACCGACGCTGCGGCCCGCGGCGGTGCTCCCGGTCAGCGTCACGGCCGCGAACTCGCGAGTTCCTCGATCACAGCCGCCACCCGGTCGTTGGGGATGAGCAGCACCGCGAAGACGCCGCGTGGGAACCCCGCCTCCTCGAACAGGTCGCCGATGGCCAGCGCGCAGCCGCTGACGTTCTAGGCGTGCTTCAGCACCCCGCAGTTGCCCGCGCACAGGGCCGGAACGGCGAAGCGGAACACCTGCCACAGCGGGAAGTTCCACGGCATCCCGGCCAGACCGTGCCCAGCGGCTCGAAGGCGACGAAGCTGCGCGGGCTGTCGCTCGGGAAGGGCTGGTCGGCGAGGAGCTCAGCCGCGTGTGCGGCAAACCAGTCGCAGGTGAACGCGCACTTCTCCACCTCCGCGCGAGCCTCGGCGATGGGTCTTGCCCATCTCGGCGGTGATCAGAGCGGCGAGCGCGTCGCTGCGCTCGACGCAACAGCACGCCGACCCCGACATGAGCGCGCAGCGGCCGGCAAGGGGCGTGCCCGCCACAGCCGGACGGCGGGCCATGGCGGCGTCGAGAGCCGCGCCGACCTCGCGCTCCGAGTGCACCGGGTAGGTGGCGACGCGCTCTTCCGTCGCGGGTTGACGGAGCGCATCTGCGCCAGCTCAACGGCCATCATCCATACCTCCTCGAAGCCATGGTAGGGCGGTGTCCGCAGCGCGTCGCTCGCCGCCGATGCCGTAGGGTGGCCGGCGATGACCACGCTGGTGCGGCCTGCCGTCCTGCAACGGGTGGGCGGCGGAGTCGTCGCCGCATTCGCCGCGGTCTACGTCATCTGGGGATCCACCTACCTCTTCATCAGGGTGGCGGTGGAGACGATGCCACCGCTGCTCATGGCCGGGGTTCGATTCCTTGTCGCGGGCGCGGTTCTGCTCGCCGTCACCAGCCGCATGCGCGGCGCCGCCCAGGACCCGATCGGCTGGCGGCAGTGGCGGGCCACGGCCATCACCGGCGGCCTGCTTTTGCTCGGTGGCAACGGCGGGGTCAGCTTCGGCGAGCAGTACGTGCCGTCGGGCGTGGTGGCGCTGCTGGTCGCAACCGTCCCCCTCTTCATCGCCATCTTCGGAGCGATCGCGCTCGGCAACCGCCTCAGCAGGGTCGCCGTGGCCGGCATCGGCATCGGCCTGCTCGGCACCGCGGTGCTGCTGCGGCCTGGCGCGGGCGGCGCCGGCGACCCCGCCCACATGCTGCTGGTGCTGGCCTCACCGCTGAGCTGGGCGGTCGGGTCGCTGTATGCGACGCGCGGGGCGCTGCCCAGGCGTGCGCTGGTGGCGACCGGGATGGAGATGCTGTGCGGCGGGGCACTTCTGATGCTGGTTGGGCTGCTCACCGGAGAGGCGGCGAACGTGCACCTCGACCAGGTCAGCCTGGCCTCCTGGTTGTCGGTCCTCTACCTCATCGTCTTCGGCTCGCTGGTCGCGTTCAGCGCGTACGTCTGGCTGCTCAACAAGGTGGCCACGACCGCGGTGGCCACGTACGCGTACGTCAACCCGCTGGTGGCGGTGTTCCTCGGCTGGGCGGTCCTCGGGGAGCACATCACCGGGCAGACGCTGATCGCCGCCGCCCTCATCGTTGTGGCGGTGGCCCTGATCCTCTCCCGACCCCCCGCCGCCCCGAGACGATCCCCCGACGTCCCGGTGAGGGAGGTCGTATGAGCGACGCCGGCCCCGACGACGCGGAGGCGGCGACACCCGCATCGAGCGGTGACGTCGACGAGGCCGCTCGCAGTCAGCTGTTCGCGACCGCGGGCATCCGCGATGTGCTCTGCCTGGGACCCATCTTCGCCAAGTCGATCTACTACTACGCCGGGATCCCGCTGGGGACGGCGTTGCAGTTCACCAGGCCGCTGTACGCGGAATTGCTGCGCGGGAGCACCATCTCGCTGATCATCGCCGGGGCGTTCGCCGCCGGCGGGCGGCTGCCACTGTGGGCGGTCCTGCTTGCGCCGATCCCGTACACGATGCTCACCGACCCGTTCTACTACTGGGCGGGGCGCCGCTACGGCCGCCCGCTGGTGGCGTACCTGGAGAAGCACGATCGCCGCTGGCATCGGCGCGCCCGCAGGGCGGAGTTGTTCTTTGCGCGCTGGGGACTGTGGACGATCCTCTTCGCGTACTTCCTGCCCGTCCCCAACGACCTTCTCTACTTCGGCGCCGGCGATGCACGCATCGGCATCTGGCGTTTCCTCGCCACCGACTTCATCGGAACGCTGCTCTTCATCGGGCTCTGGGTCGCGCTCGGCTTCGTCATCGGCAAGCCGGCGGAGAACGTCGCCGACGCCGTTGGCCAGTACAGCGGGCGGATCACGATCGCCCTGGTGGTGGTGATCGTGGTGATCAGCGCCATCTCCGGCTGGCGCGGCGCGCGCAGCAGCGATCGCTGAACAGCCGGGTCAGGGTGCCCGTGTCGTCGTGCGGCGCGCCCTCGGCGGCGTGGCAGGCAGTGACGGGGACCGCGACGCCACCGGAGTCGCCTGGCGGCGCGCAGCGTTGACCGGGATCACCGCCGCGGTGCTGTCACGGCAGTTGGTCTTGCACTTGTTGCCGTCGCCGTCGCAGAAGTTGACGCAGAGCTTGTCGTTGTCCCCGAAACAGTGGGAGGTGCACGAGGTGTTGTTGTTGCCCATGCAGTAGGTGGTGCAGTTCGTGTTGTTGGCGCTGTTGCAGTGGCTCTTGCATGACGGGTGCGTGTCGGTGCAGCCCGTGCAGCTCCATGGGTCCGGGGTCGGCGATGGGCTCGGCGTCGGCGTTGCGGTGGGGGTCGGAGTTGGGGTTGGAGTGGGCTTCGCAGTCGGCTTGGGGGTGGGCTTGGCCGTCGCCGTCAGGGTGGGCCGTGCCGTCGGCGTGGCGGTTGGGACCCCAGTGGGCTTGGGGGTGGAAGGCGGAGCGGCCGTCCGGGGGCAGCGGTGGCAACCGGTGGGCTGGCGGTGGTCTTCGGGGCCGGGCGCGGCGTGTGCATCGGCGCGGACGCCACCGGCGCCGAGACCGGGCCGACGACCACCGGGCCCGGGCCCGGACCGACGACCCCGGTGACCGCCAGGACCGATGCCGTGGTCGCGGTGGCGATGCCCATGCCCATCCCCGAGCTGGCCCACCCGCCCAGGCTGAAGATGCGGCCGAGTTGGGGGACCTGGGCGATCCAGGCGCCAAAGCCGAGGGTGCGCCACAGGCGCCCCACCGACACGTTGAGGAACGCCCGCACGATCGCCGGGTCGAGCTGCGCGCCGGCCACCCGGACCAGCTCGGCGCGCGCCGCCGACACGCTCATCGACCGCTTGTACGGGCGCGGGGCGGTCATCACCTCGTAGGCGTCGGCGACGGCCACGATCCTCGCCGCCAGCGAGATCTCATGGCCGCGCAGCTGGTGCGGGTACCCGGTGCCGTCGAAGCGCTCGTGGTGCTGCTCGACGGCTGCACCCCACTCACCGAGCCATGGGAGCAGTGGGCCGACCAGCCGCGCCCCCTCTTCGGGATGACGGTGCAGCGCCGCCCACTCCTCGTCGCTGGGGATGCCCGGCTTGTTGAGGATCGTCGCCGGCACCTCGAGCTTGCCGATGTCGTGCAGGAGCGCCGCCCAGCGCAGGCGGTTGCGACCACTTCCGGGACCTTCAGCTCGTCGGCAAGGAGATCGGTGAAGACGCGGACGCGTTCGGAGTGACCTCGGGAGGCCTTGTCGTGGACGCTGAGAGCGAGCACCAGCTCCACGATCGACTGCATCCTGCGCGCGTCGTCGTCGTGCCCGGTCGCCTGGGCGCGGTGCAGGCTCTCCTGCAGGTCGCGCGGCCTGCCGGTGCGCCTGGCGACCGCGAAGCGGGCAGGTGCCTTGTCAGGGAAGATCAGCGAGAGGTTGAGGAGCGCAGCCAGCGGCAGCAGGCGGCGCGCGGCGCGCTCGAGGACCACCAGCGTCACCAACGACGCAGCGGCGATCACGCCCACCCACAGAACCGCGGTGGCCGGGCTGTCGGCGCGCGGCAGGAGGCGCGTCAGCAGCGCGGCAACGCCGAACGACGCGGCCACCGGCGCCGCGAACACAGTGACCCGCACCGCACGGCTCAGCGCGGGGCGTCGGTCCCACTGCCGGCTGCGCTTGATCTCGGCGTCGCGAACGTCGGGTTCACGATCGCGGTATTGACGGGTCCCCATGTCGTTCGCGTCCTCGCTGACGGGCATAGGCACGCCGGGCGCCTTCGCGACAACATGGCAGCGGTCGCTGACGAAGCGTCTGATGGGCGGGTGACGATCCTGTTCCGGCGATTCAGGTTTCGCCCGGGCTCAGGCGGGTGTGAGCGCGACCCCGAAAAGCAGCAGCTGGGTGAGCCCGGCGAGGAGGGTTCCGGCCGGTCCCTGCCGTTGGGTTGAGGACCATCCGGCTGACGACGCGGAGGCCTGCGTCGAGGCGACCGTCGCGGTTGTGACGGGGACCTGGACCACCGACGAGCGGCACATGGCCTGGCACGCAGCGTTGTTGCCGCCCTGGCAGTACGTGACGCAGCTGCAGGTTGTTGCCCCCAGAACAGTGGCCGTGCAGACCTGGTTGTTGCCCCCAGAGCAGAAGGTCGTGCAGGTATGACTGTTGCCGCCGCTGCAGAAGCTGGTGCAGGTCGGCGACGTGTTGGTGCACTGCGCGCAGCTCCACGGGTCCGGCGTCGGCGTCGGAGTCGTCTTGGGCGTCGGCGTCGGCTTGGGGGTCGGCTTGGGCGACGCCGGCGGGGACGCCGGCTGCGGTGTCGAACTCGCAGGCGCTGCGGTGGGAGCTGCCACGGCAGCCGTCGGAGTGGACACGGGCACGGGGGTCGGGCTTGCGGTCACCGTGATCGGCCTCGCTGGAGCACGCGGCAGCTGGGATCCCGGTGCCGGCGTCTGGACCAGGGCAACCGCCGGGGGCAGACCGACCGGGGTCGGGGCCGCCGGGCCTGGGGCCGGCCCGATGACGCCGCCCACCGCCAGCACGGTGGCCGTGGTCGCGGTCGCGATCCCCATGCCCACGCCGCCGCTGGTCAGGCCGCCGAAGCTGAACAGCCGCCCGAGCTGGGGGATCTGGGCGATCCAGGCCCCGAACCCGATGGTCCTCCACAGCCGTCCCACCGAGACGTTGAGGAACGCGCGCACGATCACCGGGTCGAGCTGCGTGCCGGCCACGCGCACCAGCTCGCGACGGGCGGCGGTCACGCTCATCGACCGCTTGTACGGCCGCGGCGCGGTCATCACCTCATAGACATCGGCCACGGAGACGATCCGTGCCGCCAGCGAGATCTCGTGTCCCTTCAGCCGGTGGGGATAGCCGGTGCCGTCGAACCTCTCATGGTGCTGCTCCACGGCCAGGCCCCACTCGCCCAACCAGGGCAGCAGGGGAGCCACCAGCGCGCGCCCTCCTCGGGGTGCTGGTGCAGCACGGCCCACTCGTCCTCGCTGGGCTTGCCGGGCTTGTTGAGGATCGCCGTCGGCACCTCGAGCTTGCCGATGTCGTGGAGCAGCGCCGCCCAGCGCAGCCGGTTGCGGCCGCTGTCGGGCACCTTCAGCTGGTCGGCGAGCAGGTCGGTGAACACACGCACACGCTCGGAGTGGCCGCGCGAGGCCTTGTCGTGAACGCTGAGCGCCAGCACCAGCTCGATGACCGCCTGCATCCACCGGGCGTCGTCCTCGTGGCCGGACTCATGTGCGCGCCGGGAGACTCTCCTGCAGGTCGCGTGGCCTGCCTGTCCGCCTCGCCACCGCGAAGCGGGCGGGTGCCTTGTCCGGGAAGATCAATGAGAGGTTGAGGAGGGCGGCGAGCGGGAGCAGGCTTCGCGCCGCACGTTCGACGACGACGAGCGTGGCCAGCGATGCCGCCCCGATCACCGTGAACCACAGCACGGTGGTGGCGACGCTGTCGGCATGCGGCACCAGGTGGCTGAGCAGGGCGGCCACACCGAAGGAGGCGGCCACAGGACCGGCGACGACGACGGCGCGTACCGCTCGGCTCAGCGCAGGGCGGCTCTCCCACTCGCGACTGCGCCGAACCTGAGCGTCGCGATCGCCCTGCAAGCGGGAGCCCATTCTGTGCCGTCCTCACCGTGAAGGCGCGCAGGAACGCGCCAACCTCAAGGTGACAGGAGCAGCCCACGGACCCTCTGATGCCCGGGTGACGATCCTGCCTCAAGCGTGACGAGACCGCACCCCGGTCATCGCACAGTGCGCTCAGGTGATCGCGGCGCGTTCGGCAAAGCGTGGGTCACGGTGGGCCCCAGCGCTGATGACCTCATGGATCCGCTCCACCGCGTCCCAGGCGTCGACGTGGCGCACGTACAGGGGCGCGAACCCGAAACGGCAGATGTCGGGGGCGCGGAAATCGGCGACCACGCCCCGCTCGATGAGGGCGCGCACGATCCCATACCCCTCGGCATGGCGTAAGGCGACCTGCGATCCCCTCCGTGCGGGGTCTCGGGGCGAGGCGAGCTCGAAACCCATGCCGTCGCAGCGTTGCTCGACGCGCTCGATGAAGAGCTCGGTGAGCGCCACCGACTTGGCGCGTACGGCGGACATGTCGACCTCGAGCCAGAGGTCAACGGCCGACTCCAGCGCGCTCAGCTGGAGGATGTGTGGCGAACCGGTGATCATCGAGCCGATCCCGGCAGCAGGACGAAACGTGCGCTCGAAGGCAAACGGCTCAGCGTGCCCGAGCCAGCCGGGCACGGGGTTGTCGAGCCGGCTCTGCAACCCCGCGCGCACGTGGAGCAGCGCCGGGGCGCCGGGGCCACCGTTGAGGTACTTGTAGCCACAGCCGACCGCCATGTCGGCACCATCCGCGTTGAGCTGGAGCGGGACTGCGGCAACGCTGTGACACAGGTCCCATAGCGTCAGCGCGCCCGCTTCATGTGCAGCGGCGCTCATCAGCCGCATGTCGTGCATGTACCCGGTGCGGTAGTCGACGTGGGTGAGCATCAGCGCTGCCACGCTGCCGTCGAGCCGCTCCAGCAATCGCGCGCGCGGGACCACCTCGACGGTGCCTCCGCAGACCCGTGCGGCGGCACTTGCGGCGTAGAGGTCGGTGTGGAAGTTCTCCTCCTCGGTGAGCACGACGGAGCGTCCCGGCTGCATCGTCAGCGCGGCGAACACCAGCTTGAAGAGACACACCGTCGTGCTCTCGGCGACGATCACCTCGTCCGGCCCGGCTCCGACCAGGCGCGGCCAGCTTCGACCCGATGCGCCGGGGAGCCTCCATCCAGTCGTGGTCGAGCCAGCTGCGCACCAGTCCCTGTCCCCATTCCCTTTCCACCACGTCGGCGACGTGGGACGGGGTCCGCACCGGCAGCGCGCCGAGCGAGTTGCCGTCGAGGTAGACCAACCCGTCGGGGAGGACGAACTGCTCGCGCATCGCGGCCAGGGGATCCGACGCGTCGCGAGCTCGCGCATGCCGCGCGGTCGATGCTGGAGATCACAGGTGGTTGCGCACCTCCCACAGCTCGGGGAAGAAGCGCCGGTCGAGCGTCGTCTGCAGGTACGCCACGCCGAGGCTGCCACCCGTGCCGGTCCGGCTGCCGATCTCCCGGGCCGCCATCAGGGCGTGGTGGTGCCGCCATCGCGCGATGGTCTCGTCGTGGTCGAGCAGCGTCTCGCAGAGCGCATGCAGGACGGTACGAGTGGCATCTGCATGGTCGTGGTACAGCGAGGTGAGAGAGGTCATGCGGCGCGCTCGGGCGCCGTCGTCGTCGCTGTCAGGAAAGTCGAACCCCGCCCCGCGCATCGCCACGGCGAGCGCCTGGTACAGCGAGCGCTGGGAGAGCCTCTCGCTGAGCTGGGCGCGCTGCGCGTCGCTGCGACCGGCATCACGAAGGTGTCGGGAGTCGCCGCCACCTGAGAGCGCCTCGATCTCGCGGAACTGCGTGGACTGGAAGCCGGACGCCGGCGCCAGCGGGTCGCGAAAGCGCATGAAGCCGTCGGGGCTCATGCTCTCGAGCACGCGCAGCTGTTCGATGAGCAGTTGTTCGACGGCAACCGCGCGGCGCATCGGTGCGAGCGCGGCGTGCGCGCGGCCCTCATCGAGAGCAACCGCGGCCGCGTCCAGCTCGTGGAGGATGAGCTTGAACCAGAGCTCGTACACCTGGTGCACGACGATGAAGAGCATCTCGTCGTGCGCGCCGTCGCTGAGCGGCTGTTGCAGGTCGAGCAGCTCGTCGATCCGCAGGTACGTGGCGTAGTCGGTCTGCACGCCCATCGAGCACCACTCTATCCAGCTTCAGGCCGCCTCGGCGATCCTCCGGCGCAGAAAGGCCAGGACGGCGGCTTCGCGGCCGGACAGCTCGTCGATCGAGCCCGCAAGCGTCTCCTCCGCCCGGCGCTCGAGGGTGGCCAGCAGCGCGCCGTCGAGGTGGGCGTTGATCACCTCGGGATGGACATAGCAACGGCGGCAGACGGCGGGGGTGTTGCCGAGGTGACGAGCGACCGACTCGACGGCCTCGACCACCTGGTGCTTGGCCTGGGTCTGCGACGCGTACTCCCCGAGCTCCTGCAGCGCCCAGGCGGCCAGAACGGTGCCGGCCCAGGTGCGGAAGTCCTTGGCTGTGAAGTCCTCGCCCGCGGCCTCGCGGATGTACGAGTTGACGTCGTCGGACTCGACGCCGTGGATTTCGCCGTCGTCGTCCTGCCACTGGAACAGCTGCTGTCCGGGAAGATCCTGGAGCCGGCTGACCACGCGCGCAACTCTTCGGTCGGTGATCGCCACGGTGTGCTGTTTGCCGCTCTTGCCGCGGAACTGGAAGTGCAGGTTGGACCCGTCCACCTCCACGTGGCGGTCGCGCATCGTGGTGAGCCCGAAGGAGCGGTTCTCGCGCGCGTACTCCTCGTTGCCGACGCGAATGTACGTCGAGTCGAGCAGGCGCACGACAGTTGCGAGGACACGCTCGCGGCTGAGGTCGGAGCCGCGCAAGTCCGCGTCGACACGCGCGCGAATCCGAGGCAGTGCCTCACCGAACGCGATGATGCGCTCGTACTTGGTGGCGTCGCGCGCCTCGCGCCATCGCTCGTGGTACCGGTACTGCTTGCGGCCCCGGGCGTCACGGCCGGTGGCCTGGATGTGCCCATTCGGCAGCGGGCAGATCCAGACGTCGGTCCACGCGGGTGGTACCGCGATGTGCGCGATGCGCTGGATCTCCGCCGCCCGCCTGATCGCGCGCCCGTCGATGCCGGTGTAGCGGAAACCGCCACCGCGCTTGGGCTCACGTCGTATCCCCGGCGAGTCATCGCTGACGTAGCGCAGCCCCGCGGCTCGCGCGGAGGCCACGGGGTCGCTGTCGATGAGGCGCGAACGGCGGGACACCACGCGATGCTAGACGCGGTGTACCTACCCGGCGTCGGGCAGCTCGACGATGTCGTTGAGGCTGAAGGCGTCCGCGGCGGTGAGCTGGTCGTAGGTGCAGCCCGCCGGGTCGCGGTCCTCGCGCCAGCGCAGGAAGCGCGCGGCGTGGCGGAAGCGTCGGCCCTGGAGGTGGTCGAACGACACCTCGCACACCAGCGTCGGCCGCAGCGGCGTCCAGTCGGCATCCTTTGCCTTGGTCCAGCGGCTGGGGGCACCGGGGGTGCGGCCGTGCCCGAAGCTGTCACCGCCGACCAGTGGCTCCAGCTTGGCGACCAGCTCACGCTTCTCCTTCGCCGAGAACGACGACGTGTGGCCGACGTGGTGGAGGGTGCCCTCGGCGTCGTAGAGGCCGAGCAGGAGCGAGCCGACGCCTCCCCCGGTCACCTCCATGCGGTAGCCGCCGACGACGCAGTCGACGGTGCGCAGGTGCTTGATCTTGGTCCAGCCGCGCTCGCCGCTTCGGTACGTGCTGTCCTCGGGTTTGGCGATGAGCCCGTCGAGCCCGGCCCCCTCGTAGCGGGTGAACCAGTCGGTGGCCTCCTCGAGGTCCGCGGTCTGAGGCGTCAGCGCCACGCGCGCGTTGCCGGTGATCGCGCCCAGGAGCAGCTCTCGCCTGGTGACCAGGGGACGTCCGCGCACGTCATCACCGCCCTCGCCGAGGAGGTCGAAGAGGATCACGGTGGCCGGGGTCTCACCGGCCAGGCGGGCCACCCTCGAGGCGGCTGGGTGCAGGCGCATCTGCAACGCGTCGAAGTCGAGCCCGCGCGGCGTGGCGATGATGATCTCGCCGTCCACGACCGCCGGGTCGGGCATGGCGGCTCGCAGTGGGTCGAGGATCTCCGGGAAGAAGCGCTGCAGCGGCTGGCCCTTGCGGCTGCCGATGTGAACGTCGTCACCGTCCCGGAAGACGATGGCCCGGAAGCCGTCCCACTTCGGTTCGTAGCGCCACCCGGGACCCGACGGGATCTGCTCAGCCGCACGGGCGAGCATCGGCTCGAGCGGTGGTGAGACCGGGAGCGTCACCGCCCGGCCGAGGCGGGGGCGGCGAGGCGGAGCAGGTTGTTGACGTCGCTGACACCGGCGACCGACCGCGCAGTCGCCTCGAAGGCGTCGATGTCGTCGAGGTGCGCGACCTCGCCGCGCAGCGTCACCGTGGACTTGTGGGCGCTGACCTGGAGCGCCTCGGCGGACCCGGCATGGCCGGAGCTGAGCGCGGCCCGAACGCTGTCCGCGAGCTGCAGCTCCCTGCGACCGCCCCGCCCCGGGGCAGAGGCGACCGAGGCGCCGACCATCGTGGCCACGTTGGCCGACTGCCGCCTGGCCACGCCGGCCGCGACCTTGCGGTTGCGCGCCCCCGAGCGCGGGTGCAGGAACACGGCGGCGCCGATGCCGGCCACGGCGGCGCCGATGGCGGCGGAGATCCGTCCGATGCCCTTCATGGAGCCCGGAGTTTAGGCGATGGGAACGACCCGTCCGGGGTACTCTGCGTGCCGTGTCCGAGCTACCGCGCACCCTGACCAGGGCCATTGCGGCGATCGCGCTGGTGCTCGCGGTTGCCGTCGCCGTCCCGGGCACCGTCGCCCACGCGGCCTCACCCACCTTGATCCTCACCCCCGGCAAACCGGCGTCGGGCGGCCCGGGAGCCGCAGCGACTTACAACTACACGTGGGATTACTCGGACTGCGCCTCCAACTCCAAGGAGAGCGACCCGAGCGGGCTGAAGATCGTCCTGGCGTGGGATGACGGCGCAACCACGCCGATCGGCTTCGCCGCAGTGGTCGCCAACAAGTCCGGCTCCGAGTGCCAGGGCACGGTCACCGGCACGGTGCCGGCGAACGCCACGGCCGGCGACCACTTCCCGCAGGCGTACCTGGAGGATCCCGCCAGAGGCGACGAGGTCGTCCCCAACAGCAACACCGGCAAGGTGTTCCAGGGTCAGCAGTTCACGGTGGTGCTGCCGCACACCGCGACGCCGGTGCCGACCCCCACCGACACGCCGGTGCCCACCGACACCCCAACCGCTCTGACCTTCAGCCCGGTGCCGACGGCGAGCAGCTCCGCCTCCAACAGCGGACCACCGGCGACGGCCGCCACCGGCGGCTCCGGCCCGTCTGCCGGGCTGCTTGTCGGCATCGCAGCTCTTGTCCTGGTCGCCGCCGCTGTCGCCGGCGCGGTGGTCCTGCGCCGGCGCAGGTCGCGCGCCGCAGCCGACGACCCGTTCGAATTCCTGCGCTGACCCACTGGCGTGCCGGCGTGACCGGAGGAGAGGTGGCGCGCCCAAGAGGATTTGAACCCCTGGCCTTCTGATCCGTAGTCAGACGCTCTATCCGGGCTGAGCTATGGGCGCGCGATCCCGACGTTTCGAGCGGGCCCCGAGTTTACACCGTGGCCGAACGCCAGCCGGGCATCGCACCGCTCGCTGCGCTGCCGCGGGCCAGCGCGGCATGATGGGTGACAAGCAACCAGGAAGCAGTCCCCGGGAGGTCGTGACCATGGCGATGACAGGCAGTCTCGAGAAAGCTCTGACTGCCGAGGATGTCGCGTTCCTGCGCGATCTCGGTCAGCAACTGCGGGTGGACGGCATCCGTGCCAGCACCAAGGCAGGTTCGGGGCACCCGACCTCGAGCATGTCAGCCAGCGACCTGCTTGCTGTCCTCGTCGCGCGCCATCTCCACTACGACTGGAAGAACCCCGCCCTCGACAACAACGACCACCTCATCTTCTCGAAGGGTCACGCCTCACCGCTCATCTATGCAGTGTTCAAGGCATGCGGCGCAATCGACGACGCCGAGCTGATGACCTATCGCACCCACGGGTCACGCCTGCAGGGTCACCCGACCCCCATCCTCCCGTGGGTCGACGTGGCCACCGGCTCGCTCGGTCAGGGCCTGCCGATCGCGGTGGGCGTCGCGCTGGCAGGGCGTGCCGTCGACAAGCTGCCATTCCACGTGTGGACTGTCTGCGGGGACTCCGAGATTGCCGAGGGCTCGATCTGGGAGGGGCTCGACAAGGCAGGTCACTACGGGCTCAGCAACTTCACCGCCATCGTCGACGTCAACCGCCTCGGCCAGCGCGGTCCCACCGAGTTCGAGTGGGACATGGCCACGTACCAGCGACGCGTCGAGGCATTCGGCTGCCGCGCCCTGGTCATCGACGGCCATGACGTCGAAGAGATCGACGAGGCGCTGGCGAGCGCCCGGGCGGAGCGAGAGCGACCGACCGTGGTGCTGGCACGCACCATCAAGGGCAAGGGGTTCAGCGAGATCGAGAACAAGGACGGGTGGCATGGCAAGGCTCTGCCGCCGGACATGGCCGAGCGCGCGATCGCCGAGCTCGGGGGCGTGCGCGACCTGCACGTCCAGACGCCCTTGCCGGAGCCCGGCCAGTCCGCGGTGCGCCGCGGCGGCGGCGCGACCATCAACCTGCCCACGTACACGAAGGACGAGAAGGTGGCCACCCGCAAGGCGTATGGCGATGCGCTCGCCGCGCTCGGCGGGCGCGCGGACGTGGTCGCTCTCGATGGCGAGGTGAGCAACTCGACTCATTCCGACGAGTTCCAGAAGGCGTACCCGGAAAGGTTCTTCGAGATGTTCATCGCCGAGCAGCAGCTGGTCGCTGCGGCAGTCGGCATGAGCGTGCGCCACCTGGTGCCGTTCGCCTCGACCTTCGCGGCGTTCTTCAGCCGCGCCTACGACTTCGTGCGCATGGCCGGCGTCTCCGGGGCCAACATCCGCCTGGCGGGGTCGCATGCCGGCAGCGAGATCGGCGCTGATGGTCCGTCGCAGATGGCACTCGAGGACATCGCCTCGATGCGCGCGGTGCACACCTCGATCGTGCTGTACCCCAGCGACCCGGTCTCGACCGCCAAGCTGGTGCTGCACATGGCCAGCACCGACGGGATCGTGTACATGCGCACCACCCGCGGCGCGTACCCGACGCTGTACGACAACGACGAGGAGTTCGAGATCGGCCGCTGCAAGGTGCTGCGCAGCAGCGACGACGACACAGTGACGCTGATCGGAGCGGGGGTCACCCTGCACCACTGCCTCGACGCGGCCGACCGCCTCGCCGCCGAGGGTGTCCAGTGCCGGGTCATCGACCTGTATTCCGTGAAGCCTGTCGATACGCGCACCCTTCGAGAGGCGTCGGCGCTCACCGGGGGCCGCCTCGTCATCGTCGAGGACCACTACCCGGAGGGCGGCATCGCCAGCGCGGTTCTCGAAGCCCTTGCGCGGCGATGGCACCCCCGCCGCGTTGTCCACCTCGCCGTCGCAAACTGCCCGGGTCGGGCACCCCCGCCGAGCTGATGGCCGCCGCCGGGATCGACGCCGACGCCATCGTTGCGGCGGCGCGCGCCCTTGCCCGTGAGGTGCACTGAATGGCCGCGGCGAACCCGATGCAGCAGCTCGGCGACCAGGGCCAGTCGGTCTGGCTCGACTACATCAGCCGCGACCTGCTGACCAGCGGCGAGCTCGAGCGCCTGATCGCCGAGGACAACGTCACCGGGATGACCAGCAATCCCACCATCTTCCAGAAGGCGATCGCGGAGGGCAGCCAGTACGACGACCAGATCCGCGAGCTGCTCGCCGCGGGCGTCGACGACCCCGAGGACATCTTCATGGGCCTGGCCGTCACCGACATCCAGCGGGCCGCCGACATCCTGCGACCCATCCACGATCGCACCGGGGGCGCGGACGGCTTCGTCAGCCTGGAGGTGCCGCCCGAATCGGCGCACAGCACCGAGCGCAGCATCACCTATGCGCTCGACTTCCAGAAGCGTGTCGACCGTCCCAACCTGATGGTCAAGATCCCCGCAACCTCCGAGGGTGTGCCGGCCATCCAACGCGCCCTCACCGCGGGCGTGAACATCAACGTCACGCTGATCTTCGCGCTGGAGTCATACGACAACGTCATCCATGCCTACCTCGGTGCGCTCCGGGCTCGCCAGGCAGAGCGGGCGACCCCTCGACGTTCATTCCGTGGCCTCCTTCTTCGTGAGCCGGGTCGACACCGCGGTAGACAAGCTCATCGAGGAGAAGCTCGCTGCCGACCCCGGCAACGCCACGCTGGAGGACCTGTTCGGCAAGGCCGCCATCGCCAACGCAGTGCTGGCCTACGAGAAGTTCGAGAGCTATTTCCGCGGCCCGGAGTTCGCCACGCTCGCGGAGGCAGGCGCCCACGTGCAGCGACCGTTGTGGGCCAGCACCAGCGCCAAGAACCCCAAGTACCGCGATGTCGTGTACGCCGAGGCGCTGGTGGGCCGCGACACCGTGGACACCATGCCGCCGTCGACGATCACCGCCTTCCGCGACCACGGAATCGTCGACGGCAGCACCGTCAACCGCGACTACGACGGCGCCAGGCGGGTGATGGAACAGCTGGCCGAGGTCGGCATCGACATGGAGCGGGTCACCGCCGACCTCCTCACCGCGGGCGTCAAGTCGTTCTCCGACTCGTACGACGACCTGATCCGTGGCATCGCGGAGAAGGTCGACGCCATGCGCGGCGGCTACGGGAGCCGCCAGCACCTCGACCTCGCGGCCAGCACGGACGCGGTCCGCGCAGCGCTGGCGACAGACGCACCCCGCGAGGTGGCGCGCAGGATCTGGGACCGTGACGCCGACCTCTGGAAGCCCGGGGACGCGGGCCACGCCAAGGTCATCGGCAACCGCCTCGGCTGGCTCGACGTCATCGACACGATGCGCGACGCGCTTCCGCGGCTGATCACGCTGGCCACCGAGGTGCAGCAGGCCGGCTTCCGCAACTGCGTGCTCCTCGGCATGGGCGGCAGCAGCCTGTGCCCGGAGGTGCTGCGCACATCCTTCGGCAGCGCTGCCGGCCAGCCCGAGCTGCACGTGCTCGACACCACCGACCCGGCGGCGATCGCCGAGCTCACCGAGCGCCTCGAGCCGCGCACCACGCTGTTCATCGTGGCGTCGAAGTCAGGCACCACGCTCGAGACGCTGAGCCACCTCGCCCACTTCTGGGAATGGCTGACCTCGGCGGGGATCCTCGACGCCGGCCAGCATTTCATCTGCATCACCGACCCGGGGTCACCCCTTGGTGAGACCGCCCGCGAGCGCAGGTTCCGGCACATCTTCGAGAACCCGGGCGACATCGGCGGGCGCTACTCGGCGCTCAGCTTCTTCGGGCTGGTGCCCGCGTCGATCATCGGCATCGACATCGAAGCCTTCCTCGACCGCGCTGACCGGATGCGCATGCAGTCGCGCCCCGGCAACCTCGCCGATCTCAACCCGGGACTCGCTCTCGGGACGGTCCTCGGGCTGCTCAAGCGGAGTGGCCGGGACAAGGTGACCATCCTGACGCCGACGCGCCTCGCCGCCTTCTCGCTGTGGGCGGAGCAGCTGATCGCCGAGAGCACCGGCAAGGAGGGCAAGGGGCTGATACCGATCGGTGACGAGCCCATCGGCGAGCCGGGTGTGTACGGCGAGGATCGCATCCTGACGGTGCTGCGCCTACGCGACGAGGACCCCGACTTCGACGCCGAGGTGGGCGCGCTGCGCAGCGCCGGGATCCCCGACGTCACCATGCAGCTCGACGATCTGCTCGACCTCGCCGCGGAGTTCTTCGCCTGGGAGTTCGCCACCGCGGTCGCGGGGGCTGCGCTGGGAATCGACCCCTTCGACGAGCCCAACGTCAAGGAGTCCAAGGACAACACCAGGCGCGTCCTCGACCAGTACGTGAAGAACGGCAGCCTCGCCGACGAGTTGGCAACGGCGAGCGACGACGGCATCTCCGTGTTCGGTGCTCCCGGGCGCCAGAGCATCGACAGCGCGCTGACGGAGTTCCTCTCGGCGGTGCGGCCCGGGGACTACGTCGCGCTGATGGCGTACGTCACGCCGAACACCGAGAACGAGGCTGCGCTCCAGCGCCTGCGAGTGGCCATCCGTGACGAGCACCGCGTCGCCACCACGCTGGGGTTTGGACCTCGTTTCCTGCACAGCACAGGACAGCTGCACAAGGGCGGTCCCGACAGCGGTCTCTACATCCAGGTCACCACTGACGACGCGGTCGACGTCCCCATCCCGGGCCAGCCGTTCACCTTCTCGATCCTCAAGCAGGCGCAGGCGCAGGGCGACCTCCAGTCGCTGCGTGACCACCAACGGCGCGTCATCCGCCTGCACATCCGCGGTGACCTCGCTCTCGGGTTGAGCCGGCTGACCGACTCGGTCATCCACGCCGCCACCGGGGCGCGGTGATGCAGCTGGGTTTCGTCGGCCTGGGCCGGATGGGCGCGAACATGGTCCACCGGCTGCGCCGCGACGGTGACCATGCCGTTGTTGCCTTCGACCCCGACGAGAAGGCGCGCGCCTCTGTCGAGGAGCACGGCGCGACCACTGTCGGGTCACTCGCAGAGCTGGCACCGCAGCTGTCGGCCCCTCGCGCTGTGTGGATGATGGTGCCGTCGGGGAAGATCACCGAGCAGACCCTCGACGGGCTGCTGGCCACGCTCGAGCGCGGTGACACCATCGTCGACGGTGGCAACAGCAACTGGCACGACAGCGTCGAGCGAGCCAGGCGCTGTGCTGAGGCCGGCGTCACCTTCATCGACGCGGGCACCAGCGGCGGGATCTGGGGGCTGACCGTCGGGTACTGCCTGATGGTCGGCGGCGAGACCGACGCCGTGGAGCGCCTGCGACCCATCTTCGAGACGCTGGCCCCCAAGGACGGGTTCCTGCACGTGGGTCCGGCCGGGAGCGGGCACTACGTGAAGATGGTGCACAACGGGATCGAGTACGGGATGCTCCAGGCGTATGCGGAGGGCTTCGACATCCTCCATGCCAGTCACGACTTTCCCGACCTCGACCTGCACGGCATCGCCCATCTCTGGAACCAGGGCAGCGTGGTGCGGTCGTGGCTGCTCGAGCTCGCCGAGCGCGCATTCGAGAGAGACCCGCAGCTCACCCAGCTGCGCGGGCTGGGTGGACGACTCCGGCGAGGGGCGCTGGACCATCGATGAGGCCATGAACCTGTCGGTGCCGGCGCCGGTGCTGGTGCTGTCGCTGATGGCGCGGTACCAGTCGCGCCAGCCCGACGGTTTCGGCAACAAGGTGATCGCCGCGCTGCGCAACGAGTTCGGCGGCCACGCGGTGAAGAGCGAGGACAAAGCCGCCCCGGCAACGTCGCAGTCGTGACCGACACGGCCGTCGAGACGAGGCCGTCGACGCGCATGCCAGCGAACCCTCTCAGCGAAGGGCTGCGCCAGGGCCGCGTGCCGCTGCCCTGCGTCGTGGTCATCTTCGGGGCCACAGGCGACCTCACCAAGCGCAAGCTGGTGCCCGCTCTCTACGCCCTGGCCGCCGACGGACTGCTGCCGCCCGGCTTCAGCATCGTCGGCGCGGGGCGCACCGAGCAGTCCAACGAGGACTTTCGCGAGACGATGCGCGAGGGCGTCGCCCAGTTCTCGCGCGCGTGCCGCTTCGCGACGACGTCTGGAACGTCTTCGCCGACGGCCTGCGCTACTGCTCCTTCGACCTCGACGCCCGAGGACGGCTTCGGCGCGCTCCGCGAGACGCTCGACGAGCTCGACCGCGAGCGCGGCACGCGCGGGCAACCGCATCTTCTACTTCTCGATCCCGCCGAGCGGCTTCGCGCCGCTGGCCGAGCGCCTCGGCGCCGAGGGCCTGCGCCACGCCGACGCCGGCACAGCTACGCGCGCATCATCATCGAGAAGCCGTTCGGCCACGACCTGGAGAGCGCCCGCGAGCTCAACCGCAAGCTGCACGCGCGCCTTCAACGAGGAGCAGATCTACCGCATCGACCACTACCTCGGCAAGGAGACGGTGCAGAACCTGCTGGTGTTCCGCTTCGCCAACGGCATCTTCGAGCCGCTGTGGAACCGCCAGTACATCGACCACGTGCAGATCACCGTGGCCGAGAACATCGGCGTCGAGGGCCGCGGCGCGCTACTACGAGGAGTCAGGCGCGCTGCGCGACATCATCCAGAACCACGTCATGCAGCTCATGGCCATCGTCGGCATGGAGGCGCCGAGCAACTTCACGCGCCGAGACGGTGCGCGACGAGAAGGTGAAGCTGCTGCGCGCGGTGCGGCCCATCCACCCCGACGACGCCCCGTCCACACGGTGCGCGGACAGTACGGGCCCGGCTGGATCGACGGCGAGCGCGTGCCCGGCTACCGCGAGGAGAAGGACGTCGGCCCGACTCGATGCGCGAGACGTTCGTGGCCATGAAGGTGGAGATCGACAACTGGCGCTGGGCCGGGACGCCCTTCTACCTGCGCACCGGCAAGCGACTCCCCAAGCGGGCCACCGAGATCGCCATCCAGTTCCGCCGCGTGCCCCACTCGCCCGTTCGGCGGCAACGTCGCCACCCCGGCGCGGCCTGCTCCCGTCCGACAGCATCGACCCCAACCTGCTCGTGCTCCGCATCCAGCCCGACGAGGGCATCACGCTTCGCTTCGGCGCCAAGGTCCCCGGGCAGTCGATGCGCATCCGCACCGTCAACATGGACTTCCTGTACGGCAGCGCGTTCCTCAAGGAGTCGCCCGAGGCGTACGAGCGCCTGCTGCTCGACTGCATGCTCGGCGACCCCACCCTGTTCGCGCGCGAGGACGAGGTGGAGGAGGCATGGCGGTTCTGCACCGCGATCCTCGACGGCTGGCGCGCCCATCCCCCCAAGGTCGAGGACTTCCCCAACTACGAGGCCGGGTCCTGGGGTCCGCAGAGCTCTCGCGACTTCATGGCCCGCGACGGCCGCCAGTGGCGGCGCCTCTGACGTGACCGCGGTCGGCGCGCCGCTGCAGGTCTCGCACGCCAGCGGGTTGCATGCCGTCAACCGCGTCCTCGCCGAGATGCACCGCGAGATGCTGCGCAACGGCGGCATCGAGGGCGGCGCCGTGCGGCTCTCGGTGCTGAACCTGGTCGCCGCGTGTGTCGACGTCGAGAGCGCGGACCTGGCCACCCAGGCGGTGGGACGGCTGGGCAGCCAAGCACCCGGCGAGGGCGATCATCATCCTGGCCGACCCAGAGGGCCGCCGACCAGATGGAGGCCGACGTCTCGTTGCAGTGCTCGGCCTCGACGAGGGCCAGGTGTGCGCCGAGCAGGTGCGCCTGCAGGTCGGCGGCGAGGCCGCGTACCACCTCGCCAGCGTGGTCACGCCGCTGCTCGTCCCGGACATCCCCGTCTACCTCTGGTTGGTCGGCTCGCCGCCGCTCCGCCAGGCGTTCGGCCAGGACGCCGTGGCCATCTGCGAGCGGCTGATCATCGACAGCGGCGAGTACGAGGACCACGCCGGCACCCTGCGCACCGCTCGCCGGACGAGCTCGACGCCGTCGGCGACTGCCATCTCGCTGTCGCGACGTCGCCTGGGAGCGCATCGCGGATCTGGCGCCAGCTCCTCGCGCAGTCCTTCGACGGCGAGGAGATGCGTCCGTTCGTGCGCGGCATCACGCGCGTCGACGTCGAGTGCAGCGGGGACCGCATCTCCGCCCAGACCTGGCTCATCGCCGGCTGGCTGGCCAGCAGGCTGGACTGGCCGGGCGCCGCGGACGGACCGCGCGTGGTCGCCGCGCGCGCGCGAGGAGGCCGGCGTCGACGAGCACGACCTGGTCCGCATCGCGCTGCACTGCCGAGCCGGCGGGCACGAGGCGCTGGTGACGGTCGAGCGCCGCGGGCTCCGCGCTGCACTGCCTCATCGACGTCGACGGCGGCTTCAACGCCGAGCGAGCCGTGCCGGTCGCGGAGCTCGACTCCATCGACCTGGTCGGCCGCCTGCTCGAGGGCAGCGGTGAGGACCCCGTGTACCGCGCCGCCCTGCGCAGCGCCGCGTCGCTGGCGGCCGCGTCCGGTGAGCGGCGAGGGCCTGCCCGGCGAGGTCAGGGTGCTCACCGACCCCATCGCGCTCGCCGCCGCGGCCGCGGAGTGGATCTCGGAGGCGTGCCGCGCCGTCGACGCGTTCCGCATCGCCGCCTCGGGTGGAAGCACCCCGCAGTTCCTCTACGAGGCGCTGGCGTCCTCGACGTTCGCGAGCGGCATCGACTGGCAGCGCTGGCACGTGTACTTCAGCGATGAGCGCGCCGTGCCACCCGACGACGTCGCGAGCAACTACCGCTTGGTCGTCGACACGCTGCTCTCCAAGGTGCCGATTCCCGCCGGGCAGGTCCACCGCATGGAGGCGGAGCGCGCCGACCTCGACGCGGCCGCTGTCGACTACTCGCGGCTCCTCGAGGTCGAATGTGGCGACCCACCGCGCCTGGACGTCGTGCTCCTCGGGCTCGGTGCCGACGGGCACACCGCCTCACTCTTCCCGGGCACCGCGGTTCTCGATGTCACCGATGCATGGGCGGCGCGGGGGCGGGCGAGCCACCCTCCGGTCGATCGAATGACGTTGACGCTGCCCGCGATCAATGCCGCGGCGCGAGTTGCGTTCGTTGTCACCGGCCCCGCCAAGGCTGAGGCGATGCGCGGTGTCATGGCCGGCTCCGTCCCCGCGGCGCGAGTGCGGCCGATCGACGGCGAGCTGCTCTGGTTCCTCGACACCGCCGCTGCCCGCTCGCTCGGCTGAGAGCTGCGTCCGACCCGCGTCCCCGACATCCGTGAGGCCCCGGTCGGCTGACCCTTTACGCGCGGACGGCCGGCCGCGCCGCCGCGAGTGCACGCCTCGCGGCGATCCACTCGGCCAGCTCCTCTCGGCCGAAGGTGTTGATCACGCGCTGGCGTGGCACGCCGGCCTCGACCAGGGCGGCGATGCCGAGCGGCATGGCGTCGAGGTCGACAGGGTGGTGGGCGTCGGTGTCGACGGCAATCCACACCTCGTGCCGGGCGGCGCGCCGGAGCAGCTCGACGTCGAGGTCCTGGCGGTCGGGGTAGGCGTCCACCTCGAGCGCCACACCGAGCTCTGCGGCGGCTTCGAACACCTCGTCCCAGCGCGCGCTCAAACCGACGCGATGGTTGTAGATCCGCCCGCGCGGGTGGGCCAGGATGTCGACGGTCGGGTTGCGCAGGGCGCGGATGTAGCGGTCCGTCTGGTCGTCGAGAAGGCGCAGCTTGGAGTGAAATGCGCCGAGCACGAGGTCGAGGCCGCGGAGCACCTCCGGGTCGGTGTCACCGCTGCCGTCGGGCGCAATGTTCATCTCGAGCCCGTGAAGGACCCGGAAGTCCTGCCCGGCGGCGGACAGCACCGCGTTGAGCTCGTTGACCTCCGCCGCCTGCGCGGCGCGGGTGCTTGCGTCCATGCCGTGGGCGATGCGCAGGCCCTCGGAATGGTCGGTCACCGCCATGTGGCTGTACCCGAGCTCGATGCAGCGCCGGGCCATCGCCTCGAGCGACGCATGGCCGTCGCTGCGCAACGTGTGCATCTGCAGGTCGCACCTCACCGCGGACTCCCAGCCGGGGTTGCTGCCGACCACGCGCAGCGCGTCGGCTCGTGCCAGGAACCCGCTCCGCAAGGGCGGGGCAGGCGGGGCCGCGCTCCCGTCTGCCACCCAGTCGCCGATCACGCCTGCCAGCCAGGGCCCGACCCGCGGCAGCGTGGTGAGCGAGTCACCGGCAGCGACGAGGTCCGCGACCCGCGCGTCCCAGCCGAGGGCGGCGCGCGACGCACGCCGCATCGCCCGCTGGCGCTGGCTGCCGCCCTCCTGTTCCTCCGCGGCGCGAGCGAGCAGCTCGGAGATGTCACCGTTGGTGGGTGCGGAGCCACCGGTGGTGGACCCAGTCGACGCGGGCAAGCTCGCGTCAGTTCTGAGCGATCGCGGACGGCAGCTCCAGGCGGAAGAGGCTGCCCTCGCCCGGGACGCTGCGCTCGACACGCAGCGATCCCCCGCACGCCTCGGCGAGCACGCGGCCGACGTGGAGTCCGAAGCCGGTCCCCGGCACGCGGTTGTCGACACGGAAGAAGCGGTCGAAGATACGCGCGTGGAGCTCCGGGCTGATGCCGACGCCGTGGTCCTCGACCCGGATGGCAGGCGGTTGCGCGTCATCGACTGACAGCCGGATCCACGGCGACGGGCCGCCATAGTTGATGGCGTTGTTGATCAGGTTGTCGACGATGCGGTCCACCTGGAATCGATCAGCCGACGCGGTCACCACGGCCGGGTGTCTGAGGGTCTCGATCCTGGCCCCGGTGAGCCCTGCGCGCGCCTCGCTGCGCGTCGTGGCGCGAGAGATGACGTCGTTGAGGTCGAGCGTCTCGATGCTCGCCGGCACGGTGCCGCTCTCGAGGCGAGCGGCGAGCAGGATGTCGTCGACGAGCCGGTGGGTCTCGCTGAGCTTGCCGGCGATCATCTCCAGCGGCTTCTCCCAGGCGGGGGGCGCCTCGCCGAAGGTGCCGGCACGGAGCAGGTCGATGTACCCGGACAGCACGGTCAGCGGGGCACGGAGGTCGTGGACCACCAGGTTGAGGAACGACAGCATCTGGGAGGCTGCCTGCGCGCCTGACTGCTGCGACGTCCGCAGCGCCAGGGCGGCAAGGGACGTGTAGTCCTCGAAGAAGGCGCTCTCGTCGTCGGCCAGCGGGGCCGGCCGGTCGCGCACCAGGAGCAGCGCGCCCACCGCCGTCGAGCCACCGCTGTCGTCCTCGACGACGCGCAACGGGGCACCGATGAGCTGACCGCTCTCCGAGACGCCCAGCGCCTGCCCGAGGGCGCTGGCCGAGGGCTCCACCTGGAGCATCGCCTGGCTTCCCGCCAGAGCCTCCGACACGGGAGGCGGCCAGTTCCCAGACCGACCCCTCGGTCACTTCCCCGGTGCTGCCCGCGAGACCGGCGACCCGCACCGCGGCGGCGCCGTCGATGACGCAGACGGCACAGCCGCGGATGGAGTCCGTCAGCGCGTGCTCCGCGAGCGTCGCGGCCAGCGAGTCGCCACCGTCCCTCGGGCGCGGCTCCGCACGCAGGGCGGCGGCGACCTCCGTGACGGCGCCGCCGAGCGCTCGCTCAACATCAAGCCCGGCTGGGGCGCGCGAGTTCACCTTCCCACCATTACGACACTAACTTTATGCGACTGGACCGATACACATCGGTATTCCGGGGATTCGCCATGCTCCGAACGTGGCTCGGCACGGTGTAGGCGACGTGCATCCGGTAGGCTGCAACCGTGCCCCGCACGACCTGGCAGGCCTGCGCAGACGCCGTGTGCATCGCCCCCAGCCTGCTCGCGGCCGACTTCGGCCACCTCGCTGACGCGGTTCACGCGCTTGAAGGGAGTGGGGTGAACCGCCTCCACATCGACGTCATGGACGGCAGCTTCGTGCCCAACTTCACGTTCGGCACCGACACGGTCCGCGCCCTGCGGCGCGAGACGGCGCTGCCGCTCGAGCTGCACCTGATGGTGCGCGAGCCCGAGCGACACCTCGAGACGTTCGCGACCGCGGGCGCCGACGGGATCACCGTGCACCAGGAGGTGTCGCCGCACCTCCATCGGACGCTGTCGGCGATCCGCGCCCTGGACTGCCGGGCCGGCGCGGCGATCAACCCCAGCACCCCGGTGAGCGCGCTGCACGACGTGCTGGAGATCTGCGACCTCGCCCTGGTGATGACCATCAACCCCGGGTTCGGCGGCCAGCGGCTCATCCCCCATACCCTGGACAAGGTCGCCGAGCTTCGCGGCGAGATCGACCGCCGGGGGCTGCTCACCGAGCTCGAGGTGGACGGGGGCGTCGACGCCGCCAATGCCGCCGCCTGCGCCGCGGCGGGCGCAACCGTCCTGGTGGCGGGCACGGCGGTGTTCGGCCACGCCGGCGGCCCGGTGGCGGGTGTGCATGCGATCACCGCGACGCTGAGCCCCGCCTGACCGACGACGCCCTGCGTACCATCGCGCCTCTATGACCGAGACCGCCGCTGAGGCGCCCGGCCTGATCGACGGCAGCTACGACCTGGTGCGTGCCGCCGAGGACCTGGCGGCGCGGCTGCCCCAGCCGATGGCCGCATACGCGCGCATCGCCTACAACTACCTGTGGTCCTGGACGCCCGGCGGCAGCGAGCTCTTCGCCGCCATCGATCCCCTGCGCTGGGACCGCAGCAACTGCAACCCCGTCCGGCTGCTGCTCGAGTCGTCGGCCGCGACCCTCGAGCAAGTCGCCTCTGACGCGCAGCTCATGAGCCAGGCCGATGCGATCCTGGCCACCATCGAGGCCGACCGCGCGCGCCCGCCGATGCCGGGGCGCGCCTCCGCCGCGCACCCCGTCGCATTCCTCTGTGCGGAGTTCGCGGTACACACGTCGCTGCCCATCTACGCCGGCGGGCTCGGCGTCCTCGCCGGCGACATCCTCAAGGAGGCCAGCGACCTGGCGGTGCCGATGGTCGCAGTCGGGCTGCTCTACCGCCAGGGCTACTTCCTGCAGCGCATGGACCGCACCGGCTACCAACACGAGTACTGGATCCCGCTGGACCCCGATCGTGTTCCTGCCGCTCTTGTCCGCAACGCGTCGGGCGAGCCGCTGACCGTGAGCGTCCCCCTGCGCGGCCGCCAGCTGGTGGTGCAGGTCTGGCGGGTGCAGGTCGGCCGCGTCCCGCTCTTCCTCCTCGACGCCGACCGGCGCGAGAACTCACGGACCGATCGCTGGGTGACCGCGCGGCTGTACGAGAGTGACCGGGAGATCAGGCTGGCGCAGTACGCGCTGCTCGGCATCGGCTCGATGCGGGTGCTCGACGCGATGGGCATGGACCCGGCGACCGTCCACCTCAACGAGGGCCACGCCGCGCTGGCGCCGCTCGAGCTGGCGCGCCGCGACATCGCTGCCGGCGCCGACCGCCACACCGCCTTCGCCGCCGCGCGCGAGCGCACCGTGTTCACCACCCACACGCCGGTGGCGGCGGGCAACGAGGGCTATGACGTCGCCGAGATCGCCGAGGTGATGGGCGACTTTCCTGCCGAGATCGGCATGGACTTCGAGAGCTTCCTCCAGCTGGGCCGCACCCGCCCGGAGAACCCGCACGAGTCGTTCGTGATGACCCCGCTCGGGATCAAGATGAGCCGCTCGGCCAACGGGGTGAGCCGCCGCCACGGCGAGGTGGCCCGGCAGATGTGGCAGCCGCTGTTCCCGGAGCGGCCTGTCGACACCGTGCCGATCGGACACGTCACCAACGGCGTTCACCTGCCCACGTGGATGGCGCCACCGATGCGCGCGCTGCTCGACCGCCACCTCGAGGACGGCTGGAGACCCGCGCGGACGACCCGCAGACGTGGGCGCCTGTGGACGACATCCCCGACGCCGAGCTGTGGGCGCTGCGCTGCCGTCTGCGTGGAGAGTTCGTCGAGTACGTGCGCGACCGCAGCGTTGCCACCAGGCTGGCCCGCAGCGAGGACCGCGAGATGGTGGCCGCCGCCGAGCGCGGGTTCAGCGCCAACTCGCTGACCCTCGGGTTCGCCCGCCGCCTGGCCACCTACAAGCGCCTCTACCTGCTCACCCTGGAGCCGCACCGCGTCGCCGAGCTGATCTCCAACGTCGACCGGCCCATGCAGCTGATCCTGGCCGGCAAGGCACATCCCAACGACGAGGAGGGCAAGCGCTCTGCGCAGGGGGTGTTCACCTTCAAGGAGCTCGCTCACGCCGCTGAGAGGGTCGCCTTCCTCGACAACTACGACCTCGCCATCGCGTCACACCTCGTGGCCGGCTGCGACCTCTGGGTGAACCTGCCGCGCCCGCCGCTGGAGGCGAGCGGAACCAGTGGGATGAAGTCGGTGCTGAACGGCGGCCTCAACCTCTCGGTTCTCGACGGCTGGTGGGCCGAGGCGTACGACGGCGCCAACGGCTGGGCGATCCCCGGTGACGCGGTCTACGACCCCAGCGTGCAGGACACGCGCGACGCGGCTGCCCTGTACGACCTCCTCGAGCATGAGGTCGCCCCGCTCTTCTACACCGCGTGACAGCGACGGTGTGCCGCACGAATGGGTGCGCCGCATCAAGCGATCGCTGCGCACCAACGGCCCGCGCTTCTCGGCGACGCGGATGGTGCACGACTACATCGACAGCGCCTACCTCCTCCCCGCAGGCGCAACCTCCGAGTGAGCGCCGGCGGCGGCACGTGACACGCCTAGAATCGCGGCGGTGGAGTACTCGGAGAGCATCCTCGACCTGGTGGGCAACACGCCCCTGGTGCGGCTTCGCGCTCTGACCCGCGGAGTGGGCGCCACCGTGCTGGCCAAGCTCGAGCAGCTCAACCCCGGCGGCAGCGTCAAGGACCGCATCGCCATGGGGATGGTCGAGGAGGCTGAGCGCAGCGGCCAGCTTGCGTTCGGGCGGGACCATCGTCGAACCCACCTCCGGCAACACCGGGCATGGCCTTGCCATGGTGGCCGCGATCAAGGGCTACAAGATGATCTTCGTCATGCCCGACAAGATGTCGGCCGAGAAGATCAGCCTGCTCAAGGCATATGGCGCGGACGTCGTGGTGTGCCCGACCAACGTCGACCGCGAGTCGCCGCAGTCGTACTACTCGGTGGCCGACCGTCTCTCTCGCGAGATCCCCGGCGCGTTCCAGCCCAACCAGTACTTCAACGCCAAGAACCCACAGGCGCACTACCAGACCACCGGTCCCGAGCTGTGGCGCCAGACGGAGGGGCGCATCACCGTCTTCGTCGCCGGCGTGGGCACGGGCGGGACCATCAGTGGCACCGGCCGGTACCTCAAGGAACAGAACCCTGCCGTCCAGGTGGTCGGCGCCGACCCCGAGGGCTCGATCTTCTCCGGGCCGATCGCCCCCTACAAGATCGAAGGTGTCGGCGAGGACTTCTGGCCGGGCACGTTCGACCCCGCCATCGTCGACCGGATCATCCAGGTCACGGACCGCGAGGCATTCGTGGCGGCGCGCCGGCTCGCCAGGGAGGAGGGCATCCTGGTGGGCGGTTCGGCGGGGATGGCGCTGCACGCCGCGCTCGTGGTGGCGGCCGACACCGACCCCGACGGGGTGATCGTGGTGCTGCTCCCCGACACCGGGCGCAACTACCTCACCAAGTTCTTCTCCGATGAGTGGATGCGCCAGAACGGCTTCCTCGACCGCCTCGGACCGGCGCGGGTGCGCGAGGTGCTGGCCACGCACGCAGCCGACGGCAGGGTCCCGTCGTTGGTTGCGGTCGAGGCCGGGAAGTCCGTCGGTGAGGCAATCGACCTCATGCAGCGCTACAACATCTCCCAGCTGCCGGTGGTGGAGGGCACCGACGGCGACCGCACCGTGGTCGGCAGCATCGCCGAGCGCACCCTGCTCGACCGGGTCTACCGCGACCCGGCAGTGGTGACCGCGACAGTCTCGGCGGCCATGGATCCGCCCTTCACGTCGGTCGCTGCAGACGCGCCTCTCGATGAGGCGTTCGCACCACTCCTGTCCGGCGAGGCCGCGGTCACCATCATCGATGCCGATCGGCCGGTGGGAGTGATCACCCGTGCCGACCTCCTCGAGTACGTCGCCCACCATCGCTGAGACTGGAGACGCGGCGGCCCGGCTTCGCGACGCGGGCCATCCACGTCGGCCAGGGGCCGGACCCGGCCACCGGGGCGGTGGTCCAGCCGATCCACCTGGCCACGACCTTCGCCCAGGAGGGCATCGGGCGCCACGGCGGCTACGAGTACACGCGCAGCAACAACCCCACGCGTGAGCAGCTGGAGACCTGCCTCGCATCCCTCGAAGGGGGCCGGCACGGCCTCGCGTTCGCGTCGGGCCTGGCGGCGACGACCACCGCGATGCTGCTGCTCGACCCGGGCGACCACGTCGTCTACATGCAGGACGCGTACGGCGGCACGTACCGGCTCTTCGACAAGGTGATGGCGCCGCTACGGGCGTCACCTTCAGCGCGGTGGACGCCACTCTGCCCGGCGCCGTCGAGGCGGCCATGACAGAACGCACCCGGCTGGTGTGGATCGAGACCCCGACGAACCCGCTGCTGCGCATCGTCGACATCGCCGCCGCCGCCGACGCCTCCCACCGCCACGGCGCCGGCCTGGCGGTCGACAGCACGTTCGCGACGCCGTACCTGCAGCGCCCGCTGGAGCTCGGCGCCGACATCGTCATGCACAGCTCGACCAAGTACCTCGGCGGCCACAGCGACGTGCTCGGCGGCTGCCTGGTCACCAGCGACGACGACATCGCGGAACGGCTGCGTTTCCACCAGAACGCCGCCGGCGGCGTGCCGTCGCCGTTCGACTGCTGGCTGTTGCTCCGCGGGCTCAAGACGCTTGCGCTGCGCGTGCAGCGCCACAGTGACAACGCCCTCGCAGTCGCACGTCACCTCGAGGGCCACGCAGCGGTGCGCGCTGTGCATTATCCCGGGCCTGGAGTCGCACCCGCAGCACGAGCTGGCGCTGCGCCAGATGAGCGGAGTGTTCGGCGGCATGGTGTCGTTCGAGCTCGCCGACCAGGCCGCGGCGGTCCGGGTGCTCGAGGGGCTCAGGCCTGTTCACGCTCGCGGAGTTGCTCGGAGCGGTGGAATCGCTCGCCGAGCACCCCGGGCTGATGACCCACACCTCGGTGCCCACCGACGAGCGGCACCGGATCGGCCTCGGGGACGGGCTGCTCCGGCTCTCCGTCGGGATCGAGGACCTCGAGGACCTGCTCGCCGACCTGGACCAGGCGTTGCAACGGGCCGGTTGAGATCGCGGCAGAGGCGGCGCGCAGGGACGATAGGCTAGGGCGGTGACTCCTGACGATCTTCTGCGCTCCGAGGCCGAGGAGCGGGTCAGCCTGATCTCCGGCCTCCACTACGACATCCAGCTCGACCTCACCAGCGGGGCCGATGCGCACAACTTCCGCAGCGCGGTCGAGCTCGACCTTCGCCGCGCAGGACGGCGCCTCCACGTTCATCAACCTGGAGGCCGCGGCGGTCCGCGAGATCGTGCTCAACGGCAGGGACGTCGACGTCGCGGCGTTCTCTGAGAACCGGATCGCCCTCGGCGGGCCTGGCCGCGGCCAACACGCTGCGCGTGGTCGCCGACTGCCGCTACTCCCACACCGGCATGGGACTGCACCGCGTCGTCGACCCCGCTGACGGCAAGGTCTACCTCTACACCCAGTGCGAGCCCTTCGAGGCTCATCGCGTCTTCGCCTGCTTCGACCAGCCTGATCTCAAGGCCCGTTCACGCTGCGAGGTCACGGCGCCGTCGGAATGGACGGTGGTCAGCAACGCGCCCGTGGCACGCACCGAGGATGCGGACGGGTCGACCACCACGGTGTTCGAGGAGTCGCCGGTGATGTCGAGCTACCTCGTCGCGGTGGTGGCCGGCCCGTACGCGCGCGTCACCGACACGCACGAGGGCGTGGAGCTCAACCTCTACTGCCGTCAGTCGCTGCGCCGCTACCTCGACGACGCCGAGATCTTCGAGATCACCAAACAGGGGCTGACCCACTTCGCGAAGCGGTTCAAGATGCGTACCCGTTCGGCAACAAGTACGACCAGCTCTTCGTGCCCGAGTTCAACGCCGGCGCGATGGAGAACGTCGCGTGCGTCACCTTCAACGAGGAGAGCACCATCTACCGCGGCCCGGTGCCCGCGACCGTGCTGGCGTGGCGGGCCGGGCACGATCCTCCACGAGATGGCGCACATGTGGTTCGGCGACCTGGTGACCATGCGCTGGTGGGACGACCTCTGGCTCAACGAGAGCTTCGCCACGTACATGGGCAACGATGCCCAGTCGGAGGCCACCAGGTACACGAGCGCCTGGGTGGACTTCGCCAACGGCGACAAGTCGTGGGCGGCCCGCCAGGACCAGCTGCCCACCACCCACCCGATCGCCGCCGACGTCCCCGACGTCAGCACCGGCCGGCTCAACTTCGACGGCATCAGCTACGCGAAAGGCGCGTCCGTGCTGCGCCAGCTGGTCGCCTGGGTCGGCGAGGACGCCTTCTTCGGTGGTGTGCGCGACTACTTCAAGGAGCACCAGTGGGCCAACGCCTCGCTGCGCGACTTCCTGGCGCCGCTGGAGCGCCACTCCGGCCGCGACCTCGCAGCCTGGACCCGTGAATGGCTCCAGACAGCGGGCATGAACGTGCTCCACGCAGTGGTGGAGACCACCGACGACGGGATGATCGACAGCTGCACCATCGTGCAGTCCGCGGCCAACAGCAGGTTCCCCACGCTACGCTCGCACCGCGTCGGCGTCGGCCTGTACGACCTCGACGACAACGGGCGGTTGGTGCGCACCGAACGGCTCGAGCTCGACGTGTCGGGAGAGCGCACCGAGCTCGAGGCGCTCCGCCGCCGCGCCCGTCCGGCACTCCTGCTGCTCAACGACGGCGACCTCACCTTCGCCAAGATCCGGCTCGACGACGTGTCCACTTCAGACCGTCATCGACCATCTCAGCGAGCTCGACGACGCGCTCGCCCGCTCGCTGATCTGGGCGGCGGTGTGGGACATGACCCGCGACGGTGAGCTGCCGGCCAGTCGCTACATCGACCTGGTCGCGCGTCATGCCCCCAACGAGCCGGTGCCCACGATCGTCGACGACATCCTCGGCCAGGCCATCGGCGCCGTCGAGCTGTACAGCCACCCCAGCAACCGGCCCGCGCTGCGCGCTCTCCTGCACGAGACCAGCCAGCGCATCCTTCAGAAGTCGTCGCCGGGCACCCCGCACCAGCTGACCGCACTGCGCGCCACAGTGACAACCTCGGACAGCGACGCCCAGCTGGACGTGGCCGCCGGGCTGCTCGAGGGACGGAACCTTCCGCCGGGCATGGTCGTGGACCAGGACCTGCGCTGGTTCCTCATCCGCCGCCTGGCCGCGGCAGGCCGGCTCGACGAGGCCGCGATCACGGACGAGTTGGCGCGCGACAGGACCGACGTCGGGCTGCGCAAGGCGGCTGCGGCGTCCGCGGCTCGCCCGGAGCCCGCCGCCAAAGAGGCGGCGTGGGAGCGGCTCATCGACCCCGAGACGCCCCTGGCGATGCAGAAGGCGCTCATCCGAGGCCTCCAGGAGCGCGACCAGCAGGACCTGTTCGCCCCGTTCCTGGATCGCTGGGTGGAGATGGTGCCGCACTACTGGCGTGAGCGCACCGCGGAGGAGGCCGAGTTCTTCACCGCGGGGATGTACCCCGCCTACCGCGTCGACGATGGCGTGGTCGCTGCCGCCGACCGCCTGCTCGAGGGCGGGGAGCTGAAGGAGTTGGGGCGCCGCCTGGTCGTCGAGAGTTGTGACCAGACCCTCCGCCTGCAGCGCGCCCAGGCCGCGGACCACGCGTCTGAAGCCGAGGTGGGCGCGCGAACATAGGGAGTTACTCTGGGGGTCGACGCCGCACCAATCCAACGGACAGGTGACATGACCTTCGACGCCTTCCTGCAGCAGCTGCCCGACAGCGACCCGGCCGAGACCGAGGAGTGGCTGGAGTTGCTCGACACGCTGGTCGCCACCGAGGGGGTGTCGCGCGCCCGCTTCGTGATCGGCAAGCTGGCCGAGCGCGCGCGCAGTCTCAACGTCGGCGTTCCCGCGATGGTCTCGACGCCCTACATCAACACCATCCCGCCCGAGGAGGAACCGTGGTTTCCCGGCGACGAGGAGATGGAGCGCCGGATCCGCCGCATCGTCCGATGGAACGCCGCGGTGATGGTGACCCGCGCCAACAAGCGCAGCGACGGCATCGGCGGACACCTCAGCACGTACGCGTCGTCGGCGTCGCTGTACGAGGTCGGGTTCAACCACTTCTTCCGTGGCAAGGACGACGGCCGCTCCGGTGACCAGATCTACTACCAGGGGCACGCGGCGCCGGGCATGTACTCGCGCGCCTTCCTCGAGGGCAGGCTCACCGAGGAGCACCTCGACAACTTCCGCCACGAGAGTCGGCGGCAAGGGCCTCAGCTCCTACCCGCACCCGCGCCTGATGCCGGACTTCTGGGAGTTCCCGACGGTGTCGATGGGTCTCGGCCCGCTCAACGCCATCTACCAGGCCCGCTTCAACCGCTACCTCTACCAGCGCAAGATCGCCGACACCAGCGAGTTGCGCGTCTGGGCGTTCCTCGGTGACGGTGAGATGGACGAGCCGGAGGCCGACCGCGGCGCTGTCACTGGCGGCGCGAGAGCAGCTCGACAACCTCGTGTTCGTGATCAGCTGCAACCTCCAGCGACTCGACGGTCCGGTGCGCGGCAACAGCAAGATCATCCAGGAGCTGGAGTCGGTGTTCCGCGGCGCCGGCTGGAACGTGGTCAAGGTGATCTGGGCGCAGGGAGTGGGACCCGCTGCTGGCCCGCGACGTCGACGGGGTGCTCGTCGACAAGATGAACACCACCAACGACGGTCAGTTCCAGAAGTACTCGACCGAGACCGGCGCGTACATCCGCGAGCAACTTCTTCGGCCCCGACCCCCGTCTGCGCCGGCTCGTCGAGCACCTCAGTGACGATGACCTCCGCCATCTCCGTCGCGGTGGCCACGACTACCGCAAGCTCTACAGCGCGCTACCGACTTGCGCTGGAGCAGAAGGGCGCGCCCACGGCGATCCTGGCGCACACCGTCAAGGGCTGGACGCTGGGCTCGCTCTTCGAAGGCCGCAACGCCACCCACCAGATCAAGAAGATCGGCGACACCGAGCTCGAAGGCCTTCCGCGACAAGCTGCAGCTGCCCATCAGCGACAAGCAGCTCGACGAGGGCATCGCACCCTACTACCACCCCGGTAGTCGGTCCGAGGAGATCGACTACCTGATGAGCCGCCGGCTCGCGCTCGGCGGACCACTTCCCAAGCGGGTGGTGCGCACCCGGCTCGCTCACCGTCCCCGGCGACTCGGTGTCGGCCGGAGTCTGTCAAGGGAAGCGCCGGCCGGCCGGCGTCGACCACCGCGGCGTTCGGAGCCATCCTTCGCAACCTGCTCCGCGACCCCGAGGTCGGGCAGCCGGATCGTGCCGATCATCCCCGACGAGGCCCGCACCTTCGGTATGGACGCACTCTTCCGCGAGGTCAAGATCTACGCGCCGTTCGGCCAGCGCTACGAGCCCGTCGACGCCAACATGGTGCTCAGCTACCAGGAGGCGCGCGACGGCCAGCTGCTCGAGGAGGGCATCACCGAGGCCGGTGCGATGGGCACCTTCACCGCCGCCGGCACCGTCGTACGCCACCCACGGCGAGCCGATGATCCCCTTCTACATCTACTACTCCATGTTCGGCTTCCAGCGCGTCGGCGACCTGGTCTGGGCATTCGGAGACGCACGCGGGCGAGGCTTCATGCTGGGCGGGACCGCGGGGCGCACCACGCTCAACGGCGAGGGCCTCCAGCACCAGGACGGCCACTCACCACTGCTGTTCTCCGCGGTCCCCAACTGCGAGGTGTACGACCCGGCGTTCGCGTACGAGGTGGCGGTGATCGTGCGCGACGGCATGCGCCGCATGTACGAGCGGGCGAGGACGTCTTCTACTACCTGACCCTCTACAACGAGAACTACCCGATGCCCGCGATGCCCGACGGCGTCGAGGACGGCATCGTGCATGGCCTGTACCGTTTCCAGGCCGCCCCGGAGGAGCAGGCCACACACCATCCAGATCTTCGCCAGCGGCACCGCGATGCAGGCGGCGCTGGAGGCACAGCGCATGTTGCTCGAGCACGACGTCGCCGCCCACCTCTGGAGCGTCCCCAGCTACCTGGCGCTGCGCAACGACGCGCTGGCGGTGGAGCGCTGGAACCGTCTGCACCCCGACGGACCGCAGCGCACCTCGTACCTCGAGGAGCAGCTGCGCGACGTCCAGGGCCCCGTGGTCGCGGTCAGCGACTACCAGAAGACCGTGGCCGAGCAGGTGGCCCGGTTCGTGCCGCAGCGATTCATCCCGCTCGGCACCGACGGCTACGGGCGAAGCGACACACGGGCCGCGCTGCGCAGCCATTTCGAGGTGGATGCGGCCAACATCACCGTGGCCGCCCTGGACGCGCTGGCGGATGAGGAGCGCGTGCCGCGGCACGTGGTGACCGCGGCTCTCGAGCAGTACCAGATCCGCACCGAGGGCCTCGAGCCGCGTCTGCTCTGATGCGGTGGTACGTCGGGTGGCGCGCTAGGCCGCGTGCAGGGGCAACACGTCGCGGGGGACGTGGCTGACCCCTGCGGACCCGGTCAGCGACTTGTAGAGGACCGCTCGGTCGGCGATGAAGCTCGGCGTGCACGGCTGCTCGTGCGCCAGCCGGCGCCAGCTCTCCCGCGCATCGTCCGGCCATGGCAGGCGCGGCCGGCCCAGGGTGCAGTGCGCGCGGTAGGGGCGCTCCTCGGTCTGGAACGCAGCCTTGTCGAGCGCGTCGCGGCACGCGAGAGCGCACTGGTTCAGCGTCCCGCTCTCGTCGTCCACCCCGCACCACAGGACGCGCGGGTTGCCACGTGGAGGAAATGATCCGAGCCCGTGCAGGCGCAGCGTCATCGCGGGATGTGCGGCGATCACCGGCCGTAGCACCCCCAGCGCGCGTTCGGCCTGGTCCGCGCTCACGGCGCCGAAGAAGTGGAGCGTGATGTGCGGGCTGCCCGCCGGCGCCCAGCGCACCGCCGGCACCTCGGCGACGATGCGTTCGCGCAGGGCCTCGAAATCCTCGAGCGCGGGCGACAGCACCGGGATCGCCAGGAACGCCCTCACGGAGTGGGCGTCGCGGCGGGCAGGGACGAGCCACCCGGCGAGGCGCTCGCGGATGCCGCGGCGCAGGGGTCGTCGCCGACGTTGGTGATGTAGACGTGGATCTGTCCGGCGGAGCAGTCCTGGGCGAGCGATTCGAAGATCGCTTCGGCAAACCAGCCGGGACGCTCCTTGACGGTGTAGGGCTGGGGTGCGTCCACGATGATGTGACGCAGGGTCAGCGTGGATGCCGTCGACGCATCGAGCTCGACGATGTCGTAGCCCTGGGCGTCGTGCACGGCGGGCTCGGTGTGCTGTCCGGGTTTCAGCGCCAGGACAGCCGCCGCGTAGGTGGGATCGTCGCCCTGCACCTGGCTGCGCGGGACCGCCCCGAGCGCGCCCCCGTTGGGCGCGGTGGTGGTGTCGTCCGAGTACTGGGTTGCCAGGGCGGCGAATACCGACCCGCCGGCCAGCTTCTGCTCGATCTCGGCCGCTCGCTGCTGGGCGAACACGTCCTCGAGCTTCTGCTCATTGAGCGACGAGCGGATCTCGTCGCGGAGCTGGGTGAGCGAACCACCCAGCGAGGCCAGCTGGCTCTCCAGCTGGGTCTGCCCACCTGCGGTCTGCTCGTCCGCGTTCACCTGCGCCTGCACCTCGGCATCGGTGGCGCCGACCCCCGCGGCGGTCGCCTCCTGCGCGATCACGGTGTCGATGAGCAGGCTGCGCAGCACCGATGCGCGGACCTGTGCCGTCATCGCGGCGTTGTTCGACGGCCCACCCGCCTGCCCGACGGCTGTCAGGCTGCTCTGCAGGCGCACGGCGAACGCATCCGCGGTGATCGCGGTGCTGCCGACGGTCGCGATGACCTGTGCCGCCGGCGATGACGACGACGCCGTGCCGCTGCCGCAGGCCACGCACAGCACGGCTGCGGAGAGGACGATGAGGACGCGCACGCGCCTCAGTCTAGTCAGGCCTGCTCGCCGTCCGGCTCGCCGCAGCGGGGCCGGAGGTGAAGCGAGCGCGGAACCCGGGCGACACCGCGACCGCGATCGACACCACCCCGACCACCACGGCGCCCACGCCGATCGCGTTGAAAAGGCCCACAAACTGCCCGACCGCGGCGTACATGACGGTGCCGAGGGGTTGCAGGCCCGCGAACAGCATGGCGTAGATGCCGAGCAGCCGGCCGCGCAGCCTCGGGTCGGCGTCGGTCTGCAGCAGGGTGGTCATCGACGTGTTCATGGCCAGGAACGAGAAGCTGATTCCCACCAGCGCCACCAGGGTGATCGGCAGCACTGAGGAGTGCGCCACCACGAACAGGCTCACCGCGTACACCGCGCCACCAAGGGTCAGCAGACGCCGGCGGCCGGACGTGTTGCCGATGGTGGCGATCACCACGCCGCCGACAACCCCGCCGATGCCACCGATGGAGTAGAGCAGGCCGAGCACGGCCCCGCCGCCGTGGAGCTGTGTTCGTGCCAGGACTGGCAGGTACGGCATGTAGGAGACGCCGAAGAAGGCGAGCGCTGCACACACGATCACGATGCCGCGGACCAGGGGGTCCCTGCGCGCGGTGCGCACCCCGTCGAGGAGCTCGCTGAGCGCCGTCGCACCGGCGGCCCGGGGCAGAGGCGCCACGTCGGGGATGACGGTCAGCAGGACGGCGAGCGGGGCGATGTAGGCGACCGAGAGAACCGCGAAGCAGGCTCCCGGGCCGGCGGTGGCGATGAGCAGGCCTGCGATGGACGGCCCGATGATCCGGGTCGCGCTCATGGCGGTGGAGCTGAGCGCCACCGCGTTGACGATCAGGTCGCGCTGGACGAGGTCGGCAACCATCGCCTGGCGGGTGGGCAGGTCGAGGGAGTCGGCCGACCCGTACACGACGGCCACGACGATGATCGACCAGAACCCGGCGTGGCCGGTGAGCGCCAGGACGGCCAGCGCACCGGAGCTGAGGCCGAGAACGGACTGCGTGAACAGCAGGATGCGGCGGCGAGGCAGGCGGTCGGCGAGCAGACCGCCGCCCAGCGACAGGAAGACCGCGGGCACCCCGTCGGCGGCGGCGACCGCGGCCACGGCCGTGGTGCTGTGGGTGAGGTCGAACACCAGGAAGCCGAGGGCGACGACCTGCATCCATGTGCCGAGCAGCGTCGGCCACTGCGCGATCCAGTACCAGCGGAACGCCCGGACCGCCAGGGCGGGCGGAGGCCACCGACGCAGCGGCGGGCCGGCCACGGACAGCGGCCCCACCGCCGGCGTAGCCGCGGTGATGAGCGGCGCCGGCTGCTCGTCCGGCTGAAGCTCTTCCATCGCCTTCATCATGCCGTCACCGCAGGCGACTTCACGTCGCCGGAGGTGACACCGCTGGCGGGGGGTTGCCCGAAGGGGGACCTGTCCCCCCTTCGCTTATCCTCGGCGAGCGTGAGCACAGCCCTTGTCATCTTCCTCGCCGCTCTCCAGGGCGCCACCGAGCTGTTCCCGGTGTCCTCACTCGGCCATGCCGTGGTGGTCCCCGCGCTCTTCAACCTCGGGGTTGACCCGGCCGCGCCGAGCTTCGTGCCGTTCCTGACCCTCCTCCACCTCGGCACCGGTCTCGCGCTGGTGATCCTCTACCGCGACCAGTGGTGGCGGATCGTCCGCGGCTTCGTCACCGCGGCGGTGCGTGGACGCATCGTGACGCCCGATGAGCGCCTGGCCTACCTCCTGGTCGTCGGCACCATCCCCGCGGGTGTGATCGGGTTCCTTCTCGAGACACCGCTGAAGTCGCTGTTCGCCCACCCCCGCACGGCCGCCGCGTTCCTGATCGTCAACGGCGCAATCCTGGCCGGCGCCGAGGTGCTGCGCCGGCGCGAGGAGGCACGCCGCGGTGGCGAGGGACGGCAGGGCAGAGAGCAGCGCTTCGGCACCATCGAGGAGCTGAGCTACACGCGCGCCGGCCTGGTCGGCGTCTTCCAGGCGGCGGCGCTGGTGCCCGGCATCTCCCGGTCAGGAGTGACCATGGCCGGCGGCCTGGTGACCGGCCTGCGCCACACCGAGGCGGTGCGGTTCGCGTTCCTGCTTGCCACCCCCATCATCCTCGGCGCCGGGCTCCTCGAGGTGCCCCTTCTGCCGGGTAGTGGTGCCCCGCTTGGCCTGTACGCCGTGGGCGCCGTCGTCGCCGGCATCCTCGCGTACGCGAGCGCGAGGTTGCTCGTCAAGTACTTCGAGATCGGACGCCTCGACCCGTTCGCGGGCTACTGTGCAGCCCTTGGCGTGGTCGGACTGATCGTTCTCCACTGACATACAAACTGGAGCCACATGAATTCTCGATCCTCGCTTCCCGCCATCCTCCTCGCCCTCCTGGGTGTGTTCTTCATCGCGGTCGCGATCTTCTACGCCACCACCAAGACCGGCTTGCTGGCCAGCGACGTCACGATCCACTACAAGCACGCGATCCTCTCCGCCGTGCTGGGGATCCTCTGTTTCGTCGGCGCCAACTTCGCGAGGCGGCGCAGCGCCTGAGCCGGGCTCAGATCACCGAGACCTCAGGTGTGCTCCCGCCATGGGAGAAACGGTCGGGACGAAACGGTGTGAGGTCGATCTCGCTGCTCGCGCCGGTGATCTCGGCGGCGAGAAGCCGGCCCACCGCCGGCGCCTGCATGAACCCGTGACCACTGAAGCCGCAGCAGAGCCAGAACCCGGCGAGCTCGGACTCACCGACGATCGCCTGGTTGTCCGGTGAGACCTCGTACAGGCCCGCCCAGCCGGTCTTGATGGCGGCGCGCTCCAGGGCGGGCAGCCGGTGGGTGGCGTGCTCGACAAGGTGCTCGAGGAAACCCCAGTCGACGGTGGTATCGAACGAGGAGGGCTCGGCGGGGTCGCTCATCCCCAACAGGAACCCGTCGCCCTCGGGGTGGAAGTAGAAGGACGTCGCCATGTCGACCGTCATGGGCGGCTCGCGGTCGAGCGCGAACGTCTCGGTCAGGAACAGGTGACGGCGGAACGGCCTCACCGGCACGTCGACCCGGGCCAGTGCCGCGACCGCCGCCGCGTAGGGCCCGGCACAGTTCACCACCATCGGCGTGGGGATCCGCGTCCCCGCGGCCACCACTGCCATCACCGCGTCGCCGTTGCGCTCGATGCCGTCGACGCTCACACCCTCCACCACCTGGGCGCCGCGGCGGCGCGCGGCGGCCACGTACCCCGAGGTGACCTCGTTGGGACCGGCGATCCCGTCGCTGGGACAGAAGCTGCCGCCGCGGACGTCGTCGACGTTGAGCTGTGGCACCAGGGCGGCCACCTCGTCGCACGTGAGCAGGCGCACGTCGCTGAGCCCGACGGCGTGCTGCATGGCCACGTTTCGTTCGAGCCGGTCCATGTGCTCGGCGGTGCTGGCAACGAAGAGGTAGCCGATCGAGCGGAGGTCGGCTGTGGCCCCGACCTCCTCCTCGAAGTCCGCGAGAAGCCGGCGGCTGAGCATGCCGACACGCACGTTGATCTCGGTGGAGAACTGCTGGCGAACCCCACCGGCTCCGCGTGCGGTCGACCCGGCGCCGAAATCACCCCGCTCGAGGAGGAGCGGTCGCATCCCGGCGAGTGAGAGGTGGTAGGCGAGGCTGCAGCCGACCACGCCGCCGCCGATGATCACGCACTCGGCGCTCGACGGCAGTCCGGCCATCGACTAGGCGACCTGGGCGACGGCAGCCGGAAGCGGTTGGTCGAGCAGGAAAGCGGAGATGAGCTCGAGCTGCCGGCGCACGTACGTCTCCGTCCAGCCGTGGCCGGCGTCGGCCACGGAGGCGAGCTGCACGTGGTTCATGGTGGCCACGGTCCGGCGCAGCAGCGGCACGTCCACGATGCGGTCGTCGGAGGCCACGATGATCAGCGCCGGTCTCCCGAAGGCGCGCAGTGAGGCGACGTCGTCGCGGACCAGGCCGTCGAGGACCCATTCCCGCAGGGCTCGCGGGTCGGCGCGGAGCTGGTTGCGGAAGTTCATCTCGGCGGCAGCGCTGTCCACGTTGTCCCCCTCGACGAGGAGGCGTTTGTACAGGTCGCTGACCACGCGCTGGCGGCTCAACCAGGAGATCGCCGGGAAGACCCCGGGCGCCATGAAGGCGCGCACCTGCATGTGGAAGCGGCGGCGCACCAGGGCGGGGGCGAGCAGAGGCGTGTGCAGCAACAGCCTGTCGACGCCGCGCGGACGTCGCTCGAGCATGGCCATCGCCACCGACGATCCAAGACACAGCCCGCCGAGGTCGTAATGGGCGGCGCCGGCGTTGTAGCACACCGCCTCCACGGCACCCGCTAGCGCGCCCGCGGTGTGGCGCCCCTCGCGCAGCGGTGCCGACGCCCCGCAGCCCGGCAGGTCCGGGATCACCAGGGTGCGGATGCGCGCCAAATCATCAAACCACGTCTCGAAGTTCTCGGCCGAGCCGATGAAGCCGTGGCACAGCACCAGCGGCGGGCCCTCACCACCGACCAGGTAGCGGACCGTCGCGCCCGCGTGGGTGATGAAGCGTTCCTCGAGCTGCGTCACGCGTGCTGCCTACAGTTCGTCGGTGTCGATCTGCGCGCGCTGCAGGCGCCCGCTGTAGTCGATGTAGATCGACTTCCACTCGCTGAACTCGTCGAGCACGTGGCCCCCCGCCTCGCGGTGGCCGTTGCCGGTGTTCTTGGTGCCCCCGAACGGAAGCTGGATCTCCGCGCCGATGGTCGGTGCGTTGACGTAGACGATCCCTGACTCGAGCTCGTGGATGGCCCTGAACGCGTGGCGCAGGTCGTTGGTGTAGATGCTGAGGCTCAGCCCGAACTGGGTGGAGTTGGCGGCGGCGAGAGCCTCGTCGAGTGAGTCGACCGGCAGGATGGCGGTGGTGGGACCGAAGATCTCCTCCTGGGCGATGCGCATCGAAGGGCTCACGTCACCGAACACGGTGGGGGTGTAGAAGAACCCCTGCGCAAGGTCGCCGTCCTGGGCCACCTCCCCGCCGGCGAGGAGCTGCGCACCCTCCTGGACACCGATCTCGGTGTACTCATGGATGCGATGCAGCTGCGTCTCGTTGATGACCGGTCCCACGTCGATGCCGTCCTCGAGCCCGTCGCCCAGCCGCAGCGCGCGCGTCCGCTCCACCAGGGCGTCCGTGAAGTCGCCGAGCACCTGCCTCTGCACGATCAGCCGCGACGATGCCGTGCAGCGCTGCCCGGCGGTGCCGAACGCGCCCCACAACGCGCCCTCGACAGCCAGCTCGAGGTCGGCGTCGTCCATGACCACGATGCCGTTCTTGCCGCCGAGCTCCAGCGACACCTTCTTGAGCATCGACCCGCACGTGGCTGCGATCAGCCGGCCGGTGTCCGCGCTGCCCGTGAAGAAGATCCCGACGGTGCCGGTGTGACGGACGACGGCCTCGCCCGCCTCCTCGTTGCCGAACACGACGTTGACCACCCCGGCGGGAAGCCCGGCCTCCTCGAGGATCTCCACGAAGCGCAGCGCGCACAGCGGGGTGTCCTCGGCCGGTTTGAACACCACCGTGTTCCCGGCCATCACCGCGGGGAAGATCTTCCATGAGGGGATCGCGATCGGGAAGTTCCATGGAGTTACGCAGCCGATCACCCCGAGCGGTTGGCGCATGGTCATCGCCCACTTGTTGCGCAGCTCGCTCGGCACCGTCTCCCCGAACGCGCGACGACCCTCACCAGCGATGAACTTGCCCATGTCGATGGCTTCCTGCACGTCGCCGCGGGCCTCGGTGAGCACCTTGCCCATCTCACGGGTCATCAGCCGGGCGAGCTCCTCCTTGCGCCGCTCCATGATGGTCGCCGCTGCGAGGATGACCTCGCCACGCCGTGGCCATGGCGTCGATCGCCAGTCACGCAGCGCGCGCTGCGCGGCCGCGACCGCCGCGTCGACGTCCGCCGCGGAGCTCTGCGGGAATATCCCGATGACCTCCGCGTGCCGGGCGGGGTTGCGCGACTCGAAGGTGCGGCCACTCGCTGCCTCGCGGCGCTCACCGCCGATGAGGTTGCCGGTGTGCACCGCCTCGCGCTCGCTGATCATCGTGCCACCGCCTCAGCCACACACCGTTCGAGGATGTCGACGCCGCGCTCGAGCTCGTCCTCGCCGATGGTGAGCGGCGGCAGCAGGCGGATGACGTTGTCGTCGATGCCGCAGGTGAGCACGAGGAGGTCATTGTCGACGCAGAGCCGCTGCACGGTGGCGGCGACATCTGGCGCCGGGCTGCTGCCGCGCATGAACTCGATCCCGATCATCAACCCCAGCCCGCGCACATCGCCAGCCTCGGGGAACCGGTCAGCCCAGCCGCGCAGCCTGTCCATCACACGCTTGCCCAGGGCGGCGGCGCGCTCCGGGATGCGCTCTGCGCGCATGGTCTCGATCACCGCGACCGCGGCGGCGCATGCGACCGCGTTGCCCCCGAAGGTGGTGCCGTGCTCACCGGGGTTCCACGCCGACATCACCGAGGGTGTGGCCACGATCCCCGCGATCGGCAGCCCGTTGCCGAAGGCCTTGGCCACGCACAGGATGTCGGGCCGGACTCCGCTGTGCTCGACGCAGAAGAAGCGCCCAGTGCGGCCGAAGCCACTCTGCACCTCGTCGCAGACCAGCAGGATGCCGTGCTGGTCGCAGATCTCGCGCAGGCGGGGCAGGAACGCCGGTGGGGGCACCACGAATCCCCCCTCCCCCTGCAGCGGCTCCACGACGATGGCGGCGACCGTGTCGCTCGGGACCGTTGTCTTGAACAGGTGCTCGATCTCGTCGCCACGTGCGATGGGGCAGGGTTCGTCGGCACCGTGGTCGCAGTAGCGGAAGCAGTGCGGGTAGCGAACGTGGTGCACACCGGGGAGAAACGGGCCCATGCCCTCGCGGTACTTCGCCTTGCTCGCGGTCAGCGTGATCGCCCCGTAGGTGCGGCCGTGGAAACCGCCGGTGAAGGCGATGACCTCGGTCCGGCCGGTGCTGCGTCGCGCCAGCTTGATGCTGGTCTCGACGGCCTCGGCGCCGCTGTTGTTGAGGAAGACCTGGTCGAGCCCCTCAGGGGTGATCGAGACCAGCGCCGCGGCGGCTTCGATCATCCTTGGGCTCAGCGTGGTCACCGACGTGTGCCACAGCCTGTCCACCTGCTCGTGCACCGCCCGCACCACCGCAGGGTGGAGGTGGCCCAGGTTGGTGACGCCGATGCCACACCCGAAGTCGAGCACGTCACGCCCGTCGACGGTGTACAGGTGCGCACCCAACGCGTGGTCGACGACCAGGTCGGTGTATCGGGAGTACGCGGGCGAGATCAGCTCGGCATCGCGCTCCCGCCACACCCCCGCGCTCTCACCGTGCCGAACGGCAAGGTCGGTCACCGCGTTCCTCCTGCCTCATGGGTCCGCGGGCTCCGGTTTGCGCGGCCGGAGAACAGCGTACCGCGTGACCTCGGCATCCGGCTGTGACAGCCCCGCACCGCCTTTTCGGCATGAACCGCTAGCGAAACCGCCCGATGCTCAGGAAGCCGGCGAACATCACCGCTATCCCGATCGCCTCGTAGACACCGAGAGTGTCCAGCGACCCACCGGCCAGCTTCGCGGCGCTGAAGCCGGCGGCGATCACGAAGGCCCCGATCGTCAACAGGACGTTGCAGATCACCCGGTCGACCCCGCCTCGGTCGCGGATCAGCCGGTACGCCGACCATGCCGACCCGCCGACCAGCACCAGCGTGCCCAGGATGTTGAGGACCACGGCCCCCAACTGCAGAGGCGACCCGCCCGAGATGGCGTCACCGAGGACGCCTGCGGTGGTGGCCAGGCGCGCGGTGTCGACCTGCACCACCGCGGCGTCGACGGCGAGCGCGATGGTCAGCACCGCCAGGACAAGGGTCGCGGTGCGCGCCACCCGGCGTGGGGCCAGCAGGAAGAGGGTGCCCATCGACAGCCAGATCACGCCGAGGACCCCACCGAGCAGGTAGAAGGCTCGGAAGAGCGGCGCGTCGAAGCCGGCTCGTTCCCCGGCCGCCTGGCACGCCGCCGCAGCGGCAAAGATGAGGAGCCCGGCGGTCCAGGCGGCGAACGCCGGCCTGCCAGTCAGCGTGAACCGGGTGAAAACCACCCAGGCGAAGATGACGCTGACTGCAGACGCAACAATTGCCGCCATCAGCGTGGCCGGGCTACGCCATCTCTGAACATCACTTTGCAATCCTTCATGTGAGCCGCAGCGTTTGACGCGTCGTACCCGCGACTCGGTCGCTGTCGCGTTTGACAGTGACCTACGGTGACGTGTAGATAAGCACACCTAGTCAACAGTCCACTCCGGGGAGAGTTTCATGAGCTTGTCCAAACGGCTGCTGCCCATCGCGGGGGCCATGGGGCTGATCGCCCTGTCGGCATGCGGCACCTCGAACAACACGACCAGCAGCAGCAGTGGAGGCGCAGGGATCGCCGGGTGCACCGGCACCGTCTCGGTGGCGACCGACCTCCCCCTGACCGGCGGAGACGCCACCGACGGACCGTTCCCCGCGTACGCAGCCCAGCTGGCTGTCGAGCAGGCGAACCAGAAGAAGGTCCTCGGCGGCTGCACCCTGAAGTACATCAGCAAGGACGACTCGTCGGTCGCCAAGAACGGGCATGACCCGGCCCAGGGCGCGCAGAACATCACCGCGCTGGCGTCCGACTCCTCGGTCATGGGCGTCGTCGGACCGTTCAACTCCAGCGTCGCGCTGGCCGAGATCCCCAAGGCCTCAGCGGCTCACCTCGCGCTGATCAGCCCGTCCAACACCAACCCCTGCCTGACAGCAGTGGTGGCAGTGTGCAGCGACCCGACCATCAAGATCGACACGGCGTCGCTCTACACCGGGCCGCACACCTACTTCCGCGTCATCGCGAGTGACGTGAGCCAGGGTGACATCCTCGGGTACATCGCAGCCAAGTCGCTGAACGCCACCAAGGCGTACGTCATCGACGACCAGGAGGCGTACGGCCGCGGGCTGGCGCTCCTCTTCACGAAGGCGTTCACGGCTGCCGGCGGCACCATCGTCGCGTCGACCAGCCTGCCGGGCTCGACCACGACCTTCGCGACGCAGATGAGCGACGCCCAGAGCAAGGGTGCTGACGTGATCTTCTTCGGCGGCACCACCGGCAACGGCTGCGGACTGGTCCGCAGGGACATGGCCGCGGCCAGCCTGACCATCCCACTGCTCGGCGGTGACGGCTGCCAGGACACCAAGTTCATCACCGACGCCAACTCCGGCGCCAAGACGAACGCGGCCGAAGGCGCCCAGGCGACGAGCGCGCCGGACGTCACCAAGCTGCAGAGCTCGGCGCAGTTCTACTCCGACTACGCCGCTCGCTTCTCGAGCCTGGCCGCCCCCTACAACGACGCCAAGAAGGAGCCGTACAGCGCGTACGGCTACGACGCCATGAACATCCTCATCCAGGCGATCAAGTCAGCGATCAACGCCAACGGCGGCCAGTTGCCGTCTGATCCGCAGTCCTTCCGCGACGCGGTGGTGGCACAGCTGCACAACACGTCCTACGACGGTGCCCTGGGACACACCGCCTTCGACGCCAACGGCGACACGACCAACACGGGCTTCACGCTGTACAAGGTTGCCAGCGGCGCCTGGACAGCGGTCAACACCTACGCCGTCGACACCAGCGGCAACGTCTCGGTGAAGAGCTAGTCGGCAACTGACCATTGGGGGAGAGCGCAGCACGCGCTCTCCCCCCTTTCTTTACGCGTCGCGGAGACGGCATGAGCGAGGGAAGCGGGTCGGCGGTGAACGGGCCAGACAACACTGCCCCCTCGCCGGCTGCGGGGAAACGTTCGCTGGTCGTGGCGTCCGGCCTGCTGCCGCGGGAGCGGCCGACCGGCGGCCTGGCGCGGGGGGCGATGCCCTTCCTCCGGGCCCTCAACCAGCAGGTGTCGAGGTGGTTCGCGGTCCTGCTCCTGGTCGCCATCGTGGTGGCGGGGATTGCCATCTTCTTCGAGGGCGGCAGCGCAGTCTTGATCGGCCAGCAGGTCAGGAACGCCCTGGTCCTGGGAGCCATCTACGCGTTGGTGGCCATCGGGTACACCATGGTGTACGGCATCATCGAGCTGATCAACTTCGCCCACGGCGACGTCTTCACGCTGTCCGGCTTCTACGCGATCATCTTCGCCGACAAGCTGCGCCTGGAACTCGCTCGCCACCAGCAGCTTCGGCGGCCTGGTCCTCGCGCTCCTGATCATCTTCCCGCTGTCGATGATCGCCGCCGGGCTCACCGGCATGGCCATCGAGCGCGTCGCCTACCGCCGCCTCCGCGACGCACCGCGGCTGGCTCCGTTGATCACCGCCATCGGGGTGTCGTTCGTGATCGAGGGCGCGATGCTGGTGAAGTTCGGCCCCGACAACACCGCCACCGGCAGCGCCAGCTGGATCACCGGCCAGGCCTTCCAGATCGGCGGCGTCTCCGTCGGCACCAAGGACATCTTCGTCGTCGGCATGGCGCTGGCGCTGATGTTCGGGCTGGGCGCTTTCGTGCGCGCCACGCGCCTCGGCAAGGCCATGCGCGCCACTGCGCAGGACCGCTCCGCCGCGCTGCTGTGCGGGATCAACATCAACCGCACCATCTCGGTGACGTTCTTCATCGGGTCCGCGCTGGCTGCGGCCGCGGCGATCATCTACAGCATCAACTACGGTGACGTGAAGTTCAACCTGGGGTTCCGCCTCGGCATCATCGCCTTCACCGCCGCCGTTCTCGGTGGCATCGGCAACATCGTCGGCGCCGGGATCGGCGGCTTTCTCATCGGCATCATCTATGTGTTCGGCGGACAGCTGGCGGGCGGCGAGTGGAGCGAGTCACTCATCTTCGCCGTGCTCGTGCTGATCCTCACCTTCCGTCCGGTCGGGCTGTTCGGCGTTGATGTGACCACGCGTGCTTGACCGATTCTTCCGTCCGTTCCGTCCCGGCAATCGCGTGCAGGGAACGGGCGTGTTCTGGGTCCTGGCCGGCGGAGCCGCGATCCTCCTTCTGATGGGCTGGCTGCTGCCCTGGTTCATCGGTCCGTTCTCGGCGGGGGCAGGGTTCAGCCCCCAGGACGTGGTGACGTCCTCACCCACCGGCGTCGGCACCGTCTTCGTGTACGTGCTGGCCGTGACCATGCTCATCCTGGTGCTCTCCCCGCTCGTCGAGGTCGGTGTCCGGTCCAGGGGGATCGTGCTCGGGCCTCGTGTTCAGCGAGCTCGGCTGATCGCCGCCCTGGTCGGCCTGGTGCTGACCATCCTGGTGTGGTTCCTGGTCGACGTGGTCAACGAGGAACCACTGTTCGGCACTCTGCCCGGCAAGGTCACGACCAACTCGGCCGTGTGGCTCAACATGTACGGCTACGGCCTCGCAGCCATTGCCTACGGCGCGCGGCGGTGGGTGGTGACCAAGCCCAACCTCGCGTTCGGGGTCGCCGCGCTCCCGTTCGGCGCACTGCTGCCGCTCATGTTCCACCAGGCACCCGACTTCCTGCTCTGGGCTGCGCAATTCCTCGGGATCTACATGCTGCTCGGCCTGGGCCTCAACGTCGTGGTGGGCTTCGCAGGCCTGCTCGACCTCGGCTACGCGGCGTTCTTCGCAATCGGCGCCTACGCCTGCGCGTCGCTCTCCTCGCCGGCCCACCACATCTTCCTGCCCCTGTGGCTGCTCATCTTCATCGGGGCCGGGGTGGCGTCAGCCTTCGGTGCCATCCTGGGCGCGCCGACGCTCCGCCTCCGGGGCGACTACCTCGCGATCGTGACGCTCGGCTTCGGCGAGATCGTGCCCGACCTCGCCACCAACAACGTCTTCAACCTGACCGGCGGACCCAACGGCATCTCGGGGATCAACCAGCCGAACTTCGGGCCGTTCAACTTCGCCAGCACGCCGGCGTGGTACTACCTCTCCCTTCTGATCGTCTCGATCATCGTGGTGGTGCTGCTCCGCAACATCCAGCGCGCGCGCGTCGGACGCGCCTGGGTTGCGTTGCGCGAGGATGAGGTCGCGGCTGCGGCGACGGGCATCAACACCACCACCACCAAGCTGCTCGCGTTCGCCATCGGCGCCTCGGTGAGCGGGCTGGCAGGCGCTTTCTACGGCTCGTTGGTGACCATCGTGTCGCCGGACGACTTCAGCTTCTCCATCTCGATCGCGGTGCTGAGCATCGTGGTGCTCGGCGGCATCGGCAACATCACCGGGGTCATCCTGGGGAGCTTCGTGCTGACGTTCGTCATCTTCTGGGCACTGCAGCACATGAACGAGTGGGCGACAACCGTGAGCCAGACGTTCAATGTCCCGGCGCTCGCCAGCATCAACTTCAGCTCGTACACGTACATCGTGTACGGCGTCGCACTGATCCTGATGATGCTGTTCAGACCTGGCGGGCTGCTGCCCAGCCGCGCCCGGCGGATCGAGCTGCAGTCCGGCGGGGAGACAAAGTCGCTGGCGGCAGTGCAGGGAAGGGCCTGACGGTGGCGCTGCTCGAGGTCGCCAACCTCACCAAGCGCTTCGGCGGCCTCACCGCGGTGGCCGACGTCAGCTTCACAGTCGGCGATCGCGAGATCCTCTCGATGATCGGCCCCAACGGCGCGGGGAAGACCACGGCGTTCAACTGCGTGACCGGGCTCTTTCCGATCACCTCCGGGGACGTCACTCTCGACGGCGCCAGCATCACCGGCCTGGCGCCCCACCGCATCACCACGCTGGGCATCGCGCGCACCTTCCAGAACATCCGGCTCTTCTCCTTCATGACCGCCCTGGACAACGTGATGGTCGGCGCGCACTGGTGGATGAAACAACGCGTCTGGGACGGCGCCCTCCGCACGCCGCGGGCGCGCAGCGAGGAGCGGTCGGTCGAGGAGTGGGCCTACGACCTGCTCGACCAGCTGGGCATCGCCCGCTATGCCGGCTCGTACGCCCGCGAGCTGCCCTACGGGCTGCAGCGCCGACTGGAGATCGCCCGCGCCCTGGCGACGCACCCGCGCCTGCTGCTCCTCGACGAGCCGGCCGCCGGTCTCAACCCCCAGGAGAAGAAGGAGCTCATGGCGCTGATCGCACGCCTTCGCGAGGAGGGGCTGACCATCTTCCTGATCGAGCACGACATGAAGGTGGTGATGGAGATCAGCGACCGCATCGTCGTCCTCGACCACGGCGAGAAGATCACCGAGGGTGTGCCCCAGGAGGTGCGCAACAACCCGCAGGTGATCGAGGCATACCTCGGCCAGGGGGCCGCGGCCACCATGGGCGGCACCGCATGACCACCGCCGAGGCGGCTCCGGCGAGCGAACCCTCCGCTGAGGGGACACCCGTCCTCGAGCTGCGCGACGTCGACGTCTTCTACGGCCGGACCCAGGCGTTGCGCGGGGTGTCCCTAACCGTCAACGACGGTGAGATCGTCGCCCTGATCGGCAGCAACGGCGCGGGCAAGAGCACCACGCTGCGCACCATCAGCGGGCTGATCCGCCCGGCCAAGGGCGAGGTGCTCCTCCGCGGCCAGCGGATCTCCGGCCTCGGCTCCGAGCGGATCGCACGCCTCGGCGTGGGCCACGCACCGGAAGGCCGAAGGCTGTTCAGCCGGCTGACGGTGCGCGAGAACCTCGAGATGGGCGCGTACTCCCGGCGCGACCGCGCCGGCATCCGCACCGACTTCGACCGCGTCTACCAGCTCTTCCCGCGTGTCAAGGAGCGTTCTCGACAGCTGGCGGGAAGCCTCTCCGGAGGTGAGCAGCAGATGGTGGCCATCGGTCGCGCGCTGATGGCCAGGCCGACCGTGCTCCTGCTCGACGAGCCGTCGCTCGGACTTGCCCCGATCGTCGTCGACAGCGTGTTCGCGGTCATCCGCGAGATCAACCAGGGCGGGACCACGGTCCTTCTCATCGAGCAGAACGCGCTCCTCGCTCTCAACACCGCTCGGCGCGGCTACGTCCTGGAGAACGGCGAGGTCGCCACCGAGGGCCCGGCGCAGTCCCTGCTCAGCTCCCCCGACGTCCAGCGCGCGTACCTCGGCATGTAGACGCGGCGGCCGCACAGAACTTCCGTTCGTGTCACCATTGCGAACGAGAGTCCACTGAGGGGATCAAGGTGGCACGCCAGCCGAAGAGCGGGACCGCGCAGTCGGCGCTCGCCGACGAGGCTGCTCAGACGTATGAGCTGAGCCGCGAGGCGCTGGCGGCCGCCCTGCCCGATCTCACCGGCGTCTCCGCGGACCTGGTCGGCTGGGCCAGCGCCAGCCAGGCGCACGAGCGCGCCGGGCTGTCCCTGCCACGAGCACGCCGCGTGCTGGCCGCCGCGCTCGGCGTGCCCGACGCGTCGCTGGCGCGGATGCGCGACGAGGACGTGGCCCGCGCCGTGGACCGGCTTCGAGCCCTGGTTGACCAGTGCGCGCGGCTCGCCGACCAGGTGACCGTCGACGAGCTGACCGGCGCGTTGCGACGCGGCGCCGGGATGGCCGCCTTGCAGCGTGAGATGGATCGCAGCCGCCGCCTGCCGGGGAAGGGCCTGGTGGTGATCTTCATCGACGTCGACGGGCTCAAGGCGGTCAACGATCGCGACGGCCACGCCGCCGGCGACGATCGCCTGCGCGCCACGGTGGCAGCCATACGCGAGCGTCTGCGCTCGTACGACCTGGTGGTCCGCTACGGCGGCGACGAGTTCATCTGCGTGCTCACCGACACCGCTCCGGCGGACGCCCAGCGCACCGCCTCCGCGCTGCGTGCGAACGTCGAGAAGCGTACTGGCGGCACCATCAGCATCGGCACCGCCGAGCTCGTTGCCGAGGACAGCGTCGACGCGCTGATCGAGCGCGCTGACGCGGCGCTGTATGCGGGCCGCCGAGGGCGCATGCCACAGGCCCGCGCCGCGCGTCGCTAGCGGAGCGCGCGCGCCGCGATCACCCCGGCCGCGACGACCACGAAGAGGCCGTACTCGATGACCAGGCCGCGGTCGCGCCTTTTACTCAGCAGCGCGGCGACCAGACCACGCAGCCCATACCACACGACCAGCAGCAACCCAGCGCGAACCGTGTCGCGCCCGCTCGCCGGGAGCGCGAAGACCAGCCCCGCCATGATCGCGGCGATCAGCAGCGCCCCGGCGACCGCGACCCGGCCGTGCAGCTCCTCGGTGAGCAGGGCATCGGCCGACACCAGCAGGACCGATCCGCCGGCGAGAGCCGCGGCGGCGCCCTTCGGCAGGTCGCCTTCGTACGCGGCGAGCAGGAGCGGTGCGAGGACCACGACGCCGGCGCCGTCCCGGAGCAGTCGCGCCCTTGTCCCCTCCCGCCCCGCGGCGCGCAGACCACCGAGGTGGGGTATGCCGCCGACCACCAGCGACGCGACGAGTCCCGCCGGCAGTCGCAGCAGGAGGTCGCCGGTGCCGGCGAGCACTGCCACGAAGGCGCCGATCGCCGCCATGGGCAGGCCCGTCGCCGCGACCGCGTGGCGCAGGTCACGCCCGTACACCACGCGGTCGTACAGGGTGAGCGTCAGCGCGGTCAGCAGGGCCAGCGAGCCGCAGACGATGACGCTGGTGCGCAGCCCGAGGACCTGCGGCCGGAGCGCGGCCACCACGGCGCAGACGGCGATGCCGAGGGCGGTGTGGACCAGGGGAAGCGGAACGTCCGCGAGCGAGTGCACCTCGCCGCCGATGCCCAGCGCGGCGCGGGCACTGTCCGCGTAGAAGGCGTTGCCCCGGCGGCGGGGCGGTGGCCGGCTATCCACCCGGTTTCCGTGCGCCGGCAGAACAGGAACCCCGCGGTGGCTCAGGCGGAGCTGGTGCCCTCGCGTCCGTAGCTGTCCTCCAGTCGTACCACGTCGTCGATCTCCGGCGATGAGACCTCGAAGAGGTCGGTGTCCTCGACTGCGATGAAGCGATGGCGGCGCCCCGGTCGCACCCGGGCGCTCATTCCCGGGGTCATCCGGTGCACGTGCACGTCGCCGAACTCATCCTCGAGGACCAGGTCGAGAAGACCCGACGCGATGAAGATCAACTCGTCCTTCTGGACGTGGTACTGCAGGCTGAGCTGGTGCCCCTTGGTGACATGGATGAGCTTGCCGAGGTACCGGTCGGTGATCGCCCAGCGCAGCTCGTGTCCCCACGGCTTGTCGACCCGGTGGGTCCCCGGGGCGTGCACATCGGGGGAACCGGCGCGGTCACCCACTCGCTGCCCCAGCAGGCTCGGGGTGAACTCCGACGTGCTGCTCGAGCGTGGCGATCAGCTCGTCGACCCGGTCGGACGTCGCGGCCTCGCTGTAGACGCGCATCAGGGGTTCCGTCCCGCTCATGCGCATCAGCGCCCAGGAGCCGTCCTCGAGGTAGAACTTGAAGCCGTCGTCAGTGCGGGTGCGCACCACCGCCTCGCCGGCGAGCTCCTTCGGCGCGTCCTTCTCCATCCGCTTGTAGATGTCGGCCTTGCGTTTCTCGTATCCCTCGCGCTCGAAGCGGATGTCGTCGCGCCGGTATGCATGGGGGCCGACCAGTTCGAAGAGGTGCTCGAGGATCTCGGACAGCGGCTGCCCGTACTCGACGATCATGTCCGCGATCATCAGGCCGGCGAGGATGCCGTCGCGCTCGGGGATGTGCCCGCGGAACGCGAACCCCCCAACTCCTCGCCGCCGAGCAGCGCATCGGTCTCGCGCATGGTGGCACCGATGTACTTGAACCCCACCGGCAACTCGTGCACCTTCACTCCGAACCGCTCACCGAGCGCATCGACCATGTTGGTCGTGGTCAGCGAGCGCACGATGTCGCCGCGTTCACCGCGTTTCTCGAGGAGGTACATGGTGAACAGCGCCATCACCTCGAGCTGGTTCACGTAGCGTCCGGTCCCGTCGATGATCCCGACGCGGTCGGCGTCGCCGTCGTTGGCGATAAGGACGTCGTGCCCGGGCTCGGCCATCAGAGCCATCGCCTCGGGCATGTAGCGGTCGATCGGCTCAGGATGCATGCCCCCGAAGCCCGGGTTGCGCTCCCCGTGCAGCTCGGTGACAGTGGTGCTGCCACCGTCGAGAACCCGGGCGATCAGCCCGGCGCCGGCTCCGTACATCGCCTCGTGCGCGACCTTCAGCCCCGCTGCCCGCAACCTGGGCAGGTCGACCATGCGCCCCAGCTGCGTGCAGTACGAGGGCAACGGGTCGACGAGCCTCACCTTCCCCGAGCTGACCGCCTCGTCGAAAGCCAGCGTCCTGACCCCCTTTGAGAGTGCCTTGACGGTGTTCTTCTCCAGCTCCGCGACCACCTCGGGGGATGCCGACCCGCCGAAGTCGGGCTTGTACTTGAGCCCGTTGAACTCCATCGGGTTGTGGCTGGCAGTGACCACAACTCCGCCGGCCGCATGCTGCTCCACCACCGTCCAGGACACCGCCGGGGTGGGCGTGACCCGGTCCAGCAGGATCACGTCGAGACCGTAGGCGGCGAGGACGCGGGCCACCTCGCGGGCGAACAGCTCCGCGCAGTAGCGGGCGTCGTGGCCGACGACCACGGGGCGCGACTCGCCCTCGAGGTAGGCGGCCACCCCCTGCGCGACAGCACGCACATTCTCATAGGTGAAGTCGTCGCCGACCACCGCCCGCCAGCCGTCGGTCCCGAAATGGATCTCAGCCGCCATCAGCGCGCATTCTGCCCGATGGGGGGCGAAGTCCGGGCACGCGGCAACGGTGCGGTGGAGGCCGGATCCAGTTGCTACGATGCCACGATGCGGCTGCTGCGGAGATTCGTCGGCCCCGCCTGCGCCGCCACCCTGCTCCTCGCGGCGCTCAGCGCCTGCGGTGATGACACCAAGCTGCCACAGGCGCCGTCCGCCAGCCCATTCGCCACCAGCCCGGTCTCGGTCGTGCAGCAGGGCAACGCCGACGCCACCATCGACACGTCATCGGTGACGTTCAAGCTGGATGACTTGCGCTCGCTGGTCGCCCACCTGAACGTGCGCTCCACGGCCACGTCCACGATCGCGATCAGCATTCGTGGCTCCATCTACGACCCACAGCACGCTCTGATCGGCGACGTCACCGGCGGCCAGATCAACGTCAGCCCGGGCAGCACGACCGCTGTCCAGCTCACCGGGCCCACCCCCCTGGGAACGATCGCCTCGGTCACGTTCGAGCTGACCGCAAAGACGACCCCGGCCTGACCAGCGCCGCGGAGGGCGGTGCCCTCAGAGGAGCTCGGTCCGTCCCTCGCTGCGAAGCCGCTCGACCACGGCCTTGACGTCCTGGGAGGCATGGGCCGGCATCACCAGGACCGCGTCGCCGGTGTCGATTACCACCACCCCGTCGAGCCCGAGGACGGCGACGGTGCGCCCGCCGCCTGAACTCCACGAGGCAGTCGCGCAAGTCGATGAGCACGGCATCGCCGCGCGACACGTTGCCGTCCGCGTCCGCCAGCGCGGCCCGGGCGGCCATGAGGTCGCTCCACGAGCCCAGGTCCGACCAGCCGAACCCGGCGCGCACCACGGTGAGGTGCGCGCTCGGCTCCATGAGCAGCGGGTCGATCGCGATCGCGGGCAGCGATGCGTACGTCTGTGAGGCGCGCCGGTGGTCGCCGGCCGCGCGCGCGGCCACCACGGCGCGGAGGCCGGCGTCAAGACCGGCGTCGGCGGCGGCCAGCTCGGTGAGGAACGCGCGCGCCGTCCAGGCGAACAGCCCGAGGTTCCAGAGGTGGTCGCCGTCCTCGAAGTACGTGGTGGCGATGTCGAGCGGTGGCTTCTCGACGAAGGCGTCGGCGTGTGCTGCCGGCAGCGCGGCGGCCGCAGCCATGAGGACCGCGTCCACGGCCGGCGCGGCCGGGGCCACCCATCGCTCCGGTGGCTCGGCGGCGCCGACGGCGATGTAGCCGAGCCCGGTCGATGGGAAGGTGGGGACGAGCCCGACGGTCGCCAGCCCCTCCGTGGCCTCGGCCCACCCGGCGGCGGCGAGGACGGCGGCACGGTACGCGTCGGTGTCGGTGACGTGGTGATCGGCATGGACGGAGGCGATCAGCGCGTCAGGGTCGTCGCGCGCGATCTCGTGGACGGCGAGCCCGAGGGCCGGGCCGGTGCCGCGCGCGGTGGGCTCGGCCAGGATCGACACCGTCGCCGTGCTCGCGGCGAGTGCCGCCGCGCAGGCCTCGGCCTGGTTGGCGGCCGTGACCACGTGGACCTCGTCGGCGAGCGGGCCCACCCGGTCGAGGGTGGCCTCGAGCAGGGTCTGGCCGTCGGGTCCGAGCGGGAGCAGGTGCTTGGGCAGCGATGCGCGGCTCAGCGGCCACAGCCGGGTGCCACTGCCGCCGGCGAGGACGAGGATGTGGAATGCCACGGCCGCGATGATGCCCGAGGACGGCTGGGCGCGGGGTCAGCCGGCCGCGACGGCGAGGATCGGCGTGGTGCCCGCCTCCTCGGCCAGGTCCAGCGCGCGGTCGGTGCGCTCCCAGGGGAGGTCGAGGTCACTGCGCCCGAAATGGCCGAAGGCCGCCACCTGCCGGTAGATCGGCCGGCGCAGCTGGAGGGCGGAGATGATCCCGAACGGGGAGAGGTCGAAGTGCTTGTTGACCAGCTCCTCGATCTGTTCGACGGGGACGGTCTCGGTGCCGAAGGTCTCCACCAGCACCGAGACCGGCTTGACCACCCCGATGGCGTAGGCCACCTGGATCTCGCACTTGGCAGCCATCCCGGCGGCGACGATGTTCTTGGCCACCCAGCGGGCGCCGTAGGCGGCGCTGCGGTCCACCTTGGTCGGATCCTTGCCGCTGAAGGCGCCGCCGCCGTGTCTCGCGTAGCCGCCGTAGCTGTCGACGATGATCTTGCGTCCGGTCAGCCCGGCGTCGCCCTGCGGGCCGCCGATGACGAAGCGGCCGGTCGGGTTGACGTGGCGGATGGTGGCGCTGTCGAGCCACTCTGCCGGGATCACCGCGTCGACCACGTGGCGCTGGATCTCGCTGAAGATCTGCTCGTGCGAGGCGTCCTCGGAGTGCTGGACGCTGACCAGGACGTTGTCCACCCGGCGCGGCCGTCCGTCCGAGTCGTACTCGACGGTGACCTGGGTCTTGCCGTCGGGGCGGGCCCAGCGCAGGGTGCCGTCGCGCCTCTTCTCGCTGAGCCGGCGGGCCAGGCCGTGCGCCAGCTGGATCGGGGCCGGCATCAGCTCCGGCGTCTCGTCACAGGCGAACCCGAACATCATCCCCTGGTCGCCCGCACCGCCGGTGTTGACGCCCTGGGCGATGTCCGGCGACTGCTCGTCGATGCACACGAGCACACCGCACGTCTCGTAGTCGAACCCGTACTTGGCGCGGACGTACCCGATGTCCTTGATGGTCCGGCGGACGATGCCGGCGATGTCGACGTACGCGTCGGTGGAGATCTCGCCGAACACCAGCGCGGTCCCGGTGGTGAGAGCTGTCTCGCAGGCCACGCGCCCGAGCGGGTCCTTCTCGAGGACTGCGTCGAGCACCGCGTCGCTGATCTGGTCGGCGATCTTGTCGGGATGCCCCTCTGTCACCGACTCCGAGGTGAACAGGCGCCGACGGGTGTGGGTCATGGGTTCCTCCGGTCCCACCGGCGGCCACCCGGACGCCCCGTGCGCCAGGGCCCGCTCCTGTCCAGGGCCGGCGCGATGGTACCCCAGCCGAGCTGACGCTCGGCCGGGCAGCCCCAACCAAGCTGGCGCTTGGCCGGGGACCCCGTTCTTTTCACAGAGGGGCGATGCGCCCCTCTCGCAGCGTCGGCTGAGCCGCCGCCGCTCACTCCCCACTCGACGCGATGAATCGCGTCGGCTCGCCTCCGCTCGCCGGGGGAGGTCGATCACACCTTCCACGAGATCGAAACGAGGTCGCGGGGCGCGGTGGCCATCGCACCCATGACCGTGTACTGTTAGCCGCACGTATCACTTATGACCGGGCGCCCAAACGTCCCGGCGGAGGACCTTGGCGCGTGCCGGTAGACCAGAACTCTGCGTTGCCGCGAGTGCGGCGTCGACTTCATTTGGACCGAGGGTGAGCAGGAGTTCTTCGCCTCCCGCGGTCTGACCAACCCCCCCTCGCGCTGCCCGAGCTGCCGCGCCGCGCGACGAGCTGCGTCGGGAGGCGGAGGCTACGGTGGCGGCGGCGGCGGAGGCGGTGGCTACGGAGCCCGCTCCAGCGCGCCGCGCCAGATGTACGAGGTGACCTGCGCCGGCTGCGGCGGCATCGCCCGGGTGCCCTTCCAGCCTCGCGGTGACAAGCCCGTTTACTGCAGCGACTGCTTCCGGCCCTCGGGCCGTTGAGCGATGCCGCGCCCGACGGCGCCATCGCGATCGGCAGTCGCGTGACCTTCCCGTACGGCGGCAGCCGCCGTACGGGGACGGTCTCCGACGTCTCGGTGCTCCCTGACGCCACCGGCGGCAAGATCGTTTCCTACCTGATCGACGTGGGCACCCGGAAGGTGTTCGTCCAGGGTGACGGGATCCAGCTGGCGAGCAATGGACCGGTGGCAGCCTTCGACGCGGTCGCCGAAGGGGTGGCGTACGGCCGGAAGCGGCCTCGCAATCCTCGGCGGCGCTGACCGAAAGGCCGTCACGGGCTCGCTCGCGGTTCGCGACAGAGCTTCGGCGACGCTCTCCATCGCGTCAGACGGCGTATTCTCTGTTCGATGGAAGACCGGCCGTCCCCGCGTCCGCAACGCACCAAACGCTCCCCTCTTCGGCTGACGCTCCTAGCCCTCGGGCTGGCCGCGATCCTCACCGGCGTCGGCCTGGTGGCGGTACCGCTGATCGGGGTGTGGCAGCGCGGCAACGTCGACCAGACTGCCCTCAGCGACTGGCAGAAGGGCGGCTCCAGCGCCCTGATCGGGGCCCCGGCGCCGTCAACCCCCGCACCCAAGACCGCGGTCACGTGCGGGTCGGGCTCGCCGGCCGACTACGCGCTGGTCACCTTCAGCTCACCGGCGGCCGAGCACTACGGCGGCGTCGCCACCGACGGCACGTGGAACTCGCTGCACAACCGCTCGATGGTCCATTACACGGGCACACCGGCGCCCGGGCAGCAGGGCAACTCGATCATCGCCTTCCACCGAGAGCCGGACTACGAGCACATCGACCAGCTCAACGTGGGTGACACCGTCTCGGTGCAGGATCGCACCTGCCACACGTTCGTCTACAAGGTCACCGGTCGCTGGACTCTCAACCCCAACAGCGTCAGCCAGCTGGTACCCACCACCGGGCATGACCTGACCCTGATCACGTGCACGCCGTTCTGGGTCGACAGCCAGCGCATCGTCTGGCGCGCCTCCCTGGTGACCACCACCGCCTAGTCCGCGCGACGGCGGAACCACAGGCGCGCGCCGATGTACCCGGCGATGAGCACCGCGGCGACGCCGAGCCCGATGTAGCCAACCCGACCCACCAGGCTGATGGCGCGATCGAGGTTGTTGCCGATCAGTTCGCCGACGATGACGATGACGGCGACCCACGCCGCGCCACCGCTGGCGTTGGCCGCAAAGAACCCCGGCCAGGGCATGCGGTGCATCCCCGCAAGCGGGCCGGCGAAGATGCGCAGCAGGGCGATGAACCTGCCGGTGAACACGGCCACCCAGCCGCGGCGCGCGAACAAGGCCTCGGCGCGGGCGAGACGCTCGGCCGTGTAGAAGCGGCGCACGAAGGCGACCCGGGTCAGACGGGTTCCCCACCGGTGACCGATCAGGTAGCCGAGGTTGTCGCCGATCACCGCGCCGATCCACCCCACCAGCGCGACCACCACGACGCTCAACCTGCCCTGGGTGGCGAGGAAGACACCGACGAGCAGCGCGGTCTCGCCCGGCACGGGCACGCCGAGAACTCGATGCCCACGCCGAGGAAGACGATCAGGTATGCGAAGGCGCCGAGGTTGTTGCTGACGTCGAGGAAGAACTTCTGGATGCCGTCAATCCTCGCCGACGAGGTGACGGCGGAGTCGCCGCTCCTGGGTCAGCGAGCCTGGGCCATGCGCTCGAGCCGGGCGACCCGCTCGGCGAGCGGGGGATGCGTCGAGAAGAGCGCCGCCAAGGAAGCCCGGCGGTTGCCGAAGGGATTGACGATGTACAGCGGCGCCAGGGCGGGAGCCACCTGCATGGGGACGACGGCAGTGCGGGCCTCGAGCTTGCGCAGCGCGTCGGCGAGCGCCAGCGGGTCGTGCGACAGCACCGCGCCGTCGTGGTCGGCCTCGTACTCGCGGGCGCGGCTGATAGCCAGCTGGATGATGGCGGCGGCCGGTGCGGCGAGGAAGGCGACCAGCAGTGTCACCAACACCTGCGCGCCGCTCTCCTCCTCCTCGCCGCCGAAGAAGAAGAGGGAGAACTGGGCGATCTGGGCGATGATCGAGATGCCCAGCGCGATGGTCGCCGCCGTTGAGGCGGTGAGGATGTCGCGGTTGCGCACGTGGCTCAGCTCGTGCGACAGCACCCCGCGGATCTCGCGCGCGCTGCAGAGGTTGAGGATCCCGGTGGTGCAGCAAACGGCCGCATGGGCGGGGTTGCGCCCGGTGGCGAAGGCGTTCGGTGAGGGGTCGTCGCTGATGTAGACGCGAGGCTTGGGCATTCCCGCGGCGGCGGCGAGCTCGGCGACGATCTGGTGCAGCTCGGGCGCCTGCTGGGGCGACACCTCGACCGCTCGCGCGGCGCGCACCGCGATGCTGTCGCTCTTCCAGTAGGCGATGGCGTTGACCGCCACGGCGATGACCGCCGCCACGATCAGGCCGGTGGCGTGAGCCACCAGCCCGCCGATGACCAGGAAGAACGCGTCAAGCAGCGCCAGCAGGAGCGCGGTCTTGATGTTCTGCCACATGCCGCTAAGGGTACCCGGCGGCGGGGTAGGCGAAGCCTCTCCCCCATCCAAAGAATCCGTCGGCAGAGGCGACTTCACGTCGCCGGAGCCGACACCGCCAGATGGGGGGAGCCCGAGGGGGGAACGAAGTTCCCCCTTCGCTTAGGTAGGAAAGTTGCCGTGGTGGCGAGCCACGTCGTCCCTGGCGCGCGAGGCGTATGCGGCGAAGCGCCGCACCAGCTCGCCGCGCAGGTCGGCCGGCGGGACCACGGCGTCGACGATCAGCTCGTCCGCGAGCCGGTAGATGTCGATGTCCTCTCGATACTCCTCCTGGAGGCGGGTGACGAAGCCGGCTCGCTGATCCTCGGGCAGCTCCTGGATCCGGTTGTAGTACACGGCGTTCACCGCCGCCTCCGGTCCCATCACCGCGATCTGCGCGGACGGTAGGGCCAGCGTGCAGTCGGGGTCGAAAGCGGGCCCGCACATCGCGTACAACCCCGCTCCGTACGCCTTGCGCATGATCACGCAGATCTTGGGGACGCTCGCCTGGGTGAGCGCAGCGATCATCTTGGCGCCGTGGCGGATGATTCCCTGGCGCTCCACCGCCGTGCCGATCATGAAGCCCGGTACGTCGGCGAGGAACAGGAGCGGGATGTTGAAGGCGTCGCAACAGGTGATGAAGCGGGCGGCCTTGTCGGCGGAGTCGACGAACAGCACGCCACCCTTGAAGCGCGGTTGCGACGCGATCACGCCGACGGCGCGCCCGTCGATGCGCGCGAAGCCGGTGACCAGCTCGCGCGCGAACAGCCGCTTGATCTCCAGGAACGAGCCGTCGTCGACCAGGCCGCGGATCACGTCCTGGACGTCGTAGCCACGACCCGGCTCGAGCGGGATCGTCGCCTCGATCGACGGCGCCTCCGCCGCGGGAGCGCCGCCGGCCACGGCGGCGACGTTCTCTCGCCACGACGACGGCATGTACGAGAGGTACCGCCGGGCTGTGTCGATGGCCTCGTCCTCGGTTGCCACCAGGATGTCGCCGCACCCGCTGACGCTGCAGTGCATCCGAGCGCCGCCCATCTCCTCGAGTGACACCTTCTCGCCCACCACGACCTCGGCCATGCGCGGCGAGCCGAGGTACATCGACGCGTTGCCCTCGACCATGATCACGGCGTCGCAGAAGGCCGGGATGTACGCGCCACCGGCAGCGGACGGCCCGAACAGCACGCACAGCTGCGGCACCTGCCCGGAGAGACGCACCTGCATGCGGAAGATCCGTCCGGCATGGCGACGCCCGGGGAACATGGCGACCTGGTCGGTGATGCGCGCACCGGCCGAGTCCACCAGGTACACCAAGGGGATCTGCAGGCGCTCGGCGGTCTCCAGGATGCGCACGATCTTCTCCACCGTGCGCGCCCCCCAACTGCCGGCTTTCACCGACGGGTCGTTGGCCATGACCGCACACGACCGGCCACCGAGCGTGCCGATGCCGGTCACCACCCCGTCGGCGGGAAGGTCACCGGCGAGGTTGTTGGCCAGCAACCCGTCCTCGACAAACGCGGTGCCGTCGTCGAACAGCCGGGCGATGCGCTCGCGCGCCATCAGCTTCCTCTGTTCGGCCAGCTTGGCGCGAGCCTTCTCGGACCCACCCGCCCGCGCCCGCGCCAGCCGCTGCTCGAGCTCCGATGAGTCGTGCACGGTGCTGCTGTCGCGGGGCTGCGCGACGTCGGTCATGCCACCGGTTCCTCAACCGCGGCGCCGCTCCAGATCCCGGCGCGGTACAGCTTGCCGGGGAGCTCCATGCCGAGATCGGCGGCGAGCGTCTCGCTCACCGCGCAGTACGCGGCCAGGTCGCAGCCATGGATCGCGCCGGCGCTGGCCACCGCCTGCAACGCGTCCTCGCTACAGACGTTGCCGGTTGACCGGGGTGCAAACGGACAGCCGCCGAGGCCGCCGGCGCTGCCGTCGAAGCGCGTGACCCCGGCTTCGTACGCGACCAGGACGTTGGCGACGCCGAGCCCGCGCGTGTCGTGCACGTGCAATGAGAGCCGCCCGCTGGGAACGACCGCACCCGCCCGCGCGCACAGCTCGCGCACCGCGGCCGGGTGGGCGACGCCGATGGTGTCGGCGACGCCGACCTCGGCGGCGCCGCGGGCCACCAGCTCGGCGCAGAGGTCGACGACGCGCTGCGGGTCGACCTCTCCTTCGAAAGGGCACCCGAAGCTGACCGACACGGCGACGTCGACGTCGCACCCCGCCTGGCGCGCGTCGTCGACCACGCCGTCGAGGTCGTCGAGCGACTCGGCGACGCTGCGGTTGACGTTGCGCCTGTTGAATGTGTCGGTGGCGCCGATGGTGTACAGGACGTTGCCCACGTCATGCTCGAGGGCCAGCTCGAGACCGCGCCGGTTGGGGATGAGGACGCGCAGCCGCGGCAGCGCCTGCGGGCCGACCGCGCGCAGCACGTCGGCGGCGTCCGCAAGCTGGGGCACCCATCTCGGCGACACGAACGAGGTGGCCTCGACCCGTGGCACGCCGGCGGCGAGGAGGCCCTCGATCAATCGCACCTTGACCTCGGTGGACACAGTGCCGGCGATGTTCTGAAGGCCATCGCGTGGCGCGACGTCTGTCCAGGTGACCTCAGCCATCGCCGCAGTCCTCGCTCGGTCGCATCTGCGGCCACCCTAGCAGAGCCGTCGCGGCCGAGCCCCGGCCCCCGCGGCTCGCGTCGCGCCCTAGACTGAGCGCCGCGCGATGCCCCGCTTTCGTCTTGCCACCTACCTGCGCGACACCTTCGGGGTCGAAGATGCCCGGAGCTTCCGCCTGTGCGGGATGGACGAGGTCGGGCGCGGCTCCTACGCGGGGCCGTTGGTGGCCGCCGCGGTGGTGCTGCCGCCACGCTTTCGACATCCCCTGCTGCGTGACAGCAAGCTGCTGAGCGCGCGCCAGAGAGAGCTGGTGGGCGCGGTCATCCGCCGGCGGGCGCTGGCGTGGGTGGTCGCTGAGATCTCCGCGGCAGACATCAACCGGCGCGGCCTGGGCTGGGCCAACGTCGAGATCTTCCGCCGGCTCGTGGACCTCGTCGACGCGGACGGCTACTGCTGCGACGGGCGCCTGCGCATCAACGCGACGCGCACCGTCCACTGCCTGGTCAAAGGCGACAACCTGGTCCCGGCGATCTCCGCAGCCTCCATCGTCGCGAAGGTTCACCGCGACGCGATCATGACCGCCATGCACGACGACGCGCCGCACTACAACTGGGCGAGCAACAAGGGCTACGGCGCGCGCGAGCACCGCGCCGCGATCCTCAGCCATGGCCCACACCCCGAGCACCGCAGGGTGTTCATCGACAACATGATGCAGCTCGACCTGACGTTCGAGGCGCCGGCGCCCGCCGCCCTCGAAGCTGCGCCGGCCTGAGCGCGGCGTCCGCTCCCTTGGCGAGCCGTATGCTCGGGACGTGAAGGCCACGCCACACGCCCCGGTGGATCCCACCGTCTTCCGCGACGCGGCGGCCCGGTTTGCCAGCGGCGTCACCGTCGCAGCGGCCGCTCACCGCGGCATGCGCCACGCGATCACCGCCACCGCGTTCGCGTCGCTGTCGCTCGACCCGCCGATGGTCCTGCTCGCGCTCGATCGAGCGGGCCAGCTGATCGGCCTGGTGCGCGACAGCGGCTGCGTCGGCCTGAGCGTCCTGTCTGCAGCACAGGAGGCGACCGGCCGGCGCGCCTCGACGCGGGGGCGCTCGCTGCAGCCCCTGGTCGACGAGGCGCCGACCACGACGGCCGTGACCGGCGCACCATTGCTCACCGGCGCTCTCGCCTGGTTCGACTGTGAGGTCGAATCCATCTCCGAGCACGGTGACCACGCCATCATCGTCGGCCGGGTGGTCGCCGCCGGCTCGAGTGACGGAGAGCCGCTCCTGTACTTCGCGCGGCGGTACCACCGCCTCGGGCCGGCGCTCGGTCAGGCGCCCGTCAAGCGGTAGCCAGGTGGCCCGCGCGGGCCACCTGGACCCTCACCGGGCGACCGACGCAGTTGCCTTCACGAACATCTGTTCGCTATACTTGGGCGCATGAGCCCAACCCCGACGGAACTGCTCCTCCCGCTGGGTGACACGTCCGCAGCAGGCGAGCTCACCACCCGGAGGTGGCACCACCTCATGACGGTGGCCGGGATCGACCCGGCGTCGGCGCAGCGGCTCGCCCGTGCCTTCCCTTCGCTGGCGGCCGTCTACGCCGCCGACGAGGAGGCGCTCGTCAAGGTGGTGGGCCCGGTGGTCGCCTCGCGGATCCGCTGGTTTCTCGACGCACCGCTCGACACCGGGCTGTCGCTCGTCGCCGTTGCACGCGCCAAGGCTGCCTGAACTCGGTCCTTTCGCCTCGCAGCCGGCGGTGCCGGGAAGGCCAGCGCACGTATGATCGTGGTTTCGGAAACCGGTCGGGGGCAGCGGAGGACGTTCGTGATGTTGGGACGCAAGTCGAAGACGGCAGTGATCGAACGTGAGGTCCCGGGCGCCGGGAGCCGTGCCGCCGAGGTCGTTGGCGAGGCTGCGTCGGAGTTCGCCGAGCGCGCGGTCGCGGCCGCGCAGAACGCGCAGCGCGTCGCCACGCCGGTGCTCCGTACCGCCGCCGAGCGCTCGGCTGAGACCTTGAGCCATGCTGCGGAGCGCGCCGCCGTCGTCCTCGCCGACACGGCGGGACGCCTCGCGGACACGGGTGAGGAGCGGGCCGGGCAGGCCGCGGTTGCGGCTCGCCAGCGCCTTGCCGACGCCTCCGAGGCGCTCGCGGTGGCGGTCCGCCCCAAGCGGCGCCGCCGTGTCCGTCGCATCCTGGTGTTCGGGGCCATCGCCGCGGCGATCGTCGCGCTGGTCAAGTCGCCACTGCGCACCAAGCTGGCTGATCGCCTCTTCGGCGCTCCACCCGAGTTCGACGACGACCTCCCTGAGTTCGATCACCCTTCCCTCGTCGTCGCCCGAGGAGTCCGAAGCGCAGCAGGACACCGGCGCACGCGATGAGCAGGACCAGGGAAACGACGGGGGCGGCGGCTCCAACGGCGTCGTGTCGGGTTCGGTGACGAGCAAGGGCGAAGGCGCCAAGAGTTGACCTGGTGAGCCCGGACGATCGCCGTCCGTTCCGCGGGGCGCCGTTCGACCGGGCCCGCAACGACCGTCCGCCGGGCCCGGGCCCCGACCGCGGCGACCGGCCGGCGGGTGACCGTCCCGGTTTCGCGGCGCCACGTCCGTTCGTGCGCCCGCCGACCCGTGGGGGCGAGATGCCGCCCCCAGACCACAGCGTGCGCATCCGCGACGGCGAGCGCGAGATCGAGGTCAGGGGCAACCCCGCCTTCGTCAGGCAGGTGCTCGACGACCTGCCGGCCCTGATGGCACGGCTTCGCGGGGAGGCCCCGGGGCGCACGACCATCTCGATGCCGGCTCCCGCCGGCGCGGTCGCCGCGGCTGAGCCGATCACAGCCGAGGTGACCAGGGCGGATGTGCCAGAGCCGGCCCCGCCGGCCGCGAACGGCAGTGGCAACGGTCGTGTCGTCGCCACCGACGCGTCAGCGGCCCCGCTCCAGGACCGCGTCTTCGACGTGCTGCGCGGCAGCGGCCGGCCCCTCTCCGTGGCGGCGATCCGGCAGCGGCTCGACGGCGCCGACGTCACCGGGCAGCAGGTGCGCCGTCTGCTCGAACGCGCCGGCGCGACCGTGGTGGTGTCCTCCGACCGGCCCGCCACGTACTCTCTGCGCTGAGCTCCGCCTGAGCCACAGGGCCTCGGTCCGCTGCGAGGCCGGCCTTCGACGGGCGCGCGCTGGGAGGGACGGACGAACCAATCGCGTCGGGCTGTGCAAACGAATCGGACGCTGCTACAATGGCGCCAGCTGTGGAGGGGGCCTTGGAGCCGGGAGTAATCGCGGCGATCGCGGGGGGCAGTTGCGCGCTGATTGTCCTTGCCAGCGGTCTCCGTGTCGTCAGGGACTATCAGCGGGGCGTGGTTCTGCGCTTCGGGCGACGTGGCCCCGTGCTCGAACCCGGCCTGCGCTACATCCTCCCACTGGGCATCGACCGGCTCACCAAGGTTGACCTTCGCAGCGCCCCCCTCGAGGTGCCGGCGCGCGAGGTGATCACCCACGACGGGGTCCCGGTGCGCGTCAGCGCCGCCGTGCACCTCCAGGTCGTCAACCCGCTGCTGGCGGTCACCCGTGTGGTCGACTACCGGCAGTCCACGGCACAGCTGGTCCACGCCGCGTTGCGCGAGGTCGTCGCAGGCGTCGGCCTGCGCGAGCTGCTGGTCAGCGGTGAGACGACGCGCGATGCGTTGGCGCGCTTCGTGGACGCGCGGACTGAGCCGTGGGGAATCCGGGTCAGCTCGGTGGACATCGAGGACGTCATCCTCCCGGAGGCGATGCAGCGGGCGATGGCTCGCCAGACGGAGCTCCGCGGCACACCCGTCGAGCGTGACCCGGAGGCCGCTGACACCGATTTCGCTCGCAAGCTCGAGGCCACCGCGAAGATCCTTGCGGACCAGCCGCACGACGTGCAGGTCCGTTTCCTCCAGGCCCTCAGCGACGTCGGCAGCGCGGAGGCGACGGTGGTGGTGGTTCCGCTGCCGGCCGAGCTCGTGCAGCCGTTCGTCGACCTCCAGGGACGCGCTGCCAGGCCACCGGCCGGTGGCGACGACGTGCCGGACGAGTTCGCAACCTGCCCAGGGCCAGCAGTCCTGAGCTGAGCCGAGCTCGCACCGCGGACGGTCATGCTCGGCGGACGCGCGGCTGACCACCGCGCTCTTGGAGGAGTTCGGCCATCCAGCCACTGGTGTATCGCGAGCCCATCGCCATCGCGCTGTTCTGCGCGACGTTCGCGGCATGGATGGTCTCTGAGCTGCGCATCATGACCCGCCACCGCGGAGGCAGCGGCGAGAACCTCGACCGTGGCAGCCGCGTCTGGGTGGTGCTCCTGGTCGCTGCGGGCATGGGCGCCGCTCTCCGCCTGGCGCAGCTGGACGCGGGCCGGATCCCGGGGTGGTCGCCGGTCATCGTCGGCGTCGCGCTGGCAGTGGCCGGCATCGCGCTGCGCCAGTGGTCGGTGGCCACGCTCGGCGGCTTCTTCACCACGGCCGTGGAGGTGCAGCCGGGTCACCGCATCATCGAGAACGGCCCGTATGCGAGGCTCCGCCATCCGTCGTACACAGGCGCCCTGCTGACCGTGGTCGGGCTCGCGCTGGCGCTCGGCAGCTGGCTGAGCTGCGTGGTCGCCGCGCTCTGCGCACTCGCGGGCCTGGTGCAGCGCATCCTCGTCGAGGAGCGCGCGCTGGCCTCGCGGCTGGGGCCGGCGTGGGACGGTTTCGCGCGCACGCGCAAGCGACTCATCCCGTTCGTCTGGTAGAACGCGTCGTGGCGTCAGCTCAGCGCTGTACGGTTGGCTGATGAGCAGGATCTCCGAGCAGGAGCAGGCGACAGCAGGGTCGGGTCGCCACCAGGGCGAGCCCGTCACCATCCGGCCCCTGGAGATGTCCGACGCCGCTGAGATCGCGGCGATGAACCTGCGCAACCGTGCCGACCTCGAACGGGTCAGCCCACCGCAGACGGCTGACACCTACACCGAGGCCGGCCAGGCGGCGCGCATCAGGAACATCGTCCGAGAGTGCGCGCAGGGTCTGCGCGCCCACTGGACGATCCGGGTGGGCGGCGTGGTCGCCGGCGACATCTCCCTGCAGCCATCCACCGCGGAGCGCTGCAAACGGCCGGCGTCGGCTACATGGTCGATGCCGCGTTCCGTGGCCGCGGCGTGGCCACCACCGCCGTCCAGCTGGTCACCGTCGAGCCTTCGAACGGCTCAGGTTGCACCGCCTCGAAGCGGGAGTCATGCCGAGCAACGTCGGTCCCAGCGCGTGCTCGAGAATGCGGGCTTCACCCGCATCGGGATCACGCCGTCACCTCTTTGTCGCCGGCTCCTGGGAGGACCACTTCCTCTACGAGCTCCTCGGCCCTGACTTCGTTCCGCCCACCACTGACGCTGCCGCAGCCCCGCCGACGCGAGGCGCGCCCGTCATCCTGGTCCGGGAGGGTGCGCATCCGCGGTATCGGGCGACGGCAACAGCCAAGCCACCCCGGCGAGCCCGGCCATGGTGGCGATCCACAACGTCGGACGCAGCCCCAGCGTGCTGCCGAGCGCGCCGCCGGCAGCGCTCCGACCGGGCGCAGGCCGTAGTTGATGGTGCTGTACGCGCCCGACACGCGTGCGCGCAAGGTCGCCGGCACTGTCGCGGTGAGGATGGCGCCGATGGTGATGTCGAGCATGACCACGCCGACTCCCGAGCCGAACTCGGCAGCGAAGAGGAGTGCAAGGATCACCGGCTTGCTCATGCCACCGGCAACAGGGATGAGGATGAACGGCGCCGGAAAGATGACGCAGCTCAGGGTGAACGCGCCCCCGACACCGATGCGTCGCGCCACCCGCGAGGTCAGCGCGGCGCCGATCACCGCGCCGACCGCGCCGGCGCCGAGCACGAGCCCCAGCTGCGCCGGGCTGACCCCCAGGTCGCGGGTGGCATAGAGCACGAAGATGGCCGTGGTCATGAAGCCGAAGACGTTGATGGTGGCGGTGGCCGCCAGCAGCGACCTGACCACCCGCGAGCCGACGATGAATCGAGCACCCTCGAGGAGGTGTCCCTGTCCGCCGGGCGCCGTCGCCGGCTCGGTCGGATGGATCCGTCGCAGGAACAGCGCGGAGCCGAGGAACGAAACGGCGTCGAACACGATCGCGCCGGGAGCGGTGACCAGCTGGACGAGGATGCCGCTGACGCTCTGACCGCCGACGAACGACAGCGCGCGACTGCCGTGGATCAACGAGTTGGCATCGACGTAGTCGGCGGGACCGACGATCGAGGCGAACACCGTGCTCTGCGCAACGTTGAAGAGCACGCTCGCGCAACCCACGAGGAACGCGACCGCGTACAGCTGCGCGAAGCCCAGGACGCCGGCAACGTACGCGATGGGAATGCTCGCGAGCAGGGCTGCGCGAGCGACGTCGGATGCCAGCATGACGCGGCGGCGATGCCCCTTGCGGTCAACCCAGCCCCCGGCGACGATGGAGAACAACAGGCTGGGTGCCAGTCCGGCCGCGGTGAGGTACCCGGTCTCGGCCGCGCCCGCATGCAGCACGAGGATCGCGGTGAGCGGCAGCGCGAGGATGCTGACCTGGTCGCCGAACAGCGAGATGGTCTGTCCGGTCCAGTAACGGCGGAACGTCGGCTCACGCAGCAGTGGGGGGACCAGCCGCACCACGTCACCGCCCGCGGCGGAGACGAGGCTGGCTCGTGCCGTCGGCGCCGGTTCCTTCGAGGAGCCCGCGCAGCCGTTCGAGGTTGTCGAGCTCGTCGACGACCTGGCGCAGGACGAACCCGGTGAGCAGGCGCATCGCGCTGCGCGGTTTCAAGGTGATCTCGAGGGACACCACGGTCTCACCGTCCTCCCCGGGCGCGAGCGTGTACAGGCCGCTGCCGCGCACCGGCCCAGCGATGACCTCGAACCCGTACGCGCTCGGCGGCTCGTGCGTGGTCACCCGGTAGTCGGCGTCGGCCAGCTTTCCCGCGGGACCGCGAACCACCTGTCGCCACACGGTGCCCTCGCCCCCATCCCCGCTCAGCAACCAGACCTCGATCACCGAGGGACGCCACCCCTGGTTGCGGGCGCCGTCGGCGATCAGGTCGAAGATCAGCTGTGCGGGCCGGTCGACGCTGACGTGGTGCTTGCCGCGCAAGGGATCCTCCAGCCGCCTAGCTGCCGGCGACGCCGCTGACCCGGCCGTCCTGCATGGTGACCACGCGATCCGCGTAGTCCACCGCGAGCCGATCGTGGGTCGCCATCAGCACCGCGGTCCCGGCGGCGGCGACCTCGCGGAGCAGTTGCATGATGCCCGCCGCGGTCTCGCTGTCGAGCTGGGCGGTGGGCTCGTCGGCGATCACCACGGTGGGCCGCTTGGCGAGGGCGCGGGCGACCGCGACACGCTGCTGTTCGCCTCCCGAGAGCTCCGCCGCGGTGTGGGCGCCGCGGCCGGCGAGGCCGACGCTGTCGAGCGCGGCGGCGGCGCGCGCGGCGGTCTCTGTGTCGTCCACGCCGGCGAGCCGCAGCGACAGCTCGATGTTCTCCCTGGCGCTCAGCAGAGGGATCAGCCCGGACGTCTGGAACACCCAGCCGACCGACACCTGGAGGAAGCGATCGCGCTGGCGCGCGTCGAAGGAGTCGACCCTCTCCCACGCGACCGTCACAGTGCCGCTGTCCGGCCGGTCGAGCCCGCCGACCAGGCTGAGCAGCGTGGTCTTGCCCGCCCCCGAGCGGCCCAGGATCATCAGCAGCTCGCCGGCAGCGACGGTGAGGTCGACGCCATCGACCGCGCGCACCCGCTGCCCACCCGCGGAAAACTCGCGCACCAGGCCGCGGGCGACGACGACGTCAGGCACCGTCATCGTCCCGGGCGGGCAGGATCGAGATGCGATCGCCCTCCAGGTGCAGCCGGACGCGGCCGCTCAACCCCAGCCTGTCGACGTACGCCTGGGGCAGCTGGATTCGCCCGGCTCGATCCATGATCGCCAGTTCGTCGTGGATCAGCTCGCCTTCGCGTTCCACCCAACGGCGCTCGCTGCTGGTCCGCCCGTCACGGATCATCACCACGCGGTCGACGAACGTCTCGAGCTGGGGATCGTGGGTGACGAAGACCGCCGCTGTCCCCGTCGACCTGAGCACGCCGGTCAGGTCACTGAGCAGCTGCGCGGCGGCGGCCGTGTCCAGCTCGGCGGTGGGTTCGTCGGCGAGCAGGAGGCTCGGGCCGTTGGCCAGCGCGGTGGACAGGGCGAGCCGCTGGTTCTCGTGGCCGGCGAGCTCGGCCGGGCGTCGCGACAGCCGCTTGCCGAGGCCCATTCCGTCGAGGAGGTCGGTGGCCGCCGACGCGCGCGCCCGCGCCGTCCCGGTCACGGTCGCGGCCTGCACGTTCTCCAGCGCGGTGAGGTACGGGGCAAGGTTGCCCATGGCGTGCTGCAGCGCGTAGCCGACCACCTCGCGGCGGTAGCGCTCCCGCTCGGACCCGGTGAGGCGGCTGAGGTCGTGCCCGTCGACCCGAACCGTCCCCGCACTCGGTCGCTCGAGCCCGGCGAGGATGTTCATCAGGGTCGTCTTGCCGCTCCCGCTCCGCCCGGCGATCGCAACCATCTCCCCGGGTGCGACCTGGAGGTCGAGACCCTGCAGGGCCACCACCTCCAGGGTGGCGGACCTGTAGATGTGCACCAGCCCCTCGCAGTCGACGATGGGCGCGCTCATGCGAGTGAACGCACCGTGCTCATCACGTCGACTCGTGAGCCGCTGCCGGCGACGGCTCGTCCCATGACCAGCGCCACCACGCCGGTGCCCAGAACCACCGCGAGCAGCGTCAGGGGGTCGACCGCAAAGACCGAGGGCGGCGTGATGTCCTCCGGAAGCGTACCGAGGTGGAAGATGGGGATGACGGCCCAGGAGAGCGCCAGGCCGATGGCCGTCCCCGCGACCAGGCCGCTGATCAGTACGACCACCTGCTCTGCCATCAACGTACGACGCAGTGTCGCCTGTGGCACACCGTTGGCGCGCATGATCGCGAACTGGGTGGAGCGGGTCCGTGCCGCAGCAAGGAAGTGCAGCCCGAAGCCGACCACCACCACGGCCAGTGCCACGATGAACCCCAGCTCCAACTCGTCATGCAGGCCAACGCGGAGCGGGTCGTCGAGCGCGGCGGTCTCGGCGTCGGAACGAAGGGACGCGGCCAGCAGGGTGGAGTCTGCGGACACCCGGCTGGTCACGGCAGCGGTGTCGGCACTCGGGAACCTCAGCCACAGCTCGTTGGCCCACGGGCTCGTCGCGCCCTGGTACCCGAGGCGGCTCAACAACGACGACATGGGCGCGACGATGAGGTCCTCGCGCTGCGGGTAGTGGGTGGGGAAGTCGTCGAAGGAGCCCACCGGCACCAGCTCGACATTCACCGTGTCCATGTGCAGTGGAAACGACTGCCCGAGGCTGACGCCGAGCGCGGCCATGGTCGGGCTGGCCAGCAACACCGGCAGCGGGCGCGACGACGGCGGAGGCATCAGGATGACGGCGTTGAGGTTGATCGGCACGTCGACCGACTGCTCGCCGGCCCTGGTGTACTGCGCTGTCGGCGCGAGCGCGGCCTCCGCCGTGTCGGGTGCGAACGCCTCCTGCCACCATCCGTCCGCGCGTGAGAAGGTTTCGATGACCGCGCCGGAGTCCGTGCGCAGGTTCTGCACGGCGACGTCGCCGACAGCGTTGCTGCCGGTCGGTGTCAGTCGCAGCGCGCGCACGTGGAGCGGGTACGTGATCGGTCCCGCGGCGCTCAGCGAGGCGGAGAGGTCGAACCACCCCGGGGTCTGCAGCGTGCCGAGCGCGAGCACGACGTCGCGGCCACGTGCGTCGGTGACCTCAACGTCGACGCGTCCATCGAACCCGGAGCTGTGGACTGACAGCAACAGCGCACGCGGCCTGCCCGGGACGGCGCTGCCGTCCGGGTCCGCGGCGGCCATCGCCGCTGTCATCGCCGGCAGCGGCTGCGCGGCGAAATCGCTGCGCGAGTATGCGATGTTCCAGAAGTCGGTGCCCTGGATGCCGACCACCGTGGCGTCGGTCCCGGTGCGGCCCGGACGGCCCGCGCTGCGGAAGACCTGGGCGCCCGCCACCGCCGGCGGCAGCGACGCCGTGAGCGCGGACAGCTGCGGCGGAGAGGCGGCGGAGGAGAACGTGGCGCGCATGTCCGCGCCCACCATGTAGTCCGCGCGGTCGATCGCGCTGGCACGGTCGCCCGCGATGTACGTGCTCGCGAACACGCCCACCACGACGGCGAGGGTGACCAGCAGGCAAAGTCGCGCGTACTGCGCAGGGTCTCGCTCGATCTGCCAGCGCGCCAGGCGGCCACCGAGCGACCTGCTGAGCGTGAGCACGCGAGCGGCGACCCCCACCAGCCGGAGTGACGCGACGGCAAGCAGACCCACCGCGACCACGGGCAGGACCAGCACGACGCCGCTGGTCTGCCCGTCGCCGGATGGGTCGACAGCGCCCAACCGGACGAACAGCAGGATTCCTGCGCCGGCCGCAGCGAGCGCGACGTCAGTGGCCCGGCGCCGCCACGTCCGCTCTTGCGTCGCCGAGCGATCAGGCCTGCGCCGGGTGAGCTCCGGCCCGCTCCTGGCGGCGGCCAGGCCGGCGAGGACCACGAGGAACGCACCTGTGGCCACGACTGCCGGGATCGCCGCATCCGCAAGGGACTGCCAGCTGAGCCCAGGGTGCGCGGCCGCCGAGCCGGCAACCGTCGAGCCGATCGCCGCGGACACGATGATCGCGACTGGCGCCGCCACCACGGCCAGCACCGCGAACTCCGTGGTGTACAGGATCCAGACACGCTGACGCGACCACCCGCGAGCACGCCAGAGCGCGACCTCGGCGAGGTGACCGTTGATGAACTGGAGCGCGGCGAAACCCATCGCGCCCACTGCCACGATGAGCAGGCCGAACGCCGTCACCAGTGTCGGCCCGGCAGCAGCACTCTGACGCGCCAGGAACCCTGTGATGGTCGTGTCCAGGTTCGACGAGAACACGTCGTTGCTCGACACGCCGTAGTACCCGCGCAACTGGGTGACTCCGGCCACCACGCTGTCGGTGTTGGCGCTGCTGATGTGCGTGGGATCCGGCACGTACTGCTGCACGGCGCTGTCGACCGCACCGGGAAACTGCTGGAGGACCTGGAAGTAGCTGTCGTGCCCGGTCAGCACGTCGGTTTCGGGCACGTGTCCCGCCCAGTACGGGTCGGACACATCGTTGGGAAGCCAGGTCGCAGCCACCCTTCCGCACCAGGTGTGACTCGCGGTCACGCGGTTCAGCGCGACACTGAAGCAGTACTCGCTGCCGACGTGGATCTGCAGTGGCGTGCCGAGCGTGTCGGTGGCTCGAGCCGACGTTGTCAGCTGCCAGTCGGACCCGCTGCGGCTGTCTGCAGGCCACTGGCCCGCGACCAGGTGCACGTGGTCGCGCAGTCCCGCGTAGAACGACACCGAGCTGACATCGCTGTAGGGTTGTCCCTGCGGGACGCCGTCGATCGACCGCAGGATCTGGGTCGGCGACCCGCCGTGCTCCGCGCCGGCCGTGACCGCGGCACCGAGCTGGGTGTGCACACGGGCCGCGGCCTCACGCTGGAACGCGTCGAAGTCGGACGCGGCCGAGATGCCGTCGCGTTCGATCACCAGGTCGGAGCCCTGGCTGTTGGCCTGGCTGACAGCGCTGCGCAGACCGTTGTCTGTCGACGTGTTCTGGATGAGGACGACGCTCGCCAGCAGGGTGGCTGCAGCGGCGAGGGTGACGCCCTGCGCGACGGTCAGCGCTGCGCGCGAGCGCAGCTGTCGCATGGCGATTCGACCGACCCCGAAGCCGTGGGCCGCGGCCCGGCGCCCGGCGGCGGTCGCCTCGTGCTCCGCGACCGCCGCTGGACGTTCGGCCTCTTCGCTCATCCCGGGCTAGTGTCGCAGCCCCTATGCGGGTCAGCGCATCACCCCATCGGGTGATTTGTGCGGCGCCCTCAGGGCCCCGGTGCGCCAACCGTCGGCGAATGCTGGAGCTCCAGCTCGTGCTCGGTCAGCGAAGGATCCGACGGCAGCGGTTGCACTTTCCCGGTCGGCTTGAACCCGAGGTGCTCATAGAGAGTGCGGGCGTTGTCGTTCCCATCGGTGACCCAGAGCCGCACGATGTTGAAGCCGCGTTCGACGGCGAAGCGCAACGCAGCGGTGGCGAGAGCGCGCGCCACGCCGGCGCGGCGATGCTCGGGAGCCACCCAAACGCTGACCAGCTGCACCGACCCATCACCCTCATCGAACACGCCGGTGATGCCCACCGCAGCCTCAGCTGTCGACGCCAGGAAGAGTTGAGTGGTGTCGGTCCCACGGGCGCGTTCACGCCAGGCCTGCTCCGTGAACGCCTGCTCGCGGCCCAGGGTGCTGCCGAACGACGACGGTGAATCGGCAAGAGCCCGCAGGCGGATGTCGCGCACCACGCGCCAGTCGTCCTCGGAAACCATCCGCACGGAGAAGCTCACGCGACGCCTGCTTCGTGGATCACGAGGCGGCCAGGTCCGCGCGGTAGCACTGAGTGACGTACGGCAGCACCAGCTCGGGCTTGCCGGCGAGGCTCGGATGTGTGTCGATGAAGCTGGCGCACGTCGGCAAGGAGCGCGGTGCGTTGTGGGGAGGGGAGCGTGATCACGTAGCTGCGCGAAGCGACCAGGTCGACCAGCGCCGCGGCGCTGAGGCGGTAGCCCCACTCGACCTGGTGGCGCTGCAGCGGTCCGAACGGCGGACCCACGACGGGAGCAGGATCGCCGCCGTCCTCCTCGCCGTGGCGGTGCATGGTGCGGCCCAGGTCCGCGACCCAGCCCACGCGTTCGTCGCGGATGTTCCAGACGAGCCCGAGCCGGCCGCGCGGTGTGAGGACTCGCGCCACCTCGGGCACGGCGCGCGCCGGGTCCACCCAGTGCCAGGCCTGCGCCACCAGCACCGCGTCGACGCTGTGGTCAGGGAGCGGGATCGACTCGGCGGTCCCGTCCAGGAGGGCGACGCCGGGAACAGCTTGCGCCAGCTGCTCTCGCATGCCGGCCGACGGCTCGACGGCGACCACGTCGAGCTCGAGGTCACGGAGCTGCCGGGTCAGCTTGCCCGTGCCGGCGCCGAGGTCGAGCACCCGTCGCGCGTGACGTGGCAGCAGCCAGTCGAGCGCCGCCGCCGGGTACGACGGCCGGCCCCGCTCATACGCGTCCGCGGCAGAACCGAACGAGGCGGCCCGGCCGGCGGGCACCTACGTCGCTCGCCTGAGCAGTCTCGGCCTCCGCTGCCGGCGCTTGGTCACGTCGAGCGATGGCGTCTCGCCGCCGCCGGCATCCTGGCGAAGCCTTTCGCGATACGCCTTCGCCTTGGCCCTGCTGCCGCACGAACGCATGCTGCACCAGGCGCCGCAGCCGTTCTTGGAGTTGTCGTAGAAGGTCCACTGGCAGGTGTCGGAGCGGCACACCTTGAGCCGGCGGAAGCTGCCGTCGATGGTGCCCTGCACCAGCGCGGCGAGCAGCGCGGCGAGGAACCCGTCCACGCCGCGCGCGGTCGAACGCCAGGCGAACCCCGTCCTCGGCCACCACGGGGTGGACGGCCGCGGCGTCGAGCAGCTTGGCCAGGCGAGCCGCGGTGGTGGGCGGCAGCTCCTGGCCCGAGTTCACCGCGATCAGCGTCCGCAGGTGCTCGCGGGTCTCGACGATGCGGCGGTGCTGGGTGTCATCGGGCTGCACCTGGTAGCCGTGGGCGCCAAGCCAGTCCACCGTCGCGGCGACGTCGGCGAGCTCGTCGTAGCCGCCGGGGAGCTCCGCCGTGTTGACGAAATCCTGCACCAGCGCCAGTGCGGCGGGTGCCGGCTGTCGGGTTGCTGGGGGGTCGTCCATGACGGGAAAGTCCTAGTGTTGCGTCACCCCTGTTACGGTTTGACAGGTGACGCGGATCGGGTATATAGTATCACCAGTGACAAGGTTTCGTCGGTGACGCAGGAGGTCTCGAAATGATGAACACACAGTTGTATGAGATGGCTCAGATCCGCGAGCAGGAGTACATGCTCGCGGCTACGACCCGCCGAGGTGGCTACCGCCGCGGTAGCAGGCTGGTCCGCGGCGTGGCACGCCGCCTGCGCCGCCGCAGCGGCGACTCCCAGAGCTGATCCAGCCCCGGCAGCCGGCGGGACAGCTGTCCCGCCCCGCTGCCGGTGAGTGCCCGCTCCCGGCTGCGGCCTTGTGAGGAATCGCGCGGGTGGGCGGGGCAGGATTCGAACCTGCGACCCTGGGGTTATGAGCCAGACAGGGCTCCGTTCCGGCCGGTGGTCGCCGGTGGCCGTCTTGTATTCAAAACGGGGTCAACGCGGGCGTCGACAGTCCGCTGATTTTCGCCTCTGTTCGCTTGTTTTGATACCAGTTTTGATATCAAGCCGGAGTTCGGCGCACCCGCTCGGTGACGAGCGCGTGGCTCTGCGGCCTTCAGCCGATGTCGTCGGAAAGGAGCCTGCTGCTGCGTACCATTCGCGACAGCGAAACTGCACGAGCTCGAAGGTCTCGCACGCGCGGCGGTTCGGGGCGAGCGCTCATGGCGGACACTCCGTCTCCCTGAGGTGACCTCGTATGAACTGGTCGACGGCGTCGATTGGTACGCGAGTTCAGTGTCTCATCTTTCACCACCGGAAGCTCCCGAGCGCCGATAAAGTCGTAGACCAGCGTTCGTCCGCAGCCCAGCATCGACGCCACCTCGCGGACAGTAAGCAGCGCCCGCGGCGGGCTCTCACGATTCAGACTAAGCATGTCCATCTCCTCCGCTGGGTGAAGTCACACGGGTTTCGCGAGGCGCGTTACATCGACTCGCGGGGAGCTTGGTGTTTTCTTACCCCTCGAGAACCCGTCCCAGGCGGTGAAATCGACACGACGGCGGCAACTGGCGACGTCGGGCGGTAAGCCACGGTCAGGCTGACCGTTCGCGGTCCCTCCGGGAGGCTCGGCGCGCACAGGGTGCGAGACCGACGCAATAACGCCGGCTCATGGGGTGGCGGCCGTGTTTGATTCCGGCACCCGCTTGACGAAGTAGTACCGGGTCAGATTTGACACAGCCCTCAATTGACAGCTGTTCGAGGCAGGGTTTTTCGGCGGATCACCTCCGTTCGTATGGTCGCTTTGACGTAGCTTCCGTGCTCGCCGCGTGGGTGGGTTCGGACCAGGACATCGCCGAGATAGAAGCGCACCACGTCGTCCTCGGCCACGATGGTGACCTCGCGGTGGGCGAAGCGTCGCCCGAGGCTGTACACGCGCCAAGCGAAGCCCACCGTGCCCTGCTTGGCAATGAGCCGGGTGACCCGGAAGGGATCATCGCCGGCGTCCGCTGGTTCGTCGTGACCGCGATCGACGGCGGACGCTCCTGGGTCTGCGTCTCCGGTTGGGGCAGGGTGCGGGCTGCTTCGTCGTACTTTGTTAAACTCACCGCTGGCGGCACTAGCGAATCCGACGTGAACTCCTTTGACGAGCCCATCCCGCCCCACCAGGACGGTCGTGGGCCAGGCGTTCAGATTCGCCAGTTGCGGAATCTTTTGGTTGACCTGCTCAGGGGTTCCGCCCACTAGCACGGTGTATTCGATTCCATAGTGCGCGACGAAAGCCCGCAATCTCGTCAGATCCTCAAGCTGCTCGGGCTCTTCAAAATCGAGCGCCACGATTTCCAGTCCTGCATTGCGGTATTTGCGATAAAGCCCCGCGAGAAATGGAGCTTCGTCGTGGCAATTGGGGCACCAACTACCTGTGACGTTGACCAGCACCACCTTTCCACGGAAACGGGAATCCGTATTGGAAACCACGTGTCCGTCGACATCGCGAAACTTGAACTCGAAGGGCTGAGCTTGATCTTTAACCTTCGTGTGCTGGTTTGGGTCGGTTGGTTCAGGCAGTCCTTTGGCTCGCGCTGCGGCGGGGCGGTAGGCGGTCAGATCTTTCTTACCGGAACGATCGCTAAGCGTCAGCAGGATCGTTCCTTCGCTTTGCGGAGTTACGTCGACCAAGTAGGGGCGCTCGCCCGAGAAATGGCTCAGCGCGAATTTGCCGTCGTGGTAGTGGCCGGTCAGAGTACCCGTGTCGCCATCTACCCGCAAAATTGCCGCAGAAACATCGCCACCGGCCTGGCGGACAATGAAGCGCCATGCCGATTCGCCTTTGGGGCTGTGGTTCTCAATCTCCCAGATACCGTCAATCGAGGGGATCGTTTTCGACACCGATTCCGGAGCGTGAACAAAAGGTTTCGCCTCAAACGGTAGCGCTTTGCGCGACCCCGGGCCAAATCGACCCTCGATCATGCCTGTCAATTGGCCGTTTTCCAGAGTCGCTTGCAGGGTTTCGGCGTACTCGTCAAAATCTAGAATCACAGCACCGTTTTCAAAGCGGCCGCCAGTGGAGGTGACTTTCTCGTCTCCATTAAGGAATGCGCCTTTCACGGCAGATCCGTTCCCTGAAATCTCGAGCTGAAATGGAATACTCAATCCGTCGATGTTTACATGGCCCTCCCAAAGACCCGCCACCGACTGCGCAGGAACCGAACCTGAGAGGCCCAGCAAGGTAAGAAGAATCGTCGCCCACCGAAAATAAAATCTCATTCCCATAGGTTGCAACTCCCTTCATCGATCAGCAGTTCAAAGGATTCACATCGGTTACCACTTGCTCTCACAGAAAACCGATCGCCCTGCCCGCGAGACCCACTGCCAGCCACAACGCCAGGGACAAAGCCGCCGCCGATCGCGACCAGATGCTGTGAATCTGTCCCGACGCCGACTTCACCGCCTTGCTGTGGAGAGTGAAATGGAACGAGATAGCCAACAAAAGCAAAAGCATCTTGAGCCGAAAAGCGTCGCTGTAATAGCACTTCATCGGTTCCGCAGAGAGAATCAGCACACCCGAAATTAAGATCACGATGAGGCTTCCCAGAAAGATGGGAGCCAGCTCCTTCGCCAGATGAGAAGGCGATTGACGCCTCAGTCCAATCCCCCAGAGGCGAAGATCGACAATCAGGATTGATCCACCCAATGCCGCGAGGGCCAGAAGGTGTATCATCTCCACAATCGCGACACCCCAGGTGAAATGCCTTATCGCCAGTCCCATTGGTGTGTGCCCGAGCCATTGAAATAAATTGATAACACTCATCGGCAAGCGCCTTGTTCGCAGAGAATCTCTGGCAAGCTATTTGAAATAAGCAATGGCCCTTCCCACGACAATGACGCCGCTCCAGAGCGTCAAAGAGAAAAGCCCTGCGACCTTTGCAAGAACGGGTGTCGTCTGCTTGTCGTTCCACTCCGAAACGCTTCGATACAGAGTGGAATGAAAGATTAGCGGGTTGAGGCCAGCCAGCAGGAGCAGCAGCAATTTAAGACGGAACACAGGATTAAGGTAATATTCGTCCGCCTTGGCCCAGAACAGAAGCAAGCCGCTGACAACCTGAATGAGAAACCCGCACCAAGTTAGTGGCAACACTCGGCTCACGATCTCTGACACCTGCTCGTCTTTCATCACCACACCTAGAAGACGCAGATCTACAACCGCGACGGTGCCTACCAAGAGGGTTATTCCCAGAACATGAACGGATTCGATGAAAGGAAAAGCAAATGGCGATTCCCGGATGGAAGTTCCGAATGGTGTCTCGCTAAGCCATTGGCACAAGTGCATGAGGTTCATTGTTCCGCCCGAAATCCAAAGTCTGTAGGTATGGACTCAAAACAAAAGGCCCGCTCCCAGATGCTGGAAACGGGCCTTCGCGGAAGTTACATTTCGAAGAACCTGCGGCTACAGTCGTCTGCTCACGCCCGCGTCCCGCTCTCCAGCACTATTGCTGTGGGGGACAACAACACGACCGAGTAGAAGGGATCACAAATGGAAAGGCGGAGCGCGAATAAAGTACTGTCAAGCAATCCGTTTTTGCTAGAGATCCGCCACCTACGGTAAAGCACCCTATGGAATTATTTCCCATTGTTCGGTTCACTTCTGCGAATTCTGATGTTTTTACTAACCTCGACCAGTTGGCCATTGTGAATTGTCAACACGATTGAGCCATACTGAATCGTTTTGAGTGCCCGAACCACTTCCCACAGAAGTCCTTGGTCACTCTGGAGCAAAGACTCAATTGCGTCTGGCGGAAGTTTGTCGTTCCGCGCTGTTTGCTCCTCCACTTTCGGATTCAACTTGGTCGTCGTCATCCCAATCCTCAAGGAAACAAAACAAGGCCATAAAAGAAAAAACCCACCGGCCAATGAACCTATGGCGGTGGGCTAAGAGACCTTTGGACTAGAAGAAAGTTCTTAGAACGTTCGGACTAGCCTCCCCACAACCAGGGAACACGGTGCGCACGAGGGGATGCGACAACACTGCTCACCCGGTAAAATCCTTTGGAGTCCGACTCGCATGGAATTCGACCATACAAGACGACCATCTCCGAGTCAATAGGTTTTGTCTCAGTTTGTCTCCCGATTGTTGATGACAAAGCCCGCTTGTAGACTCCGGCGACTTGTGGCGCGAAGCATAAGCTGATTCACTTCAGGTTGCTTAGCTGCTGTTGCGTGCACGCTCGAAGCAGAGCGACAACGTACGCCTTACTGGAATTTGAAAAAGGCGCTTGACAATCAACCGCGGTCCATCTATAAACTCTTCCATGATTTTTGCCGCACGGAGACGCGCGCTAGCCTGTAACCGCTGTACATGCGGCGCGTGTGGCTTCTCTGAGGCGGGCAGAATTTAACAGCTAGATTTAAGATCTGTAGCCCAGGGACCCACCGCCAAACACTCGGCAGGTGGGTTTTTTGTTTTTCCGACGCAAGAATCCCACAGAGCTATCTACCCGCCGGGCGACAAAGCGCAGAGACATCACCCTAGCCGACCCCGACCGGGGAGGCAAAATCGACTCCGGCCATCCCACCAGTCTCCTGGAGGTAACCGATCAGCTCAAGCCAGGAGATCAGTTCATGTCAGCAGTCAAGAGTTTCCAGCTACTTACCCTCGGAAAGTTCAATCAGCACCGGCCTGACGGTTTCTATAAGCAAGCGGCATGGCGCGGGCGCGTCTTGTTGGAGGATTCGGCCTTTCAATTTGCGGTGCTAGCGGTGTGGATTTTTATGCGCGTGGTTTCGGCCGGGGCGCAGTCGACCGATGCTGTCATCTTGGGAACTATCACCGACGCGCAAGGCGCCCTAGAACCAGGAGTGACCGTGACGGTAAGAAATCCGGAAACAGGGCTCACGCGAACAAGCCTAACTGGAGACGATGGAAAGTATCGCGTGGCTCCGCTGCCTCCCGGCACTTACGACTTGAAGGCCGAACGACAAGGCTTTGCAGCCGTTGAGATACAGGACCTTGTTCTCACAATCGGCCTTGAGGTTCCGCAGAACCTCACGCTCAAGCTTAGTAGCGTGGAACAGACGGTTACCGTTCGATCCGAGGCCCCGGTCGTAGAGATCGCTAGCAGCGAGGTGGCATCTGAGGTGGTGGAGCGGCAGCAGATCGATTCCTTACCAATTACGCAGCGCCAGGTCGCGATGCTCGCCCTCTTGGAGCCAGGCACAACGCCCGATGTCGGACGAGTATCAAGACCCCTGGCGAGCATTGGCGCTGGCGCAGTCAATGCAGCTGGAAGTAACTATTTGCTGGATGGCCTGAGCAACGTTATCTCGGGGAATGGCGACCCGCGCGACCTGGTGCAAGAGGCCGTGGTCCAGGAATTTAAGGTGATTCTTGGCCAGGCCCCTGCTGAGTATGGCGGAAGGGCGGCCGGCGTTGTTACGGTGGCCTCGAAAGGCGGTACGAACCAGCTACATGGGGAGGCCTTCGAGTACTTCCGCGACCACTACATCAACCGAGTGGATACGATTACTCAAGCGCAGTATAACTCCAACCCAACCGCATTCCCTATCCAACCCTTCAGCCGTAACCAATATGGTGTCGAAATCGGTGGCCCGATCCAGAACGACAGGCTTTATTTCCTGTTTTCGTTTGAAGAGCTAAATGACCAGGAATACTTCACGGTGTCCCCGGGAGGCGGCAAAAGCCCCGCTGTGACTGCGGCCTTTGCGCCGCTCGAAGGCAGCTTCCGGGGCGGAGCTCTGTTCCGAGAATATTTCGGAAGGCTCGACTATCAATTCAGCCCCAAAAACAGTGCTTTTCTCCGATTTTCCGAACAGAACCCAGCCACCAACTACGCTCAGAATGCCAATGGGGGAGACGCTGCGGCTTTCAGCGGCAGCGGAGATTCAAGCGTCAGGTCCTGGACATACGCCCTGGTCGATAGCTGGTTGATTTCGGATAAGACTGTAAATCAGTTCGCCGCGCAGGTCGCTCAATCCTGGCAGCTCAGCACGGCTCCCCATTTCAACACGCCCGCACAATATGCCAACGGCAGCATTCAGATCAATTTCCCGGATCTGACTTGGGGATTCTATCAAAGCACCGAGTTTCACCCGTTCTATCAGGAGGTCCGTGACGATGTGACGAGGACCGCCTCCCAGCACACCTTCAGATTCGGTGTGGATGAACTGAGAACTCCGAGAAAGCTCGATGCTCCGGCGACTCCCCTAGGCGTATGGACGTTCGCGAAGGATTACCAGCCAACGGCGGCGAGTCCAACCTTTGATCCTCAAAATCCGAACTTCAACTGGACGACTGTGGCCAGCGCCACCCCAATTAAATTCACCACGAACTTCCCACAACTCAACTGGCAAGACGAAAACTTGATGCAGGGATTCTATTTCGAGGATGAGTGGAAGGTTCGGCCCAATCTGACCCTCAATCTCGGCGTCCGCTACGATTTGCAAACAGGTGTATGGCGGAATCACCTGAGCGCGTCGCTGTACCCAGTGCCTCTGCCCTACGTTAAGTTCGGGGGGCACGGAGATTACGATAACCTTGCACCGCGGATGGGCTTCGCTTGGGACCCTTTGAAGGACGGCCGCACCGTGGTGCGGGGCGGATTTGGGATTGTTAATGTAAATCTTCAAGACAATGCATTCGAAGGCGAAATCACAACACTCCGCCAAACCCAGATCACAATCACAGGTACCACCGCTAATCCTATCCCGTGGCCAGATCCATATAATGGACTAACCTACCAACAATATCTCGCCGCTCATCCGCAATCAGCCCTCAACACCAGCACCAACGCTAACAACGTTTATAACCCACAGGTTTTTACCTACAACCTCGGCGTGGCGCGGCAGTTCAAGTCCGACTTTGCACTCAGCGTAGAAGGCCTGTTCACGCATATGAAGGGCTTGGTCGTAAGCGAAAACGTCAACACGCCCAATCCGCTTACCGGCCTACGACCTCTACCGGCCTACGGCCAAATCAATGAATCGGCGCCCATAGGAAACTACAACTACAGCGGACTTTTCGTTCGTCTCGATAAACGCTTCTCGAAACGCTACCAGTACGTCGTTTCGTACACCCTGGCCAAACAAACTGACAACTACAACAGCACCACTGCCATCACCGACTTCTACCATCCCTCGTTAGATGACGGACTTGCTGTCACCGACCGTCGTCACAACCTGGTGGTTAGCGGCTCGGTGCTGCTGCGTTACCGGATCACGGTCGGGGCAATTTGGACTTTGCGAAGTTCATTGCCCTTCAGCGCGCTTGCTGGAGGTGACCTCAACAACGATGGAGCGATTACCGACTACGTGCCGGGAACGGGTAAGAACTCCCGCGACATCGGCCAGACTTTGGCAATCGTCAACGCGTGGCGGGCTACAAAAGGCCTGGCTCCGATCCCGCGGTCACAAATTGAGAGCAACCGTTACAACCAGCTGGACGCACGCGTCAGCAAAGACATCGATCTCGGCGAAAGATTCAAGCTGCAAGTCATCGGTCAGCTCTTCAACGTACTCGGTACAAATAACTATGGCGGAGTTGGTACCACACAGCAGGCCAATGCATCTACGGGGTCGGCGACCGCCGGTGGCACGTTCGGAACGTTCACCGCTGCGCTTCCATTACAGCAAGGCGAGTTAGCGGTGCGTGTCGTTTTCTAGCGGCCAATGGGATTACTCGCGGGGGGCCCAGCAATACGGAAAGCTCGCCGACGGTGATGGGCACCAGGTGACGGCCGAAAGTCGACGAGACGTCGCGCGAATCATCTCCGGTGGCACACAGTCGATTATCTTTTCGAGCAGGCATGTAGCGGCGATTCTGCGTGGGCGCGATTCAACTTGAGGTGAGGTAGGCATGATTCGCCGACTGGGTCACATCAGCGGTCCGAGAGGAGCGGACGCGAACGCCCGCTCAGAATCCGCGGCCACCCCGGTGGAGGTAATCAACCGATAGTTCGATGTCCCTCGGCGCTACCCGCAGTGGTTTGAAGGCAGCGCAGTCTTTTCGTTCCCGGAGTCAGATATTCGAGTAATGAGTCGAGAACTTATGGCCATGAAAGTTAAGGAGCATTCCATGAAACGAAAGCTGTCTCGCTTACCAGTTGTTGTGAGCATTCTGGTGGCCGCACTGCCGGCATTCGCACATCATTCTTTCACCTCAGAGTTCGACATCAATCAGCCAGTCACCTTGAAAGGAACCCTAAAGAAATTTGACTTTGTGAATCCCCATGGGTGGATTTATGTCGACGTGAAAAATGAACAGAGCCAAGTCGTTACTTGGGCGATTGAGACCGGCGGACCAGGCGCACTCTTGAGAAAAGGGGTTAGGAAAACCGACTTTCCGACCGGCGTCGAAGTCACCGTTAAGGGCTATCGGGCTAAGAATGGCACACCGACTGCAAACGGCGCGAGTATCAGGTTGCCCGACGGGCGAGACTTTCTTCTTGCAACTTCTGCAGGTGAGATCACGGGTAGCGACTCGCCGTCAGATAAAAACTGACGGTCATGTCCTGTTAAGCTGATCGGGGTTGGGTTTTCGGTCCACTCGAAAGGCGCACTCGCTTGGTGGCCTCGAACTGCCACTGGTTTCTCCCTGAGCGTCTACCCGCGCCATCCAAAAAACGAAGCGCGCGATTGCCCGGAGGAGGCAAACGGGTCCGCGTACGCCAGCTGTGCCCGATTCAGTTAGAAAGCTCCTTGGCAAAACCCTGAATGAACTCAAGCGAACCCCATTTTCCCCTACGCCTATGGTTGCTTCCTGGAGGCAGACTTGGCCTTCTCAGCATTCTCCTTCGCGATGCCTTCCGGAATCACCAGATTATCTGCACTCCGCTCACCTTCATGGCACGCGTCTTCAAACATCTCGTAGTCAGATCCGTTCGGAAATCTGCGCACGAATCGGGCCGTAAGCTTCCAGGGTTTTGTATAGACAGTAGGATCGGTGACCGTCGCTTCATAGTTGATCGTTTTGTCATCAACGCGCGTCAGCCGCTCGACAAAGTGAGCCGACGGGCTGTAGAAATCGCCCACCATGTCCAGTCTTGATTTCGCCTTTACATTGGTGACATCGATCACCAGTGTGTCGCCTTCCCAATGACCGCGCGAGTCTCCTTGCCACAGCTTTATATCTTCACCCACATGCGGCCGGCCGTCGAGAGGAACGATCCGAGACTCGTCATTTTCTTCAAAAAAGAAAAGGACATACCCCGGGGCTTGGAGTATCTGAAAGCCGGAATGGATAAAGACGCGGCCTGGTCCTTCGAGCAGGCAATGCGCCTGCGTGTCTACGTATTCCGGTTTAATGGGGTCATCAGCGTGTTCTTCGGTATCTCTCTGTTTTTCTTCGGCCCAGGACTGGTACGGGATATTGCCTTCGGAGGTCCCATCGACAATCCGGTGTGTCGCCGGCCGAGGCCTTCCATTGCCTTGTAGCCCAACGTCCGGACGCGGCTTATTACCCGTGAGGTCATAGGTGTCGCCGCCAGGGTTGGCCCGCCAGATTCCCTGAATATCTGGCTGGCCATCGGGAGTGCGGGTTTCGGCTGTGGCAGATGATGTTTGCTCCTGGGAGAAAATAACAGGCACTGCAAAAGACAATACCGCCGCTACTAGGGAACCGACGACTGTCATGCGAATCGATCGAACGCTCATGGCATCCTCTCTCCAAGCGGCAACTGTGGGCTCGATCCCGTTGCCGGAAGGACCGCTAGTTCAGTCAGGTTGACTCAGTTTTTCGACGAAGAAGATTTGCGGCTATGGATAATATTTTTCATAGTCGAAGGCATACCCTTCATAGTCGAGTAGCTGGAAGTTTTTCTCCACATGGCGGTAGAGAACAACATCGATCTTCCAAGGCTTGGTAAAGACCTTAGGGTCTTCAATCGCGGCCTGGTAATCGATGTGATCCCGATCAATGAAGGTATAACGTTCAACGACGTGCAGCGCGTCGCTGTGGAAATTGCCCGCGTGATCGAACCACGAAGAATCATTGAAATCCGTGACGTCAACAACCAGTGTGTCAGCCTCCCAATGTCCCCGTGAATCGCCCAGCCAGAAGTCAATGTGCCCGGCCGGATGTTGGGGCCTGCTAGTGTAGAGATGACGAACAGCGTGGACATACTCGTAGAGAATTGCCACTTCGTTTGGCGTCTGAACGATTTGGAAAGGAAACGATGTGTATGTGATCCGTGGGACGCCGGGGACATAGGATTTTGCTTTTGGGTCCATTGCATCGCGGTGCTCATAGTTTTCCTTCTTCCTCGCAGCGGCCCAGGACTGGTAGGGAATTTCGTTGCCAATTACAATCCCTTGTCCAGCGGGAACTCCCTTTTCGGCTGAATGATCCTGAATGTTCCAGTCCGCGGAGCTTATCACCTGCCAGAACCCGGAAAGATCGGGGTGACCATCGGCAGCACGCGGAATCTGAGAAGCTGGCTTGGACTGACCCAGAACCGTTGCCGGCAAGCACAAAAATAAGACCGCCATTCGCACGCCCCGCATGCCACTGCTGCCGGCTTGCCATGGGCGATTGCTGGCTAAACTAGGAAAAGCGAAACGAGTCCTCATAGCTCAATACACTCTCCTGGTGAGATTCGCTCTGAGTCGGGCAGCAGATAATTCGCCCCGACGCCAAAGCGCTGATATGCAGATCAAGCAGCAGATCAAAGCAAATGACTGGGAGCCAACGAAGAACTAGGAGGATACCAAAGGAAGAACCCTGACTGCTCGAACTAAGGTGTCAGGGTCGTCTAGCTCGCCGTTGGCAAAAGACACTGCTGGTGACAACAAACCACGCAGCACCTACAGGCGTAAAAGCAATAGCTAGACATGGCCTGCAGTATTGTGAACATCGGGGAGAATGTCAATAATAAAATCGTTCGCGAAGCTGAGTTATCTGTACAAAGATCAAAACGATTCTGTTCGTCGACGGGGTTGCGAAAACACGATGGGTGGCAGCCTCGGCACTCCCTTGAAAAAAGAACGAACCTCTTGCATGGTGAATTAGTGGGTTGATCTTTCGAAGAAACAATGGAAGACGGTCGAGGCTTAGTTGGAGAAGAAACGGTTATGACAATGCGAGCGCTGTCGAAGTGCTAAGAAGCGAGGAACGGTTTTTTGGCAGTTAAACGACGCCGAAGCTTTGATTTTCCACCGTCGCCCGAACCAGGCGCTCTGGTTAGGCGAAAGTAAACCCGGCGTCAGCGCGAAGCCGTCATCCCGTGCGCCGCGAAATCGTTTCGGATGGTTTCGCCGCCCTTCATCACGAACTTCACCCGCTGCAGCTCGCTGATATCCTGTAGTGGATCTCCCGAGACAGCGATGATGTCCGCAAATTTTCCTTTTTCGATGGTGCCGAGTTTGTCCTCCATATGAAGGATTTGGGCATTTACAGTGGTCGCCATCCGCAGCGCATATAAAGGACTGGTGCCCCATTTCACGTAAAGCGGAAACATTTCACCTTGGACTCCATGGGAACAATTGCATTCCAGGTTGTATACCCTCCCCGGAGGCGGCGCGGCTCCGCTCCCAAAGCCAAGGATGACTCCCGCCGCTAAGAGCTTCTTCCAGGTCTGTTCCATGAGTCGAAACCGGCTGTACGGCGCGAAACGCTTGAGGTCCCCCGGTTCGTCCTGACGCATATCCAACGTAGTGACGGTCAGCGGAAGCTTCTTGTTCACGAAAGTTTTTATGTCCGCATCATCTGCGGCAACCGCATGTTGAATGTTATCAACGCCCGCTTCGAGCGGCCATTTTAGCCCGTCTCCTCCGTAAGAATGGCTGGCGACCCACAGGCCCCGGCGATGCGCTTCATCCACGACCGCTTTTATTTCTTCGAGACTAAAAAGTGCTTGATTGACCATCGTTCCATCGGATTTGAAATAGAACGGGCCGGTGGTAATGATCTTCACGTGATCAACACCATAGTGAGCCAGTTCTCGCACAGCCGCCCGCATCTCTTCAGGACCGTTTGCGATCAGGTCAGCGACAAACGGTTTGAACTCCAAAGGGAACACGGCGCTTCCTGGGGTGGTAATCTGCAGCAGCGGGCCGGCGGTGATGATGCGCGGTCCTCGAACAAGGCCGCTCTCGATGCCTCTTTTAAGCTCTACATCCGCGTAACCGCCGCCATGAGAGCCCATTGCGACGAGGGTTGTGTAGCCGGCATTCAGGCTCCTGGTAGCGCTGTTCAGCCCGACCAACATTTGATGCTGCAGACCCCCTTGGTCGTCAGTGAGGTGAACGTGACCATCGATTAGCCCGGGGAGCAAGGTCGCCTGACCGAGATCGATAACGTTTGCATCACTTGGAACTTGAACTCGATCGGGGGGACCAACATCGACAATCTTGTCGCCACTGATAAGCACGATTTGATTCGACACGATCGCGCCCGATTTCGGATCGAACAAGTGACCGGCGCGAATCGCCAAGGTCCGGGTTACGGGAGGAGCCTGGGACCACAAGCTGACAGGAGCCACCATCAATTGCACAAGAAACATCAGGGAAGAGAAAAACTGCCATTCCACTTTCCTCAGCATGTCTATCTCCTAGCTATTGGGCAACAGAGGCAAATATTTCTAACACTCCCTACAAACAATCTTCCTCGTCGGTAATCCGAATCACACCTTTGGCCGAGAGCCGCCGTATATCGCTGTCCGGGTACCCAAGTTCGTTCAGCAAGCTCTTGGTGTGGCTTCCGACGGCCGGAAGGTCCAGGCGCGTCCCGAAGCGGCGGCCATCCATTTCGAAAGGGAGCTTGGGCGCTCTTGCCTTTCTCCCATCGGCGAGGGTTATCTCGGCCAGGCCGCCGGAAGCGGTCAGATGCGGATCATCGAATAGCTCCTGTGGCTTCATCACCGGTGCGAAGGGCAATCCCACACGCTCACACTTCTCGATAAGCTCGGCTTTGGTCATCCGGCTGAATGCTTCCCGAACAACTGGCAGAACGCGTTCGCGAGCTTGAACCCGCTGATTGTTGGTCGACAATTCCGGGTCCGCAGCCAACTTCGTCATCCGGAAGGCGTCGCAAAAGGTTTTCCACTGCGTGTCGGTTACAACTCCAACAAAAACTTGTTGGCCATCGCTCGACGTGAACACGTCGTAGATTCCCCAGGACACAAGCCGGTTCGACATGGGAGGCGCGGCCACTCCGGTAACGCTGTACTGCAGCATGTGCTGGGCCATCAAGAACACATTGTTCTCATAGAGGGCGCCTTCGATGTATTGTCCCTGGCCGGTCCGGTTGCGCTCGATAATGGCGGCCAGGATCGCGATGACTCCGAACATTCCGCCCATGATGTCGTTCACAGACGCCCCTGCGCGGAGAGGCTGGCCTTCTAACCCTGTCATGTATGCCAGGCCACCCATCATCTGTACCACTTCGTCAAGCGCTACCCGATGTCCGTAGGGACCTCTCAAGAATCCTTTCAATGAACAGTAAATGATATCCGGTCTTAGCGGCTTGAAATCGTCGTAACCCAGGCCCAGCTGTTTCATCGCTCCTGGACGGAAGTTTTCTGTAACGACATCGGCGGTCTGAACTAGCTTCTTTATGATTTCCTGTCCTTCGGGTGACCCGACATCCAACGCGAGACTCCTCTTGTTGCGATTAAAGGCCGGCCAGAAACCGGCGCCGGATGCCGCCAGACGGCGCGTATTATCTCCCTTGGCTGGCTCAACTTTGATGACGTCGGCGCCGAGATCGGCGAGGATAAGGCCGCATGTCGGCCCCATCACCATGTGGGCGAACTCGACGACTCGAACTCCTTCGCAGGGCAGCGTACTGTTCATGCGGAGTGACGTTTGGACGCCAGTGTAAAGCCCTTCGGCAAGCCAGCTTTGGCTATGTGCCCCCCTAGGGACTCGCCGGGTAAACCTTCGAGAAGGATTCCTCGAGCCTCGGCCAATTTGTTCAGATCGATGCCGGTGCGCAGCCCGATCGACTCGAGAAGGTAGACGAGATCCTCGGTCACGATGTTTCCGGTTGCCCCCGGGATGTAGGGGCAGCCGCCCAAACCGCCTAGGGAGGAATCAAATGATTTGATTCCCGCTTCCAGGGCCGCCACGACGTTCGCCAGCCCCAGCCCAAAGGTATCGTGGAAATGAGCGCCATCGGCCTTCTCGCCAATCTCCCGCCGGAGCCGAGTGAACATGCGCTTCACCTGGGCCGGATTGCCATAGCCGGTGGAATCCGCCAGGACCACAGAATCCGCCCCGGCCCGGACAACGGTTGACGCAATTTCCATCACCCAATCCTCGGATACCACTCCTTCTTCGGCGCAGCCAAAAGCAGTGGCAACAGCGACCTTGACTTGCGGGCGCCCTTCTGCGGCAAAGCTATCCCGAAGCACGCAGGAGGCTGCAACCTCCTTGATTGCCTGTTCTGGACTTTTCCGCAGGTTAGCCATGCTGTGCTTCCGGGAGGCTGAAACAGGCATCGTGATTTTGTGTGCTCCGGCTGCAAAGGCGTGCTCCGCGCCCACCCGGTTGGGCACCAGCGCCACGACCGTCAACCCTGGAATTGTTGCTGCTTGCCGGACCACTTCGTCAGCGTCGGCTAACTGCGGCAGCAAGGTGGCGGGGACAAACGAGGTCACTTCTATTTCCCGCAGTCCCGATGAGACGAGCGCCGAAATCCATCGGTGCTTGATGAGTGTCGGCACGAACCGTGGCAGGCTCTGGAGTCCGTCGCGGGGGCCAACCTCACTTACGAGAACATCGATGTCGTTTGGCATCTTCTTGGCGGCTCTTTTGTCAGTCCTTTGCTATCGGCCACGGTCCTGTCGATATTGTCCGCCGGCCACTTTCTTGAAGGCCAGTCGCCCGGTGCACACAAACACTTCTTGGGTGGCGCCCGCCGGGGGCCGAACATTGACATATTTAATTGATTACAACTAGTATCTTTTTGTCATCGAACAATGCGCGGGAGTCATCGAATGTATTTTCCTCTTTTGGAGCGGCTGGAACTTCGCGACCTCCTGTTTTTTGAAACCATTGCCGAGTGCAGCCATCTTGGCCGCGCTTCGAAAAAATTGGGCCGCACGCAGCCTGCACTAACCCGTTGCGTTCACCGCTTGGAGGATGCTCTTAGCGCGCGTTTATTTGAGCGCGTGGGCCGCGGAATCCAACTCACTCCGGTGGGAATACTGCTGTTGAACCGCGCCCGTGTCTTAAGGCGGGTCGCGGAAGATACGCTTCAACAGGTGGACGATTTCGAGCATGGAAGCTCCGGGCACGTGCTCATCGGAACCGGGCCGATCACCGCAGAACGCCTCTTGCCCGCCGTCTGCCGCACGCTTCTTTCTCAAGGGAAGGATATAACCACCGAGGTCGTGATCGGATGGAACGCTGAACTTCTTCGGTTGCTGAAAGCCGGCAGCCTGGATCTCGTACTCGGTCCGGTCACCGAGGTCGGAGACGACTTCTGCTCGTGTTCTTTGGTCGAGGACGTTTTCGTTGTCGCCGCCAGGGTGCGGCACAGGATTTTTCGAAAGCGCAGCATCCGCTTGCAGGATTCTCTTACCTATCGCTGGGTTCTCCCGACCCGGCAGGCAGCCAGCCGCCAGTGGCTGGATCGCACCTTTGAACTACGCGGGTTGTCCAAGCCCACGGTCCAAATTGAAGCGAATGTCATCTCTCTGCTCTCTTCGGTGATCGGGGAGAGTGACTTGATCAGCTTCGTTTCGCGACACAACCTTCGCGGAGGTCACAACGGCGCAAGACTCAGGGAAATTCCCCTAAAGGACACGACCATGCGCCGCAGTCTCGGGGTGACCTGGAGAAAGAATTCCTACCTCTCACCGGCAGCTCAGCGCTTCGTTGAAGCCGTGAGGGCTAAAGGTGCGACACTGTTTTCGCCGGACCACCATCTTCAGTAAAGGCTTTCTGCCCGCAATTGAGAAACTTTCTTCTGTTATCAATTTATTAATGGAGCGAATCAATTGATGCATATTATTGAATAGAAGTATCGCCCTAGCTGATCTAAGTTGCCGCCACAACGACCAAGCGAGAACCGGAAAAATACAGCGTGCTTGTGGCTTGGGGAACCCTTGCTGTACTTGTCGCACTTTTTTCTCTAATTAACAGTTTTATGCGAATCCGGTCATTGTGTTGAATTTTATGTTCATTTGGAAACCATCCGGGGAAATCACTCCCACCTCAGATAGCTTCCAGAGGGCTCAGTGAGTTAAAAGGAGGTGACTATGCGTCACTCGAGACTGTCCAAGGATGGTTTTGCAATTTACGGTGCGTTCATCGCCTTGACGCTGGTCCTTATCTTCCCCTGGCTGCTTCGTGCGCAAGTCGCTGGCGCGACGCTCTCCGGTACGGTGACCGACTCCTCCGGCGCGGAAGTTGCCAATGCCAGCGTGGCGATTCGAAACACGGAAACCGGCATCACCCGCACGGTAACGACCGACGCGGCTGGTTTCTACAATGCTCCCAATTTGTCTCCTGGAAACTACGAAGTGACCGTCTCGGCTCAAGGTTTCTCCAAGCTCGTTCAAAATGGCATCACGCTGACGGTCGGCTCTCAGCAGGTTCTCAATCCTTCTCTGAAGCTCGGTCAGGTCACTCAGACAGTGGAAGTCACCGGGGAGGCGCCCGCAGTCGAGCTTGCTTCCTCTGCAATCAGCGCGGAAGTCGACTCCACCACAGTGCGAGAGTTACCTCTCAACGGCCGCGACTGGAGTTCTCTGGCGGTTCTTCAACCCGGGACTCTCGGCATCCGTACCCAGATCGGAACCACCGGTACCGTCAACCGTGGTAACCGTGGCTTCGGAAACCAATTGTCGGTTAGCGGCCATCGTCCTACGGAAAACAACTATCGAGTCAACGGGATCAGTGTGAATGACTACTCGAACGGCTCCCCCGGCAGCGTTGCCGGAGCGCAGCTCGGAGTGGATGCGATCCAGGAATTCTCGGTGCTCACTTCCAACTACACGGCCGAGTACGGACGAACCTCAGGCGGAGTGATCAACGCCATCACGCGACAGGGCACCAACGGTTTTCACGGCAGTGCCTATTGGTTCCTCCGAGACGAGGGACTGGATGCCAAGAGCTTTTTTGACGTGAAGAAATCGCCGTTCCACCGCAACCAATTTGGGGGGTCCTTCGGCGGCCCTATTCGCAAGGACAAAACCTTCTTCTTCGCCGACTACGAAGGCATTCGCCAAACCAAGGGGCTCAATAGCGTGAAACTCGTGGTGCCTTCGGCCGCTCTCCGGCAGGGCACGCTCTGCTCCAATCCTGCGTTGGCCCCGAGCGGTGCCCCTTGCAGCACTCACCAGGTGACCGGCGCTTTTAACCCGGACCCGGCAACCGGCATTGACACAGCGGTGCTGAAATATCTTCCTTTTTATCCCCTTCCGAACGCGGGCTTTACGCCCACCGGGAGCGGCGACACCGGATTCTTCGTCAGCTCGCCATCGCAGCAATACACGGAAAACTACGTGACCGCCCGGGTCGACCACAAGTTTTCAGATAAAGACAGCCTAGACGTGGTCTGGTTCTTCGATAAGTCTCCTCAAATCACTCCGGATGCCTATCTGGAGTCCACGACGGAGACCTTTAGCGAAAGAATCATGGGCGGCATAGAGGAAACTCACGTTTTCAGCCCTACACTTGTGAACACCTTCCGCGTCGGATACAACCGCACAAACGGTTTGGTGGGTGAGCCCGTCACTGCTCTTGTTCCGCTTGCTGGTGACACCACTTTGGGCGCGGTTGCAAACCGACCAGCCCCCATTCTCAACGTGACGGGTCTTGGTACCGCACAGGGGTCGCTCGGGAGTCAGACGCGCAACAATCATTTCCAGAACTCGTTCCAATTCTACGACGACGCGTTTATCACTCACTCGGCTCACGCCTTGAAGGTGGGATTTTCGGTCGAGCATATACAGTACAATGAACTGTCGGTTCAGAGGCCGAACGGAACCTACGGATTCGGCTCGATCCTGTCGTTCCTGCAAAACGCCCCCAGCAACTTGATCATTGGCGATCCGACGAACTCGATCGAACTTGGAAATCGAATTACATTCTTTGGAATGTACTTGCAGGACGATTGGCGCTTCCGTTCCAATCTAACCTTCAACCTGGGGATGCGATACGAACCCGGAACCCTCCCCACCGAGGCGCACGATTTGTTCACCGTAGTAACGAACATCTTCGGCGGCGTTCCCACGCGCGTCCAGCATCTCTGGCAGTCAAATCCGACACTGCATAACTTCGAACCGAGAGTGGGCTTCGCCTGGGATCCGTTCCATACCGGTAAGACTTCGGTCCGCGGCAGTTTCGGAATCTTCGACGTCCTTCCCGGTCCATGGGTCAGTAATATTCAAGAATCGGGCTCGTTTCCTTTCGCCCGGACCATTAGTGCCGGCAATTTGAGTCCCGGGGACTTTCCCACCAACGCCGCGGCAAAACTCAGCGCTTCCACGACCAGCTACCAAGCCTATGCTCCAGACCAGCACCCCAAAGACAACTACGCCATGAACTGGAGCCTGAACGTTCAGCGCCAGATCACCAGTTCGTTGACCGCGACTTTGGGTTACGTCGGGTCCCATACGCTCCATTCGCCCTTCACGACCGATGACAGCAACATGGTCGCACCGGTCAGCCGAGTGGCCGGCGTCGGCGATCTTTGGCCCTGCGGACCACCGATCGTAGCCGGCCAATGCACCGCGGGTATAACCGCTTCCGGTGCGCCGAGCGTCCAGATCGATCCAAACGTCGGCCAGCTCCGGCCTACTTTTTGGGCAGTCGGCGCTCACTACAATGCCTTACAGGCTGAACTCATCAAACGGATGAGCCATGGTCTGCAACTACAAGGCAGTTACACTTGAAGCCGCTGCGAGGACAACAGCTCCAGCGGCGACATTGGCGACCCGTATCAGAACTCGTTCTCCTCTCTTATTTTCTTCGAGAACTTGGACCGCTTCGCTCCCTGTGACTTCAACATCAGCCAGAATTTCGTCGCAAACGCGATCTGGGATGTTCCCGGCCCGAAGGCCGGTTCAAGCCCTCTCTCCTATGTCCTCGGCGGTTGGGAACTGGGAGCGATCGTCACATCGAGTTCGGGTTCGCCTTTTTCAGTGGTGATGGGCGGCGACCCTCTCCCGCAGAAGAGTTCCGATCCGTTTGACATTCCGAGCCGCATCGCGGGCTGCAATCGAATCGCTCCGAATTACAGAACCACGCTGCAATATGTCAATTTGAATTGTTTCACGCCGCCCACCGCTCCGGCCTCCCTGGCGGCGCAATGCGCGACTTTCTCCGGCACCCCCAATCCCCCTCCGGGCGGCCAGGTATACTGCGCAAATCTCTACGGCAACTCCGGCCGCAACGGGATGTATGGCCCGGGATTGTTTGATATGGACTTCTCCGTTTTCAAGAACACCTACATTCCCAAGGTGTCTGAAACCTTCAACGTTCAGTTCCGAGCGGAGTTCTTCAACGTCCTGAATCATGCCAATTTCCAGTCACCTCTCGACAACGAAGCTCTGTTCACCGGCAGCGGGGCTCCCGCTGGCGGTGCCGGGGACCCTCGATACGGTCACAACCGACCCGCGGGAAATCCAGCTGAGTCTCAAGCTGATTTGGTAGCGATCGAAGGAGTCCGGGCAAAAAGCCGGGCCTGCCAAAGACCCGGTGGTTCGTTTTTCCGAATCGACGCGGACCAAGAGGCAGACTAAGCCAGAGATGCCGTGGCTATCTCCGGGCGCCCTCGACCTACCTTCCCAGGGTCGACGACCGGGCAATCACGCGTCGGGTGGTAGTTGCAAGGTGTGAGGCTTTTCGGTGAGCAAAAATGGCGAAACGCTCCGCGCCAAGTTGGCGGAACGTCGCGGATTGATGGTCCCCGGTGCAGCCAACGCGTTAGCGGCGCAAATCAGCGCTGGTCTTGGCTTCGAGGCAGTCTACATAACCGGCGCGGGCATTACGAATACCTTCCTCGGCATGCCCGATCTCGGGTTCATCAGCCTATCGCAACTCGCCGAACATACATTCGCGATCCGCGACGTTGTGGATGTTCCGCTGATCGTCGATGCGGATACCGGGTTTGGCAACCCTCTGAATGTGCGTCATACCGTCCGCACCCTGGAGCGCGCCGGCGCGGATGCCGTCCAGATCGAAGACCAGATCTTCCCCAAACGTTGCGGGCACTTCGCGGGCAAAGAGCTAATCTCAACCCAAGAAATGGTCGAAAAAGTGAAAGCGGCGGTCGATGCCCGGAAAACAGGAGCTGTTTGATCCTAGCGCGCACCGATGCCAGAGCTGTGCATGGAATCGATGCCGCGATCGACCGTGCCGCCCAGTTCATCGATGCCGGCGCGGATCTCACCTTCGTTGAGGCGCCCGAAAGCATCGACGAAATGCGACAAATCACCTCCCGCCTGAAAGTTCCGCAAGTCCTTAACATGGTGATCGGCGGGAGGACACCTATCGTTGCTGCGCAAGAACTCCAAGCGATCGGCGCCGGCATGGTGCTTTACGCCAACGCGGCGCTGCAGGGAGCCATCAGAGGAATGCAAACGGCCCTGGAAGAGTTGAAGATGCGGGGTTCCTTGGTTGAAACGGCTTCGAACGTAGCAACGTTTGCCGAGCGACAGACTCTGGTCCGGAAACCTTTCTTCGACGGGCTGGAGCGAAAATACTCGATCAAAAAGTCCTGACGGCCCCACAATTAGCTTCGCTCACTGCTACTGACGGTTTGCCATTTGTATGGGAGTGTTAATGCAGCTGCATGATGTGCGCGTTTATCCGTCCACCGCGCGCCTTCCGAAAGAAAATCAGTTGGCCTGGAAGATAGCCGCTGTTGCCGCGGACCCTGTCAGCGTTCCAGTGGATGTGGCTGAGATGATCGCCAACCGCATCATCGACGTTTCCGCAGTTGCGATTGCTGCCACCAATCGCCCTCCGGTGGTCTCCGCCCGCAGCATGGCCTTGGCACATCCGCGGCAATATGGGGCTACGGTCTACGGTGTGTCGAGCAGCCGGCGCTTCTCTCCAGAATGGGCGGCCTGGGCCAATGGCACGGCTGTGCGCGAGCTGGACATGCACGACACGTTTCTCGCCGCTGACTTTGGACATCCCGGCGACAACATCCCACCTATTCTGGCAGTGGGCCAAAGCACGGGCAGATCGGGGATTGATCTGGTCCGCGGAATTGCAGCGGCCTACGAAGTTCAAATCAATCTGATCCGCTCGATCTGCCTGCACGAGCACGGCATCGATCACATCGCTCATCTGTGTCCGGCACAAACCGCCGGAATCGGCGCGCTCCTCAATCTTCCCACCGGGATAATTTATCAGGCGGTGCAACAAGCGGTGCACGTAAGTTTTACGACCCGTCAGTCGCGCAAGGGTCAGATCGGCAGTTGGAAGGCTTACGCGCCGGCCCATGCTGCCAAGCTTGCCATCGAGGCCATCGATCGCGCGATGCGTGGCGAGACCTCGCCGACGCCGATATATGAGGGCGAAGACAGCGTTATCGCACGGATGTTAGATGGCCCAGAGGGTCACTATTCGGTCTGCTTGCCGGCGCCTGGAGAACCGAAAGGGCCATTCTCGACAGCTATACAAAACAACACAGCGCAGAGTATCAGGCGCAGGCTTTCATTGATCTGGCGTTCCGGATGCGCACCCGGGTCAGCGATCTCTCGCGAGTCGAAAAAATTGTCATCCACACGAGTTACCACACTCATCACGTCATTGGCACGGGTGCCAACGATCCACAGAAACTTGACCCGCTGTCGAGCCGGGAAACGCTGGACCATTCGCTCATGTACATTTTTGCCGTCGCTGTCGAGGACGGTCACTGGCATCACATCCGCAGTTATAGTAACGAACGGGCAAGCCGGCCGGAGACGGTGCGCCTCTGGCATAAAATCGAAACGCGAGAGGATCCCGAATGGACGCGGCGATATCATTCGACCGATCCCGGGGAAAGAGCGTTCGGTGGCCGCGTGGAAATCTTTATGCGCGACGGCAAACGCATCGAAGAAGAAATCAGAGTCGCTAATGCCCACCCTCTAGGTGCGGCGCCGCTGGACCGTGCCGGCTATCAGCGCAAATTCCAAACCCTCTCGGAGGGAATTCTGTCGCTGGAGGAATCGAGCAGGTTTCTTGAAACCATGGAGGATCTCTCGGGAATCCAGGCGGGTCAATTGGGCCGGCTCAATGTGGCCGATTCTCTGGAAACCCTCGCCGAAGGGATCGGCGGAATTTTCTGAGCGCAAATCAAGCAAAGATTCATGGTTGCTCCCCCAGAAAATCGAGGGCGGCCGACGGGAATCGATCAACGGGCATAAGTGCACATGACTACTGAAGCCACCATCGCCAGCCAGGACGCCGCGGTCATCAGTGCACGTCTTGATCGGCTTCCGGCTACTCGATATATCTGGCGGCTGGTGCTGCTTCTATCGTTGGGCGGATGTTTCGAATTCTATGACCTGTTCTTCACCGCCTACATCGGCCCTGGTCTCGTGCGCAGCGGCCTGTTCACCAGCGCCTCGGTTCATTTCTTGGGTTTTAGCGGCCTGGCTAGCTTTGTGTCTTCTACGTTCGCAGGACTTTTCTTAGGAACTCTCCTATTTGGATTTATGGCTGATCAGTTCGGCCGTCGTACGGTTTTTACCTTTTCGCTCTTGTGGTATGCGGCTGCCACCGTAGTAATGGCATTGCAGCGCAGTGCGGAGGCCATTGTTCTCTGGCGGTTGCTTGCAGGAATCGGCATCGGCGTCGAGCTGGTTACGATCGACACATATATAACCGAGCTCATGCCGAAATCGCTTCGTGGGCGCGCCTTCGCCCTCAACCAAACCATCCAGTTCACGGTGGTCCCGGTTGTGGCTCTGATCTCCTGGCTGCTCGTGCCGGTGAGTCCTTTCGGAGTCGACGGTTGGCGTTGGGTCGTGCTGCTTGGTTCGGTGGGTGCTATTTTCGTGTGGTTCATTCGAAGAAGCATCCCGGAAAGTCCCCGTTGGCTGATCGCGAGGGGCCACCTATCGGAGGCTGAAAGGGTTACCTCGGCCATGGAGATCCGGGTTGCGAGTGAATTGGGAGTCCGGCTTCCGCCCCCAACGCCTGTTGCTACTGCCGAGTCCTCCGGAAATTTCTGGGAAGTCTTCCAGGCGCCTTATCGGTCCCGGTCTCTGATGCTCATGGTGTTCAATTTCTTCCAGACCATCGGCTACTACGGTTTCGCATCGTGGGTCCCGACCTTGATAACGTCGACGGGCATCACCACGACCATGAGCCTTCAATACTCGTTTGTCATAGCCACCTCGGCGCCAATCGGCCCTCTGCTAGCGCTCGGTGTGGCCGATCGATTCGAGCGAAAATGGCAGATAGTTTGGAGCGCCGTCTGCATCGCTGCTTTTGGTTTGCTTTTCGCTCGCCAGCGTGCCCCCATGTGGCTGATATTCTGCGGCGTTATGCTGACCTGTTCCAACAATTGGATGTCTTTTGCCTTCCATGCCTACCAGGCTGAATTATTCCCCACCCGAATCCGCGCCCAAGCCGTCGGCTTCGTGTACTCCTGGAGCCGCTTGAGCGCGATCGTCACGAGCCTTATGATCGGCTTCTTTCTGCGTGACTTCGGAGTAGCCGGCGTTTTTGGTCTCATCGCAGCTTCCATGCTCGTCGTGATACTTTCCATCGGCATTTTCGGCCCGCGCACCCGGGGCGCCGCCCTTGAATCCATTTCGCACTAGCTCCCACCGAAAGCAGGGTCTCATCAGGAGATTTGTTTTCCTTAAACGATCCGGTGGTGGCGTAGGCTATCGAACTCCGATCGATTCATGTGGCCAGGAAGTTCCTGCCCTAGCCCGAACGTACTTGCCGCCCTGCGGGGCGGTAAGCCAGGATTTCCGAGGGCCTGGTGGTGGCGAACGCTTGTTGCTCAATGCATTCAAGCCAGTTCTACTCAATACACGCGAAATTACCTCCGCCGCGGTTGCAGTGGAGGCCAGGGATGAACGGGCTCGGGAATTTTATTTGCGTCACGATTTTATTCCGCCGCCATCACAGCCCAAATCAATTGTTTTATGCGCTCAAAACATTGAGAACTTGTTTGCCTCAGATCGGAGTGGGGAGGAAATAACTGCTGAGCTTTCAGCTCGTTCGAGTTCTTTGACCCTGCGAGGGCAGGAAACCTCTTGCTTCAGTGATGGATGAGGCTGTAGGTTAGCCTCGGAAGACAGGCTTCGGCCGGACTCGAATAAAAACAAGGCACCTTGCGGGTGCGCTGGGGAAGCAGTGGAGGAAAAGCAAAAATCTCTGTTCGGAAACGAATTGTTCAGGCCCCCTGAGGTGGGCGGACTGGTCGTGATCTCCCGGCCGGGTCGGCCGTTGTCCAAAGCGCAGCGTGCTTTCAACCGGCTGGTTACCAAAGTGGAAGAACTGCGGACTAGGCTGGATCGCGAAATCCGCCGGCTCGATGAGGCGCTGGCCTATTACGGTCGCCACCTGCACCCGCGGCTGCAGCGGCAGACGGCACTGCGCAAGGAACTCGTTCGAGCGCTCGCGCCGTTTCTCGATGGCAACCGGCTAAGAAAAAGCGAGCGAAAGACGTTGCGGAGGTTCATTGGAGAACAAATAGATGAAATCGTCGGCGAGGAAGGCTCGTTGACCGATGAGGATCTCCAGGCGCTTTTCAAGCAGGTTCATGGCGTTGATTTCGGGCAGGTCGAACAGGAAGAGATGGATGAAGTACGGTCGGCAATGAAGGCGATGTTCGACGAATTCGGTATCGGAATCGATCTGTCCGACCTGCGACGTGACATGAGCGATGAGGAGTTGGCCGCCAAGGCGGCAGAAATGGCGGAGAAGATTCAGCAGAAGGCTGAAGAGGAAGAACGTTCATTCCACCCGCCGGCGCGCCGCACCAAGCGCCAGTTGGAGAAGGAGGAGCGCATGCGGCAGGCCGAGCAGCTCCGCAATAAGAGTATCGCGAGCGTCTACAAACAGCTCGCGAAAGTGCTGCATCCCGACCTGGAGCCGGATGCCGGACGGAAACAGGCGAAGGGGGTTCTCATGCAGGAGCTAACCGCAGCCTACCGGGACAACGACCTCCACACATTGCTGCGCCTGGAAATGGAGTGGATTCAGCGAGAGGAGGGCGACGTGGAGCGCCTGACGGAAGAGAAACTTTCCATCTACAATCAGGTTCTCAAAGAGCAGGTGTCCGAACTGGAACGGGAGCTCACCGAATTGCCTTATCATCCGCGTTACCAGCCCATCGCGGTACCAGTCGGATCACTTGGTATCGGTCTGCGAACGGAGGACCCGGCGGAAATGCGTTGGCTCAATGAGGCGATCGCAAGCATGGAGGCGAGTCTCGCGCGGATGCGGAACGGCCAGCCGCTCGATGAAGTGCGCGACATCCTGAAGGCGTACGGCGTTTCGAGTCGCGCCCCGTATTGATAACTCAACTCGGATATACTGGTGTTGGGCCAAAATGCTGCTCGGATTTGTAATCAGAAGTTAGTGTCCCGTCCCGGAAATACGTTCACCCTAGTGATACAGCGCGCGGTTCACGCAGTCGGCGAAATTGCGCGAAGCTTCTGTGACGGTTATGCTAGTTTTCTGATTACCAGATTATCCGCTTAAGCATGGCTCCTTCCCCGCGATGGCCCTGATTGACAGCCCGGCACATATAGATGTATATACATATAGTATGAACGCAAAACCTCAGAGAAGCGAGTCCGCGCTCACGCTCTTTCCACTGCCCTGCGCCTGTCAGAACCTCCGACGCCTCACGCGCATCGTCACGCGGATCTATGACCAAGAACTCCGAAAGGCAGACATGGAGATCACGCAGTTTGGCTTGCTCACGGCGCTGGCGAAGATGGGAGAGGCGAATCAGAAACGGCTAAGCGCGGGCTTCGCGATGGATAGCACGACTCTGACCCGGACCTTGAGTCCACTGCTGAAGCAGGGCTGGGTTCAGGTGAAGCGCGGCACAGACAAGAGACACCGTCTGTTCAGCCTCACAGCAGCGGGTAGGCGGCAAATGGCAGAGGCTCAGTCCCATTGGGAGTCGGCGGAACAAAGGCTACGACGAAAGCTCGGAGATGGGGGTTGGAACCGGATGAAAGAAACGGTATCGCAGGTGACCGCGGCGGCGTCGGAAGCGTGAATTTCTTGCAACCAACTAGATGTATATACATCTACTACTAGGGAACGAAACTTCATTAAGGGAGGCCGATCAATGAAACAGCCCAGGATTCTCGTGACGGGTGCGACCGGAAAGACCGGACGCGCGGTGGTGGATGAACTTCTTGCGAAAGGTGTGCCGGTGCGGGCCGTGGTCCATTCGCAAGATGCTCGTAGCGAGGCGTTGGAACGCAAAGGGGCCGAAACAGTGGTCGCCGATATGTTCGATCCCGATCAGCTGCTCGCCGCGATGCGCGACACGCCGCGCGCCTACTATTTACCCGCCTACGATCCCTACATGATCCAGAGTGTTGCGGCCTTCGCGGCTGCCGCGCGGGAAGCAAAGCTGGAAGCAGTTGTAAGCCTGGGCCAATGGCTGGCGAGCCCGATACATCCCTCGCTCGCAACACGACAAGCCTGGCTCGCGGATCAAGTTTTCTCCATGATCCCCGGCGTGGCGCATGTGAGGGTGAACCCGGGATACTTTGCCGACAACTACCTGCGGATGATTCCATATGCCGCTCAGCTCGGTGTGTTCCCGACCATCACCGGCGACAGCAAAGACGCGCCACCTTCCAATGAGGATATTGCCCGGGTCGTGGTCGCCGCGCTCATGGATCCAGACAAACATGCTGGCAAACAGTATCGGCCAACCGGACCGGCCTTGCTTTCGGGGAACGACATGGCGGCGATTTTGGGCCGTGTGCTGAGGCGGAAAGTCCGTCGCATTGACCTGCCGTGGTGGTTGTTCCTCAAGGCCGCACGCTCGGCGAACGTCGACGCTTTCCTGGCGAGCAACCTGCGTTATTACGTCGAAGATCACAAGCGAGGTGCCTTTGCACTGAGCGCACCCACGAATGACGTTCTGGAAGTATCGGGCGATCCCGCCGAGGATTTCGAAACCACCGCACGACGTTACGCCGCCCGACCGGAAGCCCAGAGAAATTTTGGCAACTGGCTCCGGATCGTCATTGATTTTATGCGTAATCCTTTGCGTCGCGGATACAACCTGGAGCTGTTCGACCGCGAACTACGCTTTCCTAAGCCACCCGTGTCGAGCTACGCCATGGCCAATGAGCGGTGGAAAATCGAGCACGGCGCTCAATTCAGCGAGCGGTCGGTCGTGGAGATTCCGAGGGCTCAGCGGACGTTGGTTCAACACAGCGCATGACCGCAGGATTCCCGGCCTGGCGAGCTTCGTTGTGCTGCCGCCAGGTGCTCTCAGCTAACACCATCTAAAGGAAGAAGGCAGAGGCCAAGTGGGTAGCAGGCATTGAGGAGACGAGCTATGGATGTTCGAGCAATATTTGGGATGAGCGTGGTGATGAGCCTTTTGAGTTCGGCGGTGATTGCCAAGTTCTACGTGTGGCCTTGGCTGCGGGACAGAGATCGGTACAAGGCGCTCGTTTCGCTCGTAGTGCCTCACATGTTTCTTCGCTTCGTTGGTCTGAGCTTTCTCGTAGTGGGCGTGGTGTCACCTGCGCTGCCCGCTCGATTTGCTGTCCCCGCTGCGTACGGCGATTTCGTCGCGGGAGTGTTAGCCGTGATCGCCACCATAGGCTTGGCGAGACGTGCATCGTGGGCGATGGTGGCTGTTTGGGTGTTCAGCGTTTGGGGTGCGGCCGATCTACTGTTTGCGTTTTACCAAGGACCGCATGTCGGGATACGGCCCGAAACACTCGGAGCCGCGTTCTACCTTCCGACGGCACTCGTTCCGCCGCTGCTCGTCACTCACTTTCTTACCTTCGGGCTCCTCACGAGATCACGACGGGCAATTTGATTCTGCGTCCGTGGACGATCGTTGAGGACCGCCGACTAGTGGGCCGCACTCCTTTCCTCACAATCGTTGCCTTTAGAAGATACGTCGCCGGTCCCATGTGCTCGGCACAACCGTCCGGCCAGCCCACCGAGACTTCACTTGCTCAGCACGGCCAAGTCGAGCTGCCGCAGCCGATCGCCGTCGCCTACGACCTCGACTTCGAGGATCTTCCCGTTCTTCAACGTGAAACGCAGCACTCGGAAGAGATGGCCGCGCGGCGCGATCACAACGCCCACTGAGCCATCGATGAGGGCTGTCTGCGCAAAGCGGGCGCCGCGCGAAAAGGTAATCGCTTGCCTGGCCCAGGCTTCCGCGCCTTGAACTTCCCGCGCTGCTCCGCCTACGGCGGCGGTCGCGTCGGCACGAACGACGACATCGGGATCGAGCAGCACCACGAGCGCCTCGAAATCGCCGGCACGCAGGGCTGCGAGAAAGGCGTCGATCACTTCTTTCTGCTGTTTGAGATCTGGCGCAGCCGTCCTGTCGGCTCCCTGCACGCGCCGTCGGGCTCGGCTGGCTAGCTGCCGGGCCGCCTCCGGAGACCGTCCGAGAATGGCGGCAATCTCCTCAAAAGGGACAGCAAAGGTATCGTGCAGAACGAAGGCTAGACGCTCGGCGGGTTCGAGCGTTTCAAGCACGACGAGAAGCGCCAGACCCACCGACTCGGCAAGAAGGGTTTCCTGCTCAGGATCGGTTGCGCTCGCCGGTCGAGCGTTCGGTGCCGCTGCCTGCGCATCAAGCGATTCTTCGTGCCGGGAGGTGCGCGAGCGCAGCATGTCGAGGCAGACGCGTGCGACAACTGTGGTTAGCCATCCACTTAAATTCTCGATTCCCTCCGAGCCTGTGCGGTCGAGCCGAAGCCAGGCTTCCTGGACGGCATCATCGGCCTCATTCAATGAGCCGAGCACGCGATAAGCCACTCCGCGTAAGCGGCCGCGGTTTGCTTCAAACTGTTCGGCCAGAAACTTTTTCTCCGTCATCGGTCACATCTTGCCGTTTCGTTTCGTCATGGTAGTGACGGTTGAAACCCAGTTTATGTGACCAGGAGGTGGATGATGCAAGCCCGAATGAAAAACCCCATTATGCTTCTTCCCGACGCCTTGCCGGCGCTGCTCGCGCTTAACAAGGCCGCAGAGAACAACTTGCCCTATACCACGCGGAAGCTGGTGCACTTACGCGCGAGCCAGATCAATGGTTGCAGCGTTTGCGTCGACATGCACGCCCGCGAGCTGAAGAAGTCGAACGAAACCGACGAGCGGCTCTTTGCGGTTGCCGCGTGGGGGGACGCGCCCTATTTCACCGACGCCGAACGTGCGGCTCTGGCCCTGACGGAGGCGGTCACGAGGTTGAGCGACAAGCCAGATCCGGTGCCCGACGAAATCTGGAACGAAGCGGCCCGGCACTATGAGGAACCGGCGCTGGCGGCATTGATCGTTCAAATTGCTTTGATCAATGTATTCAACCGGCTGAACGTTCCGACACGACAGGTGGCTGGGGAGTGGGCAACGTCCGCCGAGGCGCGGAAATACGTGGACACCAAATCGGCGGCGCGTTGAGCACCGCTTCTCAGGCGAATAGTCGCGACAATCGACCGGTTCGCGTTGCGAGGTATGACGCGGTGGTTTAGGTGCAGCCTATCCGTGGCCGACCCTTTCGTCTGTCGGTGCCTCAATAGCTGGACCGTGCTTCCGTCTTCACACCCCGCTCATCGAACACGTCTTCTCGGTACACCCTGTCGTACAAAGCATGGAAGCGAAACTTGGGGGATCCCTTCGCTTTGTCGTGCATCCGAGTGGATATCGAGTCTTTTGCGTCGTTAGGTAGAGGCTCAAGATTTTCGCGGAGGAAATTCTCGGGGCAAATGAGTGGATTGGCATTCGGCCAGCAGGCGAAACCAAAGGAGCGTTGGTTCAAATCAAGCCTCCGCACAACAAACTGTCCCAATAAGTTCCGCAGACCCTGCATCCATCCGAATTGACAGTCCATCCGGGCCGGCCAATCCATCAATTCCAGTTCCTCGATCCAGTCGACGGCTGACTGTCAATTCTGCTCAGCGCCGAACAACTCCTCCATCGCACCGACGAACGCCCACAGCTCTTTATCGGCTAGAAAGAAAAAAACGGCTCGCGAGTTGACCCTGATGGACGTTTCTGCATTCCCGAAATTGAGCATGCCAGCCTTTGAGCGCTCTATTCGGGCATAATCAACCAACCTTTACGCCGCAGCGTTGATTCGTTCAGTAAAGTTGTCGCCGAACATGGGCAGTCCGCTCTTCGATTCTTGCTTGGTAGCCTCATCCTGAATCACATTCCAGTTGCTCGACCGGCATCCCGTCCTTGATGCGAAGAATGTCCGCCGCAATCCAGTTCACGGGCAATCCGAAGTTCGGCATTTGCCGGGCAGAAGGGCAGAATTTTGGACCGTCTTCACTCTGCTAATCATAGACGCTCACCGCGATTTCAGTGCCTGGCTGGGGAACACAACAAACCCATTTCCTGCACGCCTGAGGACGCGCTTTCAAATCAGATCCGAACCGGGTGTTGTTCCGGCGTTTTCTTTGGATGTACGTATCCCAACGTCTCCCGGAGCCGTAATAGCAGATGAAAGGGCCAGCCAAGGCGAGCGCCGTCAGACCGGGCACATGGATGTACCTAATTGCGTTGGGCGCACATGGACTGGCAAGGTGGGACAGTGCCGGCCGCGAAACGGTGCCGCGGGGCAGATTGGGCACGTCGTCTCACCGAGATGTTCCTACGGGAGACAGGACATCATGAGGACGATCCCAGGATTGAGAATGGCCCCAGCGATCTTCATCGGCAGGTGGACGCCCAGGATTTTGTTTTCGCTGAGGCGGAGACCTTACCGGCACGGGCAGTTGCGCCGGCGCCTCGGAGGCGTTTCCCAGCGGATGCTGACCCGGACTCTTCGCAATCTGGAATCCACGGGACTCATCGCGAGGCGCGTGACGGGATCGAGGGCCGTTGCTGTGGAGTATTCCTTGACCCAGCTCGGAACGACCATCATCGTCCCGCTGGGAGGCATGTGCCGCTGGGCGAGGCGCCACGGCAGGCACGTGAGAGCTGCCGTGCCACAGGCAGAAACGCACGAGACACAATGAGGGAATGCCGCGCGCCTCAGGGTCTGTTTCATTCTTCTTCGAATTGAGGGGAAATTGAGTTCAGCGAAATGCAAGCGGAAGAATTAGAAGTTGAAAGGAGGACATATGTGCCCGGTATGCATCGCAAACACAGCAGCAATGGTCGCCGGAGCCGGATCCACGGGAGGAGTTCTGGCGGTGTGCGTCGGCAAGTTCAGAAAATTTTTCAGAGCGAATGGTCTCGGTCTATTTCAAAAAACAAAGGAGAAATAAGATGGCAACGAGCATGGAGAGAGGCAAGGAACACGGGAAAGCAAATCTCGCGATGAAGACACCCCCGATCGTGTCGCAGCAGGAGTGGGAGGCTGCGCGCCAGGACATGCTCGTCAAGGAGAAGGCGTTGATGCGCTCCCGCGACGCGCTGGCTGCCGAACGCCGGCGGATGCCATGGGTGGCAGTGGACAAGAAATACGAGTTTGACGGACCCAAGGGTAGGGTAAGCCTGCTCGATTTGTTCGAAGGCCGCCGTCAATTGATCATCTACCGCGCCTTCTTCGAGCCCGGCGTCTTCGGCTGGCCCGAGCATGCCTGCCGCGGCTGCTCTATTGCCGCCGATCAGGTCGCCCACCTGGCCCATCTGAACGTCCGCGACACCACGCTCGCGTACGCCTCGCGCGCGCCGCAGGCGGACATCGCGCGCCTGAAGGCGCGGATGGGCTGGGAGATGCCCTGGTACACCATCACAGACGGCTTCGATACCGACTTCGGCGTGAATGAGTGGCATGGCCACAACGTGTTCTTCCGCGACGGCGAGCGGGTGTTCCGCACCTACTTCATCAACAACCGCGGCGACGAGGCGATGGGGACCCCCTGGAGCTACCTCGACATCACGCCGCTCGGCCGCCAGGAGACTTGGGAGGATTCGCCCGAGGGCTATCCCCAGACTCAGCCGTACAAATGGTGGAACTGGCACGACAACTACGACGCCGAGGCCTCGCCTGACCCGAAGTGGCTCGACATACTAACCGACCCTCAAGGAGCGGCCGCCCGAAGGCGCGAGGCAGAAGAGAAAGGATGTTGCTCATGAGCACGACATCTCGAACCCCAGCCGGCGCAGCAAAGAAGGGAACGATGAAAGACGCCATGAGAGATGAACTTGCAGCTCCGAAAATCGATCGGAGCGAGAACTGCACAGAAATCGCGCCACACGGGTCACTGCCACCGTTTCCATAGCGGGCAATGAGCGGCAGATATGGAGCGTAGGGACCGCGAGCCTGGTAACTGGGAAAATGCACGTTGAGGCATACATGCAATGAAGGCGATATCGTGCTAATAAGACGTTAAGGGGCAATTCACAGCAAGCAGCTTCTAACCATTGTCTCGTCGCGGAGTACTGTTGCTTCTCACCGCTTCCAGAGGAGATCGCTGAGCGCGTACAGGCCGCCTATGCCGGAGGGCAGCCCCCAGAGAGAAGCAGTGTCAGCTTCGCCTACATGTGGTCAGCCGACCAGGATCTTGCTCCCGGAATCGGCGCCTCGCACCCGCAGGTAATGATTTTCGCACCTTATGTATGACAACTCGATGCTGGGCGGAAATCAATTCGGCGCGCCGCTTCCCCAGATCACGGACGACGAGGGGACGCCGCTCGCAGTTGTGGTAATCCCAGTTGACGATAAGCTGGCCGTCAAAACCGTGGCGAAATAATGGCGTCAGAGCTTGTTCGGTAGCGTGTTTCGGAGACGAAAGGTGCCCCATGAACAGCACAGAGTATGCCGGTCCGTCCGGTCCATTCGAAGCACGCTACCTGGCGTTCCTGGAGACGGTAACGCAGCTTCGTCCGAGCCTGCACCGCTACTGCGCCCGCATGACGGGCTCGGTGATGGACGGCGAAGATGTCGTACAAGAGGCTCTGTTCGAGGCTTATCGAAAGCTCGACAAATTTGACGACAGCCGGCCTCTCAAGCCGTGGCTGTTCCGCATCGCCCACAATCGCTGCATCGATTTGTTGAGGAAACGCGGGGTTCGAGTGGAGGCCGAAACCGGGGCAATTGTCCCGGACGGGGTGAAACCGGTCGATCCGCCGGCACTCGGCCTTGGGCGTGCCGTTGAGCATCTGGTGAGCAGTCTGCCTCCCAAGGAGCGCGCATGTGTTCTCTTGAAGGACGTGTTCGACTACTCTTTGGAGGAGATCGCCGAATTTGTCGATTCTACGGTAGGCGGCGTCAAGGCCGCCCTTAATCGCGGCAGAGCCAAATTAGCCGCATCTCCAGGCCCGGCACGGTCATCGCGAAAGGTTGACCCCGAATTGACCAGGATCATGCAACTGTACGTAGACCGCTTCAACCATCGCGACTGGGACGGCGTGCGTGAATTGATCAGCGCCGATGCTCGCCTCACCGTGGCCGAAGCATTTGCGGGGAAGCTGGCAGATGCTCCTTACTTCAGCAATTACGAGCGATGGTCGATGCCTTGGAAACTCGCAGTGGGCGAGGTGGACGGCGAGCCCGTGGTCATGATACTGCAGCGCGGCACGGACACGTGGACTCCGTATTCCGTTGTGCGCCTAGATGTGGACGGCCAGCAGATCAAGCGCATTAGAGACTACGCGCATTGCCCTTGGGTGATTCTGGCAGCGGCGTCGGTCACCGTCGTCTCTTCGCGACCAGCACCGAGATAGGTATCCTGATCGACATCCCACCTTGAAGACTCCACGATGCCGAACCTTTCGCAACAGGGCGATCGACTTCAGCCATCCGAAGCACTCTTCAAGGCTGATGGCATATCCGGGGGTGCTGCGTGGTGCGAGCATCAATCGTACTCCTACCAGGCCGTTCCAGGTTTTGTGCCACGGCGGGGTGACCGGGGCCACGATGCTCTCTTCCAGCCTCACTCGTTCCAGGAACCGGGCGCGAGCATTTACGAGGGCCATGCGCAATCGCCATTTTTTTCGACCAAGCCGCAGCGCGGCTATGAGCCCGGCGTAGCCGGCACCCAGGATGACAACGTCATAAGAACTGAGCTTGCCTGGTCGCGTGTCCTGATCAAGCGAATCCTCGGCAGAAGCCTATGCGAAGCGGGTGCTCGTGGTAGCTCCTTCAGGGACGAGCGTCAGGGACTCCTGCACCTGGCTTGATCTCAATTGCTAACCCCCAAGATCTTTCTGACGGACGCACGATCTTTGACGGTCTTGATGAAACACTCGGCCACATCCGCGCGCGAAATAGTGAAACCGAAACGGGGGAGGTGGCCCTCTCGCACTCGATATTTTCCCGTGCCGGGCTTGTCTGTAAGTTGGGGTGGGCGCACGATTGTCCAGTCAAGTTCGCTCTTCCGGAAAACATCCTCCATCCCAGACGCATCGATAACCGTGTCCCGGAAGAACAACCGGCCGAAAAGGTACGCCGGAGGGAGGATTGAGTCCTTGAACAGGAACGCAACGGACACGACTACCACTCGCCGAATTTTGGCGTGCAGCATTGCGCTCGTCAGCGCGACAGCAAAGCGTCGTAGAAGGTCGGCGTCGACCTGGAATATGGGTTCCCGAGCGCCGAAACTTGATAAGACAGCGTCTTGACCTTGGAGTGCCCGCTCTAGCTCCGCACTGTTCAGCACATCTCCTTGAATGACCGCGATGCGGTGAACGTATTCCTTGCAGACGCTCTTGCGTGCGAACAAATGCGGTCACCTGATGACCGTGTTCAATCGCCTGTCTGACGATTTCTAGACCAATGCCCCCGGTGGCACCTCGCATCAGCAGTTTCATCACAACTTAATCTCCCTTCGAATATTTGTCACCGGCTTCTTCGTCCTCTGCTGCGGAGTCAGTAACGTTTAACGGTTTTCGCTACGCGCCGCGCGAACTACAGTTGAAAATGCCGTACACGCCGGGAATCATGGGCGGAATTGCCGTGTACATGCCCGGAAAGTAGTAACGTCCTGTACGTGCATCCAGAGTTTGGCAGGTTCTGCATGAGTTGGCCGCGCCCGACGACGGCCTGAACTGAAGCGGGAACGGTGGGCTGTACGTCCGGCTGAAGGGCTGGGAATATGAAGTGAACGAACTCCGCGACACCGGACCGATCAGGACGAAACACATGAGAAAGCCGGCCAGAGCGGAATTGGCCGGAAAAGCCCAAGAGCCGTCAGGCTATAATAGCACGGGGAACCCAGCTGAAGACAAAGATCATAAGGAAGGAGCGCTCGGTCCAACTGATGTTGAAGAGACGGCTCATCGCTGGCGCAAAACCGGTAAGGTATTCCTGAATCATGTGGGCCTGGAGTCCAGCGACGGTGAGCAGAAACGCGGGCAAGACACATCTGGCGACAAAGGACGGCAGATAGGTCAGGCTCCAACAAGAAGGCAGCGCTTCCCGAACCGCCAACGATGATGACCGGAGGCCAACCGATATATGGATAGCCAGCCAGCATGGTACGCTCCAGAAAGAGCGCTGCTATCGCCATGCTCCCTATCCCACCGTTAATCGGACCGAGTTTGGATGGAACTGCTGCATACGCTATACCTCCTCTGCTTCAAGCCTTTTGAACGCCATCTCGACAGCGTGATTTGAACTGTCTCAGTAAACTCGCTCGGCCCGTGTCGGCGACAGCCCCTAGCACGAAGATTCGTAGGGGAGCCTTAACTCGCCTCACCATGGTTTTGGCTTCCATCCACACGACTGTGACAGGGCTGTCTAACTTGGATCTGCAGGCAGCTGAGGCACGTGAGAGAGTTTGTCAGGGTTCGTCAGAATGTAAATTGCCCGAATGCGTCCCTTGATCGCCTCCAGTGTCAAGACGGAGTGCGGCTTTCCGTTGAGATAACTAACCACGCCAGGCTCCCCGTTGATCTGCGCCGTGCGGCGCACCAGGTTCTGGGGCACGATCTTTCTAAGGCCACTCAACATCGCGCGGGCGACGTTGTCGGCACCATGGATCAGATTCGGCAGAGCAATGGCCTTTCCGCCGCCATCGGAGTGCAGCACGACATCACCGGAGAGCACGGCAACCAGTTCACTCAAATCACCGCTACGTATCGCGTGGAGAAACCGCTGAAGCAGGTCATTTTGCTTCCGCGCCGATGCTTTGAAGCGTGGACGCCTGGCGCTGACGTGCTGACGCGCTCGTCGCAGAATCTGACGGCAATTGGCTTCACGCTGACCGAGGACGACGGCAATCTCAGAATACTCGTACTCAAAGATCTCACGGAGAAGGAACACCGCCCGTTCAACCGGCGTCAGGCGTTCCAGCATGACAAGAAACGCCATGGAGAGAGATTCATCGACCTTTATGATTCCCAGCGGATCGCTGCCCGAAGCAGTCACGATCGGTTCGGGCAACCACTGGCCCACGTACTCCTCACGCTGCACACGTGCGGACTGGAGATGGTTGATGCACAGACGGCTGATGATGGTGACCAGGAAGGCCCTCGGCGATCGAATCTCCTCATTATCGGCCTGCTGCCAGCGGATAAAGGTTTCCTGCAACATGTCCTCAGCATTGGCAATACTTCCCAACATGCGGTAAGCAACTGAGAAGAGCAGGCTCTGATACTGATCGAAGGTCGCCAGTCGGATCGGAACCTTTGCATCGCGTGGCTGTACTCCGCCCGAAGCACCGATATCAGCCTTCTTCCGCATTGTCTCACCACTCCCAACCTATGCCCAAAAACGCGTTTTCGATCAAAAACTCCTAAAAATCATCCACTCCACGAGCAGGGCCTCCACGGAAACCGCCTTACCTTTAAGACCGAGGGGCAGGACATTTTGTGACAGTCCGAACGAGTCGATTTGCAGCCTGACGGGCGCACCGCGAATATCGATCGTCCGCCTGGCTACGAAGAAATGGCCGCAGACCTACTCTTCAAGCTGGTCGCGGATTTGCAACCCATCCTTTATGTCACTTGTCCAACATGCTGGCGCTGACGCTTCGACAGACTCCATGTTGGGAGGGATACCGAAATACCTGCAAGTAAAGGATTTAGGCAGAGCCATGAGCCAATGCGCTGCGGAACGGGCGCGTGGAATCTGCCCGGCTGATGATGGAGGCTGGCCGCTTCTCCGCCGAGGAAATTGCCAGGAAGAGCGGTTTTGGAAATCGCGAGCGGATGCGGCGTTCGTTCGTCCGGGCGTTCGTACAGCCTCCCCAAACAATTCAACGCACAGTAAGCGCTTTGATCCAATAACCGGGCCAGTGGACGTACAGCCCAGATGGGAAGCACGTTGGTCACGGGTCGCGATATCCGATTTTGCGTTCGATCCGAATTCTTTCTGGGGAAACCTCCGCAGATCGCTTGGCTCCGGATTGGTCCCGAACGCGCTTGGATTGACTGGGCCGGCCTCCTTCCGGGTGGGCGACACGGAAGCAAACGCGATCCTATAACCTTTCACCTCGCACGTCGTCTACGCTGCAAGTCGGATCAGTTCCAACCGAAAAGGCAGCACTAAACAATCGGATGGTTGGAAGGATGGCAAGCTATCCATGCTTCCCGTCCCGGTTGTGGTGGCTGTTCCGTCAAGGCTGCCATGTACTGTCTTGTCTGGATTTGAAACAAACATCGCAGCGAGCTCCGGATGAAGCCTCTCAGCGAATCCCAGAACCGCCACCATGCGATCGCTGGCCGCCGCAAGGTGGCCCCAGAGGTAGATCAGTCGGTTTTTTCCAGGCGCAACCTTTCTTTGAAGCTCCTCCTCCGACAGAGCACCAAAGAAAGTACCCGCGCGGTCGAGGTTGGCCTTCCAACTTCGAAGCGCCACATCAATGAACGAAGCCTCTGAAATCACTGTGTCCACCTTTCCTCAGGCACGCTTGCTCTGCACGTCGCAGCGCCACCGAATTATGTCCTATGAGGGTCGCCGCTTTGCAGGAGGACCCACCGCATCGAGATGCAAGTCGTTGGATGTAAGTGGACCGCCGCTCTGCTGGTAGTCATAGTGATGCTCATGGGCGACCTGGGAACCTTGCCATTGCCGAAGCACGCGCCAGCTAAGAGTGCAGGTGTTACCTGATACTCCGATCAATTCAAGGGTCCAAGCGGAATGGGTCTCTGCAGCGACATCTCCAGGAACAGCAGTTTGTCGGATGGATACGAGCAAACCACCAACTTCGGCCATCATATGAAGCGGCATAAGAAAGTTGGCCAGAAGTGCGCGGACTCCTGTCTTTCCTCGAATCGGGTCCTGCACGGTGTCGCTCGTCACCGCAATGTCGTCAGCATAAAACGCGTCGAAGATCTCAAGATATTCCTCGTAGCTCTCGCTAATTTCTGCCTGGATGACGGCCTGATTCAAGGCACGTTCCAGACGTTCTAAACCGGTATACCGGTCGCCGTCGAGGCAGCCGGTTGAGATAAGGCCACAGTTGTCGATCATCGAGATTCCTCCTCTGCGCCACCGCACTTTCTAGACTCCCACCAGAACCTTCGACCCTCCAACGGCGGCGTCCAGCCAATGAAAAACACTTTTCAAACTTGGGCTCCCCCGCTGTCAACGAATCGTTCGATACCCGTGACGAAACTCCCAGGCCGTGACTTTCGGACGAAGGTGGGGTGTGTGTTCACACTGTCGGCCAGAGTCGCGGACGAAATTTCCTCACCGTATTTGAACCCGAGAGCCGCCATGATGTGCGCAGCGACGGCAAATTGGACGCTCTTCGCTGACACGAGCTGCCTCCCGCTGATATGTGATGTTAACAAACACATTTAGTTGCAGGCTTTCTTGCAAGGAAGTGAAACGCGTGCGGGGTGAGGAACGCCGGCATCGTTCGACAGAGCAGGCTTCGGCGCGGCGCTAGCGGTATTCGACCCTTCTGTTTAGAAGGTAGGCAGTCAGACGACTAAATACCAGGGCGCCGACGTAGAGAACCTTGCCTGGGCGAACGATATCGTCCAGGCCGCGCATGACTTCTTCCACTGGTGTGATTCCATCCCAGATGTGCACCCAGTAGAGGTCGATGTAGTCGGTCTGCCATCGTTTCAGACGGACTTCCAGTGTCTGCATCAAAGCTCTTGCGGTGATTCCCCGCGGGATCGTTGCCTGGCTCGGCATTGGAGTATGGACCTGCGACACTCGTATCCATGAACCTCTGAGTGACTGAAAAAGCGGTCTCGACAAGAGCGGAGGCAACAGACCAACGGCGATAAAACCCTTCACATTTTCCGAGTCCGTTTGGAGAGCGGCCGCATCCCATTGCGAGGAGGGGGCGCCAGTCGGTGTCTGTTCATGGATGAAGGAGTTCCTGCAACCCCTCGAGAAAGATCCGCTGTTCGGCGAAGACGGCGACGGGGTGACCGGAACGGGCAGCAGCAACGCGCTGATGAGTTTTGGGTCGGAGGCCCTGGCGCGCGCGATCTCGGAAAGAGGCGGCTTCGGGATTGCGACGAAGATCATCCAACATTTCGAAACGGGAAAGACGGAGCCCAAAATGGGTACGGTCGGCGGCGAAAGCGGAGAGTCAGGACTCAAGGTATTGGGGCAACTGCCGATAAACGCAGTGAAGGAGACCAGGCGATGAACGTGAACAACAGCCTTCAGGGATTGCAGCAGCTGTTTTCGAGTCAGGAAGCGACCCATCCGGCAGGCAAAGCGGGAGGGTCGACAGAAGCGGCGGCCAGGGCCGGGACGGATCAGGCGACGCTGAGTTCAGCGGCGAGCGTGGCTGCGGCATTGGCGCCGGACTCGGATGTGCGGATGGAGAAGGTGGCGGCGATCCAGCAGGCCCTGGGCGCAGGCACCTACAGCGTTCCCGCGACCGAAGTGGCGGGAAAGATGATGGATCACATGTTAGGAAAGTGATGCGCGAAACGGGAAGTCGACGGAGGGTGGCGTCCAGCCGCCCAATGCCGGCGCGTCGCTGCGCGAGGAAACAGAACTCGACCCGGCGGCAAATTCAGCCGCATTGACGAAGCAGTGCGAAATCTGAGGGGAGCATGGCAGCGGGAGCATCAGCGGCAGAACTGCTGGAAGCTGGAATCGAGGCGTTGGCGCACGCGAACGTGGGTGAACTCGAGGCGCTTGCCGAGGCAACTCGTGGACTTGGAGCTGCGGGGGCACGGGTGGAACAGCCGATCGCAAGGGAGAAGCTGCGGGCCCTGGGAAGGGTTCTCGAGTTGACCCATCGCAATCTGCGGTTGCTGCGAGGCATCGCCGAATACGGCATGCCTCCAGGACGAATCGGAGGCAGGGCAGCGGAGGACGTCCTGCGGAAAGCGGCCGAAGGCGAGAGCAGGAGCTAGTTGGCGAACTCGGTCGGGAACGGATGGGGCGCACCCTAAACGGGAGCATCGTCCGGAAGCGAAAACGGAGAGAGTCAGAAGGCATCGATGGCAACGATTAGCACAGCATTCCACATCGCGACGGGTGCGCTGGAGGCCGACCAGGCGGCGCTCAACATCATCGCGAACAACACGGCCAATGTGAACACCCCCGGATACACGCAGGAGAGGCCTGTTTGGGTGGAGAGCGACTCGACATCGCTGGGCGGATCGAGATTCGGGATGGGTGTGCAGATGACGGGGCCGCAATCGCAGCGGGACCGGGTGCTGGAGCAGGCAGTGCAGCAGCAGACGCAGGTGCAAACGGGTTCGACGGCGAGGCTGAGCGCGCTCAATCAGATTCAGGCTCTGTTCGCCGGAGCGACAGGAACCACCGCGAGTTCTTCTTCCGGAATCGGCAGCGATCTCTCCGGTCTCTTCAATTCGCTGGCAGCACTGGAAGGGAATCCCTCGGATGTGGCTTCACGACAGAACGTTTTGAGTGCGGCGTCCAACCTGGCGCAGGATTTCAACGGAGCGGCTGCGCAGTTGCAAACGCAGCAGCAGGGCCTGAACGCAGAGAGCAACACGGTGATCCAGCAGGCGAACACTATTCTGCAGAACATCGCGCAGATCAATCTGCAGATCGAATCCATCGGTCCGAATCAGGATGCCGGGACGCTGGAAGATCAGCGCCAGCAGGATCTGACGAACCTGTCGCAGCTGATCGGCATCCGCACTGTGCCCACCGAGAACAACGGATTGACCGTGACGACGATGGATGGATCGTTGCTGGTGTCGCAGGGAACCGCCGCCACGATCACAACCGGCCAAAAGGGCGGAGTGACGCACTATTTCGACAGCCAGGGTGCCGACATCACTGCGGATTTGACCGGCGGAGGGGGGCAGTTGGGCGGAATGCTCACTGCGCGTGACCAGGACATTCCACAGGTGAACAGTGCACTGGACACGCTGGCCTACTCGGTGGCCACGCAGATGAATACGCTGAACGGGCAGGGTTCGGACCTGAGCGGCAATCCCGGAGGGGCGATTTTCAGCCTGCCCGCCGGAGCGACGGCCCTGAATCCGGCGGGATCGGCGGTGCAGATTGCCGTGATCATGACGGATCCCAAACAAATCGCGGCGGCGGCACTGGGAGCAGGGCCGCTGGACAACAGCAATGCGGTGACCATGGCGAGCCAGCAGAACGCAGGCATCGTGAACGGCATCTCGCCGACGGCGTGGTTCTCCGATATGGTGACGACTCTCGGGAGTCTTACCTCCCAGGTTTCTACGGAGAACACCGCCCAGCAAGCTGCGCTGACGCAGTTACAGGATCAGATGGGAGCGATATCCGGGGTCAACCTCAACGATGAGGCAGCAGCTCTGGAGACGCTGGAACAGGCGTACCAGGCAGCATCGAAGTTATTCACGATTCTCGACCAGGTGATGGTCGCCTCCCTGAATCTTGGAGTTCAGTCGAGCTACTCATGAGGAAGCGGAGGCAGGCGCAAGCCGGCGAAGCACGAGAAGGAGACGCAGGATGAGGGTCAATCCGCTGTACCTCAACAATTTGGTGGGATCGCTCGACTCGACGTCGGCCACGCAGGCACGCCTGACCCAGGAACTCAGCAGCGGTTCGCGCGTGAACGCCTTGAGCGACGATCCGATCGCGGTCGGCCAAAACGTTGTCCTGAGCGCACAGATCGGGCGGGATGACACGTTCTCGCAGACTGCATCTTCGACGCAAAGTATGCTGCAGGTCACCGATTCGGCACTGAGCACGGTGGTGAATCAGCTGACATCGGCAGTTTCGTTGGCAACCCAGGGTAATAACGGCACGCTTAACGCGAACGATTTGCAGTCGATCAGTAATCAGTTGTCCGGCATACGGGATGAGGTGATGGCTTTGGCCAACACGATGTATCTGGGCCAACACGTCTTCTCTGGAAGTTTGGGGAGTACAGCTCCCTACACGCTGAATTCGACGGCGAGTCCGGCGGTGGCGACATATCAGGGAGATACGGGTATCCAATATTTGGAGACGCCAAATGGGCAGAAGATCCAGCTGAATCTCCCCGGCGGTCAGGTATTCTCCGCGGCAGGAGCCGATGTTCTGGGAACATTGAATGCCTTGATTGCAGATTTCTCATCGGGATCGGCGTCGACAGCAGCCCAGACAGATTCACAGGCGCTGAGTACCGCGTTGAGCCATGTGAGTCAGCAACGCGTGCTCATCGACAACTCACTCTCCCGGTTGCAGGCGGCGGAGAACTATAACCAAAGCGAAACAACCCAGCTAACGGCTTCGCAGACGACGCTGTTGCAGGCCGATGTCGCACAAGTGGCGACGCAACTGAGTACTTCGGAAACGCAGCAGACGGCGCTAATCCAGGTGATCGCGACCCTGGGCAAGCAAAGCTTGTTTAACAATCTCTGAGCTGGGAGTACGACTGTGGCTCAGGCACAAGACGAGGTTTGCCAGGAACAAGGGGCCGCCGTTCGCGACCCTCTTCCTGGTCTGTTCACTGAACCTGGAAATCCTGGGTCAAGGGCGTGTTAGCGGATGAATCGCCGACGAAAACGATGAATTTACCAGGATCGACCTGCCAGTCGTTCTTTTCAAGGCTCCAGTACGCGAGTGAGCGATGATCCAGCGCGATGCTGACGTGATGGGTGTCGCCCGGACCGAGGCGAACCTTCTCGAATCCCTTCAATTCTTTTGACGGGCGCTTGACTTTCGCTGTGGGATCACCGACGTAGACCTGAGCAACGGTAGCGCCTTCGCGCTGCCCGGCGTTGGTGACGTCGAAGGAGATGGTGATCGAGCCATCGGACGTAGCGGATGCGGGCGAAACCTTCAGGTTCGAGAATGCGAACGTTGTGTAGGAAAGGCCAAAGCCGAAGGGAAAGAGCGGCTGCTTGTCGTACGTGGTGTAGTAACGATAGCCAACAAAGACACCTTCCTTATAGGCGACATGCGGAGTCTGGCCTTTCGGTACGGGTGCGGCGTAATAGCTATCGTGCACGGGATTCTCGTCCCACGAGCGCTCGAAGCTGACCGGCAAATGGCCTTCCGGAGAATGCTGGCCAGTGAGGATCTGCGCGAGCGCACGGCCGCCCTCTTGTCCGGGATACCAATTGTGCAGGAGCGCGGGCACGCCGGACAGCCAGCGATGCATGTCGACGTTGCCGCCTGCTGTGATGCTGACAATCGTGTGCGGGTTCGCCTGGGAGACAGTCTGAATGAGCTCGTCCTGACCGAAGGGAAGCTGAAAGCTGCGGTCAAAGCCTTCGCTCTCCGTTGAAGGATCGAATCCAACAACGACAACGGCTGCGTCGGCCAGGGAGGCGATCTTCTTCGCTTCCGGATCGACGAGTTCTTCGACACCGCGAATGCCGAGGCCGATGCGCAGGCTCGTCGCGTCGGGCCAGTAGTCGAGTTCGATCGAGGCAGGCTGGCCGGCTGTGAGGGGGATCTCAATATAGCGCGGCGCCTGACCTTCGCGCGTAGGCTGATCGAGGACGGGCTTGCCGTCGACCATCAGTTTGTACGCATCGGAGCCGCCGGCGCCGACGAGGAAAAGGTAATCCTCCGTCTTGGGCGGCATGTATTTCATCGTGGCGCGCATGCTGCGGTGCTGAGGCGCTGGCGGAGTCCACTCTTCGGATCGATACGACGCGATTCTCCGAAAGTAGGAAACCGTCGGCGTGCCGGCTAGATTTGGATTGTCGAAGGTCTCGACTTTAACCTGCGATCCGGTCCAGGGGTTATCCGGCGTCTTGCCGGAAGGGTCGTAAAACTCCGTTTGCTGCATGAGTTCCGTGGCTTTGGGCAGACCAGCAACGTAGAGGACCTTGACCTTGGCGGCCAGCGTATCAGCGAGACCGGTCATGATGCTAACCGGCGCATAGGCGTCGGTGTGGGAGCTGCCGCCCGCGCCCGGCACCGCCGGCCAGGCATCCGGGCCGATCACGGCGAGGGTATGAACAGTGCCCGGATCGAGCGGGAGCAGATTGCCATCGTTCTTGAGCAGCGTGATGCTCTCCAGAGATTCCTGGAGCGCAACATTGCGGCCTTCCTGGCTGAAACGCGGAAGGGAGTGATCGGTCTGGTCTCGATCGAGGAAGCCGAAGCGGATGGCAGTGCGGAAGATGCGGCGGAGCTTTTCGTCGATGGTGGCTTCAGAAACCTGGCCGCTCTTGACCGCTGACAACAGGTTCCGGGGGTTCATGAATTTGCCGGAAGGCATTTCGAGGTCAAGCCCGTTGTTTGCGCCGCCGACGGAGGAGTAGGTCGCATCCCAGTCGGACATGAGGACGCCATCGAATTTCCAGTCCCCCTTCAGGATGTCGAGATTGAGGTGCTTGTTTTCGGTAGCGTGCGTTCCGTTCAGCAGGTTGTAGCTGTTCATCACGGCGCCGACGTGACCCTGCTGGACAGCGGCCTCAAAGGCGGGGAGGTAGATCTCGCGCAGAGTGCGTTCGTCCAGATCGGAGCTCACGTTGTGGCGGTCGTACTCCTGATTGTTGGCGGCGAAATGCTTGACGGTGGCGATGACTCCTTCGTTCTGGACGCCGCGGATGTAGGCAGCGGCGGTCTGGCCCGCGAGGTAGGGGTCTTCACCGAAGTATTCGAAGTTGCGGCCGCACATGGGAGCACGATAGATGTTGACGCCGGGGCCGAGGATGAAATTCACGCCACGCGCGCGCGCGTCTTTGCCGATGGACTCGCCCATAGCATTCGCGAGCTTCGGATCCCAGGCAGCGGCGAGCGCGATGCCGCCGGCGTAAGCGGTGTCCGGACCCCAGGTGCGCACGCCCTCCGGACCGTCGCTCATTTTGAGCATGGGGAAGCCAGCAGAAGATTCGGCGCGGATGAACATGCTGTCGACGCCACCGATGAGTTCGAGTTTTTGCTCGAGTGTGAGCTTGGAGATCATCGAATCCACGCGCTGGTCGATGGCTGGGCTGTCAGGAACTGGAGCCTGTGCCTGAAGAGGGACCGCAGGAAGACAGCAAAGAGAAAAGAGCAACACAGCCGCGCTGTGAAACGTTTGATTGCGCAAGTGAAGGCCCCCAATCCGCTCACCAGAGTCGCAGAGCGGCTTCCATTTGTAAAGGTGTGACGGGCGGAATGCAGTTACTTGTTTGGGGAGTCAGGAGTCCGTAGTAACATAAGGAAATTTTCCCGGACTCGGTTTGAGTCCAACAGGGAGCGCGATTGGGGCAAGAAAAGGTCGTCGGCAAAGCGGCGTTGCGCAAGGAAGGTGTTGCGAAGGTGTGCGGCCGCGCGAAGTATGTCGATGACCTGACGATGCCGGGGATGCTGCACGGGGCGACCGTGCGGAGCAGCATCGCGCGCGGGCGGATTCTGGAGATTGAGTTTGGCGATGGAATTCCCTGGGATGAATTTGTAATTGTTACGGCTACGGATATTCCCGGAACCAACGAAATCGCGATGATCAATCACGACTGGCCGTGCCTGGCGGCCGAGGTTGTGAACCATCCTGAAGAACCGATCCTCTTACTGGCTCATCCGGATCGGTATTTGCTTCCCAAAGCGGTGGCGGCGGTTCGGATCCACTATGAGGAATGGTTTGCGGTGCATTCGATTGAGGAGAGCCAACGGCGCGATCCGGTGATTTGGGGCGAGGACAACCTGTTCAAGTCCTTCCTTATGGAGAAGGGCGACGTGGACGCGGTCTGGGCGCAGGCGGATCGAATCGTGGAAGGCGAATACACCACCGGCGCGCAGGAACACCTGTATATCGAGAACAATGGTGCGATTGCCATTTATTCGGCGGAGGATGGGCTGACGGTGTGGGGATCGCTCCAGTGCCCGTTCTATGTGCACAAGTCGCTGGTGAAGATGACGGGATTACCGGAGGACAAAGTCCGGATCGTGCAGGTTGAGACGGGCGGCGCGTTTGGTGGCAAAGAAGATTATCCGTCGATGATCGGCGCGCATGCGGCGCTGCTGGCGATGAAATCGGGAAAGCCGGTAAAGCTTGTTTACGATCGCGCCGAGGATATGGCAGCAACGACGAAGCGGCACCCGTCGCGGATCCGGCATCGCACAGCGGTAGCGCGGGACGGCAAGCTGCTCGGTGCGGAGATTGAGATCGCTCTGGATGGAGGCGCATACTCAACGCTGTCGTCGACGGTGCTGTCGCGAGCGACCATTCATGCTGGTGGCCCTTACTCTTGGCCCAGCATCCGGGTACGCTCGCAGGCGTTCGCAACGAATTATCCGCCTCATGGAGCGTTCCGCGGCTTTGGCGCCCCGCAGAGCCTGTTCGCAATCGAGCGGCATATGGATCACATTGCCGAGGCGCTGGGGATGGCACCCGACGAGTTGAGGCGAAGGAATTTTCTGGTGCCCGGGCAGACAACCACGACGGGACAGAAGATCGAAGAGGATATTGATCTGGAACATCTGATGAGGCGCGCGATGGCTGAATCAGACTACGAAGCGAAGCGGGAGAGGTTTGCGCGCGAAAACGCCGGACCGGGGATGAAGAAGAAGGGAATTGGGCTCGCGGCATTCCTGCATGGATCGGGCTTCACAGGATCGGGCGAGAAGTATCTGAATTCGCTGGTGGCGATGGATACAACGGCGGAAGGCAGGCCGCGAGTGCTGGTGTCGAGCACAGAGTTCGGCCAGGGGACGAACACGATTCTTTGCCAGATTGCCGCCGAGACGCTGGGCATCGATTACGACGCCGTGGAGATGGGACCACCCGACACCAGCGTTGTGCCCAACAGCGGGCCGACGGTGGCCTCGCGCACGTCGATGGTGGTGGGCAAGCTGGTGCTTTCCGCCGCGCTGGGACTGAAGAAAACGCTGGCGGCGACCGGCCTGCTTTCGGAAGACGGATACACCACAGAGCAATTTGTCACAGCGGCGCGTGCATATGTTGAGCGCTACGGGGCGCTGCGGTCCGAAAGCCGCTACGAAGCGCCTCCCGGGGTGCACTGGGACGATGCGCATTATCGTGGCGAAGCATATGCAGCGTATGCGTGGGCAGTGTACATAGCCGAAGTGACGGTGGATCTAAGCACCTGGAGCGTTGCGGTCGACGATTTTGTTGCCGTGCAGGAAGTGGGGCGGGTTTTGAATCCGGTGCTGGCGACGGGGCAGATCGAAGGCGGGGTGGCGCAGGGGATTGGATGGGCCCTGTACGAGAAGGTGATGTGGAATCGCGGACGGATGCAGAACAATCAGATGACGAATTACATCATCCCTACATCGCAGGACATTCCGCCGATTCGTGTGTTCTTTGAAGAGCGGCCGTTTGGGCACGGCGCGTACGGTGCGAAGGGCATCGGGGAACTGCCGATGGATGGGCCGGCTCCGGCGATCCTTAACGCGATTGCCCATGCAACGGGGGAGCAGTTCGACAGCGTGCCGCTGCTTCCGGAGGACATCTTCCGGCAGATGGTTGTTCGCGAACTGGAGCAGGAGGCGGTAGCCCAGTGACCGAATACTCGCTGCGAGTGAACGGAACTATATATAGGGTTGCGACGTTTCCGGTGGCGCGACTGCTGGACGTGCTGCGGGTCGACCTGCAACTGACTGGTACGAAAGAAGGCTGTGGCGAGGGCGAGTGCGGGGCCTGCAGTGTGCTGATGAACGGCGAGTTGGTGAACACCTGCCTGATTCCCGTGGCTCAGGCAGATGGCGCAGAGATTGAGACGGTGGAAGGGCTGGAGAGCGATAACCGATTGCACGCGGTCCAGCAGGCCTTTCTGGAGTGTGGCGGCGCGCAGTGCGGCATGTGCACGCCCGGAATGCTCGTGGCGTCGGCACATTTGCTCAGGAAGAACCCGAACCCGGATCTGTTGGCCATCCGCGAAGGCCTGAACGGGAATCTGTGCCGATGCACCGGGTATATGCGCATCTTTGAAGCTGTGGAGAAGGCGGTAACCGGAGCAGGCGAGGTCCGCCGATGAGGGCGCACCCCGCTGAGTACGAAATGGTCTCGCCAGGGAATCTGGGCGGGGTACTGCAGTTGATGTACGACGAGCCAGGGCAGTGGTTGCCGGTCGCTGGCGCTACCGAAGTGATGGTCCTGCTCAGCGCGGGAAAACTAAGCGCGCGGCGGCTGCTGAATCTGTGGGGGCTGAGGGAACTGCGCGAAATTCAGGAAGACGCGGAGACGCTGAGGATCGGCGGCGGCCGCACCTTCAGCGAAATTCGCGGATGCGCAGCGATCCAGAAGCATTTTCCCCTGCTGGCGCAGGCAGCGTCGTGGACGGGAGGAATTGCGAATCAGAACCGCGCAACGATTGCTGGAAATCTTGCGAATGCTTCGCCCGCGGCAGATTCTCCTCCGGCACTCCTTGCTTATGACGCGGAGCTGGAACTGGTGTCTGCGCGAGGAGTGCGCAGGATTCCGTATCGAGAATTTCATCGCGGATACAAGAAAACCGCCTTGCACGAGGATGAACTGATTCTGTCGGTGCGGCTCAAAAAGCACTTTGACGGTTACTTTTCCTACGGACGCAAGACGGGTGCGCGCAACGCACAGGCGATTTCGAAGGTGTGCGTGGCGGGAGTGGGGCACATGCAAGGTGGTGTAGTGCAGGATGTGAGAATCGGCATGGGCGCGGTAGCTCCGGTGCCGCTGCGCCTGGACGGTATCGAAGCGATAGTTCGGGGAGGCCAGATTACGGAGGCTACTGTCCGTGCCGCGCGGCGGTCACTCGACGATGCAATTGCGCCCATCGACGATATTCGTTCCGAGGCTGCGTATAGGAGGTTTGTGGCGGGAAACCTGCTCGAGGAGTTTCTTCACCAGTTGGCGGCGTCGGGGGAGGCACAGAGCCCGACGCTGGCGCGGTGGAACGCATTGCCGGAGATGGAGGCTGCCGAAGAAATCCTGCCTTGCTGCGGCTCGCAGAAGTGGGCACGGGAGTTGGCACGCTTGCGTCCGCTAGGAAAGAGTGCGGACCTGTTGGAGGCGTCAGATCGGGTGTGGTGGGATCTGAGCCAGGAAGATTGGAACGAAGCATTCAGGAGTCATCCGCGCATCGGAGAGCGCCAGTCGCCAGTGGCGGCGACCAAGCAGTCCGCCGCATGGTCCCGCCAGGAACAGGATGGGGTGAGCAACCAGGATGCAGAAGTGCTGAGAGAACTGGCAAAGCGCAATGCGGAGTATGAGGCGCGTTTTGGACGTGTGTTTCTGGTATGCGCAACGGGCAAGTCGGCGGCAGAGATGCTGGAGATCCTGAAGCGGCGATTAGAGAACGACGAGGCGACGGAGTTGCGTGAGACGGCGGAACAGCAGCGGCAGATTACGCACCTGCGTCTGCGGAAGTGGTTGGGGATATGAGCGGCATCTCGACACATATTCTGGACTTGACGCGGGGGAAGCCGGCCGCAGGGGTGCTGGTACGGCTTTCGCGTCGGTTGGACGGCACATGGACCGAGATCGCCGCCCTGGCAACCGACGAGGACGGCAGGGTGAAAGACCTCCCGGGGGATCGAGTACCGCTGACGAGTGGGCGGTATCGTTTGCATTTTGAAACGGGCGAGTATTTTCGGGGGCTGGGAGTGGACGCGTTTCATCCATATATAGAGATCGTGTTTGAAATCACCAACGCGGCGCAAAGCTATCATGTCCCGTTGTTATTGACGGCTTTTGCTTATTCCACTTATCGGGGAACTTAACGGATCATGATCGTGCTTGGGGAAAACAAGTATGGCAAGTCGCGCGTACGGGTCATGAAGCTGACGCGCGACGCCGGCAAACACACCGTGCGTGAGTGGAACGTGGAGGTATGGCTCAAGGGCGATTTCACAACATGTTTTGAGGATGGGGATAACAGCAAAATCCTGCCAACGGACACGATGAAGAACACGGTTTACTTCCTCGGGCGGCGATCGGGAGCCACAGCGCCGGAGGCATTTGCCATCGAAATAGTGACATATTTGCTGGAGAACAATGCGCAGGTCGACGAGGCCGGAGCCAGCATCGCGGTTACGCCCTGGATACATCTGGCGGCGGGCGGGAAGACGCATGACACAGCCTTTGTACAGGTGGGACAGGCTCATGACACAACAACGGTAACCTGGCAGCGTGGTGGCACGATCAAGGTCGCGGCGGGGTTCCGGAATCTGGCGCTGCTGAAGACCGCGAATTCGGCGTTTGCTGGATATATCAGGGACAAACTGACGACGCTGAAGGAAACGCACGATCGGCTACTGGGGACGCTGGCGACCGGCGAGTGGAAATACTCCGGCAACATTGAGGATTACGGGACGGCGCGGGTCCGGATCTTCGAGGCACTACTGAGTTCGTTTGCAGTGCACGATAGTCGGTCCGTGCAGCAGACACTCTACGCGATGGGAAAGGCGGCGCTGGAGGCGGAGGCGACGATCTCTGAAATTCACCTGTCGATGCCGAACAGGCACTGTAATCTGGTGGATCTTGCGCCGTTCGGCCAGGACAATCCGAATATGATTTTCGTGCCGACCGATGAGCCCCATGGCTCGATTGAGGCGACGGTGAGGAGATCGGATTGAGTGCGGTGGTGAGCACAGAAACAGCGCAGGCAGCGGCAGTGCGAGTGATGGAGCGGTGCGGACAACTGGCGCAGATCACCGAGAAGCCAGGCGAGATTCTGCGGACGTTTTTGTCCCCTGCGATGGAGGAGGTACACCGTGCGATGCGGCCGTGGATGGAGGCCGCCGGAATGACGATCAGAACCGATCGCGCCGGGAATCTGCGCGGGCTGTGGGGAGACGCCACGGCGCCGCGACTGCTGATCGGGTCGCACCTTGACACGGTGCCGAATGCCGGCGCGTATGACGGAGTTCTGGGAGTGCTGATGGGGCTCGCTCTGGCCGAGGCATGCGGCGATAAGAGGTGTCCGTTCGCGATGGAAGTGTTCGGCTTTTCCGATGAAGAAGGCACGCGCTTCGGCGCACCATTTCTGGGCAGCCGCGCCGTTGTGGGTGATTTGCATGGCAGACTTCTTGCCTGTGTCGATAGCAACGGGGTTTCGGTTGCTGAGGCGTTACGGGGATTTACAGGCAGTCACCCGGAAGCTATCAATCCGCTACTGGACGAGCGGAGCGTTGCCTATCTGGAGTTTCACATTGAACAGGGACCGGTGCTGGAGAGCAGGAATCTGGCGCTGGGAATCGTCGAAGGGCTTGCCGGACAGAGCCGCTGCAGTGTGGAATTCCGCGGAGCCGCGGGACACGCGGGCACCAATCCGATGGAGCTGCGGAAAGATGCTCTGGCTGGTGCGGCGGAGTGGATCACCGCAGTGGAAGCGCTGGCGAGTCGTTTTGACAACGCTGTGGCGACTGTCGGACAAATCGCCTGCGAACCGGGCGGCGTGAACGTGATTCCGGGCGTCGTGCGTTGCAGCCTCGACGTTCGACATGCCGAAGATCCCGTGCGTGCAATGCTGGTGCAGACTCTCTTCGATGAGGCGCAGGCGATCGCTGCGAAACGAGGGTTGCGGGTTCAGGCGGCGCAGTATCATGAGCAGGCTGCCGCGTGGTTCGATAAGAAACTGGTGGAAATGGCGGAGCGTGCTGCCGGACGAGCAGGTTACTCGACGATTCGGATGACGGGGGGAGCGGGTCACGATGCCATGGTGATTGCACCGCACGTGCCCACGGCGATGATGTTCGTGCGCAATCCCGGCGGAGTCAGCCACGACCCCGACGAGAGGGTGGCGGAAGAAGACGTCGCAGCAGCGATCCAGGCTGGGCTGTATTTTCTCGATGAATTTGCGGTAAACGTGAACGCGATGGGGGATAGACAGGATGCATAACGGGCTCCCGCATCTGGGACAGACACGCAGTGTGCGGCGGGCAAGTTATCTGCTGCAGACACCCGATACCTTCATTCGCACGCAGATTCCCGGCACGACCAGAGCCGCGGTCATTGTTCACGTCTCGCCGGCGATGGGAGCTGCATTCACGCAATACACGGTGGAATTCGAGGCTGGAGGCGTGCTGGGTGCAGCGGTGGGTGAGCGATTCGTGTATGTGCTGGACGGTTCGGTGGCCATCGACGCCGGCTCGCACAAGCATGCGCTGGGCAAAGGCGGATTTGCTTACATCCCGCAGGGTCTGGAGCAGCGCGTGTCTGGGGTAGAGAAGGCCCGCGCCGCCGTGATCGAACAAGCCTATCGCGAAGTCAAGGGCATCCGGTTACCGGAGTTGCTGGTCGGGCATGAGCCCGATGTCGCGAGCGTGGCGCTGATGGGTGATACCGATCTGCAGGTTCGTTCGTTGCTGCCGGACACCACGGCGTTCGATCTTGCGGTGAATACGATGACTTACGAGCCCGGCGCGGGTCTGAGTATGGTGGAGATTCACGTGATGGAACATGGGCTGCTGATGCTGGAAGGCGGCGGCATCTACCGCCTGGACGACGACTGGCATCCGGTAATGGCCGGAGATTTCATCTGGATGGCGCCGTATTGTCCGCAATGGTTCGGCGCGATTGGTAAGAGTCCTGCAAAATATCTGATTTACAAGGACTGGAACCGGCATCCGCTGAGGCGAGCATGAAGATCGAGGTTGACGCGGAGCGCCTGGAACAAGAGATCGACGCGCTGGCGGCAATCTCCGAAGCCAAGCCGCCGGCTGTGACCCGCGTCGTATTCAAGGAGCAGGATCTTCGGGCCCGTACCTGGTTGAAGGAGCGCTGCACGGAGGCGGAACTTGCGGTTCGCGTGGACGCAGTCGGGAATACCTTTTTTCGTTGGGAGGGGAAGCGGCCGGATTTGCCCGCAGCGGCAACTGGATCCCACATCGACGCGATTCCAAATGCAGGCAAATTCGATGGCGTCGTCGGTGTATTGGGCGGACTGGAGGCGATCCGGGCGTTGCGCAGGAGCGGATTCCAGCCAGAGCGATCGATTGAACTGATCCAGTTCACAGCGGAAGAGCCGACGCGGTTCGGCGTGGGATGCATTGGGAGCAGGCTGCTGGCGGGCGTGCTGGGCTCAGATGCTGACGAGAAGTTGCGCGGAAACGACGGTACAACTTTGCGGGCGGCGCGAACCAGAGCGGGGTTCGAAGGCGAACTGGCGACGGTACGCATGCCTCATGGGCACTATGCGGGCTTCGTGGAACTGCACATTGAGCAGGGCCCGATCCTTGAACGAGAACAAATTCCCATCGGCATTGTTACGAATATCGTGGGTCCGTCGAGTTTCTTCATCACAGTAGAAGGGCAGGGCGGTCATGCCGGTGGAGTTCTGATGCCGGGCCGACAGGATGCGCTGTGCGCGGCGGCAGAACTGATTTTGAAGATTGAGGCAGCGGCGCGCCAATCCGGGTCGACCGATACTGTGGCGACGGTCGGTATCTGCGAAGTACATCCTGGAGCGATCAACAGCATTCCCAGTCGGGTGAAACTAGGCGTGGACCTGCGTGACACGGATGGAGCACGCAGGGATCGAGTGCTGGGGGATATACGGGCTGCCGCCGAAGAGATTACGCAACAGAGACAGCAACAAATGGCGATCCAGATGCTGAACGCCGATGAGCCCACTGCTTCGTCACCTCAGGTGCTGGCCGCAATTGCCCGTGGTTGTCTGGAAGCGGGGCTGGAGTCGCGCAGGATCGTAGCCCGTGCCTATCACGACTCATCCTTCATGGCGTATGTTGCGCCGACGGCGATGATTTTCATCCCATGCCAGGGCGGCGTCAGCCACAGGCCCGACGAGTACGCGTCGATGGAGCACATCGTGGGCGGCGTGAAGGTGCTTGCGCATACCCTGGCGGAGCTTTCCACCAGCCACTGAACGCCACAGAGTTGGCATCGACAGGACAACAGCGCGGAGGCGTCCGGATGAGCGGCGGTAGCATGGTCAGGCTGCTTCAACTGCCAGTCGGTCGCCCAACTGAGCGGCGAACCGCAGCAGGCGTCGATCATCGTTGCGAGCTGCGATCAGCTGCAGGCCACATTCAGGCGAAGGCAGTACGACGGCGGGATTGCCACCGAGGCTCGCAGGTGTGGTCAGGCGGAGAAGACGTGCGCGAGTTTCGGTATGGTCTGCGCCGGCGACGAGCTTGCTGATGGGCGATATGGGAGCCAGAACAAAGTCGAAACGCTGAAATATCTGCTCGTGCTGGCGACGGAAGTCTGCGTGGCGTTGGCGAAGAAGTTGAATTTCTTCCGCGGAAATCGAGGCACCCCACTCCAGGCGAGCGGAGATGACGGGATCGAATGCGTGATAGAAGCCTGCATGTAATCGCGAAGCTTCGTGCGCCTGAAGGGGTGCATAAATGTCCCAGGCGTCCGACCAGAACGACGCCTGCAGGGGCTCAAGACGGGCAGAGACGCGCCGCAGACGATCCTGCCAGATCGTGAAGGAGTGGAGCACATCGGGTTCGCATGCGTCTACTAGTCGGCCTGTAAGGACGCCAATGCGGAGAGTCGCGTCGAAGGTAGCTCCGGCGGAAGGTCGAAGATGGTTCCACCGAGCACAGGCAGGTCGCGAAGGTCACGACAGAGCCAACCGATGGTGTCGAAGGACGCAGCGAGGTGGTGCCGCCACCGGACCAGTCGCCAAGGCCGAGCGAGGCTCGGTAGCCGGTAAGCCCACAGAGAGCGGCAGGGCCACGCACAGAACCTCCCGTGTCCGTGCCAATGGCGGCGAGCGCGGAGCCTTCCTGGATGGACGCAGCCGCGCCGCTGGAGGAGCCACCGGTGAGCAGCGCGGCGTTTGTGGGCTGCAGGCAGTCACCATAGTCGCGGTTCTCGCCCGTGATGCCGTAGGCGAGCTGATGAAGGTGGGATTTGCCTGTGATCACGCTTCCGGCCTGGCGGAGCCGTGCGGCGACCCAGGAGTCCGTCGATGCATTCTGCCTGTGGGTCGCATAAAACTTCGATCCGCAGCTTGTCGGGAATCCAGCAAGGTCGAAACAATCTTTTAGAGAGACCGGCACACCGCAAAGAGGCAGAGATGCGCTTCCGCTGGCCACACGGTCGGTCTGTCGCTGTGCTTCTCTCTCGGTCCAGGTGCGATCGAAGGAGATGTAAGTGTTGCGGCTGGCGTTACTGTTGGCACGATCGAGGCAGCGTCGAACCTGTGCTATGGGATCCGTTTCTTATCGTTGAAAGCAGCGAGAAGCGCGGCGATCGGCGAGGGTAGCACCGTCATTCGGTCATTGTAGAAGGTGGCCGTGGGCGAACCCGTGAGGGAGTGCGATCTGGACAGAATTGTTCTCGCGGAGAGGTCGTTGTGATGAGTGTAGCGAATGCCAGAGCGACGCGGCGAGCGAAGGGCGAGGCGATTCGTCCAAAATAGAAGGCGGCCCGGAGGCCGCCTCTCTCTCTCCGAGGTTGCGATTAGAAGGTGAGATGAAGAGCCATTTGAATTTGGCGCGCACTGCCTGTGGTTGAATGGACATAGCCAAAGGTCGGCTGGCTGGGATACTCTGCTGAGAAGCTTCCTTTGACGTCGGCAGGGTCGTAAATCGGCAGCGGGTTATAGGTTCCGAAATTCGGTTCGTTACTGGGAATGTCGAAACTGGACGTATTGGTGAGATTAAAGATGTTCAACGCATATTGCAGATGCGTTCTCTCGCCGAGTTTGAGTACCTTTACTACGGAGATATCGGCGCGCTTCTGGAAGGGCTGACGGAAGATGTTCCGCTGACCTGAGGCGAATGTGGTTTCGAAGATATCGCAGAGAGGAGCGCCTGCTGTACTGACTCCACAGGGAGGAACACCTTCGGAACCGCCAGGAGCCAGACCGGGATCAAAGCTCTGATCTGGAATCTGGAAGGCATCGGCTTTGAACGCTTAGTAAATTCTGACCGAGATAGCCAAAGGCACCCGAGTGGCCGGTCATTGCAGACTTAGGAGTGTAGCCTTTTGCGAGAGGCAGGATGGGATCTGGTAATGCCGTCGGAGGTGGAATAGAAAATGCTGCCGACGGAACCGGAGAAGTCACCATACTGTAAGGCTGGCCGCTTTGCAGCACGGTAATGCCCTCGATCGTCCAGTCGTTGAGAACCTTTCCCACGAACGATGATTCTGCTGCAGCCTTGGGCAGGTGGTAGACGTAGTCGAAGTTGATCACATGCGTGCGGTCAAAGTCGGCCGACGCATAGCTGTCGCGAAGATTAAGTGGGTTATTGCCGTTGTAAAAAAGCCCGATGGCGCTCTGTTCGTCCAGTGCGTGGGAGTAGGTGTAGGAGACGCCAGCCTGCAAACCATGGCTCAACCTTTTTTCAACATGGGCCTGCAGGGCGTTGTAAGCGGCGATACCCACCGTAGAGAATTTCTCCGCTTCGGCCGAATAGCCAATGTAGGGCACCCGCATATCGACGTTGCCGCCCTCGAAATTGAAGAGCGCGACATTTCCTTGAGTGCTCGCACCGTTGGGCAGAACCATCGGGTTGAAGTTCGGATCGACGACCCAGTAGCCATAGGTGTACTGCTCGCCATGGCACGAAGGGTCAGTGTTGCCAGCCTTGCAGACGTGCGCCTGATTGAAGGGGAGCGGGATAACCTGGTGGCGAGCTACGTTGCCAACATATCCCAGTTCGACGAGCAGATCAGGACGGGGCTGATATTCGATATCGAAGGTAAAGTTTTCTGTGTAAGGCAAGGTTGCTTTGCGATCGTAGACAGCAAAAGTGGGCAGCAGGCCCCCGCCTGCAATATCGCTGATCGAGGGCAGACTGAGAGAATTCGGAGTACCGCTGGGCTCTGGCGGTTTTGATCCGCAGTAGTTCACCTGACCGGCAGAGGCGGTGGGATCACAAAACGGGTCAGACAGAGACGTGTTCGGAATCAGCGGATCGCCATAGGCATCGTTCGGATAGAGGGCTTGGACAAAGGGAGGAGCCTGGGCAACTCCATACGGGCCACCGGTAACAAGCCCGGAAGCGTAGCCTGGCGAGAGGTAGGAGAACAACTCGCCACGATCAAAATAGAGGCCGCCTCCGCCGCGGAAGACGAGTCTGGACGAGAGGACTTTTGGATTCCAGGCGAATCCGATACGGGGAGCGAAACCCCACTGGCGGCCTGTGAGCGTGGTATCACTGACGCCGGCTGTCGAGTATTTGTAATTATGAGGAAAGATAAACCCGGACTGGGTGGACGTCGCAGTTTCTGTCGGGGCCTGATAAAGCGTGGGCTCAAAGTTATAAATGCGTCCGTATTTTTCGCTGACTGCTCCATTCCAGTCGTATCGGAGACCTGCTGTGAGGCTTAGGGTTGGCGTGATCTGAAACTTGTCCTGAAGGTAGGCTCCGACCTGAGGCGCCCGGTAGTAGCGATTAGCATTCCCAACCAGATAGGCGGAAGTGGCAAATGAGTAGTTGGCGTTGTAGCTTTCAGGACCTCCTTCAAGAAAACTCGGAAAATCGTCAAAGGAGAGCATGGCCTGGCCCCAGTTGTTTCCATATTGGCCGCGATTGTCGCGCATATTGAGCTGAGTCCATGCATAGGCCGTACCAAAAGTCAGGGTATGTTTGCCGAGGGTCCAAATGGCATTTGCCGAGGGCATGAAGCGGTTCTGGAAGACGCCCGTGTAGGATCCCATCTGGTAACCACCGGCGCCGATGTTGAACGCGTGATTCTCCAGAGAGGCGGGATTGGTGGCAGGATTATCACCGAGAGCGTCGACTACCGCGATGCCCGGGAAAATTGGGGATCCAAAAAGGTTCATTCCCGATTGTCCGGGGGTGAAGGCCTGTTTGTTCACGCCGTATTCTTTTTCGCGGATGAAGCCGAAGGTTTCCGTCGTGCTCAGCTTAGGAGTGATGATCCAGGTGTTGTTGATGGAGGCGACCTGGCTGCCGGCGTCGAGATTTTGCGCCCATCCGGCAACGCTCGAGTAGGCGTAGGGATTTAGACCGGGATCGGACTGATAGTAGTATTTCAGCGCGAGGGTATCCTTTGTGCTTGCATTCCAGTCAAGATTGGCCACCGCCTGTCTGCTAAAGAAATAGGATGTTCCAGGAACCGATGCGTTGAACTGGTAGAAGCCGTTCGGGTCCAGGGCGGTGGTTGCATTCGGGATCATGTACTGACCATTCGGCAACTTGTAGTTCATGATGTAGCGAGCGACGGGATCGATGTTCGTCAGGGTCGCTCCCCAGTCGTTCATAGCCAGCGCACCCAGCGCGGCATCACTGCGATCGCTGGTTAGCCCCGGCGGAACGTCGAGATGCGAAATGCCGGTCTCCTGATCGGAAACGTGGACCTGTTGATACGCCGCATAGCCGAAGAGTTTGTCCTTAATCAGCGGGAATCCCGCGGTGCCGCCGGCGATCCAGCGGTGCAATTCGGGGTTCTTCTGGCTGGAAGGTATTGTCGGATCCTGCTTGAAGAAGAAAGGCGCAGCATTAATCCAGTTCGTTCCCCGGTAGCCATAAGCGCCGCCATGGAGAGCATTGGCGCCTGATGATGTGCTCATATCGATGTGCGCGCCGCTGGTCGCTCCCTGCTGCGCGTCGTACATCGAAGCGTTAACACGTAACTCGGTCAGGGTCTCGGGGGCTGGCGTGGGTAACGCCTGACCAATGGCGAGGTAGACAGAGGCGCCGGAGTTGATGGCCCCGCCGGCTCCTGACTGGAAGGCTCCCGTGTTATTGATGACGCGGTTGGAGCCAACGTCGCTGGTGCTCTTGCCGTTGAAAAGATTGCTCGCGTCGACGCCGTTTAACAGGAAGGTGTTCGAAGTGTCGCGCTGTCCATTGGCCCAGATTGGCTGGTTGCCGAGGCCGGCGTTTGCGCCCGTGCCATTCAATAACTCGGCATTCACACCGGGCGTCAAAATTGCGAGTCCAGTGAAACTGCCGGTAGCCAGAGGTACGGATTCGATCTGCGATTTATCGAGAACATAGCCGTTCGTTGTGTCAACGGTGTTAAGAAGAGGCGATGCTTCGACGGTAACCGATTCGCTGACCTGACCTACTTTGAGAGCCGCGTTGAGGGTCGCGGTCCGGTCGGCCTGCACCAGAATGCCAGGGTACTTCTGCGTCTCATATCCCTGATTGGCGACTGTTATGGTGTATTGCCCGATGGGCAGGTTTACGAGGGTGAAGACGCCTTCACCGTTGCTGGTGGCGGAACGGGCGAGGCCGGTTTGTTCACTCAGCGCAGTTACACTGGCACCTGCAACGGCCGCCCCTGTGGCATCCGTCACCTGGCCGGTGATGCCACCCAGAGTTTGCTGGGCATAAGTCGCGAAAGGAAAAGCAACCACGAAGACAAGGAATACCCGGAGTGCAAGTGCAAAAAGTCTGGACATCGATACCGCCTCCTCAAGATGTAGAAAAGGTCCTGGCCGCGCACGAAAACAACGGCGCGGCGGCTGCGTATGCAGTCTGCGAATCAAGATTGTCTGAGACAAGAGCGGCTGCGAGAACTGTGGGAGCCGAGTCGACGGGGACTTTCAGCAGAGCATAGCCCAGCTTGCGTTTCTGCCCAAGGGAAAATAGAAGGAAAAGTCGGGATAGTGATGCGGGCGATAAATTCTGGTTATAGCAAACTGCTGGTTATAGCCAGGCGGCCACGGTCACGCCGCACGGGGTGACGGGGGAGCCGGGCAGGATTTCTTCGTCTGTACGTGACGGTCGGTTAGGATTAGCCGCATGCGATTTGGATTGATTGTGATGGGTGCGGCTCTGGCCGCAGCTGCATTTTCCCCGAGCGTCCCGCGGCGACTTTCACTGGCGACGCAGCGCAGTTCGCCGCAGGATCTCGCAATTTCAGGAGAAGTTGCTGGAGTTGCGCAGGGACAGAAGGGGTTCGTTCGCTACGCGGAGCTGAGCAGTCTGCCGCAGGTGTCCTTCACAGTACAGGACGATGAGAATTTTGGGCATCCCGTGAAACTGAGCGGGGTGTCTCTCGACACGCTGGCCGCGGCGCTGGGTGTCACGGGCAAAAAGTTCATCGCCGCCAATTCGAACGATGGATATGAAGCGCACTATTCGGCGGAGTATCGCACGCAGCATCATCCATTTGTGGTACTTCGCATCGACGGACAGGAGCCGGCCCACTGGCCCAAGGGCCCGGACGGTGAAAACTACGGTCCCTACCTGATTTCGCATGCCTCGTTTGCGCCCGCGTACCACGTTCTGGCGCAGAAAGACGAAGCGCAGATTCCTTATGGAGTTGTGGAACTGCGGTTTATGGATGAGGCCGCTGTGATGAAGGAACTGTTGCCACCGGGGGGCGGGGCCGGTCCATCTCCCGCGATGCAGGGATATCGCATCGTGATGCAGAACTGCCTGCGTTGCCACCGGAACGGCGATGTTGGCGGTACGAAATCGCCTTTCGGCTGGCCGCAGATGGCGCTGATCGCGCAGGGGAATCCAGCGGCGTTTGGGAAGTATGTGGTTCGACCAAACTCGGTGAACCCGGAGGCGAACATGCCCGCGAATCCGGAGTACGATGCTGCGACGGTTGCAGCTCTTACTGCCTATTTCCGCAGCTTCGCACCCGCGGAGGGCAAGTGATTCTGAAGATGTCGAAGACGCTGCTGGTAGGGGCGGTGGCCTTCTTCTATACGCTGGTGGTCTTCAACAACCTGACCGACTATGGATCGAACTACGCGTTCGTCCACCATGTATTGCTGATGGATTCGACGTTCCCCGGCAATCACGGCATGTGGCGGGCGATTCATCCGCTCTGGATCCATGCGCTTTTCTACGACTCGATCATCTGCTGGGAAGCGGTGACGATGGTGTTGCTGTGGTTCGGCTCTCTACGGTTGTTTTACGCTGCGACCCAACCTGGAGTTGGATTCCGGCAGGCCAAATCGCCGGCCGTTGCTGGGCTCACCATCAGCCTTCTGATGTGGTTTGTGGCGTTTTTGAGCGTCGGCGGTGAGTGGTTTTTGATGTGGCAATCGCACACCTGGAACGGCCAGGATGCTGCATTTCGTATGTTTCTGGTGGTCGGGATAGTGCTGCTCTATCTGGTGGTGCCGGAAGGGAACTGATAGTCCCTGGTCAGAGGTTTCGGCGATCCCGTTAAAATAGAAGTGTGACGGATGAATTGTTGATAAAAGACGCCCCAGCGTCGCCGCAGGCACGGCCTAAAGTGGGGTTTGTGTCGCTTGGATGCCCTAAGAATCTGGTCGACAGCGAAGTGATGATGGGGATGCTGGATCGCGCCGGTGCGGAAATGACGTCCAACGCGGACACAGCAGACATCCTGGTGGTGAATACCTGCTCCTTTATCGATAAGGCAAAGCAGGAATCGGTGGACGCGATCCTGGAGATGGCGAAACTGAAGACCACCGGATCGGCGCGCAGGCTCATCGTTGCCGGGTGCCTGGTGGAACGCTACCGCGACGAGATTCAGAAGAACATCCCCGAAGTGGACGCAGTGGTAGGCACCGGTGAACTGGACGCAATTCTGAGCGCAGCGGGGTTGGACATACCTGCGGCCGTCCCGGTGGTTTTATCGCCGTTTACCATCCTTTCCGGCAACGGGCATGTTGAGGTTCGGCCGGGACGCGAAGCCATGGCTGGAACCCACAAGAATGAGGCGGCGGGTTTCCGTGCCGAAGGCGATCGGCGTGAGGCGCAGGGTCGATTCTCGCGTGTCACCTGGGATGGCGCGAAAGCACAACTGCCGCAGTACCTGTACGATCACACCACGCCGCGGCTGCGGACGACGAAGAGCGCGTCTGCATACATCAAGATTGCGGAAGGGTGCGACCATCCGTGCAGTTTCTGCGTGATCCCCAACCTGCGCGGCAAGTTCCGCTCGCGCCGGTTTGAGTCGGTGGTTGCGGAGGCAGAAGCGCTGGTGGCCGAGGGCGTGCGCGAGATTACGCTCATCGGCCAGGACACGACCTGCTATGGCGAGGACTTCGGACTGAAGGATGGCCTGGCGCTGCTCCTGGATCGGCTGGCGGGCATTGAAGGTCTGACCTGGCTGCGGTTTCTCTACGCGTATCCGAACCGGATCACCGGTCGACTGCTGGAGACGATCGCAAAGCACGACAACATCTGCAAGTATCTCGACGTGCCGCTGCAACATGCATCGGCGCCGGTGTTGAAGGCCATGAAGCGAGGGGCCGGGGCGGAGATTTTCCTCAAAATGCTGGGGAAGGTTCGAGCCGCCGTGCCGGGGATCGCGCTGCGCACATCGTTCATTGTTGGATTTCCAGGCGAAACCGATGCGGACTTCGAAGCGTTGTGCGACTTCGTCGTCGAGGCGAAGTTCGACTGGCTCGGGGTCTTTGCCTATTCCGATGAGGATGGGTCCAAAGCCTTCGATCTGGGCGAGAAGGTTCCCCGGCGCGTGATCGAGCAGCGCCGCCGCGCATTAATGAAGCTGCAGAAGGGAATCAGCCGTCAAGCGATGCGGGAACGTGTAGGCCAGGCGATCGATGTTCTGGTCGAGGGCGAGTCGGCCGAAACGCCGTTGCTGTGGGAAGGACGCACACAGCATCACGCCCCGGAAATTGACGGAACCGTTTACCTGAACGATTTTGGATCGTTGGAGAGCCTGACGCCTGGAAAGTTCTACCGGTGCGAGATCACTGAGGCGCACGATTACGATTTGGTGGCACGGGTGATCAGCGCATCCATATTGGATGTCGGCCAGACAGGAGAACGAGAGCTGGCCGGCTCAGGAGTTGCGTTGTGAGCACTACAATCCTGCGTTGTCCTACCTGCAAAACCATCGTGACGGGGAAAGACGAAAACTTCCCTTTTTGCAGCGACCGGTGCCGTGTGGTTGATCTGGGCAAGTGGGCCAGCGGAGCGTATCGCATCTCCTCCCCCATTCTTGATCCTGAGGTTCTGGAGGGGCTGGGTGCCGATTCGCGGCCGCATGGAGAGCATGACGAGGAAGACTGAACTGCCGCCGCCGGGTGTGAGAATTTACGAAGGAGGCACGCCGGCGCCGCCCGCCAGATCTGCCTGGGCATGGAGGGTAGGGACCTTTTTCGGGATCGGACGGCTGAAGCCGGGGCCGGGAACCTGGGCATCGTTGGTGGCCGCTGCGATCTGGTATGTAGGGTTGGACGCGACGCATCTTACCGACGGATCGGGCTCCCTGGTTACTCTGGCTGCCGCTGTAGTGGTGACATTGATCGGGATTCCCGCCAGCACGATTGTGGAGCGGGAGAGCGGTCGAACCGATCCTGGATTTGTGGTGATCGACGAGGTGGCGGGACAGTGGGTAACCCTGATCCTTACACCAGTGGATATCGGGCATGCCCTGGTGGGTTTCGCATTGTTCCGTTTCTTCGATATTGTGAAGCCGTGGCCAGTACGACGTCTGGAACGGTTGCCAGGCGGGCAAGGGATCATGCTGGACGATGTGGCCGCGGGAGTTTGTGGGTTGCTGGTGATGATGCTGCTCCGCATCTGGTGGTAAGGGACGGCAAGGGAAGCGCATGGTACGGATTCTCAAATCGGAGTCGAGCACGGCGCCACGGATTGACACGATCTCTCCCGCGGCGGCGCTGCCGGGCGGTGACGTGGAAGTGCAGGGCGCTAACCTGGGCGGAGTCGCGGTAGCGCAGAGCGACACGAACCGCATTGGTGGCGGTGAGTGGCGGCGGCCGATTGCAATGCTGGGGGAACTGGCTGCGCCGGTTCTGCTGAGCCGCAATGCGCGCCTGACGCTGCGCGTTCCCGATGAAGCGGAGTCGGGCCGCCTGCGGATTTTGCAGAATGGCGCACAGAGCAATGCCGTGGAAGTTCGGGTGGCGAGCCTGATCGCTACCGGTGTGCACGCCGTAGCGTGCCCGGTGATGGATCACTCGGGCAATATCTTTGTGACTTTTTCAGGCCAGCGCGGGCAGGAGACGCCGGTCTCGGTTTTTCGCATCGAACGCGACGGCGAGATGCGTCCCTTTGTGCGTGGCATTATGAACGCCAGCGGCCTGGCCGTGGACTACGAGGAGAATCTGTATGTCTCCTCCCGTCACGAGGGCAAGGTCTATCGCGTGGCGAAGAATGGCGCATCGGCGGTCTACGCCGAAGGGATGGGAGTGGCCACGGGGCTCGCCTTCGACGCGGACCAGAATCTCTACGTCGGCGATCGCAGCGGGACCATCTTCAAGATTGCCCCCGACCGGCAGATCTTCGTTTTTGCGACGCTGGAGCCGAGCGTCGCGGCGTATCACCTCGCGTTTGGCCCGGATGGAACGCTGTACGTGACGGGGCCGACAACATCCAGCTACGACGCGGTCTATGCGATCAACCGGGATGGCGACATCAATGTCCTGCATCGGGGTGTGGGGCGACCGCAGGGCATCGCGGTCGATGTTGCGGACAACGTTTATGTGGCGGCATCGCTGCGCGGGCGGCGAGGCGTGGCAATGATCACGCCGCGAGGGGAGGCGTCCCTGGTCGTCTCGGGCCCGGGAATTGTGGGAATCAACTTTGTTCCGGGTGGCGGCGCTCTGATTGCCACGACCACGTCGGTTTATCATTTGACGCTGGGTGTGGAAGGCTGGCGGCTGCTCTGATGACGGCTAGCACCGCCCCAATGCGGCAAGGTTCTGGAGATCGATGAACGCGGAGATCATCGCAGTTGGATCGGAGATGCTCACGCCGTTCCGCCAGGACACCAACTCCCTTTACCTCACGGAAAAGTTGAATGAGATCGGTGTAACGGTTGATTTCAAGACCATTACGGGTGACCGACTCAAGCAGCTGGGCGACGTGGTGCGGCATGCCCTTGGGCGCGTGGACATCGTCGTCGTATCCGGGGGACTGGGCCCCACCGAGGACGACCTGACGCGCGAGGCGGTGGCTGCGGCGTTGGGCGTTAAGGTGAAGCGTGATCCGGATTTGATCGCACATCTCTACACGCGGGCGGCGTCGCGGCGAATCACCATGACTCGCAACAACGAGAAGCAGGCCGACGTGATCGAGGGCGCTACGATCCTTCCGAACAAGCTGGGGTCGGCGCCCGGCCAATGGCTGGACACGGTTGTCGGCAAGCATCGCAAGCTGGCGATGCTTCTGCCTGGGCCTCCGCACGAGCTGAAAGCAATGTTTGAAGGGGAGTGCCTGCCGCGGCTGCGCGACATTGTGCCCAGGCGACATATCGCCACGCGGGTGCTGAAGGCCGCCATGATCGGTGAGTCAGCGGCGGATGCAAGGATCGCGCCCATCTACACCCAATACAAGGATGTGGATACGACCATCCTGGCGCATATGGGGGACATCGAGCTTCGCCTGTCCTGCTCAAAACCGATTCAGGAACTGGCGCAGGCGCGCGTGGATGAGTTGGCCGGGAAGCTGGAGGACGAGCTGGACGAGTTCGTCTACTCGTCGCAGGGTGAGACGCTGGAGCAGATTGTCCTTTACCACCTCGAAATGCGTGGGGCGAGTCTGTCGGTTGCGGAAAGCTGTACAGGCGGCATGGTCGCGGAGCGGCTGACCAGCGTGAGCGGGAGCTCGCGGTCGTTTGTAGGCGGTGCCGTGGTCTACAGCAACCGGCTGAAGACCGAGTTCGCTGGCGTCGACGCGAAGTTGATCGCGCAGCATGGAGCGGTGAGCCAGGAGGTGGCCGTCGCACTAGCCGAGGGAATCCGCGAGCGGTGTGGATCGACATTGGGGATGGGGATCACCGGAATTGCCGGTCCGGGCGGCGGCACCGAGGAGAAGCCGGTGGGGCTGGTTTACGTGGCGCTCTGCGATGCCGATGGCACCGAATGGGTCGAGAAGAGATTTTCAGGAGACCGTGGCAGCATCCGCTACTTTGCCAGCCACCAGGGACTGGATATGGTGCGTCGCCGTTTGATGTAGCTGCCAGGGATCTTCCTCCAGATCGAGCCCAAAGCCAGATAGAAATTTTCACCTAACCGCGGCAGCGGGATGTCGGTCTGAAGGGTTGCAAGCGGCGAAACCCCGGGGCTCGATAAAACGCAAAAATCTTCGCTCACCCTCTTGCTTGAAGAGCAGTCCTATGTGTTACAGTGGGTAACACTATGACGAGTAACACTTCATCGGGACACGACCCCGCCGAACTGGGCGACCTGGAACGGGACATTTTGAGCATTGTGTGGCGAATGGGTCAGGCGACGGCGGAACAGGTACGCGAAGGGGTTGAGCGGCCGCTGAAGGACTCCACGATTCGCACCGTGCTGCGGCGGCTGGAAGAGAAGGGTTATCTGGAGCACTCGGTGGACAGCCGTACCTTTATCTACCGGCCGGCAGAGTCTCCGCAAAAGGTGGCCGCGCGTGCCGTGCAGCGCATTGTGGATTGGTTCTGCCAGGGATCGGTGGAGGAGTTGTTGGTGGGCTTGCTGGATTCGAAGGTGGTGAGCCGAGCTGAGTTGGAGCGGCTCACGCGGCGTGTTGCGGCGGCGAAAAAGCAGGAAGGAGACAAAGGATGACGGCCACGATGATCGAAGCGGCGCTGAGAGCGCTGCTCTTTTCGATAGCGGTCGGCGCAGGGCTGCGCCTTTTCCGCGTGAGCAATGTGCCGGCGCGCAAGGCGGCATGGAGCCTTGTCCTGGTCGCCTCTCTGGCGATGCCGTTTCTCATGCGGTGGCCCGCTCTCGCTAACTGGAGCGGTCCGCTGCGCTGGACACTGCCGATCGCGACGCATCGGGTGGCAGCCGAAACGCCGGCGCCAGCCATGAAGATCGCGCCTGCGACACCGGCTGCGCAAGATGCTCCGGTCGTTTTGGCAACGGTTTCCGATCACACCGATGCGACACCAGCGAACTCCCCTGTGGCTTCGGTCCCAATTGCGATTTCATTGGTCGACGATACGCCGAGTGCTGTGACTCCCGTGAGCGCACCGAATCCTGCAGGCGGAACATCCCATTGGCCCCCGGCCGACCGGTTGATCGTGATGCTTTATCTCAGCGTCGCGGCGATCCTGATGGTGCGGTTGCTGTGGGGGCTGGCCATGGCCCTGCGCCTCTGGAGTACCGCTGACCTGGTCTCGCCGCTGGTAGCTCCGGAACCGAATGTGCGATCGAGCACGAGAATTCTTTCCCCGGTCACAATCGGGTCGGGTATTGTGCTCCCCGCCAGCTATACCGAGTGGGATCGAAACAAATTGCGCATCGTGATTGCGCATGAGCGATCGCATGTACGCCAGCAGGACTTCTACCTGCAGCTTCTTGCGGGTCTTTACACGGCGATTTTCTGGTTTAGCCCGCTGGGCTGGTGGCTGCGACGCACCCTGACATCTCTGGGTGAGGCCATTGGCGATCGCGCAGGGATGGATGTGGCCGCGAGCGGTTCGCGCTACGCCGAAGTTCTGCTCGAATTCGCAGCGATGCCGCGCCAGACTTTGCCCGGCGTCGCGATGGCTCGCCATGGTAATTTGTCGCGCCGCGTCGAGCGGTTGCTGAACGAGCATCTGTTCCGAAGCGCCTTTGCGGACGGCAGACGGCGCGCCATGGTTTCTCTGCTGCTGATCCCAGGCGCGCTGTTTGTAGCGACGGCGCTGATCCACGTCCAGAGCGCGACGGCACAAACGGCTCCAACCCCTCCTGCAGCTCCGTCAACACCGCCGGCCAGTGCTGCTCCGACGCCAGCGGCAGCGCCCACGGCCCTTGGGGCACCCACCGACGTTCCCGCGCCTCCTGCAGAGGGACAGACGGTCGTTCCTCCGAGTCCAGCGCCGTTTCCAGGGGTGCCGGCTGCTCCGGGAGTGCCAGCGACTCGTGCTGTGGCGCCGGTTGCGCCTGCACCGGGCGTTCCTGGGTTACCAGCTATCGCCCCAATTCCGCCGACCCCGCCGGATGCGGATGGGATCGAAATGGATGACTCCTCTGACGCTCTGATTTCGGACGACGATCAGAACGCGAAGAACTTTGCCTTCGGTTTCTCCGACGGCGGCGAATCGTACGCGATTGTCGAGGGGGAAAATAGCTCGATCACTTTTTCAGGGAACTGGAACGATCACCGCAATGCGGAAATCCGCGAGGCGCGCAAAGTGGCGAAGGGACCCTTCCTGTGGTTCACGCATGAAGGCAAGTCGTATATCGTGACGGATCCGGCGATCATCGCGAAGGTCCGCGCTATGTACAAACCGATGGAACCGCTGAGCCATCAGCAGGAGGTTCTCGGAAAGCAGCAGGAAGCTTTTGGCAAGCAGATGGAAGATCTGGCCCGACAACAGGAAGCGGCCGGAGAAGTGAAGATGCCGGATCTCTCGAAGGAGATCGCTGAGCTAAACGCCGCAACGGCGAAGTTCGAAGCCAACCGACAGAAGCTGAACACCAACGAGCTGGCTGAAGCTGAGGCAAAGCTGAAGGCTAGCCAGGACCGGATGCTGTCGCCGGACAAAATCGCGGAGTTGCAGTCGGACCTTGCGGCTGCGCAGGCCAGGTGGAACTCCGAACAGATGGCGGAGATGGAGTCCAGGCTCGGTGCCTTACAGGCCAAGCTGGGCGAACTGCAGGGCGAGGCGGGTTCTCGCCAGGGTGAGTTCGGCGACAAGATGGGCCAGCTCGGTGCGCAGCAGGGTGCTCTTGGTGCGGAACAGGGTCGCCTTGGCGCAGAGCAGGGACGGATTGCGCAACGAGCGGATCGCGAAACGCGCAAGATCATCGAAGAATGCCTTCGCAGCGGTAAGGCGCAGCCGTTGCCGCAGGTGCAATAGAATAGCCAAGCGTGAGCCGAGCCATGAGCGGCCGCGAAAGCTCTGCGAGGAAGTGTTGCGAAACACGAGCGACCGCGGACGACGTGCGAAGTGTGGTTCGCCTGGGCGGCAGGTCGCTATGCCGGACGGCAACTCCCTGGTAGACTCGTAAACGCAATGCCCTTCGTCTTCTATCTGGTCGCCGCGCTGGTGGCGTACCTGCTGGGTTCCATTCCTTTCGGATATCTTCTGGTCCGTTTCTTCCGCAAGGAAGATATCCGGCAGAAGGGCAGCGGCAATATCGGCGCGACGAACGTGATGCGCTCCGGCTCGAAGGGGCTGGGCGCCGTCACTTTCTTACTGGACGTGCTGAAAGGCTATAGCGCGGTCTGGCTCTGCCGCACATCTGCGGTTCACTTCGGCTTGGGGCCGGATTCGGTCGCTAACACGGCCGGCATCGCGGCGCTGTGCGTTGTGCTGGGCCACATCTTCACGGTCTGGCTTGGCTTCAAGGGTGGCAAAGGGGTCGCATCCGCGTTCGGCGTCTTCATCGCCCTGGCGCCGTGGGCTGCGCTGGCCGGGCTGGGCGTCTTTGTTTTGGTCTTTGCCGCGTCCCGCTATGTTTCACTGGGGTCGATCCTGTCGGCGATCGCGTTTCCCATCCTTGCTCTGCTCCTTCCGCATGAGCCGCGGACGCTGTTCGAAACCGCCGTGATCTTCGTTATCCCCCTCATTGTGACCCTGAAGCATCACCAGAACATTGGGCGCCTGATGAACGGTACGGAGTATCGGTTCGGCAAGTCGCGTGTGACCGGCCCGGGGACAACCGCAGTATGAGTCGCATAGCGATCATGGGTAGCGGCGCCTGGGGTACAGCGCTTGCCATTAGTCTCGCCCGTCGTGGCGGTCACGACACCGCCCTTTGGTCTTTTGCAAAAGACGTGGCGGCATCGATGCGCGACCACCGTGAAAACACGCAGTTCCTGCCTGGGTTTCGCATCCCCGAGTCGGTGCGTGTCTTTGAGAGCGCTGCTGAGACGCTGGAGGGCGCGGAGATTGTCGTCAGCGTGACGCCGTCACAATTCGTGCGAGCGTCCTACGAAGGCTTTGCGCCGCATCTGCGATCGGGCCAGTTGCTGGTAAGCGCGACCAAGGGCATCGAGGACGAGACGTACCTGCGCATGACGGAGGTGATCGGCGAAGTGCTGGCGCGCCGGGGAATCGAGATGTCGTCCGGGGTTCTGAGTGGACCCTCGTTCGCTCAGGAAGTAGCCGCAGGAGCGCCCACAGCGCTCACCATCGCCTCGGCCGATGCGGACCTGGCGGCGCGTGTCCAGCGGGATTTCTCCAGCAGCACATTGCGTCTCTACACGAACGACGACGTCGTTGGGGTGGAGCTGGGTGGATCCCTGAAAAACGTAATCGCGATTGCAGCCGGAATCGTCGCGGGGCTTGAGTTGGGTCACAACAGCAACGCTGCGCTCATCACTCGCGGCATTGCAGAGATCACACGGTTGGCAATCGCGTGCGGCGGCCGCCGTGAGACCCTGGCCGGCCTTTCCGGCATCGGGGATCTCGTGCTGACCTGCACAGGTTCGTTGTCCCGGAATCGAACGGTTGGCATGGGGCTCGGGCAGGGCAGAGGCATCGAGGAGATTCTGGCCGGACTCGAAGGGAAAGTGGCGGAAGGCGTTCGCACCACCTCGGCGGCGCTGGGCCTGGCTCGCAAATATGGTGTGGAAATGCCAATTGCCGAGCAAATGGAGGCAATTTTGATGCAGGGCAAGCCGCCGCAGCGAGCGATTGAAGAACTGATGCAACGCCCGGGACGCGATGAGTAGCGTCCGCAACGCCCTCCCTGTCACGCCAACACCTTTCCAATCACTATTACGGTGGTAAGGCCGGTTTCCCCCGGCCAGCGCCGCACTTACCACCTTCGGGTGAAGGAAAAAAAGCCTTTACCTTCGTAGACTGACGGAGAAAGGCTCAGGATGCAAAAGGTTCCCGCTCGCTCGGCTCGACAATCCTCGTCGCCGGGGATGCGAATTCGCTGGCGTGTGTTCGCGCGTTTTCTCGCGATCTTTGCGGGAGCGACATCGGTAACGGTGCTGGCGATGCTGCTGGCCCAGCGCACTCTGCGCGCGGCTGCGGCGGGATGGGCGGTCGTCCTCATTGAGTTCGCGGGGAGTTCTCATCCAACCTTTTTGAGCAGCGTGTATAGCCAAGTGGCCCACCAAAACGGTGTTGACGTGAACTTGTATTCCTCTGTCCTCGGTCCAACCATCGGTTCCCCAGAAGCCCAAGTGATTCTGGTAAGAATGTTCCGAGCAAGCCAAATAGTGGTAAACGCCGGGACATCTGAAGCTACTCGCAGTTGTTCTCGCTCTGCCTGGCAAAAAAATAAATCACGCTCTTTCTTGTTACCTACAAACTCCGAAACCATAGCGAACTTTACTGACCACAGCGCGAGGTTATACTGATCCAGTCCGTTTAGTGACAACGAGATATCACTCATCATCGCGCCCATGATCGATCGGTTTGTTCCCTCTAATACGCTCATCCAGCCGTTGTTGCAGTCTCTGCAAATCGCCCTAACCTTCACTGTCGGTGTTCGTAGCCTCAATGTTTGGCCGTGATCCTATCTTCTGATTGATGGCGGTTTGGAATCTCGGTTGCCGTAATATCCAGTCTGGCCAAACGTGCTCTCGTGTCGTCGGCACGATTGTCACAGAACAGGCAGATACGCATTGCAGAATCCTAGCAAAGTGCCCAACTCATTCGCATTCGGATAATGACTGCCAGCCCACCTACGCAAGCCGGCATCCCTCCATTTT
>CAVQVY010000037.1:0-16992 GCA_963717185.1 Candidatus Dormiibacterota bacterium | reverse complement strand
CCCAGCACGTCACGGTCCACGCCGGCGACACGCTGTGGACGATCGCCTCGGCGCACTACCAGTCCGGGGACGTCCGAGAGCACGTCGACCAGATCATCAGCCTCAACCACCTGGCTGACAGCTCGATCAGTCCCGGCGAGGACCTGCTCCTGCCGGCACCCTGAGCGGGCGCACCGGCGCCGGTTCGGGCACGGTCCGGCCGGCGTTGAGGTCGGCCAGCCACGGCACCGACCCTGACGAGCTGCGGGCTCGGTGTGTCGGCTCCGCGACGGCGCCCGCCCCCGCCGCCTCCATCGTCCCCGTCGTCGGCGGGCAACTCGTTGAGCATGCGCATGAAGACGACGCTGAATGCGACGAACAGGGCGATCTTGCTGACCAGCGCGATGCACGCGCCCGCGATCTGCTGGTCGGTCATGACCCCGAGGCCGAAGATGCGAGGGGCCAGCCCGTAGGTCGGGTAGAGCTCGTGCTTGGCCAGCGCCACCGTGATCCCGCCGAAGGTCTGCGGGATGGTGGCCACCATGATGTAGCCGAGCGTTGCCCAGCGGCTGAGCACCCGGGTGCCCCCGAGCGGCACCACGATCGGCCACCAGAAGAGCACCGACGCTGCCAGCAGGGAGAGCTGCTGGGCCGCATAGATCTCCGGGCTGTTGAGCGAGGCCTCATACGCGCCGGTGAGGTGCCATCCGAAGAACGCGAGGTTGATGGCCAGGATGCCGCTCACCGGGTGAACGGTCAGCCGGGCAAGGCGGACCAGGCGCCGGGGCGCACCGCTCCAGCCGTGGGCGGGGAGCCCGAGCAGCAGCAGCGGCGGGATGACGCCCATGACCAGCGTGATCTGGAGCAGATGGGCGGTGAGCAGGTAGTGCGACGCGAGGGTCTGCAGAGGTGAGAGCCAGGACGCCGCCAGGAGCAGCACCGCGACCGGCGCCGCCGCGCGCCGCCAGCGTCCCCTGGCCTCGCCTCGAGCCGCCCGCATCGACAGCACGGCGACCGCCCCGGACCCGACCAGCCCGGCTGCGAGCAACGGATCGAGCGGCACCGTCCCAGGCGATGGCAGCACATCCAGAAAGGTAGCGCAGCCGCCCTCCGATGGCGAGGGTCCAATGCGGGTGCGCGTGAGTCCCTGCGCGAGCACGGGCCGAAGGGGTACAAAGGATGCGCCGCTATTCGCGCACGGCTCCGCCCAGCGGCCGAGTCGTGTCCACGCATGAGCGATGCCAACCAACCCGTACCAGTTCTCCCTCCGGACCAGCCGGGATCCCGGTGAGGTACTCGACGATGTGGCAGCCCGTTCGCTGCCGGGCATCGCCGTGTCCGAGCGCGGCGCCCACTACCTGGTTTTGCGCCCTCGCAAGCGTTCGCGATACGGCTCCGACATCGCGGTCGGCTTCGCCATAGCGATCGTGCTCGCGGTGCTGATCGCGACCGCGGTCACCCCGGTGTTCATCGTGCTGCTGCCACTCGCCGTGTTGCCGGGCGTGCCGCTGCTGCTCGACCGCCGTCGCCCCGACCTCGCGGTCAGCGCAGTCGTCGACGATGACGGCAGCACGCGCGTCACCGTGCACGGCGAGGCGTCAGAGGAGCTGGCGGCGGCGGTCGACGCTTTTCTCGGCGCACTGCCCGACGCTCCGCCGGTACGTGTCGAGGAAGGCGCCGACGTCGTGGCGTCGACCGGGTAGCGCTAGCCGATCACCCGGATGACCGCGGTCACGACGCCCTCGATGGCGAGGTCGTGGGCGTAGATCGGCTCCAGGCTTGGGTTTTCGGGCTGGAGACGGATCCGTCCACTCTCTCGGAAGAAACGCTTGACGGTGACCTCGGCCTCGCCTGTGGTCTCGTTCTCGATCCGCGCCACCACGATGGTGCCGTTGGCGGGTGCGTCGTGACGCGGGCGCACCAGCACGATGTCGCCGTCGTTGATGCCGGCCCCGATCATGCTGTCGCCGTGGACGGTCAGCGCGTACGCATCGTCGCCGCCGGCGATCTCCGGGCCGACGCTGATGTGGTCCTCGACGTTCTGCTCGGCGAGAACCGGCGTGCCCGCGGCGACGCGGCCGACGACCGGCAGACGGAGGATGTTCGACGCGACCGGCGCCGCCATCACCTCGTCACCGACCACCTCGACAGTGCGCGACTTGGTGGGATCGCGACGGATCAGCCCCTTGTTCTCGAGCGCGTTGAGGTGGTTCTGCACCGTCGACGACGAGCTGAGCCCGACGGCCTGGCCGATCTCGCGGACCGTTGGCGGGTACGAGTGCTGGCGGGCGTGGGTGCGAAGGAACTCGAGGATCTGGCGCTGACGCCCCTCGACCGGCTCTGTCATCTCAACCTCCAAGCCATCTATGGCGGCCGCAATGTACCACGGATCCGTCGACAGCGCAAACGGATGTTCCCATCCGCTGATCGCGAGCGGGTGACGCCGGTTTCAACGGTCTGGTGGCGAGTACGTGAACGGCTCGTACCGGAGGGCGAAAGCCGGGCGCCGAGGTCCTACGATCGGGGCGATCGGCGCCCACATCCAGGGAAGAAGACATCACCCCCAACGAGCCCACCACTGTCGACCCGGCCGAGTTCGAGCGGCGCATGGCGCCGTTTCGCACCCGCAACGTCATCACCCCACCGGTGCTGACCCGCTGTGGCGAGCCCGGCTGCGATGCCGAGCCCGTCGACGCCTGCGCCTACGTGGACAGCCGGGGCACGGCGTGCCGCACCCACTGGTGCGCGGCCCACGGCCCTGAGGTCGGTGGCCAGCGCTACTGCCGGCGCCACGCGGGCACCATGGTGGCGCTGGGCAGCAAGGCCAACAATCCACGGGCGCTCCCCGACGTCGGCCACCGCGGCGCCTCGCTGGTGCGCTGGGTGTACCGCGATCTCGACCCCGCGCTGACCACCCTGCTGAACTCCGAGAGCCGCAGCGACGAGCACCTGCTCCGCGACACCGAGGTGGCCGTGGGCCGGGCCGAGGACGGCAGCCGCTGCTGGGAGATGAGCTGGAAGCTGGCGTCCCCGTCCGGGATCAGGCTGCGCATCACCCTGATGGTCGAGGAGAAGGACGACTCGGTCGTGCTGGTCCGTCTCGGCAACGAGGTGCTCGCGAGCGGCGTCCCGCCCTGGATCGAGGCGCGCCGGCTCGGCCAGCAGGTCACCGAGGACGAGGACCGCGAGCAGCGTCGCAGCTTCTACGCCTTCCTCGAGGAGTACCTCACCGAGGCGATCCGCCAGGCGTAGGGATCGCGGCCAGGACGGCGTCCGCGAGCCCCGCCGTCGTGCTCGCGACGCCACGCTCGAGGCGCAGGACCGCCGGTTCATGCCGGAACCAGGTGCGCTGTGCCTTGACGTACCGGCTGGTGCGCTGTGCCGCCCCGGCCCAGGCGCTCTCGATGTCGGTGGTGCCCTCGAGGACGTCGACCGCCTCGGCATAGCCGATGCCGGCCCGCCGCAAGGCGCCCGGAGCGGTGCCGCGCTCGAGCTCGGCACGCACCTCGGCGAGGATCGCGCCCGCCGCGAACATTGCGTCGATGCGTGCGGCGAGCGCCTGGCGGTGCACGTCTCGGTCGGCGTCGAGGACCACCAGCGCCAGGGTGCGACCGTCCTCCCGCCGCCGGGCCGTGGCCAGGGACGCCTTGCCGGCGCGCAGCACCTCGACGGCGCGGATCACCCGGCGCGGGTTGGCGAGGTCCAGGGTGGCCGCCCCGGCGGGGTCGCGGGCGCGCACCTCGGCGGCGAGCCGCTCCATCCCGGCCGGCGTCGCCGCGGTGGCGGTGAGCTCGTTGCGCAGGTCGGAGCGGGGCGTCACCCCACCGAAGTCCCAGCCCTGGCGAAGCGCGCGCAGGTACTGGCCGGTGCCGCCGACGACGATGGCGGGGACGCCGCGGGCGTCGAGGTCGTGCAGGACCGCTCGCGCGCGCTGCAGCCAGTCGGCGACGGTGAAGCGCTCACCCGGCTCGCAGAGGTCGAGGAGGTGGCAGGGGACGCCGTGCAGCTCGGCGGCAGTGGGCCGCGCCGTCCCGACCACCAGCCGGCGCACCACCTGCCGCAAGTCGGCGTTGACCAGCTCCGCCCCGGCGCGGCGGGCGAGCTCGACGGCGAGCACGGTCTTGCCCGTGGCGGTCGGGCCGCCGATCGCCACGGTCGGCTGAGCTGTCGCGCGGGTCATCCCTGGGGACGTCGGAAGATGCGCCGCAGCATGGCGTCGTCGAAGACCGCGACCGCCGGGCGGCCGTGCGGACAGGTCATGCCCCCGCTGGTGACGACCAGCCGGTCGAGCAGGCTCTGTTGCTGCTCGGGGTCGAGCTCGTCCCCGAACCGCACCGCGGCGTGGCAGGCGACCAGCGCGGCTGCGCGGTGCCTCTGCTCGGTCACCGCCCCGCCGGCGGCGAGCAAGTCGAGCAACTCGCCGAGCAGCAAGGATGGGTCCGCCGCGGCTGCCCCTGCCGGCACCGCGGTGCAGCGCAGCGTGGTCGGACCGAATGGCTCAACGCTGAACCCGCAGGACGCCACCAGCTCGCCGTGCGCCGCGAACAGCTCCATGCGCCGCGCGTCGCACTCCACCAGCACAGGGATGAGCAGGAGCTGACCGGGCGAAGACCCCGAAGCCCACTCGGAGAGCAGCGCCGTGTAGATCACCTTCTCGTGCGCGGCGTGCGGGTCGACCACGACCACCCCGGCGGGTGACGCCGCCAGCAGCCAGCGACCGCCCTGCTGTCCCAGGGCACGCAATGGGCGCAGCGACTGCAGCGACGTTGCGGCCGGCGGCAGACGATCACCCTCGATGTCAACCCGCTGTCCCGCGGTTGGGATCCCGTCGCGCGCCGGCAGCGAGCCATCGACGCTCCCCCACGGCGCGGGGTCCTCGGCGAGCTGCAACGGGGCGCCGTCGGCGCCCGTGACCCGGTACACGGACGCGCCCTGCAGGCTCTTCCAGCACGCGCTCTGCACGGCCGCGAACACGCGGCGCTCGTCACGGAAGCGGACCTCGCGCTTGGTGGGGTCGACGTTGACGTCGACCTCGAGCGGGTCGAGCTCGACGCTGACCACGCCGAATGGGTACCGGCCCGCTGGGACCAGGCCGCGATAAGCCTCGGCCACGGCCGCGAGCAGCGCGCGGTTGTGCACGCGCCTGCCGTTGACGACCAGCACCAGCCCTGTGCGGGTGCCGCGGTGACGGTGGGGCTCGCTGATCGCCCCGCCCACGTTGATGTCACCCTCGGCAGCAACAGGCAGGAGGTGGGCAGCCTCGGCGGCGAAGACGGCGCGCAGCGCGTCATCGAGGCCTCCGCCCGTCGACCGCATCCGGGTGCGCCCGTCGACGACGCAGCTGACGCGCAGCGCGGGACGAACCAGAACGAGGTCGCTGACCACCGCGAGGGCGGCCGCGGTCTCGGCGCGGTCACCACGCAGGAAGCGAAGACGGGCTGGCGTGGCCGCGAAGAGGTCGAGCACCTCGACGGTGGTGCCCACCGGCCCACCCCAGCTCCCCTCCTCCACCGTCTCGCCGTGGCGCACCCGCAGGCGCGCACCGACGTGCTCGGCTGAAGTGCGCGACGCCACCGAGAGGTCGGCGACGGCCGCGATGCTCGCCAGCGCCTCACCGCGGAACCCCAGCGTCTGCACCGCCTCGAGGTCGGCGGCGGCGCTGATCTTCGAGGTGGCATGGCGGGCCACTGCGAGGGGCAGCTTGCCCGCCGCGATGCCGGTGCCGTCGTCGGTCACCCTGATGCGCACCGTGCCCGCGCCGTCGAACAGCACGTCGATGCTCGCGGCGCCGGCGTCGACCGCGTTCTCGCACAGCTCCTTGACGACCGAGGCGGGCCGCTCGACCACCTCCCCGGCTGCGATGGCGTCGGCGACCGACTGCGGAAGCCGGCGGATCGGCGCGGCCGTCCCCACCGCGGCCGCCCCGGTCACGGGGTGGCGCGCTCGCGCAGCTCAGCGAGCTTGTTGAGGGCCGCGATCGGGGTGAGCCCCTCGATGTCGAGCTGCGCGAGCTCAGCCACCACCGGGTGTTCCGGTGGGGCCGCGATGCCGAGGCTGAGCTGGTCCGGGACGCCTCCGCCGGACCCGGCGACCGGACGCTCCCGCTCGAGGTCGGCGAGCAGCTGGCGGGCTCGCACCAGGACCCCGGCAGGGACGCCGGCCAGGCGAGCGACGTGGATGCCGTACGAGCGGTCCGCGCCGCCGGGAACGATGCGGTGCAGGAACGTGATCCCGTCGCCCTCCTCGAGGACGTCGACCCGGGCGTTGGTCACGCGCGGCAGCCGCTCCGCGAGGACAGTGAGCTCATGGAAGTGCGTCGCGAACAGCGTGCGGCAGTTCAGGTGCGGTGCCTCGTGGAGGTGCTCGACGACGGCCTGCGCGATCGACATGCCGTCGTACGTCGAGGTGCCCCGCCCGATCTCGTCGAGGATCACCAGGCTGCGACCGGTGGCCTGGCGCAGGATCGCCGCGGTTTCGGCCATCTCCACCATGAACGTGGACAGCCCGCCGCTGAGGTCATCCTGGGCGCCGATGCGCGTGAAGATGCGGTCGCAGACCCCGATCCGCGCACGCGCCGCCGGCACGAAGCTGCCCACCTGCGCGAGCAGCGCGAGCAACGCGACCTGGCGCAGGTACGTCGACTTGCCCGCCATGTTGGGCCCGGTCAGCACCATGATCCGCTCGGCGGCGTCCAGCCGGCAGTCGTTGGGCACGAACCGTCCCGCGCCCAGCGCGCGCTCGACGAGCGGATGACGTCCCTGGTCGATGTCGATCACTCCCGACGAGTCCACGAGCGGGCGCACCCACTGCTCGGCGACCGCCACGCTCGCCAGCGAGCAGTGCACGTCGACGATCGCCACCGCCGCCGCGGCGTCGAGCAGGACGGCGGCATGCGCGGCGACGCCGGCGGCGAGCTCCTCGAGCAGCTGCGCCTCGCGCGCCAGGGCGGGTCGCGGGCGCCGAGCACCACGGTCTCACGCTCCTTCAGCTCGGCGGTGATGTAGCGCTCAGCGCCGACCAGGGTTTGTTTGCGGACGTAGTCGCCGGGCACCGCGTCGCGGTGGGCGTTGGGGACCTCGATGTAGTAGCCGAAGACGCGGTTGTAGCCGACCTTCAGCGAGCTGATCGCGGTGCGCTGCCGTTCTGCCTCCTCGAGCCCGGCGATCCACGTCCGCGCGCCCGCGCCCGCCGCCACCAGCTCGTCGAGCTCGGCATCGGCGCCGGCACGGATGCAGCCGCCGTCGCGGGCCGTTGCCGGCGGATCGTCGACGAGTGCCTCACGCAACCGCATCGCCAGGTCGTCAGGCGCGACACACCGTGCCGCCGCGGCGGCCAGCTCGCCCGAGCGGACTCCATTGAGGATGTCCTGGATCGCCGGCAGCGCGGCGCACGCCTGGCGCACCGCACCGAGGTCGCGCGGGCCCGCGCTGCGCTGGACGCAGCGAGCCACCAGTCGCTCCAGGTCGCGCACTGCTGCAAGCGCCTCACCGAGCGTGTCACGCAGTCGAGCTGTCTCGGCGAGCTCCGCGACGGCGTCGTGTCGGGCGAGGATCAGCAGCGGCTCGGTGAGAGGCTCCAGCAGGCGGGCGCGGAGCAGCCGCGCGCCCATGGGTGTGCGAGTGCGGTCGAGCAGGCCGGCAAGGGAGCTGCCGCCACCCAGCGGAGCCAGCAGCTCGAGGTTGCGGCGCGTTTGCGCATCGAGTTCGCATGCCTGCGCCGTCGCTGCGGCGGCGCACGTGCACGAAGCCGGGGGTCAGGGTGAGGCGGGCACGCTCGCAGTAGGCGAGCACGGCACCGGCCGCGCGCACCGCCCGCTCGACGCCGTCGACACCGAGCCCGTCGAGAGTTTGTGCCGAGGTGACGGCGAGCAGGCGTTCGCGAGCGCGCGACGCATCGAAGAATGCGGCCGGCAGCACGGTGCGCAGGACGCCTGGAAGCAGCGTCGGCGGGGTTATGTCGCCGCCGTCAGCGAGCAGGACCTCGGCGACGTCGAGACGCTCGCACTCCTCGCGCAGGGCGACCGAGTTCGAGCCCACCGGCGACCTCGCCGAGGAGCAGCTCGCCGCTGGCGGGGTCGAACGCCGCCATGCCGGTGCGGCCGCCGCTGCAGTGCACTGCGACGCACCGAGCCACCCGCGACTTGTCGAGGTAGTCGGCCTCGCTGATCGTGCCCGGGCTGAGCACGCGCGTCACATCGCGCTCGACCAGTCGCCCGGGCACGACCTCGCCTACCTGGTCCCAGAGCGCCACCCGGCGGCCGGCCTCGAGCAGGCGGCGGATGTAGCCCGGCGCGGCGTGGTGCGGCACCCCGCACATGGGCAGACGGCCGGCGGCCCCGAAACCACGCCCGGTGAGCGCCACCCCGAGAATCGGCGCCGCGTCCTGGGCATCCGCGCCGAACATCTCGTAGAAGTCGCCGAGCCGCGCCAGCACCAGCGCGTCGGGGTGACGAGCTTTGACAGCCCGGTACTGCTGCAGGATCGGTGTGCTGCCCGCCTCGTCGAGGTCGATCATCGGCCCCGCGTCGGGCGCCGCGCCGCTCTCGTGGGGCGCCCGCCCCTGCCCCCGCCGGGTCACGCCGCCGCGCTGACCGTGTCGATCTCGAGCTGCCAGTGGGTCACCGCCGCCACCCGCCCGCTGCGCAGCTCGCCACCGGCTGCGCTGCCCGCGGGCAGCCACGCGACCTTCCCCTGGCGGGTGCGGCCGTAGGGACGGCGATCCTCGGCGACGCCTTCGACGAGCACCTCGACCTCGCGGCCGACCAGTGCCTGGTTGCGCTCCAGGGCGATGCCCCGCTGGATGGCGAGCAGGTGGTTGAGCCGGCGCTTCTTCTCGACCAGGGGCACGTCGTCAGGCCGGCGTGCGGCCGCGGTCCCGGGACGCACCGAGTACGCCTGGATGTGGACGACGTCGTAGCGGATGTCGCTGCAGCAGCTGCACGGTTCCCTCGAACTCCTGCTCGGTCTCGCCGCTGAAGCCGACGATGATGTCGGTGGTCAGCGCGAGGTCCGGGACCGTCGCCACCGCGCCGGCGATCTTCTCCCGGTACTCGGCCACGCTGTACACCCGGCGCATCCGGTGCAGGAGCGCGTCGTCGCCCGCCTGCACGGGCAGGTGGAGCTGCTCGCACACCGACGGCAGGTCGCGCATCGCTTCGAACAGCTGCGGCACCGCGTTGCGCGGGTGCGAGGTGAGGAAGCGCAGCCGGCGCAGGCCGGGCACGGCGTCGACGGCGCCGAGCAGCTCGGGCAGCCCGGTGCCCGACTGCGGGTCGCGGTAGCTGTTGACGTTCTGGCCGAGCAGGGTGACCTCGCGCACGCCGCGGCCCACCAGCCGCTCCACGTCGCCGACGATCTCCGCGGTGGTGCGGCTGCTCTTCACGTCCGCGGACGAAGGGCACGATGCAGTAGGTGCACATCTCGTTGCACCCGCCCATCACGGGCACGTACGCGAGGAGACGGTCAGACGCCGGCATGGTGACCGGACCGTCGACGTCGCCACCGTACAGCGATTGCAGTCGCGCGAAGAACCCCTCGGGCTCACGGACGTCGAACATGTAGTCCAGGTCGGCCATGCGCTGCAACAGCGCCGAACCATGCTCGACGGCCATGCAACCGGTGAGCGCGATCGCCCTCCCCTGCCGCTCGCGTTTCCACGGGATCAGCTCCTTGAACTTCCCGTACACCTTCTGCTCGGCATTCGAGCGCACCGCGCAGCTGATCAGCACCGCGATGTCGGCATCCTCGAGCGGCACGTCGGGGATGAACCCGATCTCCGCGAACGACTCCGCCAACCGCTCATGGTCGGCATCGTTCATCTGGCAGCCGATGTGCCAGAGGTGCACCCGCGGCGCCCGCCCAAGCCGAGGCACGATCGGCTCGCGGCGCGGAGCAGGCACGTCGCCCGCCCCGCGCTGCGCAAGAGGCAGCGGCTGGAAGTGCGAAGCGGAAGGACTGAGAGTAGGGAGGTACACGCTCCCGCGAAGCCTAGCGACTGCGCGGCGAAGCCGAGCGTCTCTCCCAAGACCGCCTTCAAAGATGGAGAGGCGGCCCGGGGGCATCCGCGCGAAGGACGCGTTGCTGAGCAGCGAGCGAGACCCACTCGGCGAAGCCGAGGGGCTCGCGATGCGAACGCGAGGCCGCGGCCGAAGCGCGGATGCCCCGGGACGCCGGCGCCTCTTTCCGGTCAGCGCACCTCGACCAGCAGCCGGATCCCGGTGCGCTCCTCGCCGTCGATCGAGATGTCGATGAACGACGGGATGCAGACCAGGTCGAGCCCGCCGGCGGCCACGTAGCCGCGCGAGATGGCGATCGCCTTGACGGCCTGGTTGATCGCACCGGCACCGATGGCCTGCACCTCAACACGGTGCGCGGTGCGGACCACGCCGGCGATGGCGCCGGCGACGGCGACGGGCTTGCTGGTGGCTGAGACCTTGAGGACTTCCACGGGGTTCGGCTCCCCCTGTGAGGACGCGTGCGAGGGCGGTTGCTGGGACGTGATCATCAGATTCTCGCGATTGTGAGCCGCCGAGGCGGATTCCGGGTTTCCCTGCGATGCAATCGTTACTTGGGGGCGACGCCTACTTGGCGTACTCGACGCTGCGGGTCTCGCGGAGCACGACCACCTTGACCCTGCCGCTGTAGCTCCCCTCGGCGTGCAACCGCTTGGCGATCTGCCGCGCCAGCACCTGGGCACGATCGTCGCTGACCTCGTTCGGCCGGACCATGACCCGCAGCTCCTTGCCGGCCTGGACGGCGAAGCTGTGCTCGACGCCCTCGAACTCGGAGGCGATCGCCTCGATCCGTTCGAGCCGCTTCACCGAGACTGCCAGGGCTTCGCGCCGGGCACCCCGGCGGGTGGCGGCGATGGCGTCGGCGGTCATCACCACGAAGGCGCCGATCGACCGGGGCTCCTCGTCGTAGTGGTGTGCGCGGACGGCCTGCACCACGTTGGCCGGGCGCCCGAGGCGGGCGAGGATCTCGCCGCCGATGATCGCGTGCGACCCCTCGACCCCCTGCTCCACGGCCTGGCCGATGTCGTGGAAGAGGCCGATCTCCTTGGCCTCCTGCTCGTCGTAGCCGATCTCCGCGGCGATCATCCCTGCGATGGCGGCGGTGTCCTTGCTGTGGCTGAGCACGTTGTGCCCGTACGAGTTGCGAAAGCGCAGGGTGCCCAGCAGCTTGGCCAGCTCGGGGTGCACCGACGGGATGCCCAGCTCCTGGCAGGCCGCCTCACCCTCCTCCTTGATTCGCTGGATGATCTCGCTGCGGCTCTTGCCGACCATCTCCTCGATGCGTGCCGGGTGGATGCGGCCGTCGGCGAAGAGCCTCTCGAGGGTGACCCGAGCGACCTCGCGACGCACCGGGTCGAAGCCCGACAGCACGACTGCCTCCGGGGTCTCGTCGACGATGATGTCGACCCCTGTCGCGGCCTCGAGCGCTCGGATGTTGCGACCCTCGCGTCCGATGATCCGCCCCTTGAGGTCGTCGCTGGGGAGGTGCATGACGGTGACCGACGACTCGCCGGTCTGGTCGGAGGCATGGCGCTGCATCGCCGCGATGAGGATCTCCCGGCTGCGCTCCCCCGCCTCCTCGCGCACGCGGTCGTCGGCTGCCCTGATGCGTTCGGCCACCTCGGCGTCGAGCTCTGACTCGACCTCCGCCAGCAGCTCGGCGCGCGCCTCCTGCTGGGACAGCCCGGCCACCCGCTCGAGCTCGCGCCCGACCAGCCCGCGCTCGCTCTCGGTCGTCTGTCGCAGCTCCTCGAGCTCCTCCTCGCGGCGGGTCAGGCGCTGCTCGCTCTGCTCGAGCTCGCGGACGCGGCGCTCCAGGCCCTCCTCGCGCTGGCTGGTGCGCTGCTCGAGGCGGGCGACCTCGGCGCGGCGCTCGCGGATCTCGGCCTCGGCCTCGCCGCGAATCCGGAAGGCCTCCTCCCGGGCGCCGACCAGGATCTGCTGCGACTCCTGGTCGGCCGACTGCTGACGGGTCCTCAGCTCGGTGTCGGCGTCACCCCGGCGCTCGCGCGCGTCGTCGACGGCGCGGCGCGCGTACACGACGGCGGCAATGGCGAAGACCACGGCGATGCCCAAGCCCACGGCAAGGGCGACGATCTCGATTGTGATGGGGGTTTCCTCGGGGTCGCGATCCTGGGGTGCGGCGGCACCCGGCCTGGCGGCGCCTCATTCGGCGACGTGGCCTCCCCGAGCCCGGGTGCGGCTGCGTCGCCCGCGGCCGCACCCGGCCGGGGTCGAGACGTGGACGCATTGTAGTCGTGGGAGTGGTGTCACGAAAGGTTCGCCGCGCCTCGATTACCCTACCCTCGAGTGAAGTCCGAGACATCCCTGCCCATCCCCCCAGCATCCGCCGGCGGTCTCGACTCGCTCGAGGTCCCGACCGCCCCCCGCGACGAGCAGGTGGAGGCCGCGTCATTGGAGAGGGAGCTCGTCGACAACCGACCCGGCGCGATCGGGGCCCTGCTCCTCGGGACCACCCTGCTGCGGGTCGGCACCTCCGGGGCGGGCGTGGCCGTCGGTTTCGACCTCGTCGACATGTTCGGAGGCCGCCCGAGCGGCCTGGTGGTCGGCTTCATCGGCGCCAGCCAGGCGCTGCCCGAGATGGTCTTCGCGCCCATCCTGGCCCGCTTCGCCGACCGGCTCGGCCGCCGCCTCTTCCTGGTCGGAGGCCCCCTCTTCAGCGTGATCGGAGCCGTCATGCTCAGCCTGGCCACGCAGCCGGGGCAGATCGTGCTGGCCCGGCTGGTCGAGGGGCTCGGCGCCGCCTGCTTCATCCCCACCGCGTTGGGGACGATCGCCGCCGCGACCGCCCACAGCCGGCGGATCCGAGCCAACGCCAGCGGCGCCTTCGAGGCCGCCAACCTCGCCGGGTACGCCGGTGGCTTCGTGGTCGGCCCGTTCGCGTACCACTGGCTTCACCACAACGCCTTCCTGGTGCTCGCCGGCCTCTACCTGGTGGCCGCCGTCGTGTGCGCCGCCCTGGTCCCGTACGTTCCGCCTCTGCCGGTCAGCCCGATCCGCACTGTCTTTCGCGCCGTCTTCGGCCGGGGGCCGCTGCGGAGCTTCCTTCCCGCGTGGATCGCGTGCTTTGCGCTGCTCGGCGCCTACGCCGCTCACCTGCCCGCGCTGCTGCGACGCGCGCCGGTACCAGGCCAGACCCTTGTGCACCACTTCGACGAGCGCCTGGTCTCGGTGATGCTCGTCGGCTGGATCGCGCTGCTGCTCATCGGCATCGCGCTGTGGACGCCGCGCATCCCCAAGGTGGGGGCGGTGCGCATCATGCGCCTGGCCACGCCGGGGGCCTGGTTGATCGCCGCCGTGCTGCTGGCGATGAACCACATTTCGATCGACTGGTCGCCGATCTTCCTGCCGCTCCTCGCATTGGGCATCCTGGTCCTCGCCGGCTTCGGCCCGGCCGCGGTGACCTACCTCGCGGAATGCTCGGAGACGTTCGTCGCCGACCGTGCGGCGTTGATGGCCTTCTACACGGTGGCGCTCGCCGGCGGGGGCGCCTTCGGCTCGATCGTCGGCGGGTTCGCGGTGCGGGCCGGCTACCTCGACGGCCTGGTGCTGTTCGGGTTCGCGCTCTCGGTGTTCGCGTTCTTCGCCCTGACCCCGGTGATCCGCTACGAGCGAGCGCTGCTGCGCGCCACCGGCAGCGCCTGACCGCCGTTCAGGCGGACCCCTGCGGCGGCGGCGGTCAAGCGCGCGGCGAGGTCACCATGCGTACGCCTGCGGCGCCGGCCCGACCGGCGGGAAGATCTCGTCGAGCTTCTGCAGCGCCGCGTCGTCGAGCGCCACGTCGAGCGCGCCGAAGTTGCTTTCCAGCTGAGCGACCGTGCGTGGACCGATGATCGGCGCGGTCACGCCGGGTTGTCTGAGCAGCCATGCCAGGCCGACGTCGGCGGGATGGCTGCCGATCTCGTCGCACAATCCCTCGTAGCGCTCGATCTGGTCGCGGTGCCTGGCGAGGATGCCCTGGGTCAGCTCCGACGCCGACCGACCCTCCTTCTCCTTGCGGAGGATGCCTCCAAGAGCGCCGCGCATCAATGGGCTCCACGGGATGACGCCGAGCCCGTACTCGCGCGCCGCCGGGAGCACCTCCATCTCGATTCGGCGTTCGAGGAGGTTGTACAGCGACTGCTCGCTGACCAGTCCCTGGAAGTGGCGGGCGCGCGCGGTCTCCTGCGCCTGGGCGATGTTCCAGCCGGCGAAGTTCGAGGACCCGACGTAGATCACCTTGCCCTGGCGCACCAGGGTCTCCATCGCCTGCCAGATCTCCTCCCACGGTGTCTCGAGGTCGATGTGGTGCATCTGGTACAGGTCGATGTGGTCGGTCTGCAGGCGGCGCAGTGAGCCCTCGCAGGCGCTGATGATGTTCCGTGCCGACAGGAAGGTGTCGTTCGGCCAGTCGCTCATCGAGCCGTAGAGCTTGGTGGCCATCACCACCTTCTCGCGGCGCCCCCCGCCCTGTGCGAACCAGCGACCGACGATCTGCTCGGTCCAGCCCTCCCCCTTCCTCCAGCCGTACACGTTGGCGCTGTCGAAGAAGTTGACGCCCGCGTCCAGCGCGCGGTCCATGATGGTGTGAGAGGTCTCCTCGGTCGCCTGCGGGCCGAAGTTCATGGTGCCGAGACAGAGGCGGCTGACGGAGAGGCCGGAACGGCCGAGGTGGGTGTATTCCATGCGCCGAGTCTGACCGCTGTGTCAGTCGCGGCGCTCCAGCTGACGCAGCACCCAGTGCACGGTCTCGGTGTCGAACCCGCGGCGCTGCAGCTGTGCGAACAGGCGCCGCCGGCGGTCCTCGGCGCTCATCCCACGAGCGCCGCGTCCGAGGCGCTCGCCCAGCGCCAGCGCGGCCGCTCTCTCGGCGTCCGGGTCGACGGTGGAGAGCGTCGTGGCGATCGCCTCGCCATCGATGCCACGTGCGCGCAGTTGCGCCGCGACCTGGATGCGGCCGTGCCCCGTCCGCTGCCCCCGCGACGCCAGCGAGTCCGCCAGCGCGGCGTCATCGACGTAGCCGAGCTCGACCATCGCGGCGGTGGCCTGCGCGGCGGCCTGCTCGGAGAATCCGCGTCGCTGCAGCCGTTGCTGCAAGGCGCGCGCCGACTGGTCGGCGCCGCGCAGGATGCGCAGCGCACTGTCCTGCGCGGCGCTAACGGAGTCAAGGGTCGTCGGGCACCGCCGGTGAGACCCGGCGGCCGGCGGTGCCCTCCTCGGCCATCTTCAGACGACGGCGACCGGTGGTGCAGTCCCGTTGGTGTCGGCCTCGATGACCGGGGCGACCTCCGGCAGCGACTGCAGCTTGACCTTGCCGGCGATCTCCTCGAGGAGGTCGAGGTTCTGACGGAGGAAATCGCGCACGTTCTCGCGGCCCTGGCCGAGCCGCATCTCGCCGTACGAGAACCAGGCGCCACTCTTGTCGATGACCTTGCTCTCGATGGCCATGTCGAGCACGCTGCCCGAGTAGGAGATGCCCTCGTTGTACATGATGTCGAACTCGGCCACCCGGAAGGGCGCGGCCACCTTGTTCTTGACAACCTTGACCTTGACACGGTTGCCCACCACGTCGAGCCCCTGCTTGATCGAGTTGATCTTGCGGATGTCCATGCGCACTGACGCGTAGAACTTCAGAGCCCTGCCACCGGTGGTGGTCTCGGGGTTGCCGAACATGACCCCGATCTTCTCGCGCAGCTGGTTGATGAAGATGACGCAGGTGTTGGAGCGCGAGATCGCCGCGGTGAGCTTGCGCATGGCCTGGGACATGAGCCTGGCCTGCAGCCCGACGTGGCTGTCCCCCATCTCGCCGTCGATCTCCGCCTTGGGGACCAGCGCGGCAACCGAGTCGATGACCACGACGTCGACGGCGCCGCTGCGCACCAGCACCTCGACGATCTCGAGCGCCTGCTCGCCCGTGTCCGGCTGGGAGATGAGCAGCTCGTCGGTCTTCACCCCGATGCGCGCCGCGTACTGCGGGTCGAGCGCGTGCTCGGCGTCGATGAAGGCGGCGACGCCGCCGAGCTTCTGCGCCTCGGCGATGACATGCAGCGTGAGCGTGGTCTTGCCCGAGGACTCCGGGCCGTAGATCTCGATGACGCGGCCGCGGGGCACGCCACCGACCCCGAGTGCGATGTCGAGGGTCAGCGCCCCGGTGGGGATGGCCTCGACGCGCTGGGTGCGCGCCTCGCCGAGGCGCATGATCGCTCCCTTGCCGTGGGAGCGCTCGATCTGTCCGAGCGCTGTGCTGAGTGCCCGCTCCCGCTCTGTGGTCACCGCCTCACTCCCGCTGACGGCGGCTGCGCGCCGCCCGTTGACCTCGATGATGGGCTCGACATTACGACTTTCTGGTGTTGTTGTCAAAGCAGAAACTCCATGAGATGTGGAATGGCTGGGACCGGTGGCGGCGGGCTGGGTGGACGGGATGGCAGGAGCTGGCATCGAACAGATGTACGCCTCACTGTAACGGCTGGCGGGCGGGATGACAACGGCATCGTGCGAGACCGGCACGACACCTGCCTGTCGCGTCCCTGGCGCCGGGTCATGACGCCTCCGCGAGCATCCGCAGGGCGGTGGCGACCGCGTTGGCACGGTTGCCCTCGCGCCCGCGGTCGCCCTCGAGCCTTACCGTTCGCTCTCCGCCGGGCGACGCGACCGCCACGAAGACCAGCCCGGCGGGCTTGCCGGCCTCCGATCCCGGGCCGGCCACGCCGGTGATTCCCACCCCGACGTCGGCGCCGAGGCGCTCGCGAGCGCCCCGCGCCATCGCCGCCCCCACCTCCTCGCTGACCGCCCCGTGGCGCTCGAGCACGCTGGTGTCGACGCCGAGCTGGTCCGTCTTCAGCGCGTTGTCGTAGGCGATCACCCCGCCGAGGACGTACGCCGACGAGCCTGGGACCGCGGTGAGCGCCGCGCCGAGCAGGCCGCCGGTGCACGACTTGCCGACCGCCACGGTCCAACCGTGCGAGCGCAGCGCCGCGCCGGCGACGGCGCTGTCCGGGAAG
>CAVQVY010000036.1:0-171534 GCA_963717185.1 Candidatus Dormiibacterota bacterium | reverse complement strand
CGTGATCGGCGCCCTGCAGCGCGAGCACGAGGGGCTGCGGCCGGTGCTGTTCCACTCCCCCTACGAGGCCGCCGCCTGGTCGATCATCAGCGCCCGGCGGCACCGCGCGCAGGCGGCTGCGATCCGCGACCGGATCAGCGCCGAGCTGGGGCGCACATTCACTGTCGGCGGCGAGCAGGTGCACGCGTTCCGCTCCCCGGCCAGCTGCTGAGCCGCCGGCGTGATCCCCAGCGTCGCCCCCAACCGGGTGGCCTGGCTGCACGCGGTCGCCCGCGCGGCCCTCGACGGCGCCCTGAGCCCGGGCTGCTCGCGTCGATGGAGCCCGCGGCGGCGCTCGCGCACCTACAGCGGCTCCCCGGCATCGGGCCCACGTATGCCACGCTCATCTTGCTGCGCGCCACCGGGGTCACCGACCTGCTGACGTTCGGCGAGCCGCGGCTGCCCGGTTATGTCGCGCACTTCTACGGCACCGGCCCCGGGCGGCGTCGCCGGCGGAGCTCGAGCGGATCGCCGAGGGCTGGCGGCCGTTCCGCACCTGGACCGCCGTCCTGGTCCGCGTGGCGGGCGACCGGCTGGGCCTGCCGATCGCCGCCTGACCCGGACCGCGGGTGGTAGTGGCACCACGTCGCGTGACCGGTTGGCCTGATTGGCAGCGGGGCGGCCGCGCGCCACACTGACGTAGCGTGAACGTCCTGCGGGCCGCCTGGTACCGGCTGACCGTCACGCTGCGCCGCCGCTGGACCGGCTACCTGGGGCTGGTCCTGATCATCGGGCTGACCGGCGGCGTCGCGCTGGGGGCGGCCGCGGCCGCCAGGCGCACCGAGTCGTCGTTCCCTGTGTTCCTCGCCAGCACGAACCCGTCCGACCTGACCGTTCAGTACTCGCAAGCCAACGCGTCCGCGGGCCTGCCGCCGTTCGCCCGCGTCGTCGCGGGCCTGCCGCTGGTGCGGCACGCGGAATCGGCCGTGGAGCCCGTCGCCGATGTGCTCGGCCCCGACGGCGCGCCGCTGCCGGCCAGCATCGCCGCGAGCCTCACGGTGGCGTCCGTGGCGAGCGTCGACGGCCTGTACTTCGATCAGGACCGGGTTGGCGTCCTCGCCGGGCGGATGGCCCGCCCGGCCAGCCGCAACGAGATCATGATGAACGCGCGCGCCGCTAGCCTGTTAGAGGGGTGATTCAGATCAGATTGTGAGAAGGATTGCTGCAAGGCGCATGATATCGGGGTTTTCTCGAAGACGGAGACGGACAGGATCTGTAGACAAGTGTAGAGCGAGGCGTCGAGTTTGAGTTCTTTCTTGATGATGGCGATCAGCACATAGGTGGCGATGGCGCACCAAATCTGGGTCTTGACGGCGTTTTCGGTGGTGGCGAGAAAGCGCTTGATTCGCAGGTGCTGTTTGATCCATTTGAAGAACAGTTCGATCTGCCAGCGACTTTTGTAGAGTGCGGCGATGGTCGATGCAGGCAAAGCGGTGTTGTTGGTGAGGAAGAGCAGCGTCTTGCCCGAATCGGGGTCCTTGAAACGAATGCGGCGCAGTTGCTCGGGGTATTTTCCGCTTGAGGAGCGGCCGTTCAGCAGGACGCGCTGATCGCAGATCACTCCGCTGCTGCGGTCCGTGGGGCTGGAGTACACCCGCCTCGCATCCATCGCGAACCTGGCTCGTGTCACGAAGAAAGACCCAGCCTGATGCATCGCGAAGCAGCGCGTGCGTGTGCGCCATCACGCGGTCGTGGCTCTCGGCCGTCTGCACGATGACCTCGCACCCGATGCGCTCGTAGAGCGCGCGCCTTCGCGGCGGCCTTCGGGGTGTTCGACGGCCTGACCGTAGCAGCCATCGCGGACACGCCCAAGGTGATGAGCGAGGGCGACTGGCGGCTCGGCGTCTTCATCGACGCCGCCGCCTCCGATGAGCAGGCGCAGAAGCTCGGCGAAGTCTTCTGGGCGCGCTCGGTGGTCCGATGGAAGCCCTGGGACCGCTGGTGTCGGAGAACCTCGGCGTCCAGCGCGTGCCGATCGAGGTGCACGAGGATGGCCTGCGCCACTCGGTACGGATTGGAGACGCCATCGATTTCGAGATCGAGGACGTCGTGCCCTTCGGCGTGGAGACCGGCCAGCCAGCAAAGCTGACCGGGATCTTCCATCCTGCCGGCTCAGAGCTGACCATCGCGCATGCGATCCGCTCGAAGATCGACGCCTTCGGGATCCAGTACGACGGGAAGTCGGCGTTCTCGACATCGCAGTTCTCTTGGGCGGCGTGACCGCGACGGCATCTCCCGCGGTCGCAAACGAAAGACCCATCGGGGGCCCGTTGGCAGGCCCGCTGGCGGTTGTTCGATCCCGGCCGGGGATTGTCGCGTTGCTGTTCGTCCTAGCCGGTCTGGCCTGGTGGGCGACGGCTGCACAGATGGCCGGGATGGACGCAGGACCCGGGACCGACCTCGGAACGCTCGGCTGGTTCGTCGGGATCTGGGTGGTGATGATGGCCGCGATGATGTTCCCGTCAGTCTCTCCGACCGTTGCGCTCTACACGCGGATGACGCGTCGACGGGGGCTCAGCCGGCCGCTGCTCTTCACCACGGCCTACCTTGTCGTGTGGGCTGCCGTCGGCCTGGTGGCGTATGGCGTCTTCCGCCTGGGCCAGGCCTGGCTGGGCGGTGAGCTGGCGTGGAACGCCGGCGGCCGCTGGCTCGCGGGAGGAGTGGTGGCTGTGGCCGCGGTCTACGAGCTCACACCGTTGAAGAACGTGTGCCTGGCCAAATGCCGGAGCCCGCTCGGTTTCCTCCTCGGCACCTGGCGAGACGGCAGGCTCGGTGCGCTGAGGATGGGAGCCAAGCACGCCGCGTGGTGCGTGGGTTGTTGCTGGGCCCTGATGGCGGCGCTCTTCGCGCTCGGGGTGATGAGCCTGGTGTGGATGGCCTTTGTCGCCGCCCTGATCACGATCGAGAAGACCCTTCCTTGGCGGCGGGTGGCGACCTGGAGCTGTGCGGCCGTCCTGCTCGCCCTGGCGGTCGCGCTGGTGGCGGCACCGGGGGCCATCCCCGGACTGGTCGTCCCCGGCGGGATGCAGAGCGCACCCGCCATGAACGCGATGCAGTAGCCGCGCTCTCAACACGCGCTGCGCTGAGGCTCCCGGCTTCCGGCATAATCCCACCCGGCCGCCGCGGCCAGAAGGACGGAAGGGAGATTCGGGATGACCGTGTTCACGCGCAACCGGCCGGCGATGGCGCTCGGCATCGCCGCCGCAGTCGCGGCCAGCATCGCCGCGGCGTCGCCAGGCCACGCCGCCACCACGCCGGTGCCGGCACTGCTGCGCGACGGGCTGGCCTCGACCGACCCGTTCAACGCGCATCCGCCCACCGACGCACCGGTCCAGCCCGACACGGAGATCGAGCCGTCGATCGCCGTCAACCCAACCAACCCGGCCAACGTGGTCGCGGTATTCCAGGTTGGTCGCGTCGACGCCGGCGGTGACGCCGACAACGGCTTCGCAACCAGCTCCGACGGAGGCCGACCTGGACTGACGGCCTCCTTCCCGGGCTCACCACCGACGGGCCTCATCCCGGGCCCTTCGACCGCGCCTCGGACGCGGTGGTCGCATTCGGGCCTGACGGCACCGTCTACGCCAACTCGCTGGTCTTCGACGACACCAGCAGCAACGCTCTGCCCAGCGGCATGGCGGTCAACGTCTCCAAGGACGGCGGCAAGACCTGGTCGGACGCGGTCATCCTCAAGTCCGACCCGGGCGGCGGGCTGAACGACAAGAACTGGATGGTCGTCGACCAGAGCAGCGCCTCAGGTCACCACAAGGGTCGCGTCTACGTGGTGTGGGACCGCGTCGCCTCGGTCGAGTACTCGTACTGCGACACCGCGTGTGACCTCGCAGGCAGCTGGTCGTCGGACGTCACCTCCACCATCACCAACCAGAGCAACGGGTGGTACACGCTGTACGCGGGCCAGGGCATCGGCGCCATCCCGCTGGTGCTCAACGACGGCACGCTGATGGTCGTCTTCCAGTCGCTGAGCGGCAACCCCATCACCGTGAACACCGGTGACCAGCCGAACTTCGATCCCAATGGCACCCCGATCGTCCAGGTCAGCGCGCCCTCAGCTGGGAGCGTGGTGTGGCCGGCGCCGCTCACCTTCACCACCGTGCCCATCACCGTTGGTCAGTACCACAGCGTCAACGGCGTGCCCGAGCAACGCGCCGGGTCGCTGCCGACGGCAGCGGTCGACCCTGTGTCCAACCAGGTCTACGTCGGCTGGGAGGACAGCAGCTTCCGCGCCACCGATGGCCGCAACGACGCTGTGTTTGTCACCTCGACCGACGGCGGCACCACCTGGACTCCCGCCAAGAAGATCGACCCGGACACCGATGGCAGCTACCTCGACGACTACAACACCGCGCTCGCCGTCGGCAACGACGGCATCGTGCGGGCGATGTATCGTCAGCAACTCGAGCTCGGGGCCGCGTTCAGCAAGACGGTGGACACCTACTACAGCCAGTCCGGCGACGGCGGCACCACGTGGAGTGCCCCGCTCAAGGTCGACACGCAGTCGACCGATGTCGACTACGCCGCCTTCTCGCGCGGCGGCGCGTTCGAGGGCGACTACAACCAGCTGGCGCCCGCCTCCGACGGCACCACGTACGTCGTCCGCGATGAGGCCTACCCGCGTTTCCCCGGCGCACCGTGCAGCTGCACCTTCAGCACCGTCAACGGCAACGAGCACCAGACCACGTGGGTGGCCGCGGTGTCGCCGACCGGGCTCGCCACCGCCGTCCCCGAGGCCCGCTGGGTGCCGGCGCTGGTGCTCCTGGCCGCGGCCGTCGCGGTCGCCATGGTTCGACGGCGGCGTCCGCGCGCGCTCGGGGGCTGAGGGCATGGCCGCCGACTGACCCGGGCCGCGAGCTTGACACTCGGGGCCGCGGGGTACGCTGCGCTCCATGCCTGACGACGCGGCGGCGTTCCCGATCCTCTCCGACCCCGACATCGCCATCCTGGAAGCGCTCGGGACGCGCCGGGAGGTCGCCGTCGGCGAGTACCTCTTCCGCGAAGGGCGACGCGACCTACGACTTCTACGTGATCGTCTCCGGGGCAGCGGACATCGTGGTCGACGCCGACGGTGAGGAGCGGACCATCACCCGGCACGGTCCCGGTCGATTCCTGGGGGAGCTGAGCCTTCTCACCGGCCAGCGCGTCTTCGTGTCGGCTCGCATCGCCGAGCCGGGCGAGGTGATCGTCGTACCCGCGGACGCGCTGCGCGAGGTCCTGAAGAACCAGCCAGGGCTGGGCGACACCATCCTCGCCGCGTTCCTCGCTCGGCGGTCGGTGCTGATGACCAGCGCGGCCACCGCCGTCCGCGTGGTGGGCTCTCGATTCTCGCCGGAGTCGCTCCGGCTCCGGGAGTTCCTGGCGCGCAACCGCATCCCCCACGAGTGGATCGACGCCGACCGCGATGCCGCCGTCGAACAGCTGCTCCGCGAGTCCAACGTGGCGCCGGCTGACCTGCCCGTCGTCCTCGTGACCGGGGCAGTGCTCCGTCATCCCACTCCCGGCGAGCTCGCCTCGTACCTGGGTCTCACCCTCGACAGCATCCCCGAGCGGTCATTCGACCTCGTCGTCGTCGGGGGCGGGCCGGCCGGGCTGGCGGCAGCGGTGTACGGCGCCTCCGAGGGCCTGCAGACGCTCCTGGTCGAGCAGGTTGCGGTCGGCGGCCAGGCCGGGGCCAGCTCCCGGATCGAGAACTACCTCGGCTTTCCGACCGGGATCTCCGGTGGCGACCTGACCCTGCGGGCGGTCGTGCAGGCGGAGAAGTTCGGCGCGCTGGTTTCCAGTCCCTGCAGCGCCACCGCGCTGCGCGAGCAGGGCGGTCACCTTGTGGTGCGCCTCTCTGACGGGACGGACGTCACCGCCCGGGCGGCCATCGTCGCCAGCGGCGCGCGCTACCGCCGGCTCGACGTCGAGCGCCTCGACGAGTTCGAAAGCAAGGGCATCTACTACGCCGCCACCGATATGGAGGCGCGCGCATGTGGCGGATCACCGGTGGTGATCGTGGGTGGGGGCAACTCGGCGGGGCAGGCCGGGCTGTTCCTCGCCGAGTCGGGCAGCGACGTCACCTTCGTGATCCGCGACAGCGACATCGAGAAGAACATGTCGCGGTATCTGGTCGATCGCATCCGCGGCCACCCACATATCGAGGTCCGTACCGGCGCTCACGTCACCGGCCTCGACGGTGATGAGTTGCTCGCGCGCGTCAACGTGACCGACCAGGACGGTGAGCACAGGCTCCCGTGTTCCGCCCTGTTCTCGTTCATCGGCGCCGACCCGGCATCGGAATGGCTGTCGAGCTGCGCCGCGCTCGACGCACGCGGGTTCGTGCTGACCGACCGTGCCGTTGACCCGGGGCAGCTCGAACTCGCGGTGGGAAGCGCTGGGACGGCAGCTGTTGCCGTTCGAGACCAGTCACCCCGGGCTGTTCGCCGTCGGCGACGTGCGGTCCGGGTCGACGAAGCGGGTCGCGGCGGCCGTGGGCGAAGGCTCAGCCGCGGTGCGCTCTGTCCACGAGTACCTCGCGTTCTCTCACTGAGGGAGCCGCGGTGACCGCGACGTTCAGTCGCGACCCAGGGTCCCCCCGGGGTCGATGCGGGCGAGCAAGGATGTCAACAGCCGCTTGAGCGTCGCCATGCGCGCGGCTCCGAGGTGCTCCGCGTACTCGGTCTCGAGCTCGACGACGATGTCGAGCGCGTCGTCGAGCAGGGCCCGGGCCTTGGCCGTCTGCTGAACGATCGCCACCCGCCCGTCGGTCTCGGATCCGCTGCGGGTGACATAACCCGCCTGCTCCAATGCCGCGACCTGCTGGCTGGCGGCTTGACGAGTGACCCCGGCCCGACGCGCCAGCGCTGAGATCGTGGTGCCGGCCGTGTCCAGGTTGGCGAGCAGGTTGGTGTCGGCCAGGGAGACGTAGGAATGCCCAATCTGCTGAACACGCTGTAGGGTCGCCGTTGTCTCCGCGCGGCTCGCCCGCAGCAGGAGCCGGTACAGCGTCTGGTCGCGCCACTCGCGCAGCGATGGGTCGTCCAGGCTGGGCCGCCGCTTCATCCGCAAGTCCCTTGACAAACTCGCAAGCAAGTTTACAAATTGGAGCCGCCGCCGCGTCTGAGCCGGGGTTGGTAGAGGAGGTCAAGGATGTCCACCGAGAATGTCATGGCGGTGCGCAGCGTGTACGACAACTTCGCCAAGGGCGACATCCCGGCGGTGCTCGGTGTCATGGCGCCGGACATCGAGTGGATCGAGGGCTCGCAGGACTTCCTGCCGCATCACGGCCGCCACAGCGGTCCAGCCGCAGTCGCAGAGAAGGTGTTCGGCATGGTCATGGCGCACTTCGACGAGTTCGCCGTTGTTGCGGAACGTTTCCACGACGCCGGCGACGTCGTCGTGGTCGAGGGCCGCGCGGTGGGAAAGAGCAAGAGAGGGGAGGTCCTCGATGCGCCCGCGTGCTGGGTCTGGACAGTGCAAGGGGGGCACATCACCGGCAACCGCAACTACCACGACACCGACGCGTGGAGGCTGGCGCTGACCGGGGAGCCGGCACCTAGCTAGGGCGCGCGCTCTCGCGAAGGGGTTCCTCCGTTCTTGGGTGGGACGTCCGTGACCTGGGTTGGCGGCGACTCGATGCTTTCCGTGCATGCTGCATCCGCCTCACCCACGCCGGAGGAAGCAATACGGCCCTCGATCAACGTGATCACGCTGGCGGTGGCGGACCTCGATCGCGCGCTCGCCTTCTACCGTGATGGCCTAGGACTGGAATCACCGGGCGTGGTCGGACCGAATTCGCGGGCGACGACACCGACCCCGCCGGCGACGGTCATGTTCCAACCGCGACGACGGGCTGATCCTCGCGCTCTACCCGCGCACCGAACTCGCCAAGGACGCGGACATCCCGGGGGCCCCGCGAAGTCGGGCGAGTTCAGCATCGGCCTCGTTCCCAGCCGGAGGACGTGGACGCGCTGCTCGCCCAGGCGAAGCCGCCGGCGCGACGCTGACGGACCGCGCCCATGACCGGCCCTGGGGCATCTACTCCGGCTACTTCCGCGACCTCGACGGGCACCTCTGGGAGATCATGTGGAGCCCACGAGCTTCGAGGTCCCGTCGTGAGACCACGGTCGCCCGAGCTGGCGGCGTAAAGCGAGCCGGCTGAGACCCACGCAGTGTCCTTCGTTCTCGGCCATCTCGGGGACGCTCTCGGGCTGTCGCTCTCGATGTTCTGGCAGGTCCTCTGGCCGCTGGCGCTGGGCTTCCTGCTCTCCGCGGTCATCGAGGCCCCGTCCCCAAGCAGACGATCTCGCGGCTGCTCGGCGGGGACCCACCGCGCGGGGTGCTCATGCGTACCGCGCTGGGCGCCGCCTCCTCATCGTGTTCCTACGCTGCGGTTGCGCTTGCGCGCACCCTGTTTCGCAAGGGTGCGTCGTTGAGCAACGCCATCATCTTCGAGTTCGCCTCCACCAACCTGGTGTTCGAGCTTGGGCTGGTGCTGCTCATCCTGCTCGGCTGGCAGTTCCTCGGGTGGACTGCTGGGCGGCCTGGTGATGGTGGTCCTGCTCGCCCTGCTCCTCCGCGCCGACCCTGTAGCAGGCGGCTGGTCGCCGACCGCGCACGAGCAGGCGGACCGCGGGATCCTCGGTCGGATGGAGGGTCACGGCGCGATGGACATGTCGGTCACCGAGCGGACCGCTGTTGGACGCATCGTTATCGGGACGCGCGCTGACCTCCGATCAGCCCACTACTTCTTCATGAACATCTACCAGCCTGTGGACGGACCTGGTGCTGGGCTTTCTGTTCGCCGGCGCTCTTGGGTCATGGGTGCCGAACTCCTGGTGGTCGAGGCTGTTTTCTCGCGGGCCACGGCCTTGTCTCGGAGGTGTGGGGAGCACTGATCGGGCCGTTGGTGGCGATGATCAGCTTCGTCTGCTCGGTAGGGAACGTGCCTCTGGCCGCGGTTCTCTTTCGGGGCGGGATCAGCTTCGGCGGCGTGATCGCCTTCATCTTCGGCGACCTGATCATCATCCCCATCCTCAACATCTACCGGAAGTACTACGGCGCGCGGGTCAGCGTGTACCTCTTTGCGGTTTCCTACATCACGATGGCGCTGGCGGGCCTGGCTGTGGGTTGGCTGTTCACCATCCTCGGGGCGGCTCCGCGCGTGGCGCCATCAGGATCTTGCAGGCCGCGTCTCTGTGGAACTCGGACACGTTCCTCGACATCGCTTTCCTGGCGGTCACCGCGCTCCTCGCAGTGCGCTTCCTGCGCACCGGTGGCATCGAGATGCTGCGCATGATGAGCCACGCGCCGGGTGCCGGCTCACCCGAGCACGACCATCACTGATCGTCATTCCTGCTTCGGGCTGGACAGGCCGTTGCGATACGCGTAGCGCACCGCCTGCGCGCGGTCGCGCAGGTTGGCCTTGGAGAAGATGCGGTTGACGTGGGTCTTCACGGTCGCGTTGCTGACGAACAGGGCCTCGCCGATCTCGGCGTTCGACATCCCGGCAGCGATCAACCTGAGCACCTCGGCCTCGCGCGGCGTCAGGCCGTCGGGCAGGGTTGGCGCCGGCGCGCTCGCATCCTCTGCGGGTTCGAGGATCGCGGCCACCAGCCGCTGCTGGACCATGGGGTCGAGATGGGTTCGTCCGGCGACCAGTGCCCTGATCGCCTGCTCGATCTCCTCGGCGCTGGCGTCCTTGGTGAGGTAGCCGCGCGCGCCGGCCCGCAGCGCCGGGAACAACGACTCGTCGTCCGCATACGTGGTCAGCACCAGCACCTGCGTGTCCGGCAGCGCTGCTCGGATCGCCCTGGTGGCCTCGGTGCCGTCCATGCCGGGCATGCGCAGGTCCATGAGCACGATGTTCGGGCGGTCGCGCTCGGCACGTTCCACGGCCTCGATCCCATCGGTCGCGGTGCCAACCACCTCGACACCGTCGATCAACCCGACGAGCATCGCCAACCCGTCTCGCACCACGCGCTGGTCGTCCGCGATGAGCACGCGGATGGGGAGCTCGCTCATGCCGGCACCGTCAGCTCAACCCGCCACCCGTTCTCCGTCGGTCCCGCCTGCATGGTGCCGCCGGCACGCTCGAGGCGCTCGCGCATTCCCGCCAGGCCACGGCCTCCGCCGACGCCCTCCAGGCCTTGCTCACCCGGCGATGAGGATTCCTTGGCAGGGAGGCGGTCCTCGATGCACAGGGTCGTCCGACCTCTGTCGTACCGCAGCGCCACGCTGGCCGTCGCGCCGGCGGCGTACCGGGCCACGTTGGTCAAGGCCTCCTGCGCACCGCGATACAGCGCCAGGCCTGTGTCAGCGGGGAGCTCACGAGCGTCACCGTCGACCGTCATCGTGACGTCGACGCCGAGGTCACTCCTGAAGCTCGAGACGAGCAACTCGAGCTGCATCACACCGGGCAGCTCCTCCCCACGGAGAGCGCCGACGGCCTGCCGCGCGTCCGCGAGGCCGTCTTTGACCAGCTCGCCGGCCCGGTCGATTGCAGCTCGCACCGGCGGCGCGGCGCGCTCGCGTTCCGCCAGCTTCCGCGCCGCCTGCAGCTGGATGGCGGCGCCGGACAGAGAATGAGCCAGGACATCGTGCAGCTCGCCGGCGATGCGGCTGCGCTCCGCCAGGGCCGCGAGTTGCGTCTGCTCCGCGCGTGCGTCCTCGAGCTGCGCGAGCAGCAGCTCGGTGTGGTCCTGGCTGGCGCGTGCCTGCTTGATGAAGTAGGCGACGAGGCCGAGCAGCGCGAGGACCAACGTGTTGGCGAGGATGGCTGCCGACGAACCACCCGACACGGCGGCGGTGACATCCATCGCGCCTGCCATCACAGCGCCGAATGCCACCGCGACAGGCAGAGGCAACCGGGTGACGGCCATGAACACCGCGGCACCTCCGGCCAGCTGCGACGTCCCCTGCGACTGCTGCAGCCCGACCAGCGCAACTCCCGCCGCACCCATCGCTGCGATGACGGCGGCCTGGAACGCGACCCCGCGCTCGATGAACCGGCTCCTGATCGCGAGCGCGATCGCACCCGCGAACGCGCAGAGGGCGAGCGTGACGCCGAGCTGCCTGCCGTGCAGACCCGGTGAGGGGTTGGCGCCGGCGGCTCCGGTGACCACCACGAAGATCACCGCCCAGCCCAGCGGCCGGAGTACGTCGCGCTGACGGCGGACCCGCTGTTCGGCGCGGGCGCGGGCGTCGGCAACCCTCTGGCTCTCACCTCCCGAGGTCGCTGTCGCGTCGATCACGGTTGTCGTCTCCCCCGTGCCTGCGTCGCTGCAGACAATAGAGCGCCCCCGGCCCGCCGAGGCGAACCGGAGGCGCTGAGTTTGGTTGCCGACGGTCAGGCCGCGGCGCCGATGACCGGGCTGGCAGTGGCCTGCGCCGCCTCCATGCGACGGCCGCGCACCTGCACCAGGATCACGCGGGCGGCAACCTCGCAGACCGCCATCAGGACCAGGGCCGCAGGCCACGCCGCCGCGTCGATCTGGTGCGCGATGCTGAAGCTGGCCACCGCCGGCTGGGCGCCGTGGCCCACCGCGAACGCGAACACCATCCTCGAGCCGATTCCCGCCACCAGCAGGATGCCGGCGATCCAGCCGACCCGTGCCCGCGCCAGGCCGTCACGCGCGGTCCAGACGCTGGTCGCGAACCCGCTCAGCAAGCCGAGCCCGAGTCCCGTGCACGCGAGCACCGCGATCAGCACGAGGTCGTTTCCAGCCACCGGGATCGAGTGCAGGTACTGCTGGGCGACGAAGAAGACCATCACCAGCGGGATCACGAGCGCGCGGGTGTCCAGCCTGCGCTCGCGCGCCTGCAGGAAGACCAGGAAGATGAAGCCTGCGTTGATCAGGTAGTCGGTCGTCGTCATCGGGGTTCCTCCGGTTTCTTCTGTCGTCCGAAGCGGACGCCGCCATGATTCCGGTTTCCCTGGCCGGGGTCGTCGGTCCTCGGGTTGGACTTTGCCGGGGCCCGCTCAACCCTGCGGCTCAACCCGTGGGTTGACGAGCCTCGAGCGCCGGTGCGGTCCGCTGTGGCCCGGCAGGGAGGGCGATAATGTCGGCCTCGCCCGCGTGCGGCGGGCCGCCTGGGGAGGCAGAGATGTTCGGGTCGATCATGCGTGGCCGAGTGAAGGCAGGGCGTCGTCAGGAGATGGAGCAGGCCTTCAAGGAGATCGCACCAGCCCACGTCGAACGCGGCCTGGTGTCCGCCGAGATCGCGTGGGAGGTCTCCGACCCCGATCGCTTCCTCCAGGTCATCCATTTCCGTGACCGCGAGAGCTACGAGCGCAACGCGGCACGTCCGGAGACGGACGCTGACTTCCGGCGTCAGCTCGAGCTGCTGGACGGCGAACCGGAGTGGATCGACGTCGAGTACGGCGTGAGCGTGCCGGGATGAGGCTGTCGAGGTGACCGACATCGCCGACCCACTGACCCGCCGCGCCGGCTTCCATGCCATGACCCACGCCTCCGCCGAGGACTGGCAGGCGATCAGCGCCCATTTCCTCGACCACGGCTCGCGTCTCACCGACCGCGTCCTCGACCACCTCCGGCTGCTCAGCGACGACCACGGCGGCTTCGCCGTGAGCCGGCTCGAGCACTCGGTGCAGACGGCTACCCGGGCGGCGCGCGCCAACCGTGACGACGAGTACGTCGCCTGCGCCCTGCTGCATGACATCGGCGACACCCTCTGCAGCTACAACCACCCCGACGCCGCCGTGGCCATCCTGCGGCCTTTCGTGTCACCCGAGAACCTCTGGATGGTCGAGAAGCACGGGATCTTCCAGGGCTACCACTACTTCCAGTTCATCGGCCTGGACCGCGACGCCCGCGACGCGTACCGCGACCACGAGTGCTACGAGCGCACCGTCGAGTTCTGTGCCGAGTTCGACCAGAACTCATTCGACCCGTCGTATCCCAGCATGCCGCTGGAGGAGTTCCGGCCACTGCTGCAGACGCTTTTCCGGACACCCAAGCACAGCTACCTGCAGGAGGCGGTCCCCAAGGGCTGAGCGCTCCGCCCTGTTCAGCTGGGGACGAAGGCCTCGTACAGCGCGGGCAGGTCGTGGTTGCCGTGGCCACGCGCCACGGCCCTGCTGTAGGCGTCGTGCAGCGCTCGTGGGAAGGAGCTGTCGATGCCGGACTGCTCACTGGCGCGCACCACCTGGTCGATCGCCGCCGTATGGACCGAGAGGGTCGCGTCGACGCTGTCGAGGTAGGTTCGCGGACGGGCCATCGCCGCGGCTGCGACCTGGGCATCCATCGGCGCGCGACCCTCGGTGAACTCGTGGCGGCTCACGAACTCGAGGAGCCCGTCCGGTACACCGGCGATCGCAAAGAACCTCTCGAGCGGGAACAACTCCGCCGCGCACAGTGCGGCGGCGTGGAGCAACCCTGCAGCCCGCGCATAGGCGAATTCCAGCGCCGCCAGGTCAACGGTTGCCGCCGCCCCTGCGTCCGGCCCGCAGAAGGTGGCGGTGCCTCCGAGCGCCGAGAGCACCTTGCGTGTGCGTTCGAAAACGGCCGGGTCGCCGGAGTAGAAGATCTCATTGCTCGGTGTCCCGATGGTGCGAGGGTAACCCGCGATGGCGCCGTCGAGGTACGCCGCGTCGTGGTCACTCGCCCAGGCCTGCAACTCGCGCGCGTCGGCCGGTGTCCCCGTGGTCAGCTGGACAAAGGTCTTGCCGACGGCGGCTGCTTCGACTTCCGGCCTGCGCAGGAGGCTGTCGGCTGCCTCGTAGTTGAGAAGCGAGACGACCACGGTGTCGCCGGCGGTCACGGCATCCTCGACCGTCTCGGCGATCCGGGCCGTTCCGCTGAACGGTGTGGCCCTCGCCGCGCTGCGGTTCCAGACCGTCAGGTCGCACCCGGCGTTGCGGAAGGCGCTGGCAAGCGCTGAGCCCATGAGGCCGAGACCGATCACCGTCACAGCGTTCGCGTTCGCCGGCATGACTGCCCTCCAGGTTCAGTGAACTCTCTCCCGCGACCACCGCTGGGGGGCGGACGGTAGCATCGTCAGCACCGTGATTCGTGCCCGCCTCGACGGCCACCTGCTCAACTCCGTGAAGGGGGTCGCCGACCTCGAGCGCGTCGAGCAGAAGCCGGGCCAGGTCCTCTGGGTGCACTGCGAGACCCCTGACGACGCCGAGGTCGAAGCCGTCGCCACCCGATTCCACGTCCACCCGCTGGCTGTCGAGGACCTTCGCAACAGCAACCAGCGGCCCAAGCTCGACGACTACGGCGACCAGCTCTTCGTCGTCCTGTTCGGCGCGATCAAACTCGAGGACGACAGCATCGCGCTGGCGGAGGTCCACTTCCTCATCGGGGACGGGTACCTGGTCACGGTGACCCCCGAGCGCATGGCGGCGATCGTGGCGCTCGAGAAACAGCTCGACCTGCGGCCGGAGCTCTGCGGCCCGTCACCCGACATGATGTTCTACCGGATCTGTGACAGCCTGGTGGACTCCGTGTTCCCACTGCTCGACCACATCGGCGCGCAGATCGACGCCGTCGAGGACGCGGTCCTCGAGAACCCCGACCGGGAGACCCTGCGCACCATCTTCGGCCTGAAGCGCGACCTGCTGACCCTCCGTCGCGTCACGGGCCCGCAGCGAGACCTTCTGCAGTCGCTCACCACGCCGCGAACGCCGCGCATCGGCGAGGAGACGCAGCTCTTCCTCCGCGACGTCTACGACCACACCGTGCGCATCGCGGAGTCGGTGGACTCCTTCCGCGACCTGGTGAGCAGCTCGCTCGATGCCTACCTGACGTCGATCTCCAACCGGCTCGGTGAGCAGACCCGGCGGCTCACCGTGGTGGCCACCATCTTCCTGCCGCTCACCTTCCTCACCGGGTTCTTCGGCATGAACTTCGCATTCCTCGTCGGGCACATCGACACGCCGGCGGCGTTCTTCATCGGGCTGGCGGTGATGGCCGTGTCGGTGCCGTCGCTGGTGCTCGTGGTGACCCGGCTCAACCGGCGGGCGGCGCCGCTGCCCGCGGAGCGCCGTGCGCGCAGGCCCATCGGGCTGATGCCCAATCGCGTCCGCCGCCCGGCGGCTCCGGGTGCGCCGACCGGGACCGGGAGCGCGAACAGCTAGGTCGCGGAGCGTCAGCCGAGCAGGTCGCCCAGGATGCCGCCGCGCCGGCGCGGCGCGCGACGGGGCGCCGGCTTGGACCGCTGCGACGCGGTGCGTTTTGCCGTCCGTCGCTTCGCGGCAGGTTTCCTCGCCGCCGGCCTGGCACGGGCCGCAACCGGACCGCGGCGGCCGTCAAGCCGCTGCTGGAGCTGGTCGACCTGCTTGCGCAGGCGGGCGTTCTCGCGGCGGAGCTGCTTGAGCTCCTTGAAGATGTCCCGGACTGCGCTGAGAACGATCTCCTCCGCGCCCGGGACCTGTGCCACGGACCGGGCCGCCGATTTCATCAGCCCACCGATGCCTCGTGCCATGTGCCACCTCCTGTGGAGGCCGAGTGTCGCACGGCTGTACCCCGCGTCTGAAGTCATTCGCCCGCCGGAGGCGCGCGCTAGGCTCGCACCATGACGGGCGGTGTGAGCAGGTCGGCGCGCGGCGTCATCGGCTACGGGGCGGCGCTGGCAGCGCCGGTCGCCGTCACCCTCGCGCTGCTGCCGCTGGGCGGAACCTCACGCGACTACATCTTCATCTACCTCGCCGTCGTCGCAATCCTCGCGGTGGCCAGCGGCCTCATCCCCGCGCTGGTCGCGGCGGCCGCGAGCTTCCTGCTCGTCGACTGGTTCTTCGTCCCCCCGCTCCACACGCTCTCGATCACCGACCAGACCGACGTCGTCAACCTGCTGGTGTTCTTCGGCGCTGCCGGCCTGGTTGGCGGCCTCGGCTCGCGCCGGCGCCGCACCCAGCTCAGGGCCGAGGCTCTGGCGCAGCAGCTGAGACGCGCCAACACCGACCTCGAGCGTCTCAACCGCGAGCAGGCAGACGCGGCGGCGGTGGCGGTGAGGCTGGCGCGCACCGAGCAGCAGGTGCACGCCTTGGAGGAGACCGACCGGATTCGCGCGGAGCTGCTCGCCAACGTGTCGCACGAGTTGCGCACACCCCTGGCCACGATCCTCACCGGCACCAGCGGTCTTCTCGATGACCCGACCCTGGCCATGGCCAAGCGCAGCGAGGTCGAGAGCATCGTGAGTGAGACAGAGCGCCTTGCCAGGCTCGTGTCCGACATGCTCGACATGGCCAGGATCGAGGGGCGCGCCTTGCGTCTCGACCTCGCCGAGGTGGACGTTCGCGACGCCATCGCCGCCGCTGTCGAGCGGCTCGCCCGCACCTCGCCCGAGCGCCGCGTCACGATCGAGATGGCGGACGCCCTGGAGGTGATCGCCGACTGGGCTCGGCTCGGACAGGTGCTCGACAACCTCCTCGGCAACGCCGACCGCTACGCGCCGGCGGGCACTCCCATCCGCGTCCAAGCGGCGCGGGGAAAGCGCTCGATGGTTGTGGTTCGTGTCATCGACGGCGGGCCCGGTGTCCCCGCGGACCAACGCGACCGGATCTTTGAGCGGTTCGTTCGGTCCGAGGACGACTCTTCATCCGACGGGGGTGGCGGGACCGGTCTCGGCCTGGCCATCGTCCGCGGGATTGTTGAGGCGCACGCGGGGCGTGTCTGGGTCGACGAGCCCCGCGACGGCGAAGGTGGCAGGTTCGCCTTCACCCTGCCCTCCGCCGAGCAGTCAGCGGTCGCTGGCGAGGATGTGCACGTCGATGTCGACGACCAGGCGAACCAGCCGTCGCAGCGTGCGTGACTGGCGCCGCCCCGGGGTGCGCTTCAGCACGATCTCGGTGATCCGATTTCCGCGCGCGTACGCCGCGATGGTGGCCGCAATGTCCCTGCCGTTGACGGTGACGAAGTCGCCACCGAGCTGGTGGGTCAGGGCCGCGTAGCCGCCCAGCAGCTGTTTCTCCTGGTCGGTGCGGTGAACGGACCGCACCGAGATGGCGGTGAGGGCGTCGTCACGGCTCGCGGCGAAGCGGGCGGCCGAGCTGATCAGGGTTTCCTGGTCGGCCAGCGGCGGGACGCAGACCAGGACCCGCGGACGCGCTTCCCACGGAGCCGCGATGCGCTTCGACGTCATGTAGCTGAGGAGCCGTCGATCGGTGTGCTGTGCAACCCGCCGGAAGGTCAGCTCCCTGAGCGTGGCCAGCACGGTGGGCCTGAAGGTCGTCTGCAGTGCATGCGCGGCCTCGCGCGGGTTCATGATCAAACCGTCGCGCAAACGCTCCTCCAGCTCCGCCGGCACGATGTCCACCAGCTCGACCTCGTCGGCGGCATCCACCGCGGCGTCGTCCACCACGGGGCGGTCGGAGTCGCGGTCGATGAGTGCTGCCATCGCCGTCACCGCGCTCTGCAGGTCAGCGGTCCGGACGGTCCCGATCACGGTGATGCCCGCCGCGCGGACCCGGGGGATGACCTCGGCCACCGTCTCTCCCGTGGTGGTGCGGGTGGCGAGGTCGTCGACAGCGGCAACCTCCGGGTTGCGAGCCAGGAGGGCGCCGACGTCGACAACTCCTCTGGCTGCAGGCGACCGCCGCCCACCGAGGATCGGCAGGCCGCCGAGGCTGCCGGCCAACTTCGCGGGCAGTGCGGCGACCACCACGTCGGTGCCACGCGCTGCGCGACGGCGCCCCTCGTCGAGCATGGCAGTGGTGGTCCCCACGCCCGGCGCGTAGCCGATGTAGATGCGCAGGCCGCCGAGATCGTGCGCGTCCCCGTGGATGCGACTGAGCAGGTGGTCGGGGTCGGGTCGCCCGGACTTCGCGGTCGCCACGATCCCGTGGCGCGCGATCACGTGGACGTCGACGTCCGGCAGACCCTCGACCACTCGATCGACGATGTTGGGACGCAGCGCGCCGGCCAGCCCGGTCGCTGCCGGTTCGCCGATGACCACGTGGCGCACGCCCCGTTCACGGGCGGCAGCGATGACTGCCGCGGCGATGTCGCCCCCGTCGTGCTCCACGACCACGCACTGCAGCTCAGCCGCCAGCCGCCGGTACACCGAGTTGTCGGCATCCGGGGACGTGGAGTGCTCGTGGACGTGGACGATGATGCACATTCCGCGGCGCCGCCGAGCCAGTCGGACCGCGCGACGGATCAGCTGTTCCGCGGTTGCCCGCCCTGACACCGCGACGATGACGTCTTCGGGGGGAGCCTGGACTCCGCCGCGCTCGGTGCCGACACGCTCAGCCACGAACCGCAGCCCGATCTCGCGCAGTGCCGCGAGGTTGCCGGGGCGGAAGAAGTTGTCGAGCGCGGTGTCCACCCGGTCCGCCGCGTAGACATTGCCGTGCTTCATCCGCTTGCGCAGCGCCTCGGGTGTGATGTCGATGAACTGCACCTCGTCCGCGGCGTCGAGGACCGTGTCCGGGACGGTCTCCTGGACCCGCACCCCGGTGATCTGCTCCACGAGGTCCTTGACCGACTTGAGGTGCTGAATGTTCATGGTGCTGACCACGTCGATCCCTGCGTCACGGATCTCCTCGATGTCCTGCCACCGCTTGGCGTGACGGAGGCCGGGGGCGTTGGTGTGCGCAAGTTCGTCGACGAGCGCGACGTGGGGGTGCCGCGCGATGACGGCGTCGACGTCCATGTCGGACAGTGGCGCCCCTTTGTACGCGACCTCGATCCGCGGCACCACCTCGAGCGTCCCGATGGCCTCGGCGGTGCGAGGACGTCCGTGCGTCTCGACAAGGCCGACCACGACGTCCTCCCCGTCCTCGCGGCGGTCGCGCCCCTCGCGGAGCATTGCGAACGTCTTGCCGGAGCCGGGGGTGGCGCCCAGGTACACCTTGAGAAGGCCGCGCCGTCCCAGGTGACCGGTCAGCGTGGCCGGCGCAGCTGCGGAGCCCTGCTCAGGAGGCGGCACCGGCATCGAGCGCCATGTTGAGGGACAGGACGGTCACGTGGGGTGAGCCGAAGACGCCGAGAGAGCGGCCACTGACGTGGGCCTCGACGAGCGCCGTCAGCTTGGCTGCGTCGAGGTGCCGCGCTGCCGCGACCATGTTCACCTGCGCGAGGGCGGCCGCCTCACTGATGTCGGGATCGAAGCCGGTGAAGTCGCCGGTGACCAGGTCGACCGGCATCGCGGCGTCGGTGCCATCCGCGTTCTTGGCGACGCCCAGGCTGTGCAGGTAGGCGGCGTACGCCTTGACGTGGTCGATCAGCACCGAGCTGCTCGGCCCCAGGTTGCTGCCCAGCGACGAGGCGGCGTTGCACGCCGGCTGGAGCAGGTGGCTCGTCGTCGATCCATCCGCGTTGGTCGTCGAGGTGAACACCCAGAGCGGCCGGCTCTGGAAGTACTTGGGGTCGACCACGAAATACAGGTCGTTGCCGGACCTGTCCTTCACGGTCTGGTAGGTGACGTTGCCGGCGGGATCCTTGGTCGTCTTGTAGTAGCACTGGCCGATCAGCGTGGACCCGACAACGGTGCCATTGGCGTCGGTGACCAGGCTGCCGTTGGCCTGGTCGTGGAACGCCACCTGGCTGATGCCGGTCATCACCAGGGGATAGGCGATGCCGCACACGACGGTGATGGCCAGGGTGATGCGCGTGGCCACCCAGAGGTCGTGGAGAAGCTTGCGCCACATGTGAGATCTCCTAGGCCAGGTGGATCGCGGTGATGATGATGTCGATCACCTTGATCCCGATGAAGGGCGCGATGATCCCGCCCACGCCGTAGATGAGCAGGTTGCGGCGCAGCAGCGCGGCGGCACCGACGGCGCGGTACGCAACGCCGCGCAGAGCAATCGGGATCAGGGCGACGATGATCAGGGCGTTGAAGATGACCGCGGACAGGATGGCGCTGTGCGGCGAATGCAGACGCATGATGTTGAGGGCGCCGAGGTCGGCCAGCGCCGGCGTGGCGATGAACAGCGCCGGGATGATGGCGAAGTACTTGGCCACGTCGTTGGCGATCGAGAACGTGGTCAGCGCACCCCGCGTCATCAGCAGCTGCTTGCCGGTCTCCACGATCTCGATGAGCTTGGTGGGGTTGGAGTCGAGGTCAACGAGGTTGCCTGCCTCCTTGGCGGCCTGCGTTCCGCTCTGCATGGCCACGCCGACGTCGGCCTGGGCGAGGGCGGGAGCGTCGTTGGTCCCGTCGCCGGTCATCGCAACCAGCTTGCCCTCGCTCTGCTCCTTGCGGATCAGCTCGAGCTTGTCCTCGGGGGTTGCCTCTGCGAGGAAGTCGTCGACGCCCGCCTCCTTGGCGATGGCGGCCGCCGTCAGCGGGTTGTCGCCGGTGATCATGACTGTGCGCAGACCCATGCGACGCATCTCCTCGAAGCGCTCGCTGATGCCGGGCTTGACGATGTCCTTCAGGTGAATCGTGCCGAGCACCCTGCGGTTCTCGGCGACCACGAGTGGCGTGCCACCGCTTCGGGCAATCGTCTCCACGTCGGCGCCAACGCTGTCCGGCAGGGTCGCAGAGCCGCCGTCGGAGCACCAGCGTGCCACCGAGTCCGCTGCTCCCTTGCGGATTGACGTCCCGGGCCTGTCAACGCCGCTCATCCGCGTGGTCGCGGAGAAGGGGACGAACTCCCATCCTTCTGCGGACCCGGGCGACACGCCAAGTCGCCCGGCGAGCGCGACGATGCTGCGTCCCTCGGGGGTCTCGTCCGCGAGCGACGCCAGGTCCGCGGCCTGCACCAAGTGCTGCATGTCGACGCCTGCGGCGGGCAGGAACTCCGCGGCCTGCCGGTTTCCGAGCGTGATCGTCCCGGTCTTGTCGAGGAGCAGCGTGTCGACGTCACCGGCGGCCTCGACCGCCCGGCCGGACATCGCCAGCACGTTCTTCTGCATGAGCCGGTCGATGCCGGCGATGCCGATCGCCGAAAGCAGGGCGCCGATCGTCGTCGGGATCAGGCAGACCAGCAAGGCGATGAGGACGGTGACACTCACCGAGGTGCCGGCGAACACGGCGAACGGCTGCAGCGACACCACGGCGAACATGAAGATGATCGTCAGGCTGGCCAGCAGGATGTTGAGCGCGATCTCGTTCGGTGTCTTCTGACGCGACGCGGACTCGACAAGCCCGATGATCTTGTCGAGGAACGTCTCGCCTGGGTTCTGGGTGATCTCCACCACGATCCGGTCGGACAGCACGCGCGTGCCGCCGGTCACCGCGCTGCGGTCGCCGCCTGCCTCGCGGATCACCGGTGCCGATTCGCCGGTGATGGCGGACTCGTCGACCGACGCGATGCCCTCGATGATGGTGCCGTCGCTGGGGATGATGTCCCCGGTCTCGCACACGACGACGTCTCCCTTGCGCAGGTCGGGGGCGGGCACGGGCTGCTCGCGGCCGTCGACCAGCCGGCGCGCGATGGTGTCCGTGCGCGTCTTTCGCAGCGTGGCCGCCTGGGCTTTGCCGCGACCCTCAGCCACCGCCTCGGCGAAGTTCGCGAAGAGCACCGTGAACCACAGCCACAGCGCGATCTGGAAGACGAACCCGCCATTGGGGTCGTGGTTGAAAAGCCCAGAGATCCACGCGTACGTGGTCATCACCGCGCCGACCCCGACCACGAACATGACCGGGTTGCGCGCCTGCCAGCGTGGGTTCAGCTTCTTGAGAGCGTCGAGCAGGGCGGGAACGAGGATGGCGCGGTCGAGCAGGCTCTGGGCACGGCGGCGGTCGGAGCGCACGGGCGCGGGCCGCGGAGTCGGGGCAGACGCGACAGCTGTCATCAGGGTCTCAGTGGAGGTGGCCGGCGGCGATCTGGAAGTGTTCGAGGATCGGGCCGAGCGTCAGGGCAGGGAAGAACGTCAGCGCCCCGACGACCAGCACCACACCGACGAGCAGAGCCGCGAAGAGAGGGGTGTCCGTCGGGAACGTGCCCGCGCTGGCGGGGATGACCTTCTTCTTCACCATCGACCCCGCCAGCGCCATGATCGGGATCACGAAGAGATACCGTCCCAGCCACATGCCGATCTCGAGCGTGGTGTTGTAGTAGAGGGTGTTGCCGCTCAGGCCGGCGAACGCGCTCCCGTTGTTCCCCGTCACCGAGCTGAACGCGTAGAGGATCTCGCTGAAGCCGTGGGGTCCCGAGTTGAGAGGGCCCGCCTGTCCGGGTGTGACCAGCACCGAGATCGCGGTGAGCCCGAGGATCGAAAGCGGCAGGATGAGGATGGCGAGCGCAGCCAGCTTCACGTCCCGCGCCTCGATCTTCTTGCCCAGGTACTCGGGTGTGCGACCCACCATCAACCCGGCGATGAACACCCCGAGGATGACGAACATCAGCATGCCGTACAGGCCGGCGCCGATCCCTCCCGGGGTGATCTCGCCCAGCTGTATGGAGAGGAGCGGCACCAGGCCACCGATGGCGGTGAGGCTGTCGTGCGACGCATCGACCGACCCTGTGCTCGTGCCGGTGGTCGCCGCCACGAACTGCGACGACTGAGGTATCCCGAAACGGACGGACTTCCCCTCCATGTTGCCGCCCGACTGCGTCGAGCTGGCCACCTGGGTCACCCCGGTTCCGTTCAGGGCGGGGTTGCCCGTCTGCTCGGCGTAGATGGCCACACCGGTCATGCCGAGCAGGATCACCCCCATCGCGGCGAGCACCGCCAGCCCCTGCTTGATGTTCCCCACCATCCGACCGAACGTGAAGGTCAGGCTGACGGCGATCAGCAGGAGGCTGAAGATGGTGAACGCGTTGGTGAACCCGTTGGGGTTCTCGAAGGGGTGCGCAGAGTTGGCGTTGAAGAAGCCACCGCCGTTGTTGCCGAGGTCCTTGATCATCTCCTGCGAGGCGACAGGCCCCTGCGCGATCGTCTGGGTGACACCGCTGAGGGTGTGCGCCACGGTCGACGGCGAGAAGTTCTGGATCGCACCCTGGGAGACGAACACGATGGTGCCGATCACTGACAGAGGCAGCAGCACGTAGAGGATCCCGCGCGTGACATCGACGTAGAAGCTCCCCAGCGTCTTGCCCGAGCGTCGCGCCAGGCCACGGATGAGCGCGATCGCCAGCGCCAGGCCCGTGGCTGCGGAGAGGAAGTTGTGCATGACCAGCGCGACCATCTGCGAGAAGTAGGTCATCGTGGTCTCACCGGCGTAGTTCTGCCAGTTGGTGTTCGTCGCAAAGCTGATCGACGTGTTCATGGCCAGGTCCGGCGCCACGCCCGGGAAGCCCTGGGGATTGATGACGCTCTGCAACGGCAGCCTGTCCTGGAAGCGGAGGAGCAGGAAGGTGACCACGATGCTCACCACCGTCACCAGCAGGACCGCGGCCAGGTACTTGACCCAGGTCTGCTCGTCGTCCTCCTTCACCCCGATGAGCTGGTAGACGCCACGCTCGACAGGGTGCAGAAACCGGGTGAGGAAGGTCCTCTCTCCAGCGAACACCTTGGCCATGTACTTACCGAGCGGCCGGGCGCACAGAAGCACCGCGGCGAAGATGATCGCGACCCCGAGGATCTCCAACGCCATCAGAACCTCTCGGGGAAGAGCATGGCGGCCACCAGGTATGCGGTTGCCAGCAGCGCGATGATGCCGGCGACGACATAACCCACAACGTCGGTCACAGCTTGGTCAGACCGATGACATAGGCCGCGCTGGCGAGCACCAGCACTGCCAGGACGAGGATCATCAACAGGTCGACGTTCACGCGGCGTCCCCCGAGGCGTTCTCTCCGGACCCGCTGGGTTGGATCACCTCGAACCTCCGCAGTCCTGCCGCAATGGGCTGGTGGTACACAAGGGTCCGTCCGCTGGCGGTGATCGCGGCTCCCTGGAGGCGCAGGTACTTGGAACGATGGAAGGGTCGACGCCGGCGGACGAGCAGGTCGATGGTGGAACCGCTGATTATCCGCCCCACCACGACGCCGAGCGTCACGCCGGCCGAGTCGACGACCGGCAACCCGATCACTTGCGCCAAGCGCTCACGAGGAGCGCGCTCCACCTCGTCCTCCACGACCGCAGCATCGCGCGGCAACCGTGAACGCATGGTGGACGTTCTGTGGCCGGGTCAGCTCTCGGTGTCAGGCAGCGCGACGGCACCGAACCTGTAGCCCTGCCGACCGACCGTCACGATGACCTGGGGCTGCCCTGAGTCATTCTCGAGCTTGCGCCGCAACCGCTTGATGAACGTGCGCAGGTAGGCGCGGTCACCGGCGTACGAGGGCCCCCACACCCGGGACAGCAGGACACGCTGGTCCATCAGCTGCCCCGCGTTGCGTGCCAGCTCGGCGAGCAGCACGTACTCGGTCGGTGAGAGTCGTACCTCAGCGCCGGCCTTGGTGACGACGCGGGCACCCAGGTCGACCACCACGTCGCCGCTGGTGACCCGCTGTTTCTTTTCCGGGGCAGGTCGGACGCGACGCAGCACCGCGCGCACGCGCGCCAGCAGCTCCCCGGCACCGAACGGCTTGGTCAGGTAGTCGTCGGCACCGAGGTCCAGCGCGCGCACCTTGTCCTCCTCGTCGCCGCGGGCCGAGATCACGATCACCGATGGCTGGCGCTGGTGGTCGAGCCCTTCGAGGATCCGCCAGCCGTTGACGAAGGGAAGGCCGATGTCGAGCAGGACCACCTCCAAGCCCGGAGTCCTCAGCTGCTCCAGGGCCGCGATGCCGTCCCGCGCCACGAGCACGCGGTGGCCACCGCGTTCGAGATTGCCGGCAAGGACTGCCCGTAGAGCGGCGTCGTCCTCCACCAGCAGGATCAGGCCGCTGTCGTCGTCCGCCACGGGAGTGAAGTGTGGACCGTTCGCGTCCCACTGCTATCGTCGTGGGGCCCCGCGCACACAACCCAGGGAGACCCGTGATGGCCGACGCCGGCGACTGGAACGCTCGGATCATCGCGGAGTTCCGCGCCAACCAGGGCCGCGTCGGGCGTCCCTTCGAGGGCGCGCCCCTGACGCTCGTCCACCACCGGGGCCGAAAGAGCGGACGCGAGTACGTCAACCCGGTGATGTACCTGCGGTCCGAGACCGACCCCGCCGTCATGTACATCTTCGCAACGAAGTCCGGCGCGCCGGACAACCCGGCGTGGTATCACAACCTCGTCGACGCCGGCACCGCCGAGGTCGAGGTCGGCACCGAGACGTTCGCGGTGCAGGTGACCGAGGTCACCGGGGAGGAGCGGGACCGCGTGTACGCGGAGCAGGCCCGTCGCTACCCGGGCTTTGGCGAATACGCTGAGAAGACAGCGGGGATCCGCACCATCCCGGTGCTCGCGCTACGCCGCGTCTGAGCGGGTGTGCGCGGGTCGCCGCCCGAGCAGCCGCGCCACGCGGCTGCGGGTCGGCGTGGCAGGTGTCCGTTCCGGCTCGTCACCGGCGAACAACCATGGAAGACGTCGCGTCTCACCGGGAGCCCGCTCCCACTCGATGTCCGTCCGGGTTGCGCTGTCTGCAGTCGTCTGTCGCATCCAGACCACTGTACGGACGAGGATCCGCAGCCCTGTCACGGCGGCGCAACCGATGCCAACGCGGGCATGACAGCAGCGGCGAGCTGACCTACGGGTGTGACGGGGCGGGCGGCGCGTCCTCGAGCTCGAAGACCAGGTCGTCGGGGTAGCAGTAGAACCACTCCTCACCCGGTTCGAACGACCGCACCACCGGGTGGCCGACGGCACGGTAATGGGCCGTGGTGTGCTTGCCCGGCGAGGAGTTGCAACAGCCGACGTGGCCGCATTGCTGGCACACGCGCAGGTGCACCCAGTCGCGCCGGCCGGCGGCGAGGCACTCGACGCAGCCGGTGCCCGACGGGGTGACGTCGCTGATCTGGTCGAGGTGCTGACAGGAGTTGGCCATGGGCGAACCTCCGGAGGGTGGCGACTCAGCCGCCGGCGGAGGTCGGCGCCTGGACTTGGGTCAGCCCGCTGTCCCATCCGAACAGCGCGGCCGCTCCAGCATAGGTGCTGTCCAGAAAGTCTCGGATCGCCCGGCGCGGATCCGCCTGTGAACGAGCCGCTTCGTAGGGCAGGATGAACTCGCCCAACGGCTGCCACCCGGCGGCATCCGGTTGCACCCGGATCCCCTCGATCCCGGCGGGTGCCGGGTATGCGTACGCGTAGAACGCCGCGTATCGGTTCCGCTCGTCACCGGGCCACCAACCCGCGCAGATCTGCTCCGCGTCCCCACCCGCGCGACGGATGACCCCGGCGTCCTTGGGCGGCTCGATGGCGCGGCCGTAGCGGGTCAGCGCTAGGTCGAACGACCCCCAGAAGAAGTGCACAGGGGCGGACCGTCCGCGGAAGCGGCCGTGGTGCTCCTTCATCACAACGTCGACCTGGGAGAGGACGTGGAAGAAGCGTGCTGCGTGGTCGCGATCGTACGTGTCATGGGTGCGGTCGTCAGGGAAGGGGATGGGGTTGGAGACCTCGGACGGATGAGTGGAGATGGTCACTTCGACGTCCATGCGTCGCAGCGCGGCCATGACGTCCTCGTAGTACTCGGCCACGCTCCCCCCAGCGGGCGGCGTTCGACCCGTCCGTCGCTGCTGCGCAGCACCAACGTGTGCTCGAGCAGGTCGAGCTCGGCGTCGAACGTGCGCAGCCCGACCGGCATGGGCGACGTCGTCAGCCCGCGGGCGCTGACATACAGGGCGACGTTGGCCCACTCCGGCTCGAACGGGCTGAGCGCCAGCCGCAGCTTGCCGATCACCTGCGTGTACATGTGCAGCGTGTCGCGAGTTGCCTGCCAGTCTGCGTACGGCAGCGCGGGCCATTCGCTCGCCACGCCGTCCCCCGCGGTCATGCGCGGGATTATCAGCCCTTCGCGGTCCGGGCCGCGATCGCGTCCGCGAAGCGTTCCGCCGCACCATCTGCACACCCGAGGAACAGGGAGGGCTCGGCGAGCTCGAGCTCGAGCACCAGGGGCGCTCCCTCGGGTCCGCGGACGACGTCGATGCGTGCGTAGAGCAGGTCGCCGCGCGGCCAGGGCAGCGCGTCGAGGACGTCCTCGGCGAGGTCGCGCTCATCAGCGCGCGGCTGGCGCGGAGTGATGCGCTCGGGTTCCCACAGACCGCTGGTGGCGCGCCCCGGGACGGTGAGCAGCGCAGCCTTGTTGACGGCGTGCGAGAAGCTGCCGCCGAAGTAGATGAGGGCGGTCTCGCCGTCCTCGTCAACGGAGCGCAGGTACGGCTGCACCATCACCGTGCGTCCATCCGCGAGCAGCCGGTCGATGTGCCCACGGACGTCGCGCGCGTCCTCACCCCGGTACCGCGACGTGTTGCGCGCGCCCGCCGACACCGCCGGCTTGACCACCAGCTCGCCGTCGGGAAGCGCGCTGCCCATCGCGAAACCGGGCTCGATCCACACAGTGGGGACGACGGGGATGGACCTGGCAGCGAGCTCGCGCAGGTAGACCTTGTCGGTGTTCCACTCGAGCACAGCACACGAGTTGAGAACCCGGGGCAGCGACGCGCTCCAGGCGAGGAACTCGTCGCGGCGTTCCGCGTAGTCCCATGTGGAGCGCACCACCACCAACTCGTGGTCGTGCCAGCGCACTGAGCTGTCGTCCCACACCGCCGGCACCGCGGACAGGCCGCGCGCGGCCAGCGCGGGGATGACCAGGCTCTCGTCCTCGTCGAGGTCGGGGACGGCCGAGCAGGTGGCCAGTGCGATGGCAGGGCGGCTTTGCGCGGACGTCGACATGCGCGCATCGTGGCCGACTGCCACCTCGCGCCGTCGGGAACACGTGCCGCAGAATTGTGCTCAGAGCGTCAGCCCGTGCATGTCGAGGAGGGTGATGTGCCCGTCAAAGCGTGGTCGGCCAAGCGTGAGCGGCAGTACGAGCACATCAAGGAGGGGCTCGAGGAGCGGGGCACACCCGACGGCAAGGCCGAAGAGATCGCCGCGCGCACCGTCAACAAGGAGCGCGCCCGCGCCGGTGAGTTCAAGGTGGCCAGCCGCAGCTCGATCGACGACATCTCGTCGGGACGGCGCGGTGGCCTCCGGTCGCACAGCGGTTCCGGCGGCCGGACCTACGCCCAGCTCCGCAACGAGGCCGCTCACCGCGGCATCAAGGGGCGCTCGACGATGACCAAGGCCCAGCTGGAACGCGCCCTGGGGAGCTAGACGCCCCCGAACTCGACGTCGATGAGGGCCTGCGCCTCCCGCAGCGCCGCTTCCACGAACGCGGGGTCGACCCCGCGAGCCACCACGAAGCCGAGGTAGCGGTCGCCCTCGGGCAGTGGCTCGAGCACCTCGCCGACCGGGATGGTCAGCTCCACGCCGGTGACGCCGGGAACGGCCGCGGCCTCCTCCACGCCGGACACCGCGCGGAGGACTCCCGCGGACGGGACCGGGAGCATGAGCACGCCGGCTGCGCCGCCGGCCAGGTGTGGGTCCGACAGCGGCAGGCCCGCGGCCTGGCGCAGGATCACCTCCTCGAGCGACATCTCGGTGGCGCCGTCGACGAAGTGCAGCGCGGACGAGCACCGCCCTCCGATCGACCGTGCCGCGACCTCGAGGAACACCGGGCCGCCGGCGGCCAGCCGCAGCTCGGCGTGGATCGGGCCATCGCGCAGGCCGAGCGTGTGCAGCGCGGCGCGCACCACCGCGACGGCGGCGTCGAGCGTCGCGCGCGGGTGCCGCGACGGGGTCACGTACAGCGTCTCCGCGAAGAACGGCCCGTCGAGCGGGTCGGGCTTGTCGAAGATGGCCAGCACCGTCAGGTCGCCCTCGCGAAGCAGACCCTCGACGGCGATCTCCGGGCCAGTCACGAACTCCTCGACGAGCAGAGGGGGATCGCCGTCGTCACGTCGCAGCCCTGGCCTGCGAAGCAGCGCATCGACGCGCCCCAATGCCGCGGCCAGCTCGGCGACGGTGCCGGCGCGGACCACGCCGCGGCTGGCGGCGAGGTCGACCGGCTTGACCACGCACGGCAACCCCACGGCGGCTGCCGCCCGACCTGCCGCGGAGCCGGCCGGGTCGCCATGGACCTCGATGAACGCCGGCTGCGCAACCGCCGCGGCTGCCAGCAGGGAGCGCATGCGCCGCTTGTCGCGGGTGGCGGCAACAGCGTCGACGGGGTTGCCCCCAACGCCAAGCCGGTCCGCGATGTGCGCCGCCACCAGCACCGACGCCTCGTCGACGCCGACCACCGCGTCCACCGGCCATCGCTGCGCGAACGTCGCCGCAGCCTCCGCCGCCTCCGCGAGGCCACCGAGGTCCAAGGTGAGCACGTGTCCCTCCATGAGCCCGGCAAGCGTCGGAGCCTCGTCGGAGGCGACCACGCAGTCCAGGCCGAGCACCTCCGCGGCGCGCACAAAGGCGCTGGCGCGGTACGTGGCGGTGGGGAGGACGAGCATCACCCGCGGTGGCACGAACAGAACCCTAGGTCACCTGGTCGCTGCTCGCGTCACCATGGAAGGGCGCCAGGCGTCAGACTCCCGTCCATGGAGAGCGCATGAAGCAGCCCCGGATCAGCGCCACCGCGGCCGCCATCACCCGGATCGGACAGGTGCGCGCCAACCGCAGGCAGCCCGAGGCCGGGCTCCGCATCGCGATCACCGGTCGCGACCAGGGTGCCTTCGTCTACGACATGCAGCTCGTCGCCCCCGGCGAGGAGCAGCCGGGCGACATGGTCGTCGAGGCGCTCGACGGCATCCCCATCCATGTCCCTCTCGCGTCGGCGCCCTACCTCGACGGGATCACCCTGGACGCCGACCTTCCGATGGGCGCGGTGCGCGTCGAGAACCCCAACCCACTCTGGCTCGACCCGGTCGCCGAGCGTGTGCAGCGCCTTCTCGACGACGAGATCAACCCCTTCGTCGCCACCCACGGCGGCCACATCGACCTGCTCGATGTCGCCGACGGGGTCGCCTTCATCCACATGGGCGGTGGATGCCAGGGCTGCGGAATGGCCGCGGTCACCCTCGGACAGGGCGTGCGCACCGCCATCCTCGACGCGTTCCCCGAGATCAGCGAGGTGCGCGACACGACCGACCACGCCCAGGGCGCCAACCCCTACTACCAGGCCGCCCAGAAGTAGGCTCAGCGCCGGGCGGGTGGTGGCGCCGCCCGCAGGTCAGCCGCCCGGGCTGGCCCAGTTGGGGTCGCGTCCGAACCAGCCGGCCAGTCGCGCATAGACGGGCGCATCCGCCGGCACGGGCACCACCTCGCCGAAGGCCTTGCCCTCCTCCTCGCTGCCCCGGAACTGGGGCCGCATGTTCTGCGTCGCCCACGCCAGGCCGCGCTCGCCCACCTCGGTGTCGAGGTCCTCGCTCTGACCCGTGGCGCGGGCCAGGTCCCAGCTGTGCACGGCGACCTCGGTGACCTGGTGGTCGGCTCGGGAGACCGACGTCGCCTCATCACCGCCGGCGGCGCCCCACGCGTCGTCGAGCCGGCGCCGGGCCGAGGCGAACGCCCCGGGCCAGTCGTCTCCGAGCTCCGCGATCGGCGTGCCGTAGTCCGGCTTCTCTCCGCGTGCCGTCGCGGCGAAGTTGTCGAGGTCGCGAACCACGTGCCCGACCAGCTGGCGCACCGTCCATGACCGGCACGGGGTGCGCAGCTCGGCCTGCTCGGGCGGGACTCCGCCGATGAGGTTTCCCGCCTGGTCGAGCGCTCGTGAGAGGAGCTCGAGAGACCCGGTCTGCTGCGCCATCACACCCTCCAGCGTGCCGCCATCGATGGAGGCGTATTGTCGGTCACCGGCACACGACGGTCATGGGGGAGAGGCGTGAGCACAGGGATTGGCGAATCGGCCACCGGCATTGCGCCGTCGCGCGACTGGCAGGCGGCGATCGACGACGACGTGGCCACCCTGGCGGCGCACAAGGACGAGTGGGCGCGGCTTCCCATCGCGGCCAGGATCGAACAGCTGCGCACCCTGGCTCTCGCCACCTCAGCGCAGGCGGATCGCTGGGTCCGGGCCGCCTGCCGGGCCAAGGGCCTCGATCCCGGCTCCGCGCTGGCCGGCGAGGAATGGAGCTCGGGTCCCTGGGCTCTCCTGTTCGGCATCAACCGTCTCCTCGAGACCCTCACCGACGTCGCCGAGTTCGGGCACACCGCGGCTGCGTCGCGGGTCGGTTCACACACGTCCCGACGGCCAGGTGGTCGTCGACGTGTTCCCGCACAACCTCTGGGACAGGCTCCTGCTCAGCGGCGTCAGCGCGCAGGTGTGGATGCAGCCGGGGGTCACCGAGGCCGGCCTCGCCGACACCATGGCCGTCTTCTACAAGCAGGCCGACCCGGCCGGGGCGGTGGCGCTGGTGCTCGGCGCGGGCAACATCGCCAGCATCCCCCCACTCGACGTGCTCTACAAGCTGTACGCCGAAGGCCGCGTCTGCCTGCTCAAGATGAACCCGGTCAACGACTACCTCGGCCCGGTGTTCGAGGACATCTTCGCCGGGCTGGTGCGCGCCGGCTTCGTGCGCTTCGCGTACGGCGGCGCCGACGCCGGCGAGTACCTCACGCGCCACGACGGCGTCGACGAGATCCACGTCACCGGCAGCAGCCGCACCCACGACGCCATCGTCTTCGGGTCGGGCGACGACGGCATCGCTCGCAAGTCGGCGGGACAGCCCGTCACCACCAAGAGGATGACCAGCGAGCTCGGCAACGTCAGCCCGACCATCGTGGTCCCCGGTCCATGGTCAGAACGCGACCTCGCCTTCCAGGCCGAGCACATCGCCACCCAGAAGCTGCACAACTCCGGCTTCAACTGCATCGCATCCCAGGTGCTCATCACCCAGGACGGCTGGGCACAGGGCGACGCGCTGCTGCGGCGCATCGCGGACGCGATGTCCACGACGACCCGGCGACCCGCGTACTACCCCGGCGCGCAGACGCGCCAGCACCAGATCGCCGCATCCCATCCCGGCGCCCGGGAGCTCGGTGGCGACGGCGCAGCGCCGACCACGTTGGTCACCGGTCTCGACAGCGCCAACCCGGAGGAGTCGTGCTTCGTCGTCGAGGCGTTCGCGCCGGTGCTGACCGCCACCACCATCAGCGCCGCCGGCGTCGACGACTACCTCGACCAGGCGGTGGAGTTCTGCAACGACCGGCTGTGGGGAACGCTGGGAGCGAACATCATCATCCACCCGGCAACCGCGCGGTCGCACGCGGCGGCGTTGGACCGCGCGATCGCGCGCCTGCGTTACGGCTGCATCGGCGTCAACGCGTGGACCGGCGTCGGCTTCCTGTTGCCGGAGGTGAGCTGGGGTGCCTTCCCCGGGCACACGCTGGACGACATCCAGAGCGGCATCGGCGTGGTTCACAACAGCCTGCTCTTCGACAAACCGCAGAAGAGCGTGGTGCGCGCGCCCTTCCACCCCTACCCACGCAGCGTCGCCCACGGCCACGCCACGCTGCTGCCGAAGCCGCCATGGTTCGTCTCGCACCGCCGCGCCAACGTGGTGACCGAGCGGCTCATGCGTTTCGAGGCGGACCACTCGGCCAGGCACGTCCCCGGGATCTTCATCGCGGCGCTGCGCGGCTGAGCACGCCGGGCGCGGCGTCCGAGGTGCGATGCTCGGCTCGATGACGGAGCAGATGACCCCGGGCGAGCGTTTCGACGATCCCCGCGCCTGGGAGGCGGACGCGGTAACCGGCCCGCACATCTGGCGAACCCTGGGGTATCGCCGCACCGGCTGGCTCCCCGGGTCGACGTCGATCGAGTGGACGGCAACGCCGGAGTACTGCTTCCCGACGGCCGAGGGAGCGGTGGTGCAGGGAGGCCTGGTGACCGCGCTTCTCGACGCCGCCATGGGCGGGGCGTGCTGGACGGTGCTGGACCGCGACCAGGTCTTCCTGACCGCCGACCTGCGCGTCGAGTTCCTCCGCGTCTCCCGTCCCGGCCTGCTCAGCGCGACTGGCACCGTGGTTCGCCGCACCCGCAGGGTCGTCTTCTGCGCGGCCGAGATGCACGACGCGCAGGGGGTGCTGCTGGCGTCGAGCCGCTGCACGCAGGTGGTGCTGCCCAACGCCGGGCCCTTCGGCCGCCTCGATGCCGCCGACGACAGCGGCGCGCCGCCGGAGGACGCTCGTGGCTGACTCGCTCAACCTCGCGCAGCTGGCTGAGGACTCGCTCGCCCGGCTCGGCGACCACGACGCGCTCATCTTCGAGGGACAGACGCTTCGGTCCGCCGCGCTGCACGAGCGCGCCCGGCGCGTCGCCGGCGGGCTCGCCGACCTCGGCGTCGAGCCGGGCGAGCGCGTGGTCGTGCTGATGGCCAACTGCCCGGAGGTCCTGGTCACCTACAACGCGATCTGGCGCGCCGGCGCGGTGGTCACCCCGGTGGTGTTCCTGGTGACCGCGGCGGAGCTCGGCCACATCCTTGCCGACTCGGCCGCGACCGCGGTGGTCACCACCCCTGAGCTGCTGGCCACCGTTCTCGAGGCGGCCGCCACGGCGCCGAGCGTGCGCCACGTGATCGTCGCCGGCGGCGTCGACGCGGCGGCGGGAACCGCTGGCGCAGCGCACCTGCGTCGACTTCGGCGAGCTCGAGCGAGCCGAGCAGCGACCGCTGGTGCAGCGGGCAGACGGCGACCTGGCTGCGCTCATGTACACGGGCGGCACCACCGGGAGGGCCAAGGGCGTCGCGCTGCAGTCATCGCAACCTCTGGTGCACGGGGAGGAGCGCGTGGGAGACCTCCAACGTGCCCGGCCTGACCCGCGTGTTGACGCCACTGCCGCTGTCGCACGCCTACGGGATGATCGTCACGATCGTCGGCATGCACGTCGAAGAGCCCGGCCTCGCGGTGATCCAGCGCTGGTTCAACGCTGCTGAATGGGTGGCGCTGTGCGAGCTGCACAGCTGCCAGCGCACAGCGCTGGTGCCTGCGATGGTGCAGATGCTGCTCGCCGAGCCGCTCGAGGTCTGCCGTCCTTGTCGTCGCTGCGCTACGTCAGCAGCGGCGCCGCTCCGCTCGCGCTCGACGTGCTGCGCGAGTTCGAGCGGAGGGTGCCGTCCGCCGAGATCCTCGAGGGCTACGGATGCACCGAGACCTCGGCGGTGATCTCGTCAACTCCGCCGGGCACGCGCCGCGTCGGCAGCGTCGGTGTGCCCATCAAGGACTGCACGGTGAGCATCGTCGACGGCGCCGACCAGCCACTCGGCGTCGGCGAGGACGGAGAGATCTGCGTGCGCAGCCCGGGGGTCATGACCGGCTACTGGAACGCTCCCGACGAGACGGCGGACGCGCTGCGCGGTGGCTGGCTGCACACCGGTGACATCGGACACCTCGACACCGACGGGTACCTCTTCGTCGTCGATCGCAAGAAGGACCTCATCCTGCGCGGTGGCTTCAACGTCTTCCCGCGCGACGTCGAGGACGTGCTGCTGTCCCATGCCGACGTGGCCATGGCCGGTGTCGTGGGCCGGCCCGACCCGCGCCTCGGCGAGGAGGTGGTCGCCTTCGTCAGCCTGCGTCCCGGCGCCACCGTGACCGCCGACGACCTGGTTGCGTACGCGCGCAGCAGTCTGTCGGCGACCAAGTCGCCCCGCGAGGTGCACGTCGTCGCCAACATCCCGCTGACCAGCGTCGGCAAGCTCGACCGCAAGGCGCTGCGCCAGATGCTCGCAATCCGCCCCGTCAGCCCTGTAGGCTCTGCCCGCCGTGGACCTGAGCCTCACGCCGTCCGAGCAGCGATTCCGCGACGAGGTGCGCGCCTGGCTGGCCGAGCACCCGCCCGGCCCCGAGCCCGAGGGCGCCGAGAACATCGTCGACTTCCGGCTGCGCTGGCAGCGCACCCTGTTCGACGCCGGCTACGTCGGCATCTCCTGGCCGCGCGAGCACGGCGGCCGCGGCGCCACGCTCATGGAGCAGGCCATCTTCAACGAGGAGATGGTGCGTGCCAAGGCGCCGCCGCCGGCCAACATCCTCGGGCTGGTCATGGGCGGCCCGGTGATCATCACCCACGGCACCGACGAGCAGCGCGCCCGCTTCCTCGGCCCCATCCTCACCGGCGAGGAGGTGTGGTGCCAGGGATTCAGCGAGCCGAACGCCGGCAGCGACCTGGCCGCGCTGACCACCTCCGCGGTGCACGGCGACGGCGGCTGGACGATCAACGGCCAGAAGGTGTGGACCTCGTTCGCGCACCGCGCCAAGTGGTGCATGCTCGTCGCCAAGACCGGCGGCGAGCAGCGCCACCACAACCTCACGTACTTCATCTGCGACATGAAGCAGCCCGGCGTCGAGGTCCGCCCGCTGCGCCAGGCCACCGGTGACTCGGAGTTCAACGAGATCTTCTTCAACGACGCCGTGGTGCCCGACGAGAACGTTGTCGGCGCGGTCGGAGACGGGTGGAAGGTGGCGATCACCACCCTGATGTTCGAGCGCGCCGGCCTCAGCGCGGCATCCGCGCTGGCGATCCAGATGCAGCTCGACGAGCTCGCCGCGCTTGATCCGCGAGCGAGGCCGCCAGAACGACGCCGTGGTCCGCCGGCGCCTCAGCGAGCTGGTCGTCGCCACCGAGACGATGCGCCTCAACGGCTTCCGCGGCCTCTCGCGCACCATCGAGCGCGGCGTCCCCGGCCCCGAGGGGTCGATCGCCAAGATCCAGTGGGCGGACATCAACCAGCGGCTCGGCGAGCTCGCGCTCGACGTGCTCGGCGCCGACGGCATCGCCGTCGACCCGGTGTGGACGCGACGGATGCTGCGCGCGCGTGCCAACTCCATCGAGGGCGGCACCAGCGAGATCCAGCGCAACATCCTTGCCGAGCGCGTCCTCAACCTTCCGCGGATGCGCTGAAGAGCCGCGATGCGATTCGACCTCACCGACGACCAGCGCGCGGTGCGCGACGCAATCGACGAGCTCTGCCGCGCGCGCTGGGACTCCGCGACCGTGCGCACGCCACCTCGACGGCGAGGATGACGGTTCGGGGCTGTGGCGCGAGCTGGCGACAGCCGGGTGGACCGGCGCCGCGGTCTCCGAGGAGCCACGGAGGCCAGGGACTGGGAACGGTCGAGCTGACCCTGGTCAGCGAGGGTCTCGGCCGCGCGCTGGCACCGGCGAGCTTCTTCGGCAACGCCGCCGCCGGCGTGCTGGTCGAGGCCGCGGGGAGTGACGAACAGAGGCAGCAGTGGCTGCCGGGCATCGCCAGCGGCGAGTCGCGCGCGCGCGCTGGGCGTGCTCGCAACCGGACGGCAGCGCGCTCGCCTACGACGTCGACGGCGCCGCGGCGGTGGTCCTGGTGGGCGACGGGCCGGGCGATGATCGCCGCCTTCGCCGACTGCCGGTCGGAGCCAGTCGAGGGGATCGACGTCACCCGCCGGCTGGTCCGCGTGACCGCCAGCGAGTCCGACGAGCTGGGCGGCGACGTCGCCGCCGCGGTCGACCGCATCGAGGTGGCGCTCAGCGCGGAGCTGGTCGGCGTGGCCAGCCGGGCGCTGGAGCTGTCCGTCGACTACGCACGAACCAGGCAGCAGTTCGGGCGGCCCATCGGCGCGTACCAGGCGGTGTCGCACCGCTGCGCCGACATGCTCATCGACGTCGAGAGCGCGCGCAGCGCGGTGCTGTGCGCGGCGTGGACAGCCGACCACGACCCCGAGGCGCTGCCGTTCGCGGCGTCGGTGGCCAAGGTGGCGGCGGCGCAGGGCGCCTGGCGGGTTACCACGTCGGCGCTGCAGGTGCACGGCGGCATCGGCTTCACGTGGGAGCACGACTGCCACCTGCTGCTGCGCCGCGCGGCCGCGTCGAGCCGGCTCCTCGGCGGCGTCGACTTCCACCTCGACCGCCTCTCGGGGCTGCGCGGGCTCCCGGCCGTGGCTGCCGGCGCGTAGCCGGGCGAGACGCGTCAGCGCTGCTGTTGCTGCTGTTGCTGCCAGTGCGGTCCGGCGCCCCGCTGCACTGTCTCCACCTGCTGCTCCGAGATCTTGCTGATGCGCACCAGCACCTCCGGTGGGGCACCCTCTGAGGTCCCGTAGAAGAGACCGCGATGGGGTGCGACGTCGCTGTAGTCACGCCCGGCGGCGAGCCGCAGGTGGTGTGCGCCCGTGTACCCGGCGTGCGTCGGGTCCAGCCCCACCCAGCGTCCGTCCGCACCGCACACCTCAGCCCACGCATGCGACTGCCCCTCGATGAACGTCTGCTCGCCGGCCGGACCGAGGTACCCGCTCACGTACCGCGCCGGCCATCCCGCGCCGCGAACCATGGCCAGGAACAGGTGGCTGAAGTCCTGGCAGACACCCGCGCCCCCGGCAAGGAGGTCGTCGATGCTCGAACTCGACCGTGGTGGCGCCGGTGACGTAGCGCAGCTCCCTCGGGATGCGCTCCGCCGTCGCCAGCAAGGCGTCGAAGCTGCGATCCTCGCCGTTCCACTCCCTCCACAGGCTCTTGGTTGCCTCGCTCAGCGGCACCCGCGGACTGGGCAGCACGTACTCGAGACGGGGATCGCCGGCCAGCACCTCCTCGTCCCACTCCGGCAGGCGCCGCCGCCGCGGCTCGCTGTTCTCGACCACGGCCTCCACGACGAACTCGAGGACATCGTGCTGGGAGGTCACGTCGACGCGGTGCACGTAGTTGCCGAAGTAGTCGATCCTGCTGCGCGGCACGGCCGACGGGTTGCTCAGCAGCGAGAACGCCAGCGTGCGCTGCGAGCCCCGGTCGCGGGGGCGCATGCGCACCTCGTTGAACGACAGTCCGACCGGGTCCTTGTAACGCAGCGTGGTGTGGTGCCACACCGCGTACGTCAGCAACTCAGTACCCATGTGTCCTTGCTGCCTCCACCCTGTGAGGAGTTGACCACCAGCGTGTGGGAGTTCGGCGCCACCCGGGTGAGGCCGCCCGGGGTGATCCACGGGCGTTCGTCGAGCAGCACGAATGGACGCAGGTCGACCGCGCGCGGCTCCAGCTTCCCGTCGGAGCGCAGGCAGATCGCCCTGCTCAGCTCGACCTCCTCCTGGGCCAGCCATTGCCGGGGCGACGCCTCGATCCTGGCGATCAGCTGGGCGCGCTCGGCCGGTCCGACCAGGCGGCCGAAGTGGATGTCGTACCCGCCGCTGGCATCCACCGGCTTGAGCACCATCGTGTCGAAGTGGGCGATGACGTGCTGGCGCTGGACGCGGTCGGCGAGGTCGAACGTCGGCACGTTGTCGATCAACGGCTCCTCACCGAGGTAGTAGCGGATCATCGCCGGCACGTACGGGTAGATCGCCTTGTCGTCGGCGACCCCGGTGCCGGGCGCGTTGGCGATGGCCACGTTGCCGCGCCGCCAGGCCTCGATGATCCCGGGTGCTCCGAGCATGAACTCGCTGCGGAACACCAGCGGGTCGAGCCACTCGCTGTTGACGCGCGAGTAGATGACGTCGACGCGCTGGATGCCACCCTCCTCGTCACGCCGGTACACCTCGTCCTCGGAGACGATCAGGTCGTGGCCCTCCACCAGGGTCGCGCCCATCTCGTCGGCGAGCAGCTTGTGCTCGTAGTAGGCGGCGTTGTACGGACCCGGTGTCAGCACCACGATGGCCGCCTCCCACGGTCGCGGAGCGATGCGCTGCAGGATCCGGCACAGCCGCTTGGTGTACTCGTCGATGCGGCGCACTGCGTTGGTGGCGAACCATTCCGGCGCCACCTGCTCCATCGCCCGCCGGGCCTCGAGCGCGTAGGCGACGCCGCTCGGCACCCTGACGTTGTCCTCGAGCACGCAGAAGGACCCGTGCACCCGCACCACGTCGATGCCGGCCACGTGGCACCAGGTCGATCGCGGCGGGCGCACCCCGACGATGTCGCGGAGATACCCCGTGCTGCTGTACACGAGCCTTCCCGGCACCACCCCGTGGCGGAGAGCACGCTGTGCCCCGTAGCAGTCCGAGACGAAGTGGTCGAGCGCCATCGCCCGCTGCGACAGAGCGCGATGCACGGCTCGCCACTCCGATGCGCCGATGACGCGCGGGATCGGGTCGAAGGGAAAGATCGGCGCCGTCCCGTCCGCCGGGACGCCGAAGGTCACGTCGCGGTCGGCGAACCACCGCTGGGCGCCTTTGCGGATTCGGGGCAGCTCACCCGGGGCCCGGACCACCGCGCCGAGCAGCTCGACGTACGGTCCCCGGGCGTTCCCGTCCGCGGTGACGCACTCGTCCGCGCCGGGGGGCAGCGTGGCCGGCGACTGCATCTGCGTCATTGTCGGTGCAGACTACTCTCCGGCAGTAGACTGCCATCGTGCAGGAGGAGTCCCGCCGTCGGGTGCGAGTCGGCTGCGAGTTCGTCCACGATCTCAGCTGGCCGGTGGCGCTCGTGCTCCAGGTGGAGCCTCGCCCTGACGCCGTTCTCGCGGTTGCGCAGTCACAGCTCGAGACCGATCCCGCCGTCCCGATCGGCCGCTATGTCGACATCTACGGCAACGTCTGCAGACGTCTGACGCTCGGCCCGGGCCGCACCCGGATCCGCTACGAGGCCGAGGTTGACGTGGACGCCGGCGTGGACGAGGCCGACCCCACCGCAACGCAGCCGGCGGTCGCCGACCTGCCGGACGAGGTCCTCCACTTCACACTCGCCAGCCGCTACTGCAACTCCGACCGGCTCTCGAACACCGCCTGGGCTCTGTTCGGCGGGGTCCCCGAGGGCTGGAGCCGTGTGCAGGCGGTCATCGACTGGGTGCACAACAACATCACCTTCGCCACCGGGAGCAGCGACACCGGCACGGGCGCCACCGAGATCTACGTGCAGCGCCGCGGTGTGTGCCGCGACTTCACCCAGCTCGCGGTCGCGTTCCTGCGCGGGCTCAACGTGCCCGCGCGCTACTGCTTCGGGTACCTGCCGGACATCGACGTCCCAATCGTTCCCGAGCCGATGGACTTCGCGGCGTGGCTCGAGGCCTACGTCGGCGATCGGTGGTACACGTTCGACCCGCGCAACAACCAGCGCCGCACCGGCCGCGTGGTCATCGGACGTGGCCGCGACGCGCTCGACGTCGCCATGCTGACCAGCTACGGACGCGCTCCCCTTGAGGCCATGCGCGTGGTCGCCGAGCCGGTCACCGCGTCGCCCTGGTCGAGCGCTCACCCACCGGTGCGCGGAGAGTTCGCGGAGCAGGTCTCGTGAGGCTCCCTCTCGGCGACGAGCTGCCCGGCCTCGACGAGCCCATCGACATGAGCGGCGTCGACACCTCGACGGTGGACTGGTCTCGCGTCCGCGCCAGCGCGTACGTGATCGAGCAGAGCATCACGTACCAGTACGAGGGGCCGGTGCACCGGCTCCGCCAGCGGCTGGTGGTGCAACCCCGTGAGAACCACGGCGACCAACGACGTGTCTCACGCCGCGTCCAGGTGGTCGACGCCACGCCGCGGAGGGTGCGTGCGGCAGCGGACGGCTTCGGCAACCACGTGGTCGACATCGAGGTTCCCTACGTCGCCGAACAGGTCACCTTCCTGTCGTCGAGCGTGGTCGAGCGCAGGCGTGACCACGCCCACCTCGCCTCCGGTGCGATGCTGCACGACCGCCGTCTCCTCGACACCACACCGCTCACCGCCGCTGACGGCGACCTCGACGCGCTCATCAACGACCTGCGCGACAGCCGGCTGCACGGCGGCGAGCTCGCCCTGGCGGCATGCCAGCGCGTCTACGAGCTGATGCGCTACGCGCATGACGTCACCACCGTCCGCACCACCGCCGCTGAGGCGTTCGCCGCCCGCACCGGGGTCTGCCAGGACTTCGCCCACGTGCTACTGGCGATCATGCGCGGCCTCGGCCTGCCGTCGCGGTATGTCTCCGGACAGCTACTCGGCTCCGGTGGCTCCCACGCCTGGGTCGAGGTGCTGGTGCCGGACGGGTCGGGACACGCACGGGTGATGGCGCTCGACCCCACGCACGGGTGCAGCGTCGGGATGACCTACCTGACCATCGCCGTCGGCCGCGACTACGCCGACATCGCCCCGGTGTCGGGGACGTACGTGGCGCCACATGCGGGCACGCTCACCATGCGCAAGCGCGTCTCATTGATGCGCGTCGACGGCGACGACGAGGGCGAGCTCGCCGGTTAGGGAGTGGCGGACGAATCGCGCCGTCTCATCCAAGAAGGTCGCGCGCGACCGCGGTATAGAGCTCAGTGGTGAGGCGCAGCGACTCCTGGTCGACGCGCTCGTCGTTGGCGTGGAACATCGCGCTGAACTGCTGCAGCGACATCGCCCGGCTGTACAGGGCCATGCCGTAGGCGGGCACCCCCATGGCGCGGAAGAAGCGCGCGTCGGTCCCGCCGGGGGTCAGCGTGGGGATGCAGCGCGCCTCTGGGTACACGGCTGTAGCGGCGCGGTTGATCGCGTCCCACAGCGGCGTGTCCGCCGGCAACTCGGAGGGGTCGTCGCGCTGGATCACCTCGATCTCGACCTCACTGCGCAGCGGGCCGAGCGCGGTGTCGAAGAACTCGAGCACATCCTCGTCCGTCTGGCCCGGCACCTTCCGGATGTCGACCTCGATGTCGACGTGTCCCGGGATCACGTTGGTCTTCTCCCCGCCGTGGATGACATTGGGGCTGACGGTGAGGTGGGTGAGCGCGTGGGCGGTGCCTGCGAGCCCGTCGGGCAGCTGGTCGAGCCCCTCCCGGATCCGTGCCGGGTCCACCAGCGCGTCCGCGATGGCCGGTTCGAACCCCATCCCCTCGACCCAGCGGCGCCACGCCTGCGTGATGTGCGCCGCCGTCGGGAACGCGGCCAGGCGGGTCACCACCTCGGCCGCCTTGACGAGCGCGTTGTCGGCGCGCAGAGGGCGCGAGCCGTGCCCAGGGGTGCCGTGCACTCGCACCCTGCACCAGCAGATCCCCTTCTCGCCGACGGTGACCCCGATGCGCTCTCCCGCCGCGGTGTGCTGCAGGACGCCGCCGTTCTCGGTGACCACGTAGTCGCACCGGATCGCCTCACGCGCGTGCTCGGCCAGCCAGCCCGCGCCGAGCGCGCCCCCGGCCTCCTCGTCGGCGACGGCCAGGAACAGCAGCGTGCCCCGCGGGCGTAGCCCGGACGACGCCAGGCGCCGGGTGGCCACCGCCATCGACGCCGTGAGGTTGAGCATGTCGATGGCGCCACGCCCCCACACCACGCCATCGACCAGCTCGCCGCCGAGGGGATCGCGCTGCCAGCCCCGTGCGTCGACGGGGACGACGTCGGTGTGACCCATGAGCATCAGCGTCGGCGCGGTGGGGTCGGTGCCCTCGAGCCGGGCCACCATCGAGGCCCGGCCGGGCAGCAACTCGAACGTCTCCAGCTCGACGCCGCACCCGTGGAGGTGGTCGGCGAGGAGCTCGGCGTTGCGGATCTCCTGGCCGGAGTCCGGGGTGCCGTCGTTGATGCAGCCGTTGCGAATCAGCCGCTGCAGCAGGTCGGTGACCTCGGCGGCGATCTCACTCATCCGCGTTCGATGCTAGCGAACCCGGGTGGGGCCAGGACGCTGCAAGCGCCGCGTCGGCGAGGATAGAACCATGCCGGCGCACCACGATCCGATGCCACGCCGTGCCGACCTGCGCAACGTCGCCATCGTCGCGCACGTCGACCACGGCAAGACCACGCTCGTCGACGCCCTGCTCAAGCAGGCTCGCGTCTTCGCGGCGCACGAGCAGGTGGGCGAGCTGATCATGGACACCAACGACCTCGAGCGCGAGAAGGGGATCACCATCCTCGCCAAGACAACCTCGATCCGCTATCGCGGGGTCAAGCTCAACATCATCGACACCCCCGGGCACGCCGACTTCGGCGGCGAGGTGGAGCGCGTCCTCGGCATGGCCGACGGCTGCCTGCTGCTCGTCGACGCCGCCGAGGGACCGATGCCGCAGACGCGCGTGGTGCTGCGGCAGGCGCTCGCGCTCGGGCTGCGCCCGATCATCGTCGTCAACAAGATCGACAGGGCCAACGCCCAGCCGGCGGAGACCGTCGAGGCCACGCACGACCTGCTCCTCGAGCTGGCCACCGACGCCGCCCAGCTGGACGCGCCGGTGGTGTACACCAACGGCCGCGCCGGCACCGCGACGCTGGACCTCAAGCGTGAGGGCACCACGCTCGAGCCGTTGCTCGACACCATCCTCGACCACGTCCCGCCGCCGCTCGCAGACCCCGACGCACCGTTCCAGATGCTGGTCAGCAACCTCGACCACGACAACTACAGCGGCCGGCTCGCGCTCGGCAGGATCAACAAGGGCGTGCTCCGCGTCGGCCAGGCGGTGGTGTGCTGCACCGCCGACGGCATCGGGCCGCGCCAGCGCATCGGCACGGTGATGACGGTCGAGGCGTTGCAGCGCATGCCGGTCGACGAGGTGGCCGCCGGCGAGATCGTGTACATCACCGGGCTCGCCGACGTCGCCATCGGTGACACCGTCGCCGACGCCGACGACCCTGTCCCACTGCCCCGCCCCGAGGTGGGCGAGCCGACGCTGCGCATGCAGTTCTCCGTGAACCAGTCGCCGCTCGCCGGCCGCGAGGCCACGCTGAGCAGCACCTCGCGCCAGCTGCGCGCCCGCCTCGAGCGCGAGCTGCTCACCAACGTCGCGCTCCGAGTCGCCGACGGGCCCACCGCCGACATCTTCGAGGTCAGCGGCCGGGGTGAGCTTCACCTCGCCATCCTCATCGAGACGATGCGCCGCGAGGGCTACGAGTTCGAGGTGTCGCGCCCGGCGGTGATCACGCGCGAGATCGACGGGCAGCGTCACGAACCGGTCGAGGAGTGCATCATCGACTGCGACGCGGACGCGGTGGGCGCGATCGCCGAGACACTGGGGTCGCGCGGCGGGCAGATGCAGTCGATGCGCACCGACGCGGCCGGCCGGGCACGACTCATCCACCACGCGCCGACGCGCGCGCTGATCGGGTTGCGCAGCCAGATCCTCACGCTCACCCGCGGAACCGGGGTGATGTCGACGCGCCTGCTCGGCTGGGAGCGCTGGCGCACCCTGCCGCCCACCAGCCGCAACGGTGTGCTGACCGCCAGCCAGCCGGGCACCGCCGTCGCCTACGGGCTGCTCGGCCTGCAGGAGCGCGGCCAGCCGTTCATCGGGCCGGGCACCACCGTGTACGAAGGCATGATCGTCGGCCTCAACCGCCGTCCCGGCGACATCCACCTCAACGTCACCAAGCAGAAGCAGAAGACCAACATCCGCTCCTCCACCGAGGATGCGACGGTACGCCTGGTTCCCGCGCGCACCATGTCGCTCGAGGAGAGCCTCGACTTCATCGAGGACGACGAGCTGGTCGAGGTGACCCCCAAGGGGATCCGTCTTCGCAAGAGGGTGCTCAGCGCCGACCAGCGCAACAAGATCCGCAAGCGCGACCAGGCGCCGGTCGCCACCTGACCGCGGCGCGGCTCAGCGCACTGACGAAGGACGCGGCCGGCGGCGGCGAAACCCGTTGCTGTTGGGGCCGCGCTGCGGACGCCGGAGGGGCGGCGAGCTCGGCACCCCCATCGGTGGGGCGGCGATGAAGCGGATGTCACCGGTGGTGAGCAGGTGCTCCGTGTCAGCACCCGGCAGCTCCGGCGCACCGAGGCGGCGCAGCTTGCGCCACTTCTCGGAGTCCTCGCGCGTGATGAAGGTGAATGCGCGTCCCGCCGCGCCGTTGCGCGCGGTGCGGCCGATGCGGTGGGTCAGCCACTGCGGGGTCTCGGGCAGCTCGTAGTTGACCACCATGGCAACGTGGCTGATGTCGAGGCCGCGGGCCGCGACGTTGGTGGCCACGAGCACGTCCGCCTGCCCGTTGCGAAACGCCGCCACCGCGCGGTCGCGCGCGTTCTGCGAGAGGTTGCCCTGGAGCTCGGCGCTGCGGTGCCCGCGGGCGTTGAGGTCGCGGGCGAGCCCCTTGGCACCGTGCTTGGTGCGGTGGAAGACGAGCGCGGATCCCTTGTGGCGCCGGAGCAGCCGCGAGAGCGTGTCCACCTTGTTGGCGCGCTCCACGTGCAGGATCGCGTGCTCGAGCGTGGGCTCACCCTGCGTGGTCACCCTGATGATCGCGGGGTCCACGAGGTGGCGGTCGATCATGCGCTGCACCCACGCCGGCATCGTCGCCGAGGTGAGCACTGTCTGGCGGCGCGTCGGTCCCGTGCCCGGCGTCAGCGCGATGATGCGCTCGACATCCGGCGCGAATCCTTGGTCGAGCATCTCGTCGGCCTCGTCCAGCACCAGGTACTCGATCGATGCGAGGTTGGCCTTGCCCTGGCCGGCGAGGTCGAGGATCCGACCCGGGCAGCCGATCACCACGTCAGGGCTGCTGCGCAGCGCGCTGAGCTGCGACCCGTAGCCGACGCCTCCGTACAGCATGGCGATGCGCAGCCCGCGATCGACAGTGCGCAGCACGGCGCCGATCTGGTTGGCGAGCTCGCGCGAGGGCGCGACGATCAGCGCTCGCGGGCCCCCGTGGGGGCGGTGGCCGGCCAGCCGCTCCACCATCGGGATGAGGAATGCGAGCGTCTTGCCCGACCCGGTCGGAGCCTCTGCGACCGCGTCGCGCCCCGTGAGCAGCACGGGAATCGCCTCCTCCTGGACGGGGAGTGGGCTGGTGATCCTGGCCTGTTCCAGGGTCTGCAGGGTGCGCGGACGCACACCTAGGTCAGCGAACGATGTCATGTCTCTCCGAAGCCGAAAGGCTCTGCGCTTCCCCTCGAAGCTCTGGTCACATGCCTGGCTTGGGGAACCCGTGTGTGAACGGGGAGAGGAACCGCAAGAAGGGCAGTGACGCCCGAAATCGGCGCCACATCTGGCCGAAGCCTACCACGTGGCTGTCCATCCACCGCGTTTCGTGGCCGGACTGTGAAGAGTCCGCGCGCTGATCACACCCGCGGCGACTCAGTTGGCACGCGGCCCGTCGACAGGCAGCGGCGTCCCATGTGACGCCTGCTCGCCGCGCGTCCGACGGTCGATCGCGAGCATCGGGACGAAGACCTGCGCAAGGGGGCCGATGCCCAGCGCGTAGACCACGGTGCCAATCCCCACCGTGCCTCCCAGCAACCATCCGCAGACCAGCACCACGACCTCGATCGCGGTGCGGACCACGCGGATCGAACTACCGCGTGCCGCCAGCCCGGTCATCAGGCCGTCGCGCGGACCGGGTCCCAGCCCGGCGCCGATGTACGCGCCGGTGGCGACACCGTTGAGGCCGACGCCGCCGAGCATGGTGACGAATTGCAGCGCCAGCCCGTGCGGCGCCGGCACCGTGGCCAGCACCAGGTTGATGACCAACCCGATCACGATGACGTTGGCGAGAGTGCCCAGCCCCGGACGCTGACGCAGCGGGATCCAGAGAAGCAAGCACCAGCGCACCGACGACGATGGTCCAGGTTCCCACGGCGACGCCGGTGCGCCGGAACAGCCCCTGGTGGAAGACGTCCCAGGGATCGACGCCGAGGCCGCCGAGCAGGAGCAGACCGTCGCTGGCGCCGTACAGCACGAGACCGGCGAACAGCTGGACGAGGCGGCGCGCGCGTGGGGGAGGAAGCGTCGCGCCATCATGACCGACGCGGGTGGTGCCCTCGCGCGCCGCCGGCGTGGACCGGCCGGCGCGTGGTGCAGAGTCGCGCGCGATGGCCGCGCTGCTCGCTCTCACCTCCGCGCTGTTCTATGGTGTCAGCGACTTCAGCGGAGGCCTCGCGGCGCGGCGCGTGCCGGCGACGGCGGTGGTGCTGGTGAGCAACGGGCTCAGCCTCCTGCTTGCACTGCTCGCGGTCGCGCTGCTGCCCGGGTCGGTGTACAGCGAGCACGACATTGTGTGGGGCGTGGCCGCAGGCGCGGTCGGCCTCGTCGGCGTTGTGCTGCTGTACCGCGGGCTTGCCATCGGGCCGATGTCGGTGGTCGCGCCGCTGACGGCGGTGCTGAGCGCGGTGGTGCCGGTGGTGGTCGGCGTCGCGCGCGGCGAGCGTCCCGGCGCGGTCGCTCTCTGCGGTGTCGTCCTGGCGATCCCGGCGATGGTGCTGATCGGCCACGAACCGCACGCCGGGCGCGACGCGCGGATGAGCCGTGGTGCGCTCGTCTCCGCCCTACTCGCCGGTGTCGGCTTCGGCGGCTTCTACGTGCTGCTCGCGCAGACCGGCCCGGATGGCGGCGCATGGCCACTGGTCGGCCAGCGCGCGTCCTCCGTGGTCATCCTGCTGGGATTGACCGCGGCGGCGGCGACACGCGGCGCCCTCCCCTCACCGCGCGGCGCGCTGCGGCTGTCGGTCATCGCCGGGGTCACCGACTTCGCCGCCAACCTCGCCTACGTGCTGGCCACCCACCGCGGCCTGCTCGCGCTCGTGGCCGTGATCAGCTCGCTCTACCCGGCCACGACCCTTCTCCTGGCGCGCGGCGTGCTCAAGGAACGCGTCGCTCGCCAGCAGGCCGCAGGACTGGTGCTGGCGGCGGTGGCGGTCGCGCTCATCGCCCTGCGCTGACGCCGCCCGAGGCCAGCGGTCAGTGCGTCCGGGCGAAGTCTCCAACCGGGATGCCGGCGAGGTCGCCGGGGCCGTCGGGGTCGTCGGCGGCCTGGCCGCCGGTTAGAGGTGAGCGGCCGGCGATGAGGTCGGCCATCTCCTCGCACCAGAACGCGAGACCGCAGAACTGGTACGTGAACAGGCCCTTGGTGAGGGCGGGGCTGTTCTTCTCGAACACCTTGTGGCCCAGCACCTGGAGCGCCCACCCGCCCAAGAACAGCGGCACGCCCACCCGCGGACGGGCGGCGATCAGCGGCAGCGCCGCCGCCACGGCCGGGATGCCGACGAGGTGCGTGGCCCGCACGCCCGCGGTGGTGTGCTGCGAGCGGTAGTAGGCCATCTTCTCTTCGAAGGACGCGCTCCGGGGTGGGACCTCGGTGCCGTCAGCGACGGGGGTCATCTCCATCACGGTGACTCATTCCTCCTCGGGCCCGCTGCCGGGGGGCCAAGTGACGCACGGACCTCCACATCGGGGTCGCAGCCATTGTGGCGCAATGGTCTCCCACGGCGTCGATTCACTGTTGGAGGCTTGGAATCTCATCGCGCTCAGAGTCGCACGGCTGTTCGCAGAGCCGGTGGTACAGTCGGCGCCGAGTGTTCCGACCGGCTGCGTGACACTGACTGGAGGATGGGAATGACGAGCCAACGAGTCCCCGTCCTCCTCGCTGTGACCGCCACCGCCTTCGCGCTCTGCTCGTGCAACTCGTCGCAGAACGGTGGCGCATCGCCAACTCCCACAGCGGTTGCACTCGACCACTGCCTCGTCGGCACCTGGAAGAGCGCGAACATCAGTGGCGGCATCACCGTCGGTGGGTCGCGGGTCACGCTGTCCGGCGGTGAGGGTGAGGTGCTCACGATCACGGCGACCGGGAGCATCAACACGGACGACAGCAACACCGCGCCGCTGACCGGGACGGGGACGGACGGCAGCGGGTACAAGCTGACGCAGTCGGGTTCTGCCACCGGCACCATCAGCGCGACCGCCGGCCGGATTGCCGTCAAGCTCGACCAGCCGACACCGCTCACCATCACGCTCTCCAAGGACGGCGCGGTGCTGCAGAGCCAGCACCCGGGCTCGGCGACCGACTCCTACACGTGCACGGCCGGTTCGTCGCTCGTTATCACCGGCGGCGGCGGCACAGTGAGCACGTACGCCGCCGGCCTGAGGCGCGTGCGGTCCCGCGCCGGCGCGCGCTGAGCCGTGCCATCATCCCCGCCCATGCGAGCACAGCGGATCGAGGCACTCGACGGTCCTGAGAGCATCCGTGCCGCCGACATCCCCGCGCCTGAGGGTGGCGGGCAGCTGCTCATCGACGTCGTCGCTGCCGGCGTCAGCTTTCCCGACGTGCTGATGAGCCGCGGGCTGTACCAGATGAAGCCACCACTTCCGTTCGTTCCCGGCGTCGAGGTCGCGGGCACGGTGCGCGAGGCCCCGCCCGACAGCGGCTTTGCGGCCGGCGACCGGGTGATGGCGGTGACCATGCTCGGCGGCTTCGCCGAGGTCGCGGCGGCGCCTGCCGCGATGTCGTGCCGGCTGCCGCAGACGTTCAGCTTCGAGCAGGGCGCCGGGTTCATCCTCAACTACCACACCGTCCATTTCGCGCTGACCAGGAGAGCGGCGGTGCTGCCTGGGGAGACGGTGGTGGTGCACGGCGCGGCCGGCGGCATCGGCACCGCCGCCATCCAGGTGGCGCGCTGCCTGGGGGCCGAGGTCGTCGCGGTGACCAGCAGCCCGCGAGAAGGCGGAGGTGGCCCGCAGCGCCGGCGCGACACGCGTCGTCGACAGCACTGGCGACTGGCCCGCCGAGCTGCGCTCGCTCAACGACGGCAGGGGCGCGGACGTCATCGTCGACCCGGTCGGCGGCGATCGTTTCGACGAGAGCCTGCGCTGCCTGGCACCCGGGGGCCGGCTGGTGCGTGGTCGGTTTCACCGAGGGCCGCATCCCGCCGGTCGCCGCCAACCGCCTGCTGCTGAGGAACATCTCCATCGTCGGCGCCGCCTGGGGTGCGTGGCTGGGCGGTGACCCAGCCCTGTTCGCGACCACGGCGGCCGGCCTGCAGCCGATGATCGAGAGCGGCGCGGTCGCCACCGGCGGTCGGCGCCAGTTCCCGCTCGCCGACGCGGCGCGGCGCTGCGCCTCATCGAGAACGTCGCGCCACCGGCAAGGTGGTCGTCACCATCTGACGGGGTCGACCCGAGGACGGTAGGTCCGAAAACCGCCAGCGAAGCCCCCGGCCAAGCCCCATGCTGCGGTCATGCACGAGGACTTCGAGGCCTGTTACCGGGCCATCCTCAGCCGGGACGCGCGCTTCGACGGGCGGTTCTTCACCGCCGTCACCAGCACCGGGATCTACTGCCGCCCGATCTGCCCGGCGCAGACACCCAAGCGGGCCAACGTGCGCTTCTACGCCACCGCCGCCGCGGCCGAGGCCGCCGGCTTCCGAGCCTGCCTGCGCTGCCGCCCCCACCTCGCGCCGGGCGCGGCTCCAGCCGGCCGCGGGGGACCGCGTCGCCGACCGCGCGCTGCGCCTGATCGCGTCGGGCGCCGCCGACGGCGGCGCGGGCGTCGCGGCCGTGGCCCGCCGCCTCGAGGTCAGCGAGCGCCACCTCCATCGCGTCCTCTGCGAGGCGGTCGGGCGCCGGCCCGCTGACGCTGGCGCGGATGCGCCGGCTGCAGACCGCGCGCACCCTCATCGAGCAGACCGGCATGCCGCATCACCGACGTCGCCTTCACCGCCGGCTACTCGTCGCTGCGCCAGTTCAACAGCGAGGTGCTGTCCGGCACCGGCCGCGCGCCCACCGCGCTGCGCCGCCGCGGCGGCGCGGGCCACGACGGCGAGGGCGCGCTGGTGCTGCGCCTCGGCGTGCGGCCGCCGTTCGACGGCGCTCGCTGCTCGGCGTTCTTCGCGGCGCGCGCCGTGTGCGGCGTCGAGCGCTGCTCCGCCGACCACGCTGACCCGCTCGCTGTCGCTGCCCCACGGGGCGCGGTCGTCGAGCTGGAGCCGCAGGCGGCGCAGCTGCTGGTCCGGCTCTGGCTCGACGACGTCCGCGACCTCGGCGCGGCGGTCGACCGCTGCCGCCGCCTCTTCGACGTCGACGCCGACCCCGAGGCCATCGGCCGCCGTCCTCCGCGCCGACCCGCTGCTCGCGCCGCTGGTCGTGCGCGCGCCCGGGGCTGCGCGTGCCCGGCGTGTGCGGACGCCGAGGAGATCGCGGTCCGCGCCGTGCTCGGCCAGCAGGTCTCGCGTCGCGCGCGCCACCGCGCTGGCGGCCCGGCTCACCGAGCAGCTCGGTGCGCCGCTGGCGCACCCGCGCCACGGCGTCGACGCGACTCTTCCCGTCAGCGGCCGCCCTCGCTGACGCCGACCTCGACGGCCTCGGCCTCACCGGCGAGCGCGCGGCGACGCTGCGCCGGCTCGCCGGCGCCCTGGCCGGCGGGGACATCGACCTCGAGCCCGGCGCCGACGGCCGCGAGGTGGCCGCGCAGCTGCAGTCGCATCCGCGGCATCGGCGAGTGGACGGCCACGTACATCGCCATGCGCGGGCTGCGCGACCCCGACGCCTTCCCGGCCGGCGACCTCGGCGTGCGCCGCGCCTTCGCGCGCGTCGGCGGCAGCGACCCGCGCGCGCTCTCGCGCACGCGCCGAGAGATGGCGGCCGTGGCGCGCCTACGCCACCGTCCAGCTCTGGAACCACCGCCACTGCCGCCACGACCACGGAGACACGCCATGACCCTGCTCACCACCACCGTCGACACGCCGTTCGGCGACATGTCGCTGATCGGCACCCAGGAGTGCCTGCACGTCGCCTCCTTCAACGCCGACCTCGACGAGCTGCGCGACCGTCTGGCGCCGCCCTTGCGCCGCGATGCCGGTCCGCCGCGGCGAGACAGCCGCCGCGGCCGCGCTGCGCGACGTACTTCGCCGGCGACGTCACCGCGCTGGACGAGGTCGACGTCAGCCAGCCGGGCGGTCGCGTTCCACACCGCGGTGTGGGCGGCGATGCGCGCGCGTCCCCCGGGGACCACGGTCAGCTACGGCGAGCTGGCCGCGCGGGCCGGGCCGCCCCGGGCGGCTCGCGCCGCGGGCATCGGCGTGCGCGCGCAACGCCGTCTGCCTGTTCGTCCCCTGCCACCGCATTGTCCGCAGCGACGGCGGCCTGGGTGGCTACTACTACGGGCTGGCCACCAAGCAGCGCCTGCTCGAGCACGAACGCGTCACCGAACGCTGACGGCTGCGCCGGAATCTGCTGCTGCGCGTAGGATCGACGCAGAACCGAGAGCCGAATCCGTCACCCTGTACGGGGAAGGGACGCCGAGAGGCGGGATCGGGTCTGGGAACGGAGAGAGCATGCCAACTGCGACGCTGACGCCGACGCGCGCCACGGGTGCCGCGGTCGACCCCCTTGTGGTCGCCGCCGAGGGCCTGATCGTGCGGGGCAAGGAGCACGGGGAGCTCCCCGCCGACGACATCGTCGGCGCCTTCCCCGACATGGAGCTCGAGCCCGACGCTCTCGAGCGACTCTTCGACGCCTTCCGCCAGCTCGGCATCGCCATCGCCGGCGAGGGCGTCGAGAACGCCGACGAGGAGGAGGACACCCCCGCCCTCGTCGACGTCAGCACCGCCGTGTCGCTCGACGACCCGGTGCGCATGTACCTGCGCGAGATCGGTGAGGTGGCCCTGCTCACCAAGGAGCAGGAGGTGCTCTACGCGCAGCGCATCGAGGCCGGCGACGACGACGCCAAGCACCTGCTCGCCGCGGCCAACCTGCGGCTTGTGGTCAGCATCGCCAAGAAGTACTTCGGCCGCGGCATGCCCTTCCTCGACCTCATCCAGGAGGGCAACCTCGGCCTCCTCCGCGCCGTCGACAAGTTCGACTACCACCGCGGCTACAAGTTCTCCACCTACGCGACGTGGTGGATCCGCCAGGCGATCACCCGCGCCATCGCCGACCAGGCGCGCACCATCCGCATCCCCGTCCACATGGTCGAGCTGGTCAACCGCCAGGCGCGTGTGGCGCGCCGGCTGGTCCAGGAGCTCGGCCGCGAGCCCGACGACGAGGAGATCGCCGAGGAGCTCGGCCTCACCCCCGAGCGGGTCAAGGAGATCCGCCGCGTCGCCCAGGACCCGGTGTCGCTGGAGACGCCGGTCGGCGACGACGGCGACGCCGAGCTCGGCGAGCTGATCGAGGACACCGGCGCGATCCGCCCACAGGACGCGGCGGCGAGCACCATGCTCGGCGTCGAGGTCGAGGACATCCTCGACACGCTCACTCCACGCGAGCGCCGCGTCATCCAGCTGCGCTTCGGGCTCGTCGACGGTCATCCGCGGACGCTCGATGAGGTCGGCCGCCGCTTCGGGGTCACTCGCGAGCGAATCCGGCAGATCGAGGCCAAGGCGCTGCGCAAGATGCGCCACCCGTCCCGCAGCCGCCGCCTCGCCGACTTCCTCGACTGAGGCCGGCGCCCACCGCGACGCGTACCGGCGTCTACACTTCGCGCCACGGGGGCCCGCCCCGCTGGAGGGAGATCGACATGGCCGCTGTCCGCGATGACGTGATTCCAACGCTGGAGAAGAGCTCGCTCTTCGCCGGGCTGTCCCGCGACCAGATCCGCGCTGCCGCCGAGCGCTTCGACAACTCCACCTACCTCGCCGACCACAGCGTGCTCACCGAGGGCCTGTCGGGTCCCGACTTCTTCATCATCCTCGAGGGCAAGGCTGACGTCATCGTCGACGGCAAGGTGGTGCACCACCTCGGCCCCGGCGACTTCTTCGGCGAGGTCGCGGCGCTCGATGGCAAGTCCCGCACCGCCACCGTCAAGGCCACCGCGCGGCTGCGCTGCCTGACGCTGGGCGACGGCTCCTTCCGGCAGTTCCTCATCGAGAACCCGATCATCGCCGTCAACCTGCTCCCTGAGATCGTCCGACGCTTCCGGTCGGTGGCACCGTGGGCGCAGCCCGAGAAGGGCGGGAAGAAAGCCGGCAAAAGCTGACAGGCGTCGCCGCCGGTGGGGGCGGCGGTGGTAGATTTGCTCGTACCGGGGTGCCCCGCGGGGGCTGAGATCACACCCGTGAACCTGATCTGGGTCATGCCAGCGTAGGGAGTTCGGATGGCACGCACAGCACGCGCTCTCACCATCGCATCGTCGGACTCGGGCGGGGGCGCCGGCATCCAGGCCGACCTGCGCGCGTTCGCCGCGGCCGGCTGCCACGGCAGCAGCGTCATCGTCGCGCTCACCGCTCAGAACACCACGGCCGTGACGGCGATCCACGCGGTGCCCACCGACTTCGTCACCGCCCAGGTCGACGCCGTGTTCGCTGACATCGGGGCCGACGCCGTCAAGACCGGGATGCTGCTGTCGGCAGGGATCATCGAGGTCGTCGCCGCCTCTCTCGCCGGCCGGGGCGTCCCGCTGGTCGTCGACCCCGTGATGGTGGCCAGCTCGGGTGCGCCGCTGCTCGAGAAGGACGCGGTCGCGGTCATGGTCACGCGCCTCTTCCCGCTGGCGACGGTGATCACCCCCAACCTGCCCGAGGCAGAGCTGCATCACCGGCGCCACGGGCACCCGCCGCGACCTCGCCGAGCGCCTCTTCGCCATGGGGGCGCCGGCGGTGATCGTCACCGGCGGTCACGGGCGCGACCCGGTCGACCACCTGTTCGACGGCGCCAACCACGTCGAGATCCCCGTGGTGCGCCACGCGGTCGCCGCCACCCACGGCGCCGGCTGCACGCACTCGGCCACGCTCGCCGCACTGCTCGCGCAGGCGTGGCCCCTGGAACAGGCGGCGCGCCAGGCAGCCGAGGTCGCCGCCGCGGCAGTCGCCGCCGGGCTCGAGGACATCGGCGCCGGCGACGGACCCGTCGACGTCCTCGACGTGCGCAGCCGCGCACGCGCACCACACGCGTTCACCGGCGCGCGAACCGCATGAGCACGCGCGTCGGAGGGATGGCGGCGCTGAGCACCGGGGAGTCGCTGCGCCGGATCCGTGCGCAGCACCCGCTCGTGCACCAGGTGACCAACTTCGTGGTGATGAACGAGACCGCCAACGCCACCCTGGCCATCGGCGCGCTTCCGGTGATGGCGCATGCGCCCGAGGAGGTCGCCGAGATGGCCAGCGTTGCCGGCGCGCTGGTGCTCAACATCGGCACCCTGACCACCGAGTGGGTCAACTCGATGGTCCTGGCCGGGCGCGCCGCCAACGCGGCGGGCGTGCCGGTGGTGCTCGATCCCGTCGGGGCGGGGGCGACGGCGCTGCGAACCGACAGCGCCCGGCGGATCCTCGCCGATGTCGACGTCGCCATCGTGCGGGGCAACGCCGCCGAGGTCGCCACCCTGGCCGGTCGCAGCGCTGAGATCCGCGGGGTCGAATCCATCGGCACCGGCGACGACATCGGCGACCTGCGCCGACCGCGGCAGCGAACTCTCTGGGCTGCACGGTCGCCGTCACGGGCCCGGTGGACGCGGTGAGCGACGGCACCACGACCCTGCGCGTCGCCAACGGCCACCCTCTGCTCGCCACCGTGACCGGCACGGGGTGCATCGCCAGCGCCCTGACCGGCTGCTTTGCGGCGGTGAACCGCGACCGTCCGCTGTACGCGGCGGCGGAGGCGCTGGTGGCGCTCGGCGTCGCGGGCGAGGACGCCGCGGCCGTCAGCCGCGGCCCCGGCAGCTTCCACGTGGCGCTCTACGACGCCCTCTACGCGCTCTCGCCCGACACGGTCGACGCGCGCGCCCGGGTCACCTCGGAGTGAGGCTGCACGCGGTCGTCGACAACGTCGAGACTGCGGAGCGCGCCGTCTCCGGGGGCGCCACCGTGGTGCAGGTGCGCCTCAAGGACGTGGGCACGGTTGCCCGGGCGGAGATGGGCCGGCGCCTTCGCCACCTTCCGGCCATTCTTGTCATCAACGACGACGTCGAGGCCGCGCTCGCTGCGCCGCCGACGGCGTCCACCTCGGCCACACCGACCGCGGCGCGGAGAAGGCCCTGGCCGCGGGGCTGGTGCTCGGCATGAGCGTCTGCACATCGACGAGGCGGAGGACGCGCAGGCGCTCGGCGCCGCTTACCTCGGGGCGGGCCCGGTCTGGGCGACGCCGACCAAGCCCGACGCGGTGGCCGCCGATCGGCATCGACGGGCTGGCGGCGATCTGCGCGGCGGTGCGCATCCCCGTCGTCGCCATCGGCGGGATCGACGCCACCAACGCGGCAGCCTGCATCGCGGCCGGCGCGGCCGGCGTTGCGGTGGTGCGCGCGGCGGCCGACGCGGCGCGCCTGTCGCGCGGTCATCGATGGGGCGCTGCGCCGAGCGCGCGGGCCTGACCGCAGCGTGGTGAGCGCCGTCGCGTCACCGACGATTGAGTCCGGCGTCCCGGTCCGCGAGGGTGTGTACGGCGAGAGCGTCACCACCATCGAGCCCGGCGGTATCGAGTACATCCCCGCCGCCGAGCGCCACGGCCGTCCCATCCAGCTCTTCTGGACCTGGATGTCACCGAACTTCGAGTTCGCCACCGTGTACGTCGGCGTGCTGCCCAGTCGTGCTCTTCGGTGGCGGCTTCTGGCTGACCGTGGTGGGGCTGGTGCTGGGCACCGCGCTGGGGTCGGTCACCCACGGGTGGCTGTCCACTTTCGGCCCGCGCTACGGCGTCCCCCAGCTGATCCAGAGCCGCGGCGCCTTCGGTTTCGTGGGCAACCTCCTCCCCGCGGCGCTCAACACACTCACCTCGGGAGCGGGGTGGGTCGCGGTCAACTCGGTGAGCGGCGCGTTCGCCGTGCAGACGTTCTTCGGCCACGTCGGCTGGTCGGTCCCGCCGTTCTGGCTGGCGCTGGCGGTGGTGGTGTCGGTCGAGGTGGCCATCGCCTTTGTCGGCTACAACATGGTGCACCGGTTCGAGCGGGTCATCTTCCCGTTCCTGGGGCTGGTGTTCGCGGCCTGCTGCCTGTACATCTTCGGCCACAGCAACGTGCAGCTCGGCTTCAACTCGGCCGCGCCCGCCGCGGCCGGCGGCGAGCTGGGCGCGTTCATCCTCGCCGTGTTCTTCGCCTACGCCTACGCGGTGAGCTGGAACCCCTATGGCGCCGACTACGCGCGCTACCTCCCGCGGAGCAGCTCCGCGGTGCGGGTCGCCTTGGCCGCCGGCCTGGGCATCTTCATCTCCTGCGCGGTGCTCGAGGTTGCCGGGGCTGCGCTGGCGACGGTGGCGGGGACGTCGTGGGGACCGACCGACGTGCCCACCGACCAGTTCGTCAAGCCGCTGCCCGATGCCCTCGGACTGGTCGCCACCGTGGCGATCGCGGTGGGCGCCATCGCGGCCAACGTCCTCAACCTCTACAGCGCGGCGATGTCGTTCCTCACCCTGGGCATCAGGCTCACGCTGCGCCGCCGGCGCGCCATCGTCGCCGTGGCGTTCGGCGCCATCGGCTTCGGCGTCGGTCTCACCGGCAGCGCCGCCCCGGGAAGCAAGTACGAGGCGTTCCTCTTCTTCAACACCTACTGGATCGTGCCGTTCATCGCGGTGCTGCTAACCGACTGGACCCTGCGGCGTGGCCGCTACCGCGAGGCGAGCTTCTTCGACCGGCGTCACCGGCCGTGGAAGGGCGTCACCGCGATGGCCGCCGGGATCGTGGCCTCTTTCCCGTTCTGGAACCAGACGCTGTTCGTGGGGGTGGTGCCGTCGAACGCGCCGCAGCTCGGTGACCTCAGCTTCGTGGTCGGGTCCGTGGTCGCGGTGGCCGTCTACCTGGCGCTGCGTCCCGTGCGCGGCGCCGGCGCAGCAGCCGCCCCCGGCTGAGGGCGTTCAGAGCTCCAGCCGAGCCCGGGCGGCGCGCAGCCGCTGCACCGACACGTCGGCGCCGACGAAGGCCATGGCGTCGAACACGGGCACCCCCTGGGCGCGTCCCAGGATGGCGATGTACAGCACGCGAAAGCCGTCACGCGCCTTGACGCCCCTGGCGTCGAGCATGGCGGTGAGCCGTTCACGCATGGCGGTGACGTCCTCGAGCCCTCCCGCCTCCACATCTGCGCAGGCGGCGTCGAGCAGGGCGATGGCGGTGTCCTTGTCGACCTTGCGTGGCGGGAAGGCGACGTCGTCGTCCCAGGGTGCGTCTCCGAGCAGCGGCGCGGCCAGGGTGGTGGCGTCACGCATCACCACCATCCGCTCCTGGAGGAGTGGCACCAGCTTGCGGCGCGTCTCCTTGCTGGTGCCGGGCAACCAGAACTCGAGCAGCTCCACCAACTCCTCGACGGGAAGGCGGCGGATGTGCTGGCCGTTGAGCGAGTTGAGTCGCTTGGGGTCGAACACCGCCGCCGAGTTGTGGACACGGTCGAGCGAGAACCGCTCCACCAGCTGCGCCGGCGTGAACACCTCCTCCTCTGTGCCCGACGACCACCCCAGCAGCGCCATGGCGTTGACCACCGCGGGCGCGAGGTAGCCGAGCTCGCCGTACTCGAGCACGTTGCGCGCGCCGTGCCGCTTGCTGAGCTTCTGGCGGTCCTCGCCGAGCACCGGAGGCACGTGCGCGAACCGCGGTGGCGTCCACTCGAACGCGCTGTACAGGCCGAGGTGCTTGGGCGTCGACGGGATCCACTCGTCGCTGCGGATCACGTCGGTGATCTCCATGAGGTGGTCGTCCACCACCACGGCGAGGTGGTAGGTGGGGAACCCGTCCGACTTGAGCAGCACCTGGTCGTCGATGTCGGCGTTGTCGAAGGAGATCTCGCCGCGCACGACGTCCTCCCACGTGGTGCGACCCGGGGGCATCAGCTGGCGCAGCACGGCCGGCATGCCCGCCGCGCGTTCCTCGCGCACAGCCTCTCCTGGCGGGTGAGGCAGCGCCGGTCGTAGCGGGTCGGCAGCCCGGCGGCGCGCTGCTGCTCGCGCATCGCCGCCAGCCGCTCCTGCGTGCACGTGCACCAGTAGGCGGCGCCGCGTTCCACCAGCATGGCGGCGTGCGCGCGGTAGATGTCGGTGCGCTGCGACTGGATGTAGGGGCCATGCGGTCCGCCGACCTCCGGCCCCTCGTCCCAGTTGAGCCCGAGCCACAGCAGCGTCTCCATGATCACCGCCTCGCTGTCCTCGAGGTAGCGCCCCTGGTCGGTGTCCTCGATGCGCAGGATGAACTGACCGGTCGTCGAGCGCGCCGCGAGCCACGCGAAGAGTGCGGTGCGCACCGATCCGAAATGCAGCGGACCCGTGGGGGAGGGGGCGAATCGTGTCCGCATCGAGATGCGGGCGTCGGTCACTTAGGGGCGGCGATGAGCAGCGCGACCACGGTCCAGACGATCAGCACAGCGATGAGCAACGGCCCGTCCCAGGTGCGCGCGGTCACGCCCATCACGCGCACCGAGCCACCGCCGCGCGGGCCCTCGCTGACCTGCGCCACCCCGCCCCCGGGCCGGCCGATGTCGCCCATGCCCCACGCCGGCGGCGGCGCCGGCGGACCGGAGCGCGGGGTCACGTGCAGCCGTTCCTCGCGCTCGCGGGCGCGCTGGTCGAGGAGGACGCCGAGGATCACCATGGTGCCGAAGCCGCCCGCCGCGAGCCCCATCAGGATCAGCAGGACTGCGAGGGCGACGTTGAGGTAGTCGTTGTAGGCGTGCGGTCCGAACAACACCAGCAGGCCGCCGGCGATGAGCGCCAGGGCCGTGATCCCGAAGCCGATCACCTTGCCGGCGAGTTCCCGGAACGGCATCTGGCTCTCCCGAATCGGTCGACGGCGACGCCGCCGAGTATAAGGAAGGCAGCCCGCGGGACACCGCTACTCTTGGTCGGCGCGGCCCCATCGTCTAGTGGTCAGGACACCGGCCTTTCACGCCGGTAACGCCGGTTCGATCCCGGCTGGGGCTACTCGCGGTCGCGAGTTAGACCTCGGTCTTCTTCCAGCCCCAGGCGCGGCCGATGTACTCCTCGGTGTCGTCGAAGATCTCGTAGGAGTACGGCCGGGTCACGATCCGTCCGCCGCCGATCGCGGTGACGAACTTGGCGACGATCTTCTCGGCGTCACCGGTGCGGCGCAACGGGTAGCACCTGACGTCCCCTCTCACCTGGTCGTTGATGGTGAGATAGCAGCTGGTGTTGAACTCCGGGATGATGTCCACCGGTCCCCCTCTGCGGCTGAGCGGATCACCTCGCCACGATCGCGTTCGGCCGCCAACCCCACTCTAACAACCTGTACCGGGCGCCTTCGTCGCCCTGACAGTGAAAACGATCGGCGTGCCGCAAACCCTGCGCCTGCACCTCGCTACCGGGAAGGCGCACGAGTGCTCACCGCTACCATCGCGGGCGTGTCGCAGCCGCCCCAGGTCGACCCCTCCGAGGTGCATTCGGCGCTCAGCGTGGTGGCTCCGCGGCTCAGCCGGCTGGTGCGCTCCATCGAGCACCCATCGGCGCACGCGGTCGGCAACTGGGACACCATGGACGTCTCCATCCACCTCGCCCACGTGTGGGAGACGCTGACCGCGCTCGCCGACGCACAGCTCGAGTCGCCACTACACGACATCGGCGCACTCGGCTCGCTCACCGAGGAACTCGTGCAACAGGATGCTGATCGAGACCCGACGGCCCTGGCGGACCGCATCGACGCGCGCGCCGTCGCCTTCCTCTCCGATGCGTCCGCGCTGGGCAGTGACGCCCTGTCGCCCTGGCTCGTCCAGGGCATCGCGGTGCCGCGCGTCGCGCTGGCCTGCCACATCCTCAGCGAGTTGCTGGTCCACGGGCACGACATCGCCCGTGCGCAGCACGCGCGCTGGCCGATCACGCCCGCCCATGCCCGGCTGGCGCTGATGGGGTTCGCCTTCCCGCTCCTCGCCAGGCTCGACCCTCGCGCCCTCGTCGACCAGGACGCCGCGCGCGGCTTCAGTGCCCGCTACGACATCACCGTCCGTGGCGCCGGGCATGTGTTCCTGGCGATCGACGACGGCGCCGTCACCATGCGGCAGGAGCGGGTCTGTGGGGTCGACTGCCACCTCTCCGCCGACCCCGCAACCCTCCTGCTGCTCCTCTTCGGGCGCATCAGCCAGTGGCCCGCCATCCTCACCGGCCGGCTGTTCGCCTGGGGTCGAAAGCCGTGGCTGGCGCCGAGGATCCGCCAGGTGCTGCGCAACCCCTGAGCTGTGCCAATCAGCCTCCCGGGGACGCGACAGTCGCCGGCTCGCGTGCGCCCGGTCCGCGGAGCCCGCGCCGTGTGCACCGCCCGGTGCCGCACCATTGAGCCGGCAGCAGCACCGCAGGAGAGCACATGTCGCCGTCCCCCAACCTCGCTCACGGCCGCCACCCCGAACGAGCGGCCAACGACACCGCCACGATCCACCAGATCCTCGACGCGGAGCGTGTCTGTCACGTCGCGTTCGTCGTCGACGGCTGGCCGTACGCCGTTCCCACCATCCACGCGCGCGACGGCGACCGCCTGCTGATCCACGGTTCGACCCTCAGTCGCATGCTGGGTGGGCTGGCCGCGGGCATCCCCGTGTGCGTCACCGTCACCGCCGTCGACGGGATCGTCTGCGCGCGCTCGGCTTTCAACCACTCCATGAACTACCGCAGCGCCATGGTCTTCGGGACGGCGACGGCGATCCGCGAGCCCGAGGAGAAGCTCGCCGCGCTGCGCGTCATCGTCGAGCACGTCCTCCCGGGTCGCTGGGAGGAGGTGCGGCCGCCCAAGCCGGCCGAGCTGCGGGCCACGGAGATCGTCTCGCTGCCGCTCGACCAGGCAACCGCCAAGGTGCGTGCTACCGGGTCGATCGACTCGCCCGCCGACCTCAAGCAGCGGGTCTGGTGCGGCGTGCTGCCGGTGCAGCGGCGCTTCACTGACCCGGTGCTGGTGCCGGACGATGTCGCCGGCCTGCCTCTGCCGCCGAGCGTGGTCGCGGCACTGGACGGTGGGGTGCGCTGAACCGGCGCCCGCGCGAGGTCAGCCGCCGGCGGCGGCGATGGTCTCCTCCACCTGCGCGCGGCGCGCTCCGTCGATCTCTGCGGCGGCGCGCTCGTCGTCGCGACTGAGCGCGTCGAGGTCGACCTCGCTGTAGCCGAGCACACCCATGTCGGTGAACGCCGCGCGCACCCGGTTGCCGAAGAGACCGATGTCCTTGAGAGTCGGGGCGATGCGGGTGAAGAGCAGGCTTCGGAACTGCATCTGCGCCTCTGAGGTGTTGACGAAGCGCAGGCATTCCTCGACGGGCAGCCCGAGGTTGTCCCACACCTCCTCGGCGAGGAAGCGGTCGCGCATCAGGTAGCACGCCTCGACGCAGAACTCCTCGCGTTCGTCACGCTCGCGCTGCGAGAGCTGGGGGTAGAAGTCGCGCAGCGCAAGGCGGCCGAAAGCCACGTGGCGGGCCTCGTCCTCCATCACGTACGCCGTGACCGCCCTCGCCAGCGGGTTCTCGGCCACGTCGCGGATCAGCCCGAACGCGGCCAGCGCCAGCCCCTCGATGAGCACCTGCATTCCCAGGTACGTCATGTCCCAGCGTGTGTCGCCGACCACGTTGTCGAGCAGTGACTTGAGGTGCTGGTTGATCGGGTAGGCCAGGTCGAGCTTTTCGTAGAGGAACCGTGAGTACGTCTCGACGTGGCGTGCCTCATCCATGACCTGGGTGGCCGCGTAGAACTTGCTGTCGATGTCGGGGACGGTCTGGACGATCTTCGACGCGCAGATCAGCGCGCCCTGCTCGCCGTGCAGGAACTGTGAGAACTGCCACGCCGCCAGGTGATGTTTGAGCTGGGCGCGGTCGCGCGCGCCCATGTCCTCCCAGATTTCGCTGCCGTAGATGGGCACGTAGGCATCGAGGGACTCGAAGGGGTTGTCGTGGTCGACCTCGATGGTCCAGTCGATGCGGTCCCGGCTGTTCCACTGCTTGGCCTTGCCCTTCTCGTAGAGGTTGAGCAGGCGGTCGCGACCCTCGTCGTACTCCCAGTTGAAGACGGTCTCCGCGCCGCCTTCGACGTGCCAGCGGGTCTGTTCGACGGGCAGGGTGTACACGCGAGTTGTCATCGGTGTGCTCCTAGGCGGTGGCGCCCGCCACGTCGGGGGCGAGGTCGAGCCAGCGCTGCATCTCCCCGCGCACGGCGCGCTGATGCAGCAGCGAGAGAAGTCGGTCGGTCAGCGGGAGGCCGCTGTGGACGAGGTCTCGGAGGGTCTGCGCGTCGTGCCGGTGCAGGACGGGCTCGACGATCCGCGCCAGCTCGTCGGCAACCAGTCGCTCGACGGCGTCGCGGTACAGCGCGAGGCTTTCGATCGAGAACCCCGCCTCCTCGGTGAAGCCGGACGCGCGCATCGCGGCCACGAGGTCGAGGAGGCGCAGGTCGGTGCTGCTGATCGGTCCGGTCGACCCCACCAGGCCGAGGCGCTGGAGGCTGGCGATGTCGGTGGGAGCCAGTCGTTCGCGCACCGCGGCCAGCTCCGAGGCGCCGGCGGCGGGGTCGGGCTCGTCGAGGAGCGCGCCGAGAGCCTGCAGCGCACGGATCTCCTCGACGGCGATCTCGCCGCGCATCGCCAACACGCGCGCGATGCTCCGCAGAGACAGGTTGAGCTCGGTCTGGAGGTCGCGGATCCAGCGGATCCGGGTGATCGTGGAGGACGGGTACAGGGCCTGGTTGCCCGCCGTCTTGCGAGCTGGGGGAAGCAGCCCCTGCTGCGCGTAGAAGTGGATGGTGGGGGCGCTCACCCCGGTCAGCCGGACCAGGTCGCGCATGCGGTGAACGCTGGAGGTCACGGCGGCGATGGTGCCTGCCGGCACGTCAAGTGTCAAGTGCCACTTGATGTCTCAACCGGGGTCCGATGTACCGGCGCGACACCGAGGCTGCGCGAGCGGCGTAACCGGCCCCGTACGTGGCACGTTCACTCGTGCATAATGTGATAGCTACGCTGTCGGGTAGGCGGTGACCAGCGTCACCGCGATGATCCCCCAGCTCTTTTGGAGGCCAGACGTGATCTCTCCCGCCCAACCACTCTCCGGCGGTTCCCCGGCAACCCTGGGAACAACCGCTTGGACGCAGCAAGCGTCGCTTCGTGGCCGCCTCCTGGCGGTGCGCCGGCGCCGGCTGGCGCTGCGTGTGCGCGACTGGCTGGGCATCGGGGTGATCGCCGCCTTCTCCCTGACCCTGTTCGCGGTGACCTTCTTCAGCCTCATCGGCCGCTGATCGGCAGGGTCACGTCGCGGGCCACTCCACGTCGCCGTGGAAGCCGGCCGGCTTGGGTGACAACCGGTAGGCGGCGACGCCGGCCCGGCTCTGTTCGATGGTGGTGATCTCCCCATGGCCGGGGAGCACGATCGTCTCCGGCGGGAGCGGGAGCAGGCGAGCCTCGATGCTGGCGACGATGGTCTCGAGATCACCCCGGGCGAACGTCTTGCCCGGCCCTCCCCTGAACAGGGTGTCACCGCTGATCAGCGCCCCACCAACTCGCAGCGAGATGCTCCCTGGGGTGTGCCCCGGTGTGTGGATCACCGTGACGCGGATCGAGCCCACCCTGACCTCAGCGCCGTCCTCGAGACGTCCGTCGACGCGCTCCTCCGCGAGGTTGACCTCTGCCGACCCGACATGCACTGGCGCACCGGTGGCGGCGCGAACGGCGTCGTAGGACGCCCAGTGATCGGGGTGCCAGTGGGTGGCGATGACCTGCTCGACGCCACCCTCGGCCGCGATCGCGGCGAGCAGCGGCCCCTCCTCCAGTGGCATGTCCACGAGCAGCGACCTCCCGGCCGGGACGTCGCGGACGATGTAGGCGTTGTTGCCGTACGGCCCCATCGGCCCGACCTGGACGATGCGGACGCCGCCGTCCTCGCGGACGGTGACCTCGGCCAACCTACTTGCCGCCGGCGCCCGGCGCCACCGCGGCCTGCGCTCGCATCGCGGCCTTGTACGCCCGCTTGCCGGCCTGGTACTGCTCACGTTCGGCGACGGTGCGGACGTCGGCCAGGGTGGGGAAGTCCGGGGCCAGCTCGGCCCAGCCCTTCGGCTTGACGCCGAGGTGTTTGGCGAGCACGCCGAGGACGATGCGTGCCTTCATCTCCCCGAAACCCGGGAGCGCGCGGAGGCGGCGCAACAGCTCGGCGGCGTCCTTGACGTCGCTCCAGATCGCGGTGGGGTCGTTGCCGTAGTCACGGGCGACCACGGCGCACAGCGCCTGCACCCGCCCCGCCATGCTCGCAGGGAAACGGTGGATCGCCGGTCGCTCCCGGAAGGCCGCCTCGAACCGGACGGGGTCGATCGCGGCCAGTTCGCGGGCGTCGAGAGTGCCCAGGCGGCGCTTGATGTCGAGCGGCCCGAGGAACGCCTTCTCCACCGGGATCTGCTGGTCGAGACAGAAGCCGATGAGCAGCGCCAGGGGGTCGCGCGCGACCAGCGCATCCGCCTCCGCGTCGCCCGTCCAGTCCATGCGCGGGGCTGTCTTGGTTTTCATGCGGTGCAGCCTAGCGCCAGCGGTCGGACACTGGACACCCGTCGGCCCCGGAGAGCCCACCAGCCGGACGCTACACTCGCGCCATGTCCTGGCTGGGCCGCCTGTTCAACTCTGCCCCGCCGCCACCTGCGCCCAACACCGTGATCATCCCCGGGGACATCGTCGACCAGCTGGGCGGGGGCGAGGCTCCGTTGCAGACCACCGTCGACGACGCACTGCGCAGCCTCATCGAGATCCGCCGCCGCGCCGCCGAGCACGACGCGGAGGGCCTGCCGTTCTGGCTGCGTCGCGAGGCGGGCCAGAAGGGGGAGATCGACGAGTCGCTGCGCGACCGGGTGACCCAGCGCCGCGCCTCAGAGCACGAGAGCTGACGCCGGCCCCATCGCGACAACCGAGAACAAGGAGCTGCTGATGCGCGCGCTGACATTCGCCGACATCGGACGCGTCGAGATGGCCGACGTTCCGCGCCCCACTGTCGAGGAGCCGACCGACGTGGTGGTAAGGGTCACCACCACCGCCATCTGCGGCAGCGACCTGCACGTGCTCAACGGCCGCATCCCCGGGATGGTCCCCGGGAGCGTTCTCGGTCACGAGTTCGTCGGGGTGGTCGAGGAGGCCGGGCCGGGTGTGCGCAACGTGGCGACCGGCGACCGCGTGCTGGCGTCGTTCACGATCCCCTGCGGCGTCTGCTGGTTCTGTCAGAAACGGCTGTTCAGTCGCTGCCCGGACCAGCGCGTCTTCGGGTACGGGATGTTCCTCGGCGACCTCAACGGGGGCCAGGCCGAGTACGTGCGCGTGCCCAACGCGGACCTCTGCCTGCGCACCATCGACGACGGGATGAGCGACGAGAAGGTGCTCTTCGCCGGGGACATCTTCACCACCGGCTACGACTGCGCCGTGGAGGCTCGCATCGAGGAGGGCGAAGTGGTCGTCGTCCAGGGGTGCGGCCCGGTCGGCCTGATGGCGGTGCAGGCGGCGCGCGCCTTCCGGCCATCGGTCATCTACGCGATCGACACGGTGGCGCAGCGGCTCGAGATGGCCCAGGGATTCGGCGCCATCCCGGTCGACGCGTCGTCGGTGCACGTGCCGAGCCACATCCAGGACCACACCGAGGGCCGCGGGGCCGACGTCCTGCTCGAGTGCGTCGGCGCCATCCCCGCCCTGGCCGGCTCGATCGACATCGTCCGCGCCGGCGGCCGCATCAGCGTCATCGGCGTGTACTCCGAGCCGGAGATGGAGTTCCCGCTCAACCTCACGTTCGTCAAAGGGATCGACCTGAAGTTCTGCGGCACCGCCAACATCATCGGCCGCTGGGACGACGCCCTTGCGCTGATCAACTCCGGCGCCGCCGACCCGGCGTCGATCATCTCGCACCGCATGCCGCTCGACGACGCGGTGCGCGGCTACGAGCTGTTCGCGAGCCGCGAGGCGATGAAGGTGGTGCTGACTCCCTGACGGCGCGTCGCCGCGGTTGCGCAGGGCGCCTCCCAGGGGATGGACTCGAACCATCGATACACGGTTTTACAGACCGTTGCCTTAACCAGCTTGGCTACCCTGGGGGCGGGCTAGGATACGCAAAGACGGACTTGCGTCGTTTCAGATTCCGGTACACACCGGCCTGGATGATGTCACGCACTCGGTCCGAAATCGCCAGCGTGATGGCGGGGTCGCCGGCGCCGGCGCGCTCCTCCGCGGAGAGTTGCAACGGCGCGTGAAACTCGATGATCCATGATGAGGGCAACGGGATCAGCCCCGCCGGCCCGAGCCACGGGAAGGTCGGCGTGACCGGCGCGTAGGGCATGCCGAGAAGCCTTGCCAATCCAGGGATTTCCGCGAGGTTCGGGTGGATCTCCTCGCTGCCGACGATGCTGATCGGGATGATCGGGCTGCCGGTGCGCAGTGCCATCTCGACGAACCCGCCACGCCCGAATCGGCGCAGCCGGTAGCGATCCGCGTACGGCTTGCCGGTCCCCTTCGCGCCCTCGGGGAACACCAGCACCAGCTCGTCGCTCTCCAGCAGACGGAGTGCGTCTGAGTTGTGGGCGAGCGTGTTGCCGGTGCGGCGCACCAGCCAGGACGCACCGGGCATGGAGAAGATCCCGTTGAGCACGAGCGCGCGGGCATGCCGCGGTTGCGGGTGCTCGAGAAGCAGCGCCGCACGCACCATCGCGCCGTCGTACGGGATGACGCCCGCGTGGTTGGACACCAGCAACGCGCGGCCTTCGGCGGGTACGTTGTCGACGCCGATGGCGCGCACGCGCCACCAGTTGCGGTAGACCCAGGCCACCATCGGCACCAGGGTGTCGGTCCACTCCTGGTCGAAGCCGAACTCGTCGACCGTCGTCTCCCCGCGGCGGCGGCGCTGCGCGAGCTCGGCATGGGTGTTGACGAAGTCGGCGACGCTGCGCGTTGCCGTGGCCACGTCACCGGGTTCGACGCTGGCCAGCCGTCGCAGCCCGGCGGCCCCGAGCGCGGCCAGCCCGGGAAGGCTGCGGCGCAGCGAGCTGAGCTTCTGGATGTCGACCGGCGCACCCCGCGCCGGTTCGAGGTCCGCCTCCACCCGCCGCGTCTCGAGCTCGCGGTCGACAGCGTTGAGCAGGCGGTGCAGCGCGACGCGCAAGCCGGCGTCGCCGGTGGAGGCGCGCTGTCGCGTGGGCTCGGCGACACGGCTCATGACGGCCTATTCTCCCCGACCGGCCCGGACGCGTCAGCGTTTGGCGGGCGGGAGGGCCGCGCGCAGGTCGGCGCTGGCCCGGTACGCCTCGACGGTGGCGAGGATCGCGTCCGGGTCCCCGGCGAGCGAGTCCACGAAGTAGCCCCCGTCGAAAGGGCGCTGCGCTGCACGCAACAGGGCGGCCGCGGGCTGGCGCCGCGGGGGCGGCACGCCGTCCACGAGCCGGTAGGCGAGGACGTGGCGGTTGCCGGCCCGGGTCAGCCCCATCGCGTCGATGACCTCCCAGCGGGTCAGCGTGCTGAAGGGGTACTGGCGCTGCAGCAGGCCCTCGCGGGTCAGCTCGAGCGTCGGTCGCAGGATCAGCCCGGTCGTGACCAGCGCGACGGCGGGGGCGGCGCACACGAACCACCCGATGGTGGCGCCGTTGAGGACGAAGAGCACACCGGCCACCTCGGTGACCAGGGCGAGGGGGACGACCAGCGCCGCCGGCCGGCGCGCGCGGAAGACGACCCGACCGCCGCGGGCGCTGACCGGCGCCGTCTCGCTCACCAGGCGATGGTAGGGAGGCGAGGGCAGGGGTCCGTCCCGCGCCCGGGTGTGCGCCATGCCGCACGGAACCCGCGACCAGACCGCTCTGCCATGGTCCTCACATGCCCGTGCTCGCCCTCTCAGCGCTGGACATCCTCATCGGCGCCGGCCTCGCCGTCGCCGGGTTCGTCGTGGTGGCGCTGGTCTGCGCGGCGGTGCTCGCCGCGCTCCAGGTGGTGCTGCCCTCGACCGACAGCGGAGCGGCCGAGATCGACCGCGCGGACGCCGCCGGCCAACCCGGCGAGGGGGACGAGGGCGCCGACGACCAGGCCGGGCTTGACACGGGAGCCAATGCATAAGGTATCCTTTATCAAAGGAAACGTTATGCAAGCACCACCACGCCCACCCCAACCCACCCGCCGGCCGGTCCGCCGGGCCATCCCCGGCAGCATCGCCGCCGGCGCCAGCGACCTCTCGGTCGCCTTCGAGGGCCTCGCCAACCCGACCCGGCTGCTGATCGTCGAGAGCCTCGCAACCATCCCCGAGATGCGGGTGAGCGAGCTCGCCGAGCTCTGCAAGGTGTCACAGCCACGGATGAGCTGGCACCTGCGCATCCTGCGCAAGGCCGAGATCATCCGCACCCGTCGCGACGGCCGCGAGGTGTTCTGCCGCCTCGACCGCGACGCCATCGCCCAGCACCTTCGTGCCTTCGTCCGTCTCGTCTCAGCGCGCGCCGACTCAAGCAACGATGCGCTCGCCCAGAGTCTTCAGCCAGTCAGTGAGGGAATCTCATGAGCAGCAAGGTCAGAGTGGCCATCATCGGCGTGGGCAACTGCGCGTCGTCGTTCGTCCAGGGTCTCGAGTACTACAAGAACGCCGACCCCAACGACGTCGTGCCCGGCCTCATGCACGTGGACCTCGGCGGCTACCACATCAGCGACATCGAGATCTCGGCCGCCTTCGACATCGACGCCGAGAAGGTCGGCAAGGACGTCAGCGAGGCGATCTTCAGCGGCCAGAACAACACCGTGAAGTTCAGCGACGTGCCCCATCTGGGCGTGCCTGTGCAGCGCGGCATGACCCACGACGGTCTCGGCAAGTACCTGTCCGAGGTGATCAAGAAGGCCCCCGGCTCGACGGTCGACATCGTGGACGTCCTCAAGACCACCAAGACCGACGTGGTGATCAACTACCTGCCCGTCGGCAGCGAGGAGGCCACCCGCTGGTACACCGAGCAGATCCTCACCGCGGGCTGCGCGATGGTGAACTGCATGCCGGTGTTCATCGCCCGTGAGGAGTACTGGCAGAAGCGGTTCGAGAAGGCCGGCAGCTGCATCATCGGCGACGACATCAAGTCGCAGGTGGGCGCCACCATCATGCACCGCGTTCTCACCCGTCTCTTCCGCGACCGCGGCGTCGAGATCGAGAACATGTACCAGCTCAACTTCGGCGGCAACACCGACTTCCTCAACATGCTCGAGCGCGAGCGCCTGCAGAGCAAGAAGATCAGCAAGACCAACGCGGTCAAGTCGCAGCTCGACCACCCCATCGCGGAGCGCAACATCCACGTCGGCCCGTCGGACTACGCGCCCTGGCTCAACGACCGCAAGTGGGCGTACATCCGCATCGAGGGCAAGTCCTTCGGCGACGTGCCCCTGAACATGGAGCTGAAGCTCGAGGTGCACGACTCGCCGAACAGCGCAGGCGTGGTCATCGACGCGGTGCGCTGCTGCAAGCTCGGCATCGACCGCGGCCTGGTGGGCGCGCTCGAGGGGCCGTCCAGCTACTTCATGAAGTCGCCGCCGCGACAGGTGTCGGACTTGCTGGCGCGTGAGCTCACCGAGCAGTTCATTGCGGGCTCTCCTGAGCAGTCGACCAACGGGCGCGCCAGCAAGAACGTGAGCGCGACCGAACCGGTCGCGCAGCCGGTCACCCCCGTCGCCGACTGAGTTGAGGACCGAGGGTGGTCGAGGCGGGCCGGGGGTCGACCCTCCCGGCCCGTTCGCGTCTGTTCCCCTGGCGACAGCGGCGCGAGCCGATGCTGCCGTACCACCTCTATCGCGCCGCCTCCGGCCTGGTCAAGGTGCTGCCGCGGCGCGCCAGCTTCACGCTCGCCGACCGCGTCGCGGACGTCCTCCTCGCCGCCGCGCCCCGCAAGTTCGACCCCCTGCGCCACAACCTCCGCCACGTCCTGCCCGACGCGGGCGACGCCGAGCTGAAGCGCGTGCTGCGCCGCAACCTGCGCCAGCTCTCGCGCAGCTGGGTCGACGTCATGGCCATCCCGATCGACCCCGCGGGCACGACCCGGCGGCTGCGCGAGGTCGACCTTCACCGCTACACCGACGCGCTCGCCCGCGGCAAGGGGGTGGTGGTGGTGTCGATGCATTTCGGCGCCTGGGAGACCGGGCTCGCTGCCTGGAACGGCGGAGGCGGCCAGCTCGCCCTGCTCGCCGAGCAGCTCCGCCCCCAGAAGCTGTTCGAGGCGATCGCAGGCGCACGCGGCGCCCTCGGCGTCAAGGTCATCCCGATCGACGTCGAGACGATGCTCCAGGGCGACGTGCAGACAGCGCGGCGCATCGGCGCGGCGGCGATGCGTGAGGTCTTCAAGCACCTGCGCAGCGGCGGTGCCATCGCCATCGCCATCGACCGTGACCTGACCGGCAGCGGCACGCGGATCCCGTTCTTCGGCGCGCCCGCCCCGATACCGCTCGGCGTGGTCGAGGTGGCGATCCGCAGCGGTGCGGCGATCGTGCCCATCGTCCTGCCCCGGCGCAGCTGGGGCGCGGAGGGACGCGTCTTCCCGGAGGTGGCCTACGACCCCGATGCCCCGCGTGAGGTGGAGGCCGAGCGGGTCGCACGCGAGATCCTGGCCATCTTCGAGACGGTGATCCGCGCCAACCCCGACCAGTGGCACGTGCTCGACCCGGTCTGGCCGGAGCCCGGCACATGAAGGTGTGCCTGGTCTCGCCGTACGACTACATGCATCCCGGTGGTGTGACCGAGCACGTCCGCCACCTCGCCGACGTCCTGCGTGAGCGCGACCACCACGTCACCGTGCTGGCCCCGTCCAGCCGCGTCGGTGACGAGCACGGCATCCCCGGGTACGTGCGCATCGGCCGCAGCGTCCCGGTCAAGAGCAACGGCTCGGTGGCGCGCATCGCGCTCAGCTTCCACCTGGTGCGCCGCGTGCGCGCGCTGCTCGACGACAGCGACTTCGACGTGGTGCACTACCACGAGCCGCTGGTGCCATCGCTGCCCATCACCGTGCTCCGGTTCCACCGCGGCGCCAACGTGGCCACGTTCCACACCGCCGCGCGCCGCAACCTCGGCTACTACTACGGGCGGCCCTTCCTGGGCCGCTACTTCAAGCGGCTGCACGCGTGCATCGCGGTGAGCGCGCCGGCGCGCGACTTCATCTCGCGCTACTTCCCCGGCGACTACCGGATCGTCCCCAACGGCATCGACACCAGCAGGTTCCGCCCCGACCATCCTCCCGTCGCCGACTTGCGGACGCCGGGCCAGAAGACGCTTCTCTTCGTCGGCCGGATGGAGCAGCGCAAGGGCTTCGGCGTCCTGCTCGAGGCGTACGCCCAGCTGCGCCGCCGCCGCTCGGACCTGCGCCTCGTGGCTGTCGGTGACGGCCCTCAGCGCGAGGGATATGAGCGCCAGGTGGACTCCTTCGGCATCCCCGACGTGATGTTCTGCGGGCGCATCAGCAACGAGATGCTGCCGCGCTACTACACCTCTGCTGACTTCTTCTGCAGCCCCGCCACCGGTGGAGAGAGCTTCGGGATCGTGCTGCTCGAGGCGATGGCCAGCGGCGTGCCCGTGCTGGCCTCGGCCATCCCCGGGTTCACCGCCGTGATCGACGCGGGCAAGGACGGCCTGCTGGTGCCACCCAACCAGCCGCGCGTCCTCGCCCAGGCGATCGACACGCTGCTCAACGACGACGACCTCTGCCGCGCCATGAGCGCAACCGGGCTGCGCACAGCGCAGCGCTACGACTGGCATCGCGTCGCGGAGTCGATCCTCGACGTGTACGACGAGGCACGCGGTCGCGCGCGCGTGCACATGGTGGCCGCCGGTGTTCACCGCCAGGTTTCAGGAATGGGTTAGGGCCGGGGCGCGGCGCCTGGTGCCGGCGCTGCGACTCCTCGGCCTCACTCCCAACACGCTCACCCTCGTCGGCCTGGCGATCTGCGCCGCCTCGGCGGTGCTGGTCGCGCTCGGCCACCTGATCCCGGGAGGCATCCTGCTGCTGCTGGCCAGCGCGTTCGACATCCTCGACGGCGCCGTTGCCCGGGTCACGGGCAAGGTATACCGCTACGGCGCCTTCCTCGACTCGACGACCGACCGCTACGCCGAGTTGTTCACGTACATCGCGCTGCTCTGGTACTTCACCGTCGAGCAGCCGGGACACCACGTGGTCGAACCCATGCTGGTGATCTTCGCGCTCACCGGCTCGCTGCTCGTCTCCTACGTGCGTGCCCGCGCGCAGTCGCTCGGCTTCGTCTGTGACGGGGGAGTTTTCGCCCGTCCCGAGCGAGTCGTCCTCACCGTGGTCGGGCTGCTCGTCCCGCCGATCCTGTTCGGGTGCCTGGTGGCGCTCGCCGTGTTCACCAACTTCACCGCGGTGCAGCGCATCTGGTTCGTCTGGCGTCAGTCACTGAAGACCGCTCCCGCCGACACGTGAGCGCGCTGGTGGGCTGGGCCCGCTGGGAGTTCAGCCGGCGCATCGAGGTCAACGGCGTCATCGTCTACATCATCTGTGAGCGGTTGGTGAAGGCCGCCGTCCTCATCGGCGGCGGCATCGTCCTGCTCGTGGTCGCCGCCCACACCGACCTGGGCAGCCTCGCCGAGAACGCGCAGGACCAACTCAGCCTCGGCGGCGGCACCTCGCTGTGGCGCCGGCTGTTCGACCAGGCGCTCGCGAGGTTCGGCACCCACGCCGACCCGATCGCCGTCGGCGCCATCCTCTACGGGCTGCTCGAGGTCACCGAGGCGGTCGGCCTCATCCTGCGCCGCCGCTGGGCCGAGTACCTGGTGCTGCTGGCGACGGTCGCGTTCCTGCCGCTCGAGGTCGACGAGGTCTTGCGCAGCCCCTCGCCGCTCAAGGCATTGACGCTGCTCATCAACATCGCCATCGCCGTGTACCTGGTGTGGCGCAAGCAGCTGTTCCTCAGCCGGAGCCGGAGCCTGGCGCGGGAGGCGTGAGCGGTCGCCGTCTCGGCGGCTGAGCGAGCGCAGTCGGCATGATGTGCAGCGTCGTCGCCAACCGTCGCGCCAGGAGCATCGCCGTGGACCTGGGACTGAGAGGACGCACCGCTTTCGTCGCCGGTGCCAGCGCCGGGATCGGCCGCGGAGTGGCGCTGGCCTTCGCCGCCGAGGGCTGCGACGTCGGCCTGTGCGCACGCAACCAAGAGGCGCTGGAGACCGTCGCCGTGCAGGTGCGCGACGCCGGCGTGCGCGCGGTGCCCGTGGTCGCCGACGTCACCAAGGACCGCGACGTGCGCGAGGCCCTGCAACGCACCGTGGACACGACGGGCCGCCTCGACGCCCTGGTGGTCAACGCCGGTGGACCGCCGCCCGGCTACTTCACAGAGGTCACCGACGAGCAGTGGGAGCTCGCCTACCAGCTCACCCTGCTCAGCGCCGTGCACCTGGTTCGCGAGGCCCTTCCCGCGCTTCGCCGCTCGGACGCGGCGAGCATCCTGTTCATGGCGTCGTGGTCGGTGAAGCAGCCCATCAACGGGCTGCTGCTCAGCAACTCCATCCGCGCCGCGGTGAACGGTCTCGCCAAGACGCTGTCGACCGAGCTGGCGCCGGACGTGCGCGTCAACTCCATACTCACCGGGCGCATCCGGACCGCGCGCACCGAGGAGCTGTCGCGGTTCCACAACCCGGACGCGGACCTCGACACCGTGCTCGCCCAGGACGCCAGGACGATCCCCCTCCAGCGCTTCGGGACCGTCGAGGAGCTCGCCCGCGTCGCGGTGTTCCTCAGCTCGCCCGCCGCGAGCTACATCAGCGGCGTGGCGCTGCCCGTCGACGGCGGTGCCGTCCAGGCGCCGATGTAGCTGCTGGTCAGCAGCTCGTCGACGTTCCCAGGATGGCGATGATGCCGACGAGGTTGAAGAGCCCGTGCACGATCGCCCCGGGGAGCAGTGAGTCCGAGTACTCGTACAGCAGCGCGAGGATGACCCCGACGCCGAACAGCGGCAGCGCCAGCACCAGCACCACGTGCGCCGCCGAGAACACCGCCGCGCTGAGCACCACCGCCGGCAGGACCGGGAGCCGGCGCCGCAGCCAGCCGTAGATGAACCCCCTGAAGATGGTCTCCTCGGCCAGCGGCGCGATCAGGCACACCAGCGGGATGGCGACGGCCACGTAGCCTCCGTACTCGTCGCGCACCGCCGTGCACTGGGTGTTCGGCGAGTTGGGCAGGATCTGCGTGGCCAGCGAGCCCAGCCACTCCGCGGCCACCAGCGCCGCCACCGCCCCGGCCACCCCGATCGCCAGCCAGGGCAGCCACCCGAGCGGCCCCAGCGACCGCGGCAGCCGCCAGCCCAGGTCGCGAAGCCGCAGGCCCCGGCGCATCAGCACCAGCACCGCCAGCGCCGCCGCTGCCGCCGCGTACGAGGCGGCCTGGCCGGCGAACGACTCGACGGCGGTGCGCGCCGCCGCAGGCAGAGCGCCGTCGACCGCCTGGGTGATCCCGACCAGGAGGCTGCCGGTGAGCAGCACTGCGGCCGCGGCGACGGGGATGAAGGCGGCCACGTCCGACCAGTCCCACCGCCCGGCGCGCCCGGGGACGCGGGTCGCCCGCGGCACCTCGGCTGGCTGGTGGTCTGCGCCCACTCTGAGGCCCACCAGCACGAGCACCACCGGGGAGACGAACGCGGCCACGATCAGCGCGGCGCGTGCGGCCGTGCCGGACGCGGACTGGGCGGACGAGAGAAACGTCAGCAACGCGAGCGGCGCCGAGCCGTACAGGCAGTACCTCGCGTAGCTGGCCCGCGGCGGCAGGATCGCGGGGGGTGCGGCCGGGGGCGCGGTCGGCAGGGACACGGGCGGCCAATTCTGCACAATCGTTTGATGACGGCCCCCTCCGCGGTGATCGGCCACGAGGACGTGCTCGGCCGAACTCGAGACCGCGCGCATCGACGGGCTGCTCCCCCACGCGCTCCTTCTCAGCGGGCCCTCGGGCGTCGGCAAGACCGCGGTGGCCCTGCGCCTCGCCGACATGGTGCTCGACGGGGAGCACTGGCCCGGCGGGCTCCGCGCCCACCCCGACCTCTGGCTCGAGGACTCGGACGCGGAGAACGTCGGCATCGAGCGCATCCGCGCCGGGGCCAGGGCGGAGGCGGGGCCGAGCCTGCAGGACGTGATGAGCCTGCGCACCTACGCGGGCGGGATGCGGGTCGCCATCCTGGCGCGGGCGGAGCGGCTCACCGAGCCGGCCGCCGACGCCCTCCTCAAGACCCTCGAGGAGCCCCCTCCCGGCACGGTCATCGTGCTCTGCGCCGCCAACCCCGACGCGCTCCCCGCCACCATCCTCTCGCGTGCCCAGCAGGTGTCCATCGGCACCGTGCCGGTGGCGCGGATCGCCGCCTGGCTCGAGGCCGGCGGGATCGAGTTGAGGCTCGCCGGGCTGGCCGCGGCCCTGTCCGGTGGCCGCCCCGGGCGGGCCTCGCGGCTCGCCTCCGAGCCGGGAGCGCTCGCCGCCGAGGTCGGGGCCCTCCACGCCTTCCTGGCCATCGCCGGCGGAGGCCTCGAGGGAGCGCTGCGTGCAGCGGCGGAGCTGACCCCGGGCGCCGGTGCGGAGGGGAGGGAGCGGGCGCTGGTGCTGCTGGCGGTGTGGGCGTCGTTCGTTCGCGACGCGGCGTTCGAGGCCTCGGCGGTGACGGAGTTCCGCCTCTGGAGCGACTACGCCGAGCCCCTGGAGCGGTGGGCCGAGAGCCTGGGCGCCGCCCGGCTCACCGACATCCTCGGGGCGCTGCTGCGCGCCGCCGCCGAGATCGCCCAGTACGCCCAGCCTCGCCTCACCTTCGAGACGCTGTTCCTCGACATCTTCGCGGGGCCGGACCCGCCGCCGCCGGTGGCCGCACCCGCCATGCCCGCCGCGGTAGCGGATGCCCCGGAGGCCGCGGCCGGAGCCCGCCAGCCCCGGCCGGCCGCGCGGCGCCCGGCGAGGCGGCGCTGAGGCTCGTCCGCGCCCGGGGGCTCAGCGGCGGTCGCGGCGGCGCAGTGCCAGGAAGACGCCGGCCACCACCAGGATGCCCACCGCCACCAGCCAGGGGCGCTCCTCGAGCTGCTCGGCGAGCGAGCTCTGACCCCCGGCGGCGGAGAGCGGCATCTCGATCGGTTCGCTGGTCATGAGCGTGACCGTGCCGGGCACCGGCTCGCGCCGTGGTTCGGACGGCCCCTGTTCCATGCGACTGCTCCCGCTGTTCACTGCGCGTCGCGCCATTATCGGCGCGCAAATCGGCCCCGCATACTGCGCCGGTGACTCGCCGGCTCCCTGAGGACTTCCTGCTCGGGTGCGCCAGCGCCGCTCACCAGGTAGAGGGCGGTCTCGACAACGACTGGACGCGCATGGAACGCGAGCACCCCGAACGGATCAGGGACGGCAGCGTCTCGGGGATCGCCTGCGACCACCACACGCGCTACCACGCCGACCTGGAACAGCTTGCGAGCATGCACCACAACGCACATCGGTTCTCCATCGAGTGGTCGCGCGTGGAGCCGCGCGAGGGCGTCTTCGACCGCGACGAGCTGCTCCACTACCGCGACGTGGTGCGCACCTGTCGCGCGCTGGGCATGGAGCCGGTGGTGACGCTGCAGCACTTCACGCTGCCGCTGTGGCTCGCCGACCGAGGCGGGGTGCGCAGCGCCGACGCCCCCCGGCTCTTCGCGCGCTTCGCCGCCGCCTGCGCCGAGGCGATCGGAGCCGACGTGCGCTGGTGGATCACCATCAACGAGCCCGGCGTGCTCGCGGTGTTCGGCTACCTGTACGGCGAATGGCCGCCGCTGCAGCCGTCGACGCGCAGGTTCCTCGGCGCGCTGGCCGGGATGGCACGGATGCACGCGGCGGCGTACACCGCGGTGCACGCGGTCGCCCGGGCCCACGGGTGGCGGGCACAGGTCTCGGTGGCTCACCACGAGCGCCCGCTGCGGCCGCTCGACCCGCGGTCGCCGGTTCATCGTGCCGTCGCGGTGCTGCCCAACGCAATCTTCAACCGCTGGTTCCTGCGCGCGTGCGTCACCGGCCGCCTGCTGCCCCCCGCCGGCCACGGACAGTCCGTGCCCGGGCTGCGCGGCTCCCTCGACTACCTCGGGCTCAACTACTACTGCGAGGAGCGGGTGCGCTTCAACCGCCGCCGCCCCCGCGAGCTCTTCGCCGAGAACGTGGTGCCCGCCGGCCTGCCACTGTCGGCCTTCGGCTGGACCATCGACCCGGATGGCCTGCGGCGCGCCATCGAGGACCTCTGGACCACGTTTGGACTGCCCATCCTGGTCACCGAGAACGGCGTTGCCGACGACCATGACGAGCTGCGCGCGCAGTTCATCGTCGACCACCTCGACGCGCTCTGCGACGCGGTCGACGCCGGCGCCGACGTGCGCGGCTACCTCCACTGGACGGCGATGGACAACTTCGAGTGGGCCGAGGGGTACTCGAAGCGCTTCGGCCTGCTCGCCGTCGACCGCGTCACCCTGGAGCGCACTGCCAAGCCGAGCGCCGCGGTGTTCGCGGAGATCTGCGCGACCCGCGACGTGCACGCGGGGCGAGGGGCTGCCGCCGACACCAGCTGACTGTCCGCGTGGTGGTGCACAACGCTGTCCGTGGACGCGCACCTTACTGAAAACGCCTGTGCGTGGGGCGTCGTGTACAAGCGGCGGCGCGTGGAGTTGTGACATGTGCATGTAGAAACCGCACGTGCGACGTCCAAGACTTGGTGGCACCGGGCGGCAACGATGCGCGCCGACCTCGGCTGGATGCTCGTACGGGGGTGACGTATATGTTGGGTGCGCTGACTCCAGATCCCAGCTGGCTGAATCCTGGGGACACCGCGTGGCAGCTCACGTCCGCAACGCTTGTCGGGATCATGAGCATCCCCGGCCTCGCCATCCTGTACGCCGGCCTCATGAAGCGCAAGTGGGCGGTCAACTCCGCGCTGATGGTGGTGTACGCGTTCGCCATGACGCTGGTTGTCTGGATGCTCTTCGCCTACAACATGAGCTTCGGCAAGCCTGCCAACCTGGGACCGGGTGCGCTGTCGACGATGGTGGGCATCCCCCACCCGGTGGCCGGCGCCACCGAGCTGACTAGCAGGCGAGCATCCCGCTGCTCTCAGGACTTATCCCTGATCTCCGGTTCCCGATGTCGTCGCTGGTCTTCTTCCAGTTCGTCTTCGCGGCGATCACGGTGATCATCCTCGGCGGCGCCCTGCTCGGCCGCATCAGCTTCAAGGCCTGGGCGCTCTTCGTGCCGCTGTGGATCACGCTGGTGTACTCCGTCGGTGCATTCAGCCTCTGGGGCGGCGGCTGGCTGAGCGCCATGGGGGCGGTCGACTACAGCGGTGGTTACGTCATCCACGTGGCCGCGGCTGCGTCCGGCTTCGTCGCGGCGGCGGTGGTGGGGCCGCGCCTGCTCAAGGACCGCAACGGTTCGGCCAGCAACATCATGCTGGCGGTGGCGGGAGGCGGGTTGCTGTGGCTCGGCTGGAGCGGCTTCAACGGAGGTGACCCGTACTTCGCCAACGCGGACGCCTCCGCCGCGGTGCTGAACACGCACCTCTGCACCGCCACCGCACTGCTCGTCTGGATGCTGATGGACATCTTCTTCGCCAAGCGGCCGAGCATCGTCGGGATGATGAACGGGATGATCGCCGGCCTGGTCGCGATCACGCCGGCAGCCGGCTACGTCAACGGATATTCCGCGTTCGGCATCGGTGTCGTCGCCGGTGTGCTCCCCGGTTGAGCATGAACAAGCTCGGCAGGACGCGCCTCTTCAGGAGGGTCGACGACACCCTCGGCGTCTTCCACACCCACGGCGTGGCAGGGGCGAGCGGCGGTCTGCTCACCGGGTTGCTGGCGTCGCCGAACATGATCGTGTACATCGGCACCGGGACCACGGCGTCCGTGTCGGTCACCGGGCTGGTGTACGGAAACCCGCACCAGTTGCTCGTCCAGGCGCTCGCGCTCGCCTTCATCATCGGCTACGACGTGGTGGCGACCTTCATCGTCATCAAGCTGGTGTCGTTGGTCGTGCCGCTGCGCTTGACCGACGAACAGCTCGAAACGGGCGACCGCGGGGTGCACGGAGAGGTGGCGATCGACATGGAGCCACCCGACAGCGTCGCGCTCGACGGCAATGGGAGCTCGCGGCCGCTAATCCCGGCGGGCGTGGGGGAGCCCGTCTGACCTTCAACTGCGTCCGACCAGGGTGCGGCCCGGGCCCGGGTCTCCGGGCCGCACCCGCCAGCGCCTGCCGGCCCCGGGTCGGGGGTCCATCTCACCGCCGTTCGACGGCGCAACGCCGATGATTGCCCGGGAGGGGCGTTTGCTCGGTTTGCTCAGACGCGACGCACAAGCTTTTGCGAGGCGCCGGGAGGTTCTGTCCGCCATCCTGATAGGATCCGGTCGCGGGCGTGACTCACTTTGTGCGCGATGCCCAGGAGTTCCACCATGACCACTCGAGGCGCGGAGACAGCTGCCGGGGAGGGCGACGTCCTCACTCGCATCGCCGACGCCGGGGTGCGCCAGGTCCATCTCCAGTTCAGCGACGTGCTGGGCACCGTGAAGACGGTGACCATCCCAGCCAGCGGGCTCGACGCCGCCTTCACCCGCGGGGTCTGGTTCGACGGCAGCTCCGTCGAGGGGTTCACCCGCACGGCCGAGAGCGACATGTACCTGGTCCCTGACCCGGCCACCCTCCAGGTGCTGCCCTGGACGGCGGAGCCCACGGCGCGGCTGATCTGCTGGGCCAGGACCCCCGACGGCGAGCCGTACAGCGGTGACCCTCGAGGCGCCCTGCAACGCGCCGTCGCCCACGCCGGTTCGCTCGGATACCAGTACCGCGTCGGACCGGAGATCGAGTTCTTCCTGCTCGAGCGCGACGCCGACGGCGTGCCCCACGCGCGCACCGACGACACCGCCGGCTACTTCGACGTCACCGGGGGCGGCGCGACCGACCTGCGCGAGGCGATGCTGTCGGCCGCGACCGCGGTCGGGGTGGAGATCAACAGCGCCCACCACGAGGTTGCTCCCGGTCAGCACGAGGTCGACCTCGGTGTCGCCGACGTGCTCGCCGCGGCGGACGCCATCGTCAGCTTCCGGCTCGCGCTCCAGGCCGTCGCCCAGGGCGCCGGGGTGATCGCCAGCTTCATGCCCAAGCCGTTCAACGACCAGCCGGGCAGCGGCATGCACGTGCACCAGAGCCTGGGGCGCATCGGCGCGGGCAACGCCTTCGCCGGCGCCGACGACTACGGCCTCAGCGACGTCGCCAAGCACTTCATCGCCGGCCAGCTGCACCACGCCGCCGGCATGTGCCTGGTGCTGGCGCCGTTGGTCAATTCCTACAAGCGGCTGGTGCGCGGCCTGGAGGCGCCGATCTTCCTCTCGTGGGCTCGCACCAACCGCGGTGCGCTGATCCGCGTCCCGCACGTGTCACGCCCTGAGGCGGCTCGGGTCGAGCTGCGCAGCCCCGACCCCTCGTGCAACCCGTACCTGGCGTTCGCGGTGATGCTGCGCTGCGGCCTGGACGGCGTCGAGCGGCGCCTGCCGCTGCCTCCGCCCGTCGAGGAGGCGCTGTACGGGTTCGACGAGGTGGAGCTCGAGCGGCGCAACGTCGGCGTCCTCCCCGACAACCTCAAGGATGCGGTGGACGCGTGTGCCGCCGACGACGTCGTTCGTGACGCCCTTGGCGACAACCTCGCTGATCGATTCCTCGACGCCAAGCGCGCGGAGTGGCGCGAGTACCGCGGCCAGGTCACCGGCTGGGAGCTGGAGCGCTACCTGGAGCGGGCGTGATCGAGCTGCAGGCAGCGCGGTGATGGAGAAGGCGCAGATCACTGTCCGCGACGTCTGGCGCGGAGTGCTCCCCGACGGCACCGAGCTCCTCGGTGGCGGAGCCGGGTTGGACAGGCGAGTGGAGTGGGCGACCACGCTGCGCACCCGCCCGCCGGCGTTCGAGGCGATCAAGGGCGGCGAGATCGCGATGGTCCCGGTCGCGTCCATCAAGCTCCTCGACGAGCGCCTTGACCTCGCCGACGTGATGAACACGCTTGCTGAGAAAGGCGGAGTTGCCATCGCCGTGGTCGGCGACGCATCGCCGGGAAGCCTCGAAGTCGCCGAGCGGCGCCTGATGCCGCTGCTGCGGCTCCCCGACGGCTCGCACGTCACCGAGATCCAGCAGGCGGTGGTCCGCCACATCGTCGAGCAGCGCACCTTCCTCCACGAGCAGGCACAGCTCCTCCAGATGGAGCTGATGCAGCTCGCGCTGGGTGGGTCGGGAACGGACGAGATCGTCGCTCGCCTCGGTGAGGTGACCGGGCGGGCGGCGGCCTGGAACGACGGCGCAGGAAAGCTGCGCAGCGTCTCCGGCGACCTGCCGAGCAGCGTGCGCGAGGCGCTCGGCAACGGCGAGGAGTTGCTGCGCTGGGTGGCCGGCCAGACGGTGCCCGCCGCCGACCCGCCCGTCAACGAGTTCAGCCTGCCGCGCGGGCGCACGCGGCTGGTCGCGCCCATCCCGGGGAGAGACGGCGTGCACGGGTTCGTCTCGCTGATCGGCGAGGAGCACCAGCTCGGCCAGCTCGAGCGCGTCGCCGTGGCGCGCGGCGCGTCGGCATGCGCGATCGAGCTCGATCGCGAACGCGCGGTGCTGCGCGCGCGCGACGATCTCGAGGGCGAGCTGGTCGCGGCGCTGGTCCAGGGCTCCTACGGCTCCGACGCCGGTGCCAGCGAGCGCGCCCACCGCCTCGGCTTCGACGTCGGCGAGCCGTTCAGCGTCATCGTGGTCCGCGGCCCCAACTCAGGGACCGCGGCGCTCGACACGCTGACTGTGGCAGTGCGCCGCTGCGTGGCGAGGAGCGCGCCGGGTTCGCTGCTGACCGCCCACGAGGGCACGGTGTGCGTGCTGGTGCCCGACGGCGGCGACACGGATGGACGCGTGCTGGGGATCGCCGAGACCCTGCGCGCGGACTCCTCCGCCGCGCTGCGCGACGAGGTGATCGTGGGCATCGGTCGCTCTCGCAGCGGTCCGCAGGGCGTGCGCCAGTCACATCGCGAGGCGGAACACGCTCTGCGGATCAGCGCCCGCCTGCAGTCCCCCCGCGCCGTCGCCGCGTTCGCCGACCTCGGGTTGCACCGCCTCCTGGTGGCGATGACCCAGCACTCCGAGCTCGAGGACTTCTACCGCGAGACCGCCGGGCCGGTCATCGCCTACGACGACCGCACCGGGTCGGGGTTGATGGACACCCTCGACGCCTTCTTCAGCTGCCACGGTTCGCCGACCGACACCGCCCAGCGCCTGCACCTGCACCGCAACACCGTGCTGTACCGTCTGCGCCGCATCGAGGAGATCGGGGGCCTGCGCCTGGACGACGCGGCCACCCGGCTCAACCTGCATCTCTGCCTGCGCATCCGTGAGGTCCTGCCAGCCGCGGCCCCGAGCCCGGCCGCCGCACGTCGCTGACGCTCCAGACCCAGCGGCCTTGGGCCGCACGCACAAACAACCGGCGCTGAATTTGTGCTGGGACGCCCATCGAAGGTGCACTCGGTCGCTTCCTACGCTTTGGGCGACGCGACCAAGAACGCAAGGAGTACGCCGTTGCACCGACGAACCCGCATCAGAATCGCGATCGCCGGCGCCGTCGCGCTGGGAACTCTGCCGCTGACGGTTCATGCAGCCGACACAACGGCGACAGCGGCGGCCGGCGTCGCCGCGGACACGGTGTGGGTCATCGTGGCGGCGTGCTTCGTCCTGTTCATGCAGGCCGGCTTCGCGATGCTCGAGGTGGGCTTCACCCGCATGAAGAACGTGGGCACGGTCGTCGCCAAGGTGATCGTGAACCTGAGCATCAGCTCGATCGTGTACTGGATCTGCGGCTTCGCCTTCGCGTTCGGAGCGGCCACCGGCTTCACCAACAGCCTGATCGGCTTCACCGGGTTCGCGCCCTCCTTCCACCCCGGCTCGACCATGCCGCTCCCGGCGCTGGCGGCCTCCACCGCGCCGGCCGCGGCGAAGTTCTTCTTCGAGTTCGTCTTCTGTGCGGTGTCGCTGGCGATCGTCTGGGGCACCATGCTGGAGCGCACCAAGTTCATCGTCTACATCCTGTTCGCCATCCCATTCGCGGGCTTCATCTACCCGCTGATCAGCCACTGGCTGTTCGGTGGGGGCTGGCTGATGACGACCCTGGGGGCACAGGACTTCGCGGGGTCGACAGTCGTCCACCTCACCGGCGCGACGGCGGGCTTCGCGGGACTTCTCCTGCTCGGCGCCCGCATCGGCAAGTACTCTCGTGACGGGAAGCCGAACGCCATACCCGGCCACAACATGCCGCTGGCCCAGCTGGGCGTGATCATCCTCTGGTTCGGCTGGTTCGGCTTCAACCCGGGCTCGACGCTGAACGCCACCAACCTCCACTTCGCCGACGTGGTCATCACCACCAACCTGGCGGCAGCGGCGGGCGCGCTCGCGGCGATGGCCACCATCTACCGGCTGCAGCGCTCCCTCGACGTCGGCATGATCGGCAACGGCGCCATCGCGGCGCTGGTCGCCATCACCGCCCCGAGCGGGTACGTGCAGCCCTGGGCGGCGATCATCATCGGCGCCGTCGCCGGCGTGATCGTGGTCTTCGGGGTCATCGCCATCGACAAGTGGATCGACGACCCGGTCGGCGCGCTCAGCGCCCATGGCCTGGCCGGCATCTGGGGCACGCTGTCCTGCGGCCTCTTCACCGACCCGCAGCTCGCCACCTTCAACGGGGTGGGCCAGGGCGGCCTGTTCTACACCGGCAGCTTCAAGCAGCTCGGCGCGCAGGCGGCGGCGGTCGGCGCGGCGTTCGTCACCGTCTTCACCCTCAGCTTCGGCCTCTTCTGGATCATCAAGAAGACCGTCGGGCTGCGTGTCAGCGAGCGCCACGAGATCGACGGCCTCGACATCAGCGAGCACGGCATGTGGGGCTACCCGGAGCAGTTCATGCCGGTGCCGGGCGGCGCGTATATTCACCCGGACGCGGTCAGCGAGCCCGCACGCCGGCTGGTGGGGGCGCTGGTGCCAACCACCACTGCAGAACGTGCCCAGGCACCAGAACACGCGCAGGAACCAGATGGAGTGCCCTCGTGAAGAAGGTCGAGGCGGTCATCCGGCCGGAGAAGCTGCAGGCCGTGCAGGACGCGATGGATGAGCTCGGCGCGTCCGGGCTCACCGTCACCGAGGTGATGGGCTGCGGTGCCCAGCGCGGCTACACGGAGACGTACCGCGGAGCCAAGGCGAACATCTCGCTGCAGCGCAAGATCAAGGTCGAGACCGTGGTGGGCGAGAGCCTGGTCGAGGCCGTGGTCAAAGCGATCAGCGGTGCCGCCACCACCGGCGAGGTCGGCGACGGCAAGATCTTCGTGATCCCCGTCGACGACGCCGTCCGGATCCGCAACGGGGAGCGGGGCGACGCCATCGTCCGCCACCTCGAACCGGAGCGGTGGGGGCACTAGGACCGAAGGGGGAACTTTGTTCCCCCCTCGGGCTCCCCCGATTCAGCGGTGTCGGCTCCGGCGACGGGAAGTCGCCTGCGCCGACGGGGGAGCAGATTCCTTTCGCCTTAGATCGGGCTAATGACCGCAGCGGCTAGACTTGGTCGCCCATGACCTACGTTGTCACCGAGACCTGCATCGATCTCAAGGACAAGTCCTGCATCGAGGTCTGCCCTGTGGACTGCATCCACGAGGTGGACGAGGACCGCATGGTGTTCATCGACCCCGATGAGTGCATCGACTGCGGCGCCTGCGTCGACCCCTGCCCCGTGGACGCCATCTACGCCGAGGAGGACGTCCCAGCCCCCCAGGTGCCCTTCACCCTGATCAACAAGATCTACTTCAAGGACAAGTCGGCCGCCCGCGAGCAGGTCGACGGGATCAAGCCGCCGGCCTGACCGGAGGCCGAGCCGGCGACGCCGGGCGCTGTCTTTGTGCGCCGCACACAAGGGCTGAGCGGCCTGCCTCGGGTGTGGTGCCCATAGTGGGTCGGCAGCCCGAGCGATAGCCTGAAGCACGACAATCCCGGCCACGCCTGCGGTCCACGCCCAGCGTGGCCATGAGCCGAGCACCGTAGGAGGAGCGCATGGCGATCGACGAGTTGGTAGCCGCAATGTTCACAGGAGAGGTGCAGCCCACGATGTCCCCGACTGCGGTCTCATCGCCAACCCCCCAGCAGGTCATTCATCGCGCCAAGGAGCTTGGCGTGAAGATGGTGGACTTCCGCTTCACCGATCTCCCCGGCACGTGGCAGCACTTCAGCGTGCCGGTCGGGGAGCTGACCGAGTTGGTGTTCGCAGACGGCATCGGCTTCGACGGCTCGAGCATCCGCGGCTTCCAGAAGATCCACGAGAGCGACATGCTGCTCTTCCCGGATCCGTCGCGCACCTTCCTCGACCCGGTCCTCGAGGTGCCGACGCTCATCGTCGTCTGTGACATCGCCGACCCGCTCACGCGCAAGCCCTACAGCCGTGACCCGCGCTACGTCGCACGCAAGGCCGAGGAGTACCTGCGCCAGTCGGGCATCGCCGACACGTCGTACTGGGGACCCGAGGCGGAGTTCTACATCTTCAACTCGATCCGCTACGACCAGAACACCCACGAGGGCTACTACTTCATCGACTCCGACGAGGGCGTCTGGAACACGGGCAAGAACGGCACCGCCAACCTCGGCTACCGTCCCAAGCTGAAGAGCGGATACTTCCCGGTGCCGCCGGTCGACAAGCAGCAGGACCTCCGCAGCCGCATCGTGCTGGCGATGATCGATTCCGGCATCGACATCGAGGTGCACCACCACGAGGTCGGCACCGCCGGCCAAGCCGAGATCGACATGCGCTTCGACACGCTGGTGTCGATGGCCGACAAGGTGCTGCAGTACAAGTACATCGTCAAGAGCGTGTGCAACCGCGAAGGCTTCACGGCCACGTTCATGCCCAAGCCGCTCTTCGGTGACAACGGCAGCGGCATGCACACGCACCAGTCGCTGTGGAACGGCGACTCGCCGCTGTTCTACGACGCCGAGGGCTATGCGCTGCTCAGCGACACGGCGCGCTTCTACATCGGCGGCCTGCTCAAGCACGCGCCGGCGGTGCTCGCCTTCGCCGCTCCCACCACCAACAGCTACCGCCGCTTGGTGCCCGGGTATGAGGCGCCGATCAAGCTCGCGTACAGCGCGCGCAACCGCAGCGCCTGTGTGCGCATCCCGACGTACAGCGACAAGCCGGCCGCGCGCCGCCTCGAGTTCCGCTCGCCGGACCCGATGTGCAACCCGTACCTCGCGTTCTCCGCGATGCTGATGGCCGGCCTGGACGGCATCCAGAACAAGATCGAGCCACCGGTGCCGGTCGACGCCGACCTGTACGAGCTCGAGGGGCGCGAGGCGGAGCGCGTGCGCGACCTGCCGGGTTCGCTGTCCGAGGTGCTCGACGCGCTCGAGAGCGACCAGGAGTTCCTGCTCCGCGGAGGCGTCTTCACGCAGGACCTCATCGACACGTATATCGCGTACAAGCGAGAGAGTGAGGTCGACCCGATTGCGCTGCGGCCGCACCCATACGAGTTCTTCTTGTATTACGACGCGTGAGTGAGGGAGGGGCGGGGCAAGCGTCGTCTCGCCCCGCCCTGCGGCCTTTGACGCGTGCGGTCGGCTTGCATCTACGGCTGGGCCGTCCCTAGGGTGGGTGGTGATCCAGCAAATGCACACATGGAGCGCCAAGCCATGGCAACTCCGATCGATCTGCTCGATCCACCTGCAGTGATGTCCTACGGCGGCCTCGTCGACCCCTCCACGGCGGAGGGGCAGACCGACGACGCCGCGGACTGGGTCGGCGCCATCGTCGCCATGCTCGCGCCAAGCACTGCTGTGGAAACAACTGAGACCGAGCCGCGCAAGCCTGCAGCGCACCTGGCGCACATCACCAGGCGGCGAGGCACCTACACCGCGAAAGGGGCGCGCTAGCCTCAGCGCCCAGGGCGGCCACTGCACGGGACGCAGAGGTCCGCCCACGGCAGCACCTCCAGCCTGCCCGCCGGTATCGGTTCCCCGCAGCGAGCGCAGCGGCCGTACGAGCCGTCGTCGATCCGCTCCAGTGCCTGGTCGATCTCCTTGACGGTCTCGTACAGCGTGCGCGCCTGGTAGGCGCCGGTCATGCGCTCGACCGCGTACGTCGTGCCGTCGCCGATGCGCTTGCCGAAGTTGAGGTTGGAGGTCTCCGCGGGATCGCTGGCGCCGAACTGCTCGATCCTGGTGAGGAGTTCCGCCCGCTTCTCTTCGAGCAGTGTCCTGAGATCGTCGAGCGGCAGAGCTCGCGGTGTGGCGCCGGCTTCGTCCATCCATCCACGGTACCGCCATTCGTCCGTCTGGCAGAGTGCGCCGGTGGTCCAGGAGATGAGCAACGGCGACGCGCGCGCGCTGGCCATCGCCGCGCAGGGCCTCACTGGACGCCGTCATCGCGATCCGCTGCGGTTGCTGCGGCAGCTCAGCGCGATACAGATCGACACGATCTCGGTGGTGGCGCGGTCGCACGAGCTGGTGGCGTTCTCGCGGCTGGGTCCCGTCACGCGAGCCGACCTGAGCCGCGCGTGGTGGAGGACGGGTCGCACCTTCGAGTACTGGGCGCACGCGGCGTGCGTGATCCCATTGAGCTCTGGCCACTGTTCGCGTGGCGCCGGCGCCACTACCTGGCCCGCTACCCGCGCACCGCAGAGCAACGCGAGGTCCTCGCCCGGGTGCGGGACATAGGCACGGCCACCATCGCCGACCTCGGCGGCGCGCGCATCACAGCGGGGTGGTGGGCGTGGAGCCCCGTCAAGGAGACGGTCGAGCAGCTGCTGGCCCGCGGTGAGGTGATCTGCACCGAGCGCCGCGGGTTCCGGCGCGTGTACCGGCCCGCCGAGACAACGCTACCGGCAGAGCTGCTCGCAATCGATCTCGATGACGCGGCCTGTTTCGCCCGGCTTGCGGCGCTGGCCGCGGCGCACATGGGAGTGGCAACAGACGACGACCTGGCGGATTACTTCCGGATGCCGGTTGCCGCAATGCGCCCGGCGGCTGAGGCCGCCGGCTTGGTCCCGGCGAGGTCAGCGGCTGGAACCGCCCGGCCTGGGCGCATCCCGACGCGCTGAGCGGCGAGTCGCAGCGCACCCGCCACCGGCCGGTGCTCCTGTCGCCGTTCGACTCGCTCATCTGGCACCGGCCGCGCACCGAGCGCCTCTTCGGTTTTCGGCACCGGCTCGAGGCCTACACGCCAGCCGTCAAACGCGAGCACGGCTACTTCGTCATGCCGCTGCTGGCCGGCGGGCGCCTGGCGGGCCGGGTCGATCCCAAGCGCGACGGCACTGTGTTGCGCGTGCGCAAGCTCTCGGTCGAGCCGCGGGCGGTGGGCGCCATGGCTGAGGCGCTGCGCACGACGGCGCAGTGGGTTGGATGCACGGACATCGTCCTCGACGACGTCACCCCGGCCACCGCCCGAGGTCCGCTGCTAGCCGCGCTTCAGTAGTCTCGCCAGGCACCCGCGCACCCCCGAGTCACCCACCTCACGGCGGCGGCGTGATGACGGGGACTCCCTGCTCATCGATGCGCACCTGCCAGCGCTTCTCGTGGACGAACCGGTGATGGCGGCGGCAGAGGAGAACCAGGTTCCGCACCTCGGTCGGGCCGAGGTCTGCCCAGTGGTCGATGTGATGGCCGTCAGTCCACTCCGGCGGACGGTCGCAGCCTGGGAAGCGGCAGCCCTTGTCGCGCACGCACAGGGCGGTGCGGATGTGTGGCGGGATGGTGCGCGTGGCCCTGCCCACCGACAGCGGGGTGACGTCCGCGGGCAGCGCGCCGATGGGCGTCGTCTCCGAGGAGGCCGCGACCGTGACCTCGGTACACACGGAGTCACAGGCGATCCGCCGCGCCGTCTCCGCGTGCAACGGCCCGATCCCGCTCAGCTCGGCGGGGTCGGCGCCGGGCCGACGCCGGAGCGTGTCGATGCCCGCGGTGAGGGTCAGGTGGGGCCGCTGGCCGTGGATGGTGGCCATGTCGCCGCTCTGCAGTTGATGCGAGGCGAGGTCGACGAGCGCGTCCGCGCGCCGCTGCGACCCGTTCCGCGGGTCCTCGGGACCTGAAGGAGCGGAGAGCGCGTCGATGGCGGTCTTGAGGATCGCCCCACCCTCGGCGTCGAGCTCACCGCGCAGGATGAACACTCCGCCGTAGGTCTGGTCACACGCGAACCAGCGCCGGTCGTGGTTGCGGGTGTCCTCGTCGAGCGCTCCCTCGGCGTCGAGCCGCATCCGGGTGACCCGGGCGAGGTAGCCCATCCGCCCGGTGTCGAGCTGCTCGGCCGCGGTGACCAGCGTGCCCTCGACGGCCCGGACGTTGTCTGTGCCCATGGCGTCCGCCAGCCAGGCGATCAGCGAGACGTTGGCGAACGGGGCGCGACCGGCGCAGAGCGCCTCGGTGGCCTTGGGCAGGTCAGCGAGCACCCGCGCCATGCCCACCCGGTGCGCCGCGATCTTGGCGGTGACCCCGCAACGGGCGCGCAGCCACGACACCGTGCTCGCCGCCCCGTCGGCGAGCGCCCCGTGGCTGGTGTCGAAGCGGTGGAGGCGGCGCAGGAACTCGCCCTCGAGGCGGTCGATCTGGCGGCGGATGTCGACGAGGTCCTCACCGAGCGCACTGTCCGGCAAGCCGTCGATGAACTCGGAGACCCGGCGAGTCAACGGCGACTGCCAGGGGATTCGACGAAGCGCTGAGCTGAGCAACCATGCCACCCATGATTGTAGCGAACGCATGTTCGCAGCACAAGGCAACAAGCCCGGAAAACCCATGTGCTGCAAGGCTTTGTCCGCCAGTTGTCCGCCGGACGCTACATCGCTCCACCGCGCGCAAACGCAAGCAACTCAGCGACGATGCGGGTCACCACAGCCGCCTCATCGTCGTCTCGCGGCGCGTACACCATGATGCCCGTGCGCGGCAGCAGGCCCATGAGCACCGCGGGATGTGGCTCCGCCCAACCGGCAGCGATCAGCTCGTCGGCGCGATCGACAGGAACCATGAGGTGCAAACTGAAATCAGGATCGGGGTGCAGGTGCGCGAACTCGCGCCCGATCATGAAAGCCTCGGGCGGCCCCGCAACGGAGTCGCCTGCAAGGCACAGTGCCACAGCCCCGGGCACCGAGATTCCGCTCGGTTGCCACACCACGTCGGGCAGACGCGACAGCTCAGCGCGCAGCCGTTCCCGTACCCCGCTGTCAGTGGGCTGCTGATCGAGTTGCGTGTGTGGGTTGGTTGCGGTCGTACGCGGTCGAGGCCCTGGCCGCACCGGTAGGTCGGGAGCCGAGTTGGTCACGCACGGATGCTAATCCCACCGCGCTACGGTCGGCGCGCGCCCAGCCGTAGGCAGCCGCGCCGGCGAACCTACCCCGCGAGGACGCTGGGCCGGTTGGTGCGCAAAAGGTCGCGCGCCGCCTCGGCGACACCGTCGGCGTCGAGCCCGAACTTGTGCAGCAGCAACGGCTGCGCGCCATGCTCGATGAAGCTGTCGGGCAGCCCGAGCCGTCGCGTCGGCAGCGACACGCCGGCCTGCGCCAGCGCCTCGAGCACCGCGTCGCCGAAGCCGCCGACCGTGGTGCCGTCCTCGATGGTGAGCACGGCGCGATGGCGCGCGGCGAGAGCGGGGATGTTGGTGTCGAGCGGCTTGACGAAGCGGGCGTCGACCACCGTGCACGTGATGCCCTCACCCTGCAGCGTTTCCGCGGCGTCGCCGGCCACCCCGACCATCTTCCCCACCGCGATGAGCGCGACGTCGGAGCCCTCGCGCAACACCGACATGCGGCCGATCTCGAGCGGACGCAACGGCACCGACCCCGCGAATGGCGCGCTGCCACGCGGGTACCGGATCGCAAACGGCCCGTCGTGTGCGATCGCGGTCGCGAACAGCCGGCGGAGCTCGTCCGGTGAGCTCGGCGCGCTGACCGTCATCCCCGGCACCAGGCGCAGGTATGCGAGGTCGAGCATGCCGTGGTGCGAGGCGCCGTCGTCGCCGGTGATGCCGGCGCGGTCGAGCACGAAGGTGACCGGCAGCTTGTGCAGGGCGACGTCGCACGTCACCTGGTCGAACGCGCGCTGCAGGAACGTCGAGTAGATGCACACCACCGGGCGCAGCCCTTGCATCGCCAGCCCGGCGGCGAAGGTGACCGCGTGCTGCTCGGCGATGCCGACGTCGAAGAAACGCTCGGGGAAACGTTCCGCGAATGGCAGCAGCCGGTCGACGACGCCATCGCGGCGGTGATCGCGACGATCCGGTTGTCCGCCTCCGCGGCCTCGAGCAGCGCCTCGCCGAACACGTCCGTCCACGCCGCCGGCTTGATCGAGAAGGTGCCGCTGGTGGCGTCGAAGCTCGACACCCCGTGGAACTTGTCGACCTCGTCACCGACCGCGGGCGCGTAGCCGTGTCCCTTGTCGGTGACCACGTGGATCACCACCGGTCCCTTGAAGGCTGACGCGTCGCGCATCGCCTTCTCCAGCGCGCGGATGTCGTGGCCGTCGATGGGTCCGCCGTACTTGAGCCCGAGCGTCTCGAAGATCGAGATGGGGCTGACCAGCTGCTTCAGGGAGTCCTTCATCCGCTTGGCGGCGCCGTACGCGGACTCGCCGAAGACCGGCAGCTGTCGCAGCGTCTGCCCGGCGGCGCCCTTGGCGCGCTCGTACTTCGGTGACAGGCGCAGCTGGCCGAGGTTCTCGGCGATGCCACCCACTGTCGGCGCGTAGGAGCGGCCGTTGTCGTTGAGGATGATGATCAGCTCGGGTTGCCGCTGGCCGATGTTGTTGAGCGCCTCGTATGCCATCCCACCGGTCAGGGCCCCGTCGCCGATGACGCAGATCACCTTGCCGCCCTCGCCGCGCAGCTCGCGCGCGGTGGCCAGGGCGAGCCCGTAGCTCAGCCCGGTCGAGGCGTGTGAGTTCTCGACGATGTCGTGCTCGGACTCGCTGCGCGACGGGTACCCGCTCATCCCGCCGTGCTGGCGCAGGGTCTCGAAGCGATCCGCCCGGCCGGTGAGCATCTTGTGCACGTAGGCCTGGTGGCCGGTGTCGAACACGATGCGGTCGCGCGGCGAGTCGAAGACGCGGTGCATCGCGACGGTGAGCTCGACGACGCCGAGGTTGGGTCCGAGGTGGCCGCCCGTGCGAGCCACGGCGCTGACCAGTCGTTCACGGATCTCCGTGCAGAGGCGTTCGAGATCGGAGCTTCCGAGCGATCTCAGGTCCTCTGGTCCGGCGATCTCCTCCAGGAGCATCGAGCCAGTCTAGCAACGCTTGCTCGGCTCCCCCCGCGGCCTTGCGCGCCCACGGGGCAGGCGGCGCATCATTGCCCCCCATGGAAGTGGACCCCCGCCAAGCACTGCTGGCCTGTGCGGGCGACCCCCATGGCGACATCGCCGAGGGTGCGCTGTGGCTGGCCGCGGAGGACTGCGCGGACGTCGACGTCGAGGCGGCCCTCACCGCCATCGACACCCTGGCCGCCGACCTGAGCGAGCGGCTCGACGGCGCGCGAGGCTCCGATGCCATCGGCGTCACCCACGCGCTGTTCCGCGAGCGCGTCGGGCTGCGCCGTTCGGGCGGCGGCGACCCGCGTGCCCACTACCTGCACCTGGTGCTGCAGCGCGGCGCCGGCATCCCGATCAGCTGCGCGGTGCTGTGGATGGCCGTGGGCCGGCGCGCCGGGCTCACCGTCGAGGGCATCGGTCTGCCCGGTCATTTCGGCGTGCGCGTCGACGGCGTGCTCGCCGAGCCCGCCGACGGCGAGGTGCTCGACGAACCCGCCGCCCAGCGTCTCGTGGCTGCCGCCACCGGCGCCGATCCCGGCGTGCTGCAACCGGTGTGGCTTCTCCCCGCCACCGCACGGCTGATGCTGGCGCGGATGTCGCGCAACCTTCGTGGTTGCTACTCGTCGCTGGAGCGGTGGGACATGGCGGTCCGCGCCGCCGACCGTTGCGTCGCGCTGTTCCCGGAGGAGGCGACCGAACGCCGCGACCGCGGGCTGCTGCTGTGGCGGACGGGGCACAACGGCGCGGCCCTCGCCGACCTGCGCCACTACCTCGAGAACGCGCCGCCGGACGCGGGCGACCGCGCCGCCGTCGAGGAGGTTGCCTCCCGCCTCCGCGCCGCGCTCAACTGACCCGCGCAGATCCCATCAGGCGGCCCCGATCAGCAGCGCCAGCAACCAGACGGCGCCGATCAGCATCAGCACGCCGAACGGCACCACCGCGAACACGATGAACGAGAAGACGAGGCGCTCATCGCTGACGGAGTCGGGGTCGCGGCGGCGGTGGCGCGCGTCGCGCAGGTACCAGAGGATGCCGCCGACGATGAAGCCGGTGAGCAGGATGAAGATGCCGGCGAACGCCGAGCCGGGCGCGATGACCGCGGGCGCCAGGGTGAAGCGCCAGGCGATGCCGAAGCACAGCGCCAAAACCCCGCACGAGATGAAGCGCAGAAGCAGGCCGGTGACCGTGCGCCGCGCCTGCGCGGGCGGGGTGGACGCACGATCAGTTCCGGCACCAGCGCGGCGGCTCGTTCGCGTTGCGAGACCTTGGAACCGGACCTGCGACCTGGGCTATTAGTGCGGGTCCCCATCGGCCGCCGAGTATAGGCAGCACCGGCTGCGCCGCCGTCGCGAACGACCTCGACACTAGACTGGCTGTCGGTGCCGCCGGCCGATAAAGAGGTGACTTCGATGGACGCCCCCACAGCCGTGCCGGAGTTCGACCTCGAGCTGGGCGGGGGCGGCCGGCTGCGTCGCGACGACCTCATCGGTAAGCGCACAGTCCTCTACTTCTATCCCAAGGACGACACCCCGGGCTGCACCATCGAAGGCCGGGAGTTCACTGCGCTCGTCGACGACTTCCGCGCAGCCGGCGTGGACATCTACGGCGTGTCGCCGGATTCCCCGCGCAGCCACGAGCGATTCGCCGCCAAGTGCAACCTCGGCATCCCGCTGATCAGCGACCCGGACCACGTTCTCATCGAGGGGCTGGGACCTGTGGGTCGACAAGTCGATGTACGGGCGCACCTACAAGGGGGTCCAGCGAAGCACCTTCCTGGTCGGCGACGCGGCACCGTCGAACGGGAGTGGCGCGCTGTCAAGGCGGGTGGCCACGCCGCCGAAGTGCTCGAGGCGGCGCGCCCTGCCGGCTAGGAAGTCCGCCTCACGCTCAGCGGCCGGAGCCTCGACGAGCTGCTCGACCGGCGCATCATCTTCGTCGCGGGCAAGGGTGGAACCGGCAAGACAACCGTCTCAGCCGCCATCTGCCTCCTCGCCGCCCGGCGCGGCAAGGAGGTACTCGGCGTCGAGGTCGACGCCCAAGGGCGACCTCTCCGCGGCGCTCGGCTCCAAGGGGGCGAGCTTCAAGGCCGAGGTCGTGCAACCGGGTGTCAGCGTTCCTCGCACTGCACGCGGAGGAGTCGTTCCAGGAGTACCTGCGGCTCTACTTCAAGGTGCCGCGCCTGGCGCGCATGACCCCGCTCTCGCGCGTGTTCGACTTCATCGCCACCGCCGTCCCCGGTCCCCGCGACATGCTGGTGACCGGCAAGATCGCCTTCGAGGAACGGCGGCGCGACGACGCCGGCGCGCCGGTGTGGGACCTGATCGTCGTCGACTGCAGCGCCAGCGGCCACGTCCTCGCCCAGCTGAGCGCGGCGCGCAGCATGCTCGAGCTGGTGCGCGGCGGCCTCATCCGCAGCCAGATCGAGTGGATCGAACTCGGTGATCTCCGACGCCCGGCGCACCGCGGCGGTGCTCACCGCGCTTCCCGAGGAGATGCCGGTGGTGGAGACGATCGAGCTCAACCGCGACATCGCCAAGCAGCGCACTGTCCACGTCGGGCTGTGCGTGCTCAACCGGATGCCCCCGGAACCGCTGCCGGCCGCGGCGCGGCGGGTGCTCGCCGACATCGCCACGGCCGACGCCGACGTCCGCGCCAAGGTTCCCGGCGTGGCCCACATCGGGGCCGACCTCGAGCTCGCCGACCGGCTGTACCGGGCTGCCGACGCGCAGGCGCGCCACCTCCGCCGGAGATCGGCGTACCCGTCATCGACGTTCCCCTCTTGGCGCTGCGAACCGGGCTGGCCACCAGCCGAGCGGTGGCGGCGGCGCTGCGCGAGCGCAGCGAGGTGGCGTCGTGAGCGCGGTCCGCGCCGGCGCTGACCCCGCGCCCGGCGCCGACACCCTGGTGAGCCGTCTCGAGAACCTCGAGGTGATCATCTGCTGCGGCAGCGGCGGAGTCGGCAAGACCACCGTCAGCGCCGCGCTCGGCCTCGCCCTCGCCCAGCGCAGCGACCGCCGCGTCCTCGTGCTCACCGTCGACCCGGCGCGGCGGCTCGCCACGGCGCTGGGCCTTCGCGAGATCGGGACCGAGCCGGTGAAGGTGTCGAGGGCGCGGCTACGACGGGCCGGCATCGAGGTCGAGGGTGAGCTGGTTGCTGCCATGCTTGACATGAAATCGACGTTCGACCGCATGGTGGTGCGCATGGCGCCGACGCGCCGGGACGCGCAGCGCATCCTCAACAACCGCTTCTACAAGGGCATCAGCGACTCCTTCATCGGTTCGCACGAGTACATGGCCATGGAGGCGCTCTACGAGCTCCACGAGGCCGGCGAGTACGACACGCTGATCATCGACACCCCGCCGTCGCGCAACGCGCTCGACTTCCTCGAGGCGCCCAACCGGCTCACTGACTTCGTCGGCGCCAAGCTGCTCAGCTGGCTCTCGGGGCCCACCCTGTTCGGGTTCCGCGCCGTCAACGTGGCCGCCGCGCCGTTCCTGCGCATGGCCGACAGGCTGCTCGGAGCGGACGTGCTCAGCGAGGTCGCGGAGTTCGTCGCGGACCTCCAGAAGATCTATGGAGGTGTGCAACAGCGCGCCCGTGCCGTGTACAAGCTGCTGCGCAGCCCGCAGGTCGGCTTCGTGGTGGTGACCACCCTGGAGCCGGCGCCGTTCGCGGAGGCGGAGTTCTTCTGCTCGCGGCTGCGCGAGTACCGCATGCCGCTGCGCGGCGTGGTGGTGAACCGCACCCTCCCGGACTCCCTGCGCGACCGCACCGCGCTGGCGACGGCCTCCGCGCTCGCTGACGACGACCGGCTGGCCGCATGGCTCGGCCAGCGCCTCGGACACCGCGTCTCGCGCGACTCCCTGCGCGCCATCGGGGAGCGCTGGCTGCAGTTCCACGCCATCGCCGAGCGCGACGCCCGGCAGCTGAGCCACCTGGAGCGGCTCGGGTCGGTCGAGGCGGCGCGCATCCCGTTGTTCAGCGACGACGCCGGGGAGCTCGAGGGGCTGGCGCGGATCGCCGCCCTCCTCTAGCCCTACAGGACGCGCACTCGCTTGGTGGCGCGTCCCGTGGTCTCGATCGTCGCGGTGGCTGACGGCATGGTCAGCACCGTCGGCGCCTCGCCGTCGCACACCTCCTCCAGGGCGTCGACCATCGCGGGGTCGGACGTGCTCAGCACCACCTGGTTGGTCGCGGAGAGGTTCCAGAGGAAGCGCAGCGCGGTGGCACGGCGCTGCGGGTCGGCGCTGAGCAGTGGCTCGTCGAGCAGCAACGGCACCTCCTCGCCGGCGTCGCTGAGCACCTCGGCGAGCGCCAGGCGCAGCAGCAGTGACACCTGGTCGCGTGTGCCGTGCGAGAGGAGCTCGAGCGGCACGAGGTCGGGCCGGTCGCGACCGAGCAGCGACACCTCGAAGTGCGCCGTGTCGACGTTGACGGCCGAGTAGCGCCCCTCGGTGAGCAGCGCGAGCCGCTCGGCGACCGAGCCGGCCAGGCGCGGGGCGAGGTCGCGGTGGATGCGCTTGGTGGCCTCCTCGATGAGCTCGGCCGCCGCGCGCAGCGCCGCCAGCTGGTGCAGGCCGCGGTCGCGCGCCGCCAGGCAGGCTGCGCGCTCGTCCTCGAGGTCGGCCAGGGTGGAGGCGCCGCCGCGCATCTCGCCAAGTCGGGCGCGCAGCGATGCCGCAGCCGTCGACGCGGCGACCGCCCCCTGCCTGGCGTGCTCGGCCTCCGTCTCCAGGTCCTGGAGGCGCGAGTGGTCGAGCGGCTCGGTGACCGCCACGTCCGCCGGGTCACCTCCTCGCGCGGCCAGCCTGGCCTCGAGGTCGGTGGCGAGCCGGTTGAGCGCGGTGATGTCGGCACCCGAGGCGGCGTGCCGGCGCAGCTCGGCAAGGCGGCGCATCGCGAGGTCGTGACGCCGGCGGCCCGCGCAGCCGGAGCGGAAGGCCGCGATCGCCTCGGTGACCGCGAGAGACGGCTCCACGCCTGCGAGCTCCAGCAGACGGCGCAGCCGGGCCAGCGACGACGCGGCCGCGCGGGCGCGTTCCTTCGCCTCGGCTGCGAGCCGGTCGAGGTCCACCTCGCGCTGCTCGAGCACGGCGTCCTCGCCGGAGAGCTCCTCGCGCCGCCGCTCGATGCCTGCCGCCCCTGCCAGAGCGGCGAGCACCGTTCGCACCGCCTCCTCGGCGCTGCGCTGTGCGTGCTTGGACTTTGGCAGGCTGAGCTCGCACCTGCACCGCGAGCGCACCGGCCTGCACGGCGAGCTCGCCGAGCCGGAGCTCGGCGGTCGTCAACCTCCTCGGCCAGTGTCTCGATGCGCAGCTCCTCGCGCTGCAGCTCGGTGTGGAGCGCGCGCAGCTGCGGCAACCGCTCGGCCAGGCGCTCGAGCCCCTCGGCGTCGAGCGCAGCCCCGGGGCACAGCCGGGCAAGACGCCGGCGCGCATGCTCGGCGTCGCCCGCGACGAGCCGGTCGACCGCCAGCACCGACGAGCGTCGCCAGCAGCGCCACGCCGCCGGCGATCAGCGCCGCCATGCGTGTGGTTCGACGCCGCGGCGACGGCGGCGGTGACCGCGCCCGCGAGCAGCGCGACGGTGGCGACCAGCTTGGCGGCGCGGCTCGAGCGCCCGCCCCTGGCCGTGCCGACCAGCTCGATGGCCGCCTCCACGCCGGCGGCGCTGGTCCCGGCGATGCCCGTGGCGGCGATCTCGCGACGGAGCGCCTCGCGCCGGCCCGCCGCCGCGGCGAGCTCGTCGCTGCGACGACGTCCGGCAAGCGTCTCGGTGAGCGCCCGGTCCAGGGCCGCGGCCTCGGCGATGACCTCGGCATCGACGGCAACCGTCCGGCCGAGGGCGCGCAGGCCGGCGCCGATCTCGGCGCCGGCGCCGCCGCATCTCGGCGAGCTGCGGCGCGGCGGCGTCAGCACGGGCCTGCGGCCTCGTCGGCGCCGCGCTGCGTCTCCTGCACCTCGGCGGCCAGCAGCGGCGATGCGGTCCTCCCCGTCCAGCGGGAAGCCGGCGAGGTGCGCGGTGCCCTCGATCTCCGCGGCCACCTGGGCCATCTCGGCGTCGGTCGCCTCCATCGTCGGCGCGCTGGGCGGCGATGGCGGCGAGGCGGCCGAGCAGCCAGCTGCGCTCGGCGCCGGCACGGCGCTCCTCGGCGCGCTGCGCCTCGACCTCGAGCGCCCGCAGTCGCTCCTCCTCGGCGGCCAGCGACCGCAGCCGGCGGCGCGCGTCGTCGACCTGGACGTCGAGCTGGCGGAGCCGGTTCGACCGCCCGGCCCAGGGGCTCGCCGAGCGGCGCTCCGAACCCACCCGCGCGACCGCCTCGGCGATGGCGGCGAGCGCCTGCGTGGCGGTGGTCTCCTCCCCGGAATCCGCGAGCCGCTCGATCGCCTCCTGCACCTCGCCGGCGCGCGCCGCCGGGGCTGTCGCCGGCGCCGAGACGGAGCCCGTCCTCGCCGACACAGGCGCTGGCGCAGAACACCGCCTCGTCGATGCCGAGATGCACCTGTCCGGGAGCCACCGCGCGCCCGACCCGCACCTCGGCGGTGACGTCGCCCCCGCCGATCTCGTGCACCTGGCAGGTGTGCTCGCGCTGCTCGAGGCGCCGGGCGACGCGCAGCCGGCGGCCGCCGGCGAGCTCGTAGGTGAGCACCAGCGAGTACTCGCCGCGCCGATCCACGGTGTCCAGCGCGCCCAATCGCTGCGCTCGGTGGGCCGCCCGGGACCGCCCACGTCGAGACCGTACAGCGCGGCGCGCAGCGCGCGATGGACGGTCGACTTGCCCGACTCGTTCTCCCCGAGCAGCACGGTCAGGCGCGGATGGAAGTCGATCTCGACGTCGCGCAGGCGGCCGAACCCGCCGATCTCCAGCCGTTCCAGCCTCATCGGAGCCCGATCTCGGCGCCGCCGAGGGCCTGCAGGCCGTAGCGGAGCGCGTCGTCGAGGACCTCGCGCTGCGCCTCGTCCGCCGCCTCGGCCGCCGCGGCGACCGCACGAGCGAAGGCTCCGCGCACGCTGGCGTCGCCGGCGATGGCCGCGACGCTCAGCGCCGGGCTGGTGAGGTCGCGGACGCGGACGCCCGCGGCCCCGCATCCGTCCCGCACCGAGGTCTCCACGGTGAAGCTGTCGGTGGACACCGCCTGGTCGATCTCCCCGACCAGGTCGAGGCGCAGCATGGTCCGCTCCGGGTCGAGCCCGGCGCAGGCCAGCGCGGCGGCCGCGCCGCTTGCATCGACCACGTCGGCCAGGCTGCGCGCCCCGGACACGTCGGCGATCGCGGTGCGCGCGGTCCAGCGGTTGTCGTCGACCGCCTCGTACGCCACCGCCCTCGGCCGTCGACGGTCACGATCACCGGGCCGCGCGGCTCGGACTCGTCGAAGGTGAGCGGCTCGGGGCTGCCCGGGTAGAGCAGCCGCGATGCCTCGTCGATGCGGCGCCGGTGGTAGTGGCCGCAGAGCGCCGCGGCGAAGCCGCGCTCGCGCATGTCGGCAGGCGTGGAAGGGGCCGTGGATGGACTTGCCGTCGGGGCGTGAGCCGAGCTCGGCGCCGTGGAAGAGCGCAAGGTTGACGTCACCGCCGCCAGGCCGGTCGCAGGCGAGGGGGTCCCCCTGCCACGCCGGTTCGAGGTGAGCCAGCCCCCAGACGGTGATCCCGCCCGCCAGCCGGTGGGGCCGCAGCTCCGCTGTGTCGAAGATGTGCACGTTGGCCGGCCATTCGGTGCGGCTGTAGATCGAGCCTGCCAGCAGCGCGTCGTGGTTGCCGGGCGCCACCAGCACCTCCATCGGCGCCCACGACGCGAATGTCTCGACCAGGAAGAGGGCGGTGTCGGCCCCGGCGCGGTCGTGCTCGTAGAGGTCGCCGCCGATGGTCACCGCCACGCAGCCCCGCTCGGCCGCGGTCCGGCCGGCGCGACGCAGGGCGTCCCGCAGCCCGAGCCGCCGGCGGATGGCCAGCTCGCCCTGGCAGCCCATGCCGGCGAAGGCGCGGTCGAGGTGCAGGTCGGCGATGTGGAGAAGACTTGTGCTCATGCGTGGGGCGTGACGGTCGGGCGGACGGCGAACGTCAGTTCGTCTGCGCAACGCTAGCACGCCACGGAGCAGCCCACAAGCGGGTCGCGCGCGAGTTGGTAACAGAAGGTGTGCGGCCGCCCCGCGTCTGCAAAGATAGGCCTCCGTTGAATGCCGCAATCGCGGCAGGGAAGCCACAGGGGAAATCGTGGGACGAGGTTCGGCTGCGTCGCGCCGCGCCGCGGGATTCGCTGCCGCGCTGATACTGGCGGCCGTCCTGGTGCGCCTGCTGACGCTGTCTCTCCCGCGCGCGCACTGGGCCGGCGAGCTGGCCCTCGGCGTCGGTCTGCGCCGTCTTCGCGCGTGGCCGTACTGAGGCTGAGTGGCCACGACTGGATGGACGGCGACCTGGCCGTGGTCCGTCCGCGCGCTGATCGGCGCGGTGATCGCCGGGCTCATGGTCGCGCTGGCCGCCGGCCACCTCGACCAGCTCGGACGTCGCCGCCGTTCCTCTTTCACCGCGGTCCACCTCAGCGCGCCGGCACGCGCCGGCCAGGGCCCTGCTCGCCGCCACGGTGCTCGTCGACGGCGCATTCGCGTCGGTGTGGCTGGTGTGGCTGAAGAACGACGTCCCCACCCTTCTCTTCGCGCTGGCCTTCATCACCGCGTTGCAGCTGGTCGTCCTCGCCCAGCCAAGGCCGCCGGCGCCACCGCCGCCTCTGACAAGCTGCGCAACTCGGCGCACGCCGCAACGGCCGAACGGGTCGGCACCGCCATCGACGTGCTCGGGGTCACTCGCGCGGTGCTGGAGACGAGCCGGGAGTTGTACCCGCTGGCCACCCACGCGGCCGTGCTCCTGTACGACACCGGCGCCGACCGGCTCCGTCCCCTGCCGCTCTACCTCGGGCCCGACGGGCGTCGGCACGCTCGACGGCGACAACCTCGACTTCACCATGGCGCCGGGCGAGGGGCTGGCGGGGCGGATCTTCTCCGCCAGCCGTCCGCTGTTGTGGCCGACGGCGTACGACGTCAACATGGCGCAGTCGAACCTCGGCGAGCAGCTGCGCGAGCAGCTGGCCAACCTGCGCCGTGGAGTCACGCTGTGCGCCATCGGGGCCCCGCTGATCATCGACGACGAGGTGATCGGCGTGTACGTGCTCACCTCGCATCGCCAGGAGCTGGTGTGGAGCGAGGAGGACACACCGGTTGTGTCCGCGCTCGCCGGCGAGGCGGCGCGAGCCATCGAGCGCGCCCGCCGCTACGAGCGCGAGCTCGACCAGGCCCACCTCGACAGCATCACCGGACTCGCCAACCACCGCCAGCTCACCCGCACGCTGGACCAGGAGGTGGCGCGCGCCCGCCGGCGCACCACCCCACTGGGGGTGGTGTTCTGCGACCTCGACCGGTTCAAGGCTGTCAACGACACGTACGGCCACGCCGCCGGAGACCGGGTGCTGACCATCCTCGCGCAGGTGTTCCACGACTCGCTGCGCCGCGAGGACTCGGCCGCGCGCTACGGCGGCGACGAGTTCGTCTGCGTCCTCCCCGGCGCGGACCACGCCGAGGCGTCTGCCGTCGGGTTGCGCATCAGCAGCTCATTCGAGCTGCGCGTGCGTGAGGATCCCGACCTGACCCAGGCCGGGGTGACCATCTCGTGCGGGGTCGCGATCTTCCCGGACGACGCCGACGACGTGGGCGGTCTCCTCCAGCACGCCGACGCTGACATGCGCCGCATCAAGGCAGGCCATCGGGTCGCGCTCTCGGAGGAGCGGTCCGCCGGCTGACCGTCGCACCACGCGGGTTGGACTTGGGTGAACGCCGACGGGGTATCGTGACCGGGATGTCCGAGACCGTCGTCGCGCCACGTCCCCCCGCCCAGGACGAGGTGAGCGTCACCCACACCAGGGTGGGACGCTTCGACTACAAGTGGGTCGCGCTCGCGGTCGTGCTGACCGGCACGATCATGACGATCCTCGACTCGACGATCGTCAACATCGCGATCCCGACCCTGCAGCACGACCTCCACGCCGGCAGCTACACCGACATCGCATGGGTGGTGACCGGCTACCTGCTCGCCCAGGGTGCGGTGATCCCGCTCACCGGCTGGGCGACCGACCGCTGGGGAACCAAGCGCCTCTACCTGATCACCATCGTGATGTTCACGGTGGCGTCGATGCTGTGCGGGGTCTCGCAGAACCTCGGCGAGCTGATCTTCTTCCGCGTCATCCAGGGAGTGGGCGGCGGGATGCTGATGCCGATCGGCATGACCATCATCCTGCAGGCCGTCGGTCCTCAGAACATGGGCAGGGTGATGGGGATCTTCGGCGTGCCCATGCTGATCGCACCCGCGGTCGGTCCCGTGCTGGGTGGCTTCTTCGTGCAGGACTTCACCTGGCGGCTCATCTTCTACGTGAACGTGCCCATTGGTGTCGTCGGGTTCATCGCCGCGTCGCGCTTCCTGCGCGAGTTGCACCGCACCGCCGGGCTGCGGCTGGACGTGCTCGGGCTCATCACCGGTGTGCCCGCCATCCTGGCGCTGATGTACGCGGTCGACCGCAGCACCGCACTGGGCTGGTCGTCGCCGCTGGTGGTCTCGCTGCTGGTCGCCAGCGCCGTGCTGATGGGCGCGTTCATCGTACGCCAGCTCCATGCCCGCGAACCGCTGCTGCAGCTGTCGCTCTTCCGCGACCGCACCTTCTCGTGGGCCATGGCGCTCAGCTTCCTCGTGGTCACCGCCATGTTCGGCACGATGCTGCTGCTTCCCCTGTACCTGCAGGAGGTGCACGGCTACGACGCCATCGAGACCGGCCTGCTGCTGTTGCCCCAGGCCGCGATGGCCGCGGTGTCGATGCCTCTGGGCGGGTACCTCACCGACAGGATCGGCCCCAAGTGGGTGGTGGCGAGCGGGATGGTGCTGCTCACCATCGGAAGCGTCGTGCTCGCGCAGATCCACTACGACTCATCGAACTGGCTCGTAGTGAGCGCGCTGATGCTGCGTGGTTTCGCGATGGGCTTCGCGATGATGCCGACGATGTCGGCGGCGATGGCGCGCGTGCCACGTCGGTACACGTCGCGCGCCTCGAGCATCACCAACACGTTCCAGAGGGTCTCGTCCTCGGTTGGCATCGCCATCCTGGTCACTGTGCTCGCCGCGCAGTTCACGACGGCCGCCAAGCAGACGTCGTGCGCGCCGCCGGAGACCGTCGTCGTCGCTGCCGCCAACGCCCTGCACAAGCCGGCTCTCACCGCGCAGCAGTACTGCGGCATCCTGCAACAGGGAATCGCCGCCTCGTCAGCGCAGGAGAGCGCGGGCAGCACCCAGCCCAGCACAGGCAACGTGGTGCTCGACAGCTTCGACCACGCCTACGCGGGCGGCGTCTTCAGCGACGCCTTCGACCGCACGTTCGTGCTCATCGCCATCCTGTCGGCGCTCGGGATCGTCCCAGCGTTCTTCCTGAAGCGTCCTGAGCGTGCGGCCGGCGGCGCGGGCGGCGTCGAGCTCGCGGCGTAAAAGCGAAGGGGGAACTGCGTTCCCCCTCGGGCACCCCCCAGCTCAGCGGTGTCGGCTCCGGCGACATGAAGTCGCCTGCGCCGACGAATGCGGGGTTAGTTGCCTAGGGCGGCCGCGTCAGTCGCCGGCGCGGCGGTACCGGGCGGTGCGCTCCTCGAGCAGCACGTCGACCGGCTTGGCGCACAGCTCGTCGAGGTGGCGTACCAGTGCTCCGCGCAGCGCCGCGATGCAGAGGTACGCGTGGGCGTGCGCGCCAGGCGACGGCTCGGGGATGAGCTCGTCGATGAGCCCGATCCCGTGCGCGGTTGCGACCCCCGGTCGCAGCGCCGCGGCGGCGCGGCCGCGCTGACCGGCGTCCCGGTACAGGATCGCCGCGCAGGTCTCCGGCGGGGCCACCGTGTACACGGCGTTCTCGAAGGCCAGCACGCGGTCGGCGAGAGCCAGCGCGAGCGCGCCGCCCGAGCCACCCTCGCTGAGCACCGCGCTCACCACCGGGACACGCAGCTCGAGCATGGTGATGAGCGACTCGGCGATCGCCCATGCCTGGCCGCGCTCCTCCGCGCCGACGCCGGCGTGGGCCGCGGGCGTGTCGACCAGGCACACCACCGGCATGCCGAACTTCTCCGCGGTGCGCATCAGCCGCTGGGCCTTGCGATATCCCTCGGGGTGCGGCATGCCGAAGTTGTGCACGGCGCGGCTGATCGCGTCGGTGCCCTTCTCCTGGCCGATCACCATCACCCAGCGGTCGCCGAGTTGCGCGGGACCGCCCACCACGGCGCGGTCGTCGCCGAAGAGGCGGTCGCCGCGCAGCTCGGTCCACTCCGTGAATGCGCCGGCGATCACCTGCAGCGCGCGCGGGCGCCCGGGGTTGCGGGCCAGCTCGACCGCCGCGAAGGCGACGCGCTCGCGCTCGGCGGTCTCGGTGGTGACCGTCATCGCAGCGCCGAGAATCCGATCAGCAGCCGCTCGACGGTGTCGCGCAGCGCGCGCCGCTCGATCACCGCGTCGACCATGCCATGGGCCAGAAGGAACTCCGACGTCTGGAAGCCCTCGGGCAGGCGGTCGTGGCTGGCCTGCTCGATCACCCGTCCGCCGGCGAAGCCGATGCGGGCGTGGGGCTCGGCAAGGATGACGTCGGCCTGCACGGCGAAGGACGCGGTCACGCCGCCGAAGCACGGGTCGGCGAGCACCGAGATGTAAGGGAGTTGTGCCCGCGCCACCGCCAGCACGCCGGCCGAGCAACGCGCCATCTGGGCGAGCGAGGCGATCCCCTCCTGCATGCGCGCCCCGCCGGACGTGCAGACCGCGATCAGGGCGCGCCGCTCGGCGACGGCGAGGTCGCAGGCGCGAGCGAACTGCTCGCCCGCGGCGCTGCCCAACGATCCGCCGAGGAAGCCGAAGTCCATGCACGCCAGCACCACCGGCACGCCTCCGAGGGCGGCTCGCGCGATGACGAAGGTTTCCTCCAGCCCGGTGCGCTCACGCGCCTCGGCGACACGAGACGGGTAGGGGACCCCGTCGTCGAAGCCGAGCGGGTCGCGGTCGTCGATGTCCATGCGGATGACGTCGAGAGTCCCGGCGTCGGCCAGCTGATGGGCGCGGTTGAGGGCAGGGACGACCGCGTGCCGGCCGCAGTCGGGGCAGACCCGCAGGTGCTTCTCGAAGCGGGCCTCCACGAAGCGACGCCCGCATCCCAGGCACTCGACGGTACCCGCCGGGGCGACCGGTCGAAGCCTGGGGCCGGGAGCGGCGAGGGGACGGGCGGCATCGCGCCCTCCCATCACCGGGAGGGGCTGCCGGTCCATTCCAGGGCCACGCCGCCCCACGTGACGCCGCTGCCGAACGCGACGCTGATGATCTTCTGGCCGGCCACGAGGCGGCCTGCGGCGGCGGCCTCGTGGATGGCGAGGGGGATGGAGGCGGCGCTGGTGTTGCCCACCCGCTCGACGTTGAGGATCACGCGGTCCATGGAAACACCGAGCCGCTTGGCGGTGGCCTCGATGATGCGCAGGTTCGCCTGGTGCGGGATGAACCAATCCACCTCGTCCGAGCTCCAGCCGGCGTCCGCGCAGAGCTGCGTCGCCGCCTCGCTGAGCCGCTCGACAGCGGTGCGGAACGTACCCCGGCCGGACATCCGGATCGCGGTCGGCCCGTCAGCGTCGTCCTCGCGCGCGCCGTAGTAGATGAGGTCGGCGTCGCCACCGTCGGCCGCCCAGCGCACCGCGCGGATCCCGCCGTCGCCGCCACCGCTGCCGACCACGGCCGCTGCCGCGCCGTCACCGAAGAGCACGCATGTCGAGCGGTCGGTGTAGTCGACCATCGGGGTGAGCGCCTCGCTGGCGACCACCAGGACGTTGCCGAGGGTGTGGCTGCGGATCATCGAGTCCGCGAGGGCGAGCGCGTACACGAAGCCCGTGCACGCCGCATTGATGTCGAAGGCCGGCATCCCGACCAGCCCGAGGCGCTGCTGGATGCGGCACGCGGTCGACGGCAACCGGCTCTCCGCGCTGCAGGTGGCCACGATGATCGCGTCCGGCACCGGGTTGCCCGCCGCGGCCAGGGCCTCGACCGCCGCCCGCGCGCCCATGGCGGCGACGGTCTGTCCCGAGGCGACGCGGCGCCGCTCGCGGATCCCGGTGCGCTCGACTATCCAGGAGTCGGAGGTCTCGACCATCAACTCCATGTCGGCGTTGGTGAGCACGCCGTCGGGAAGGTACGCGCCGAGGGAGAGGATCTGGGCCACCGGGGTGGCCGTCCCGCCCGTCGCCGTGTCGATGGTGGCGTGGGAGAAGGGGGCGGTGGGCATCGTCTGGGCACAAGCCTACCCGGCTGCGGGTCGTTACGGGGCTGGCCGGCGGTGCTGGTGCGGCCACCGCCGGCCGCGGGCTTCGTTGTATCTTTGCCCGCAATGCACGTGCTCGCCGATTCTGGAAGCGCATTCGCGATCAACGGCTTCGCCGGGCTGACCGGTGCACAGCAGCTGAGCTTCTGGTTCTCCTTCATCCTGTTCAACGGCTACGTGGGGCTCGAGGCGGTGTGCCTGGCGGCTTTCTACTTCGCGTCACGCCCTCGCTCCGGCAACCCCAACCCCGCGGCGATCTGGTACTTCATCGCCGCGCTCTGGGTGGTGATGTCATTCATCACGACGGTCTGGGCCGCGCCTGCCGAGAAGGCCTTCCTCGACGACAGCGGCACATTTCTCGCGGTCGGGACTCGCACGGTCAAGGTGTTCATCGGCATCGGCTTCGCGGGCGTGGCGGTGATGTGCCTGCTCATCGGCGCGCTCGAGACCGCCCGCCGCAAGCGAGCCGCCCGCCAGACGCTGGTGATCTGACGAACGTCCGTCGCCTGTCACTGGTACCACCTGAGTGGGTGGGGCGGCATCGCGGAGGGAGCATTTCCGAGCAGCGAGGAGATCCACCCGGCGCAGCCGGGTTAGCTCCGAAGCGCCGGCGAGGTCTGCTCCCGGAGTGATGCCGCCCCACCCACGGCTTGCCGCTTCTACCAGATCCGTCGCGAATGCGACAGCGGCGCGCGAGGCGCGCCGAGGAGTGGGGTGAATCAGGTCGAATTCACTTCGATCTGATGAGGGGCGAGGATCTGCCTCGCCCCTATCTGAGCGAGAAGCTCAGGATGGCCGCCGGGTTGAGCAGCGCGAACTGGCGCTGCACCGCGTGGGTCCCCGAGCTGATCGCCGTCACCCACAGCGCCGACACGTTGGTCACCGGGATGAAGTCGCCGGGGAACCGTTCGAGGTGGTCCTGCAGGGTGTGCCGCGGCTCGACGTGGACGTCGCCGACCATCGAGAACGCCTGGGTGTTGATCGACGCGGGGTGCGCGACCTTCTCGCGCCACAGCGCCGGGTTGCCGTCGCCGGCGTCGTCGAGCGGACAGATCAGCACCAGCCCTGCCTTGGCCACGGTGACCACCGGCTCGGTGCGGCTGAGGATCGGGTAGCTGACCGACAGCGGCTCCGCCCTGCCGTTGCGCAGGTGCAGGAAGTCACCGAAGCGGTTGACGGCGTCACTGACCCGGTCGGGCCGGACGATCTCCATCTCCCCGGTGACCTGGATGAAGGTCGAATAGATCTCGAGGGTGCGCCAGTCGCTCATGGCGCGATGACGGTAGCAGCGGGCGACGCGTTGTGCCCGAACCCGTCAAGCGCAGGTCGGCTCGGCCGTCGCTTATCCTGTGCGCCGTCGCGTCCGAGGTCGGCTGTCCTGGGAAGAAATGGTCGAACGCTTCATCCTCGCCCTCCGTTCCGACTTCGGGTGCCTGGTCATCATCGTGGCCTTCGTGGTGATCATGATCTCCACAATCGTCTTCGCCAACATCATCACGCCGCCGTCGAACAACCCCTTCGTGTGACCGCGGCCTGCGTTCGACCCGCCGCTAGAATCGCGTCCGTCGCCGTTCTCCCCGTCTTGAGGCTCTCATGGCGCTGAACCCGTACGACACGCCACGCGGCAAGATGCGCTCGCGGGTCGAGACGACCCGCCGGCAGTTCCTGCTCCTGGTGGGGTCGGTCGGTGCGCTCGGCGCCACCCTCTTCGGTGGCATCGAGCTGCTCAAGTTCATGTTCCCGGCGGCCACCCTGGAGTCCCCCCCGGAGTTCAAGACGGGCTTCACTGTCTCGGACCTCACCGGCGGCGGCACCCTGAAGATCAACGTCATCTCCGACACCGCCAACCGGGTGACGGTGGTCCTCGACACCACCGGCATCTATGCGGTGTACCTGGTGTGCACGCACCTGGGGTGCACGCCCAACTACGTCAGCGACGTCACCAGCGGCACCGGGGTCACCGACAGCTCGGACACGGTCGCCAGGCACTACAACGCCGAGGGTGGGGCGATCTCGACCCGCAACGGCTGGGCATGCCCCTGCCACGGCAGCCGCTACTACATCGAACTCGACCAACTTCTACGGGCCGGCGCCGCGCCCGATGGACTGGGTCGACATCCAGGTCACCCCCGACAGCCACTTCGTCGTGAACCGAGCCTCCATCACCGTGTACCGTCAGGCCGGCGACACCAGCGTCCCCAAGTGGAGGCTGGATCCGAAGACCGGCAAGAGCAACGGGCAGACGGTCGGGGTGTGAGCGCGACCATGGGAGAGAGCGGAGCGATGGAGGAGGTGCGGTGAGCGCCCGTCCCACCGAGGGCAACCCGCTGCGCGCGTTCGCCGCCCAGGTCTGGGGGTCGATCTTCCGCCACGGCCTGCCCACCACCGACAAGGTGGCGGCCCGCACCGCGCTCACCAACTTCTTCCTGCACATCCACCCGGTGCGCGTCAAGAAGTCGGCGATCCGGGTCAGCTACACGCTCTGTCTCGGCGGCCTCTCCTTCTTCCTGTTCATCCTGCTGACCATCAGCGGACTGTTCCTGATGTTCTATTACATCCCGTCGGTCGACCAGGCCTACCAGAACATCAAGGACCTGCAGTTCGTCGCCACGTTCGGGCTCGTCATCCGCAACCTGCATCGCTGGGCGGCGCACGGCATGGTGATCACCGTCTGGCTGCACATGGCGCGGGTGTTCTACCAGGGCGCCTACAAGCCGCCTCGTGAGTTCAACTGGGCGATCGGAACGTTCTTGCTGCTGACCACCCTGCTGCTGTCGTTCTCGGGGTACCTGCTGCCCTGGGACCAGCTGGCGGTCTGGGCGATCACCGTCGGAACCAACATGGCCAAGTACGCGCCCATCGCCGGTCCCTACACCCGCTACCTGCTGCTCGGTGGCCGCAACGTCGGCCAGGGAGCGCTCATACGCTTCTATGTCTTACACGTCGTCGCCCTGCCCCTCATCGGGTTCATCCTGATGGTCATACACTTCTGGCGCGTCCGCAAAGACGGGTTCACGGGAGGCCTGTAGCGATGGCGACGGTCGTCGGCGACAACCCAGGCGCGTCGGGCGACGAGGCGGCGGTCCCGGTCGCCCGCGCCGCCACCACCGGGGTGCGCGCCCCCCGTCCGCGCGGCACCGGTCCCGAGCTCGCCTCCATGCCCCTGGTGGTGCGGCGCCGCGAGGAGGAGGAGACGGTGGTCACCTTCCCGGCGCTGGTCTGGAAGGAGTTCCTCGCCGGCCTGGCGGCGTTCATCTTCCTGCTCGCCATCTCGATCCAGGTCAACGCGCCGCTGCTGCAGCGGGCCAACACCGCGATCACCCCCAACCCGGCCAAGGCGCCGTGGTACTTCCTCGGGCTGCAGGAGCTCCTCGAGCGCTTCCCGCCGGTCATGGCCGGGGTGGCGTTCCCGAGCTTCGTGATCATCTTCATGCTGCTGACCCCGTACCTTGATCGCAACCCGAGCCGGCGCCCGCAGGACCGCAAGGTGGCGATCGGCCTGTTCACCATCTACCTCTGCCTGGCCGTGTCCTTCGTGGTCATCGGCGTGTTCTTCCGAGGGCTGGCGTTCAACTGGGACTGGACGCGCATCCTCGGCCATCCCGGGGTCAAGCCCGCGGTATGAGCAGGTGGCTGTTCGTGATCCTGTCAGCGTTGCTGATCGCGCTGGTCGGCATCGCGGCGATCCGCGACAGCCAGGATCGTGACTACCTGGCCATCCAGCAGCAGTACCAGTCGGACTACAACGACACCGGCTTCAACATCCAGGTGCAGCAGATCTTCCCGTCCTTCCCCGACGCCAAGCGTGGCGACACGTTCCGCGTCGAGCGCTGCATCTCATGCCACGTCCCCGACATCGGCACCATCGGACCCGAGCTCGCCGCGCAGCGGCTGGTGCAGGACTTCATGAAGTACCAGCCGAACGCGCAGGCGGTGGCCGCGCAGGACCACTTCACGCTGGTGCACCCGGCGTACATCGCCAACGGGGTCAGCGTCCCCAGCGCCACCGGCAAGGGATACGCGCCCGCCATGGACTACACGCAGTACGGCGCCACCGGCACCGGCTTCCTCCCGTACTCGGTCACCGGCGCCACCACCAACGCCAAGCAGGGCTACGCGGTGACCCAGACCACCACCCTGCCGGGTCCGCTGCCCCTGTCCGTCGCACCCGCGACGCTGAACTCGAGCCAGACCAACCCCGCGCTGCAGAAGGTGGGCATCGACCAGGTGGGCTGCATCGTGTGCCACAACGGGGGGCGACTGGCGCTGAGCGAGACGGACGCGCACCAGAACCTGATCAGCAACCCCGAGTACGACTTCACCGCCGGCGCGCAGCTCTACTACAAGTACTGCGTCACCTGCCACGGAGTGCAGGGCGAGGGTGGCAAGGGGCCGCCGCTCAACAACCAGGACCGCCTCGGGTATTTCAACGAGGACTACTACTACCGGTGCATCGAGTACGGCTTCACCGACTTCGAGCACATCGGCAGCATCATGCCGAACTGGGGATCCGTCGCCTCGGACTTCACCTACGACCCCACCCGTGACAAGCAGAAGCCCGGCAGCCGGATCCTCAGCGAGAACCAGATCCAGACCCTCATCCAGTTCATCCGCCACTGGGAGAACTACACCACCCTGCCGTAGGGAGGTGGCCGAGTGATGAGACGCCGAACCCTCGCCCGCGACATCCTCGGGACGCTGGTCATGTTCGCCGTGCTCATCGGCCTCTGCGTGATCATCGTCCTCGGGGAGCACTTCCTCGAGAACTTCAAGTCGCACTGAGACCATGTTCAGTCCCATGCACGCCATGCTCGCCGACCTCGACCCCGGGGACGCCGGCTGGGGCGACGTCATCTTCGTCAGCATCTGGGCGTTCGCCACGCTGGTGCTGGCCGCGTACTACTGCTACCGGTCATTCTTCACCCGCTGAACGAGGTGGGGTTGAGCGCAGTGGCCAGCGCGCGCCACCGGGACTGGCGGATCGCGGCCGCGCTCTCCGTGCTCCCTGGCGCCGGCCAGCTGTACAACGGCCAGCCGCGCAAGGCCCGCTACTACTTCATGTGGGCGGTCGGGTGCCTCGGGGCCGACGTGCTGTTCTTCCTCGGCGGCAGCGCACTGGGACGCCAGTGGATCGCCGACGGCCGGCTGCTCCTGGCGATGATCTTCGGGATGATCGCGATCTTCGTGTTCATCGGGCTGCTCGTGTACGGCCTCTTCATCTGGGGGAGCGCGGTGGTCGACGCGACCGCCGGGGCGCGGGAGATCACCCTGTCAGGCGAACCGTCTCCGAAGCTGCGGTACTTCCACCTGTGAGGCGCTGAGTGGGCCTGCGCGACGTCATCAAGCGGATGCGCCCCCGGGCGACCGGCGCCCTCGGCGAACCGCTCCCCGATCCCGCCAAGCCGCCTGGCAACCGTGGCGAGTGGGATGCCGCTGCGCTCACCAACGTCGAGATCACCGAGCTGGTGAAGAGCCAGATTCGCACCCACACCAAGCCGTGGCAGAAATGACCGGCGCAGCGGTTTGCCGCCCCTGCGACGCCTGTGCGATCATGCCCCCCAGCCTGGCCCCGGGCGCCCGCCGGGCCCGGCCGGACGTTCCGCCGTCCGCCGCGACGGCGCCTCGCCTTGTTGCCGCCAACGGATGGGATTCGGAGAGCCGGTCCAGGTGAACCCACTCGCCACGACCATCGTCGACACCTCGCCGTACCACCCGGGCGGGCCGGTCGCCGACAGCATGAAGTTCGTCTTCAACTGGGTGCTGATCGCCTCCCTGGTGCTCGGCGTGTTCACCGCGGCGATGCTGGTGTACAGCATGGTCCGATTCCGCCGCAAGCACGACGACGACGAACCGGTCCAGTTCCACGGCAACACCCGCCTCGAGCTGTTCTGGACCGCGGTGCCCCTGGTTGTGTTCATGTCGTTGTTCGGCCTGACGGTGTCACAGATGGGCTTCATCAACGACGCTCCGGCGAGCACAGCGGCCAACCCGGTCATGCAGGTCACCGTGATCGGACAGCAGTTCAGCTGGACGTTCGATTACACGGGGCAGCACAACAGCACCGGCAACGACGTCCAGAGCTTCACCACCCTGTACGTGCCTGCCGACACGGCGGTCGACCTGCAGGTGGTGTCCACCGACCCGCCCTGCGTCATCAGGCCGAACATCAGCGGTGCCAACGGGGCCACCGCGCAGGCGGCGACGACGCTGCGCCAGAAGCTGTCGACAGGCGAGAGCCTGGCCGACGCCATCTCCGACCAGGGATGCGGGGTCAACCACAGCTTCTACGTCCCCTCCCTGGCGGGTCAGATCAACGCGCTGCCCGGGCAGACCAACCACATGTGGCTGCAGGCCCGGACCGGCCACTACTACGGCCAGTGCACCGAGCTGTGCGGCACCGGGCACGCCACCATGTTGCTCGAGGTGGTCTCGGAGTCGCGCGCCCAGTTCGACCAGTGGATGCTGCAGCAGACATCGAAATGATCATCAACCCTCCTCCCGACCACCGCGACACGTCCAACGTCCACGACCAGCTCCACACTCACGGGGGACATGACTGATGGCGGCGATCAGCGCGCCGGTGCCGCGGGCCCGTTTCGCCGCGCGGTGGGACAAGAGCCGCGGAGTGCTCGGCTGGATCACCACGGTCGACCACAAGAAGATCGCGATCATGTACCTCTACACCACCTTCTTCTTCTTCTTGGTGGGCGGGGTCATGGCCCTGCTGGTGCGCATCCAGCTGGCCGAGCCGCAGAACAAGTTCCTCACGCCCGCGCAGTACAACGAGATCTTCACCATGCACGGGACGACGATGATCTTCCTGTGGATCATCCCGGTCCTGGCCGGCTTCGGCAACTACTTCGTGCCGCTGATGATCGGCGCCAGGGACATGGCGTTTCCGCGGGTCAACGCCCTGTCGTTCTGGCTGATCCCGCTCGGCGGCCTGGTGATGTACTCAGGCTTCCTGTTCGGCGGTACCGGGGCAGCGGGCTGGACCGGTTACGTGCCGCTCACCGAGCGGGCGTACTCACCGCAGGTCGGCCAGGACCTGTGGATCGTCGGTCTCCATCTCCTCGGCGTGAGCTCGATGCTGGGCGGTGTCAACTTCCTGGTGACCATCCACAACATGCGCGCCCCCGGGATGACCTGGTCACGACTCCCCCTGTTCGTGTGGGCGACGGAGGTCACCCAGGCTCTCGTGGTCCTCGCCTCGCCGTTTCTCGCCGGCGTGCTCTCGATGGTGCTGCTCGACCGCCAGGTGGGCGCGACGTTCTTCAGCGTCAACCACGGCGGCAATGCACTGCTGTACCAGCTGATCTTCTGGTTCTACTCGCACCCGGCCGTCTACATCATGGTGCTGCCCGCTTTCGGGATCATCAGCGAGATCATCCCGGTGTTCTCGCGCAAGCCGATCTTCGGCTACCGCGCGATGGCGGCGTCGATGGTCGCCATCGCTGTGCTCGGCTTCGTGGTCTTCGTGCACCACATGTTCGTGACCGGCCTGCCGTTGGTGGTGCAGGAGTTCTTCGCGTTCACCACGCTCTGCATCGGGGTGCCGACCGGGATCAAGATATTCAACTGGCTGGCCACCATGTGGGGTGGCAGCGTTCGATACGACACGCCCATGCTGTACTCCGCCGGGTTCTTACTGATGTTCCTGATCGGCGGCATCGACGGTGTGTACCTGGGCAGCCTCGCCGTCGACCGCACCCTGCACGGGACCTACTGGGTCGTCGGGCACATCCACTACGTGCTCTTCGGTGGCAGCGTGATCGGGGTCTTCGCCGGCATCTACTACTGGTTCCCCAAGGTCAGCGGGCGCTTCCTCAGCGAGCGGCTGGGCAAGCTCCAGTTCTGGCTGATGATCGTGGGCCTCAACCTCACTTTCATGCCGATGCACATCCTCGGGATGCTGGGCATGCCGCGGCGCATCGCCACGTACGAGGACAACCGCGGCTGGGGTGACCTCAACTCCCTGGAGACGTTCGGAGCCTTCATCATCGCCATCAGCGTCACGGTGTTCCTGATCAACTTCGTGGTCACGATGCGCTCTCCCAAGACGGCCCCGGCCGACCCGTGGGAGGGGAACACCCTGGAGTGGGCGACGTCGTCGCCACCCCCCGCCTACAACTTCGACGTCATCCCGTCAGTCTCGAGCGGTCGTCCGGTCCGTGACATGCGCCGCGCGCGCCAGGCCGCGTCAGCCACTCCGTGACCTGGGCTCCCTCGCGCGCGTTGCGGCGGCTGTCGGCGCTGACCGCCGTGGCCACGTACCTGCTCATCGTCATGGGTGGCGTGGTGCGCGTCAGCGGCAGCGGGCTCGGTTGCGGTGACAAGGACCAGTGGCCGCTCTGCCACGGCTCCCTGCTGCCGCCGCTCGAGCAGACGGCGCTGATCGAGTTCACCCACCGCTGGGTGGCGGCGGTCTCCACGGGTCTGGTCATCGCCCTGGCGGTGGTGGTGTGGTCGCGGTACCGGCACGTGCGCTGGCTGCGCAACGGGGTCACCGTGGTGGTGGTGCTGTTCATCGCGCAGATCGTGTTGGGCGCGATCACGGTCGAGTTCAACCTTCCCAGCGGCGTGATCATGATCCATCTCGCCAACGCCCTCCTGCTGCTCGGCGCCCTGGTGTGGATCGCCGTCACCACCGCGATGGCGGGCTCGGAGCGGCCGCGACCGTCGCTGGCGACGGTGCGCGTCGCCGGCATCGCCGTCGTCGCCACCTACGTCCTCGCGCTCAGCGGCGCTCTCGTCGTCGACCAGGGAGCCGGCGCTGCCTGCGCGGGCTGGCCGTTGTGCGGCAACGGCTTCCAGCTCTCGCCCGGGCGCTATGCCGACATCAACCTCCTGCACCGGCTGGTGGCCGGAGTCGTGGTGCTGCTGCTGGGCTACTCGATGATGAGGATGCGACGCGCGCGACCGGGCGACCGCGCCCTGCGGCGCGCCACGCTGAGCGTCACCCTGCTGATCGTTGCCCAGGTCGCCGCCGGCGCGCTGCTCGTCGACGAGCACCTGCCGGCCGCGGTCCGCGGCATCCACCTCGCGCTGGCCAGCGGCCTGTGGGCATGCGTGGTGATCGCGGCGGTGATCACCCGCGGCGCCGCGGTCACCGTGGCAGCCGGCGGAGGCAGCAACCGCGTCGATCGACCGCTGCCGGCGAGCGTCGCCGCGTCATGAGCGTCGCCGTTCGGGTCGACCAGCCGATCGCGCTGCGCGCCACGTCGCGCGTCGCGCAGACCGTGCGCGACTACGTCACGCTGACCAAGCCGCGCGTCGTGGTCCTGCTCGAGATCACCACCGTGTTCGCGATGGTGATGGCGGCGCGCGGCTGGCCGTCCTCGGCGCTGGTGGCCGCCACGGTGGTGGGCGGCTGGCTCGCAGCCGGTGGAGCGCATGCCATCAACTGCTGGTTCGACCGTGACATCGACGCCAGCATGGGGCGCACCCGCGGGCGCCCCATCCCGGCGGGCCGCGTCCAGCCGGGGAACGCGCTGGCGTTCGGCGTGGTGCTCGGGGTGCTCGCCTTCGCGCTGCTCGCCATCGCCGTCAACCTGCTCGCCGCCGTGCTGGCGATCGGCGGGCTGCTGTTCTACGTCTTCGTGTACACCATGTGGCTCAAGCGCAGCTCGATGCAGAACATCGTGGTCGGCGGCGCCGCCGGCGCCTTCCCGCCGCTGGTGGGCTGGGCGGCGGTGCAGGGAAGGCTTCGCGCTCACCGCCCTGTTCCTCTTCGCGGTGGTCTTCTACTGGACGCCGCCGCACTTCTGGGCGCTTGCGCTGCTGATCCGCCGTGACTACGCGAACGCCGCGGTGCCGATGCTCCCGGTGATCGTCGGAGAGCGCGAGACGCGGCGGCAGATCCTCCTCTACACGGTGGTCCTGGTGCTGGTGACGGTGCTGCCCGTGCTGGTGGGCTCGTTCGGGTACGTCTACATGGCCGGCGCCGGGCTCCTCGACGCCGTCTTCCTGCTCACCGCGGTGCTGGCGGTGCGCGACCCCTCCGCACGCGCGGCGCGGCGGGTCTTCTACTATTCGATGCTGTACTTGGCGTTGCTCTTCGCGGTCATGGCCGTCGACCGCGTCGTGGGCTGACCACAGGGGAGACCGGACGTGGACAAGAAGCTGGCCCGCAGGAACATCCGCAGCGGCATCTCCATGTTCATCGTGCTGCTCGCGCTGCTCGGGGTCACCTTCGTCTGGGCCGCTGTCTACCTCAACGCGGTGAAGTAGGAAACGGAGTGGCCGACGAGAACCTGATCACGCACGAGGCTGACGCGGGCCACGGTGAGCACGCCGAGGTCCACCTGCCCCCACCGAGCTTCGTGCCGATCAGCGTGGCGCTGGCGCTGGCGACCACACTGATCGGCTTCATCGACCAGGTGCGCGGCCCGCTCGGCCCGGTGATCTGGGGAATCGGCCTGGTCTGGCTGATCGGCAGCCTGGTGGCGTGGTATCGGGGCGCTCACGCTGAGTTCAACGACCTTCCCGAGTCGCTCGAAGGCCACTGAGCGCACCCGCCCCGGCCCATCGCGAACCAGCGCCGCGGGCCGAGTAGGCTGAACCGTCGTGGAGATCGCACACCTCGGGCTCGGGGACTGGTCCTGGGAGCCCACCGTCCTGCTCGGCCTGGCGGCGCTGGTGGCGGCGTACGCGATCGCCTGGCGCCGCGGGCTGTTGAGCGACGCCGACGACGTCAGCTCATGGGTGGGGACGCCCCGCCTGCGCCCCTGGTTCTTCGGCGCCGGGGTGCTGGTGGGGCTGATCGCGCTGCAGTCGCCCATCGACACCGGCGGCGACCAGTACCTCTTCTCGCTGCACATGGCCCAGCACCTTCTCCTGATGATGGTGGCGCCTCCACTGTGCATCCTCGGCGTGGTCGGCTTGCGACCGCCGGTCCCCGGCCCGCCCGGCCCCTGGCGCCGGGCCTGGGCGCTGCTCGTCAACCCGTGGGCCGCGACGCTGATCTTCAGCGGGGTGCTGCTGGTGTGGCACATCCCGGCTCTCTACGACGCCACCCTCACCACCGAGCCCATCCACGTGGTCGAGCACCTCAGCTTCATCGCTGTGGGGATCATCTTCTGGTGGCCGATCATCGACCCGATGCGCGGGGACGACCGGCGGCGTTGGGTGGGGACGTTCGCGAAGATCGCCATGCTGGTCGCATCCGGTGTGCCGCCGACGGTCCTGGGTCTCATCTTCACGGTGGCACCGCATCCCTTCTATGACTTCTACGCGCGTGCGCCGCGCCTGTGGGGTCTCAGCCCGGTGGTCGACCAGCAGTTCGCCGGGGTGGTGATGTTCGGCGCCGGCAACCTCATCTACTTCGCCGCGGTGGTGATGGTCTTCTGGCGGGTGTTCGGCGACCCGGCGCGCGACGAGGAGGAGGCCCAGGGCGCGTCAGGATGACCTCGCCGGGGGGCACCCCGGCGGCGCCATCCCCTACCATCTGGGGGAACATTCCATGGATGCACCGCGGCCTGCGGCAGAGACGCGGCCGAGGGTGCAGGAGGCGTCAGGAGGGACACCTCGGCATGACCAGGATGCGCTCCATCGTGATCACCGCCGCCGTCGCGCTGGCCATCGCGCTCACCGCCTGTGGGAACGGTCCCCCCGAGGTGGCCGCAGGCGGTGGTGGCCCGGTGGTCGGCAAGGCCGCGGCCAGCGGTCTCGGCACCCCGACCGCGAAGGTCACCGGGACGTCCGCCAACCAGTTCAGCCCGGGCACCATCTCGGTGACCACCGGCCAGGTGATCCAGTGGACCGTGGCGTCGGACAGCAGCCCGCACAACGTCACCTTCAACTCCAACGGTGACCTGACCTCTCCGGGTTCGATCGGCCCCGGGGAGGCCTGGCAGGTGGAGTTCACCGTGCCGGGGACGTACGCGTACCACTGCACCATCCACGACGGGATGAACGGACAGGTCACCGTCACGGCCGGCGCCGCCTCGCCGAGCGCCTCGACCTTCGCGAGCCCATCCCCGTCGACATCTCCCTCTGCCAGCCCCTCGCCGTAGCCCGACTCGGGTGAGGCGATCACCGCTGGGAGCCGGCGCCGGCGACGATGTGCACGTCGCCTGCCAGCACGCGCGCTGACCCCGCGTCGCCTCGTAGGAGCAGCGCGCCGTCGTCGTCGATCCCCTCGGCGACCCCGCTGACGCTGCCGGCGGCCGACACCGCGGTCACCACCTCGCCGATCCCGGCTGCGTGCTGCATCCACTCGCCGCGCAGAGCGGCCAAGCCCGCCGCCTCCAGCGCGTCGAGTCGCCGGGCCAGCCCGGGCAGCACCGCCGCCAGCAGCGCCAGCGGCGAGGGCGGCACCTCGGCAACCTCGTGGAGGCTGATCCCCGGCACACCGGCCGGGAAGGACGGCACCCGCAGGTTCACCCCCATGCCGATCACCACCGCGGTGCCCTCCCCGGGGGCGGCCGGCTCGACCTCGGAGAGGATCCCTGCCAGCTTGCGGCCCTGCACCATGAGGTCGTTGGGCCACTTGAGGCGCCCGGCGCACCCCGAGGTGGCCTCCACCGCTTCGCGCAGGGCCAGGCCGGCGGCGATCGACACCCCGCCGAGGCGCGGGTGGCGCACGCGCACCGAGATGGAGGCGAGCAGGGACGACCCCGGCGGGGCCACCCAGGCGCGCTGCTGACGACCCCGGCCAGAACTCTGCGCATCCGCGACGCAGCAGAACCCCGGGGGTGCGCCGGCACGCACCGCAGCCCGCACCACGTCCTGGGTGCTGGTGGCCGACGCGAGGACCCGCAGGCTGAACTCGGGAAAGCTGTCGCGGCCTGCCCGCTCCAGCGCGGCCACCTCCACGGCTTTCCCGATCACATCCACCGCCTCATGTCAATGCTTGACCTTCTCAGAACTCGGTGCTAGCATTCCCGTCCAGCACGCCGCTGCGTCGTCGGGCACGTCAATCTTCATTGTGGTGCAAGCGAAATGATCCAGGAGACCTGCACGCGGATCGAGGAGCTCGAGGACTACTGGACTGCCGAGATCCGGGCCCGCCACGCGCGCCGCAACAAGATCCGCGACATCGACGAGATGCTCAACCAGTTCGAGATGCTCAACCTCGCGGACGAGCAGTCGATCCCGCTGGAGCTCAGGCACCGGGTTGCCGCTTTCATCCGTGCCGAGGGCCACCCGCTCTGCGAGCGCAGCCCGGCCACGGTGCCGATTCCCGACTGGATGGAGGCGCTGTACGACGTCCAGGACGGGCTGATGATCCGCTTCCCGGACGACATCGACTGATCCAGGCGCCGCACCGCCTGTTTTGTCCGGCGCTCTATAGTTCCTCGGCATGAGCGATCCGCCACGCCGCGGGTTCTGGGAGGCGCCGGTCCCGCCCGCCTGGGCCGTCCGGGCCCTGGCCAAAGGGATCATCGGCCCCGAGCGATTCGAGGCACTGGTCGCGTACACGGCTGATCCCACCGCGGTGCGTCGCAAGGTCCGGCCACGAGCTGCGTGCTCGTGCCGCGGGCGTGCCCGGCGCGGCTGCACCAGCTGGCAGTTCCACCGCCTCGGCTGACCCGGCCGCGCCAGCGGACGGGGAGGTGGTACGCCCGGAGGGACTTGAACCCCCGCACCCGGCTCCGGAGGCCGGTGCTCTATCCAACTGAGCTACGGGCGCCCGCGGGATCGAGGCACGAGTATAGGCCCGTGGCCGTGAGCGCCCGGCCGCCTCACCACCACTCGAACGGCCGCCCGTCCCAGGGGTCGAGGCTGGGGTAGACCGGCGCTGCCGCGAGCCCGTCGAGGCGCTCATCGAACGCGATGACCTCGTCGCGGTCGAGCAGTCGACCGAGCTCGCTGCGCAGCGCAACCCGGCGGTCGGCGTCGGCGGCCAGGTCCTGCACCCGCCGGGCCACCGTGCCTGGCAGGGGCTGGCCACCGAGCTCGATGAGGACGGTGCGCTGGCGAGGATAGGGGAGGAAGCTCAACGCGTTGTCGATGCCATGGATGCGTCCGTCGTCACCGAGCAGGAGATGTGCTCGCTTGCGATCTGCGTTGTTGATGAGCACGTCGAGCGCGGCGATGTCTCTCAGCTGCGCCTCGAGCATGTCATGGTGCGGATGGGTCTCGTCATCGGGACTCTGGACGAACAGCTGCACCGACCCGGGTCCATGCGGGCCGTCGCGGAGCGTGGTCGGGGGCACTGTGCCATCGTCCAGCGCGGCGCTCACCGCGTACGCCGCCACCTCGCGCATGTGCAGCGTCTGCATCGGGAAGTCCCACAGCGGTCGCTCACCGCGCGCCGGCTTGTAGATGGCGCGCAGCGGCTCATCCGGGTGAGACGGGTCGCGCCCCTCCATCTCGAGGACGAACACCGCGTTCGACGAGTACACAACCCGCCCGATGCCTGTCACCTTCTCGCCGCGCAGACGGCGCAGCACGTCTGCGTCACGCGGCGCTCCACCGGCGGCGGCGTCCTCGGCGAGCGCTGCGGTGAAACGCCGTGACACCCGTCGTACCGCTGCCGCCTCGGCGCGCACCTGGGCGGCATACGCGCTCGACCTGGACATCGTCACGAGGTCCCCGGCCCGGTCGGTGCCTGCTCACGCCGGCAGTGCCTCGCCCAGGGTCAGCGCGAGCGCCGGGCGACGACCGTGGCCGTGACCGCGGCGACCCCCAGGGGGACGCCGAACAGGAGTGCCGCGGTGAGGAACGCGGACACGGAGACCACGCCGACGCCGACGCAGATGATCAGCACCGCCACGGCGAGGACGGCCAGGTTGAACGCCCACGCCCGCCACCGGACGGGGCGACCCGAACGCGGAGGCGCCGGCGTGTGCGCGGGAGGGGCCATGCGCAATGGCGGGCGCGGCTCGTCGCTGTCCAGCGGCAGGTCGGGGCGGCCCAGCGCCGCCCACCACGCCGGGGCGCCCGCCGCGGGACGCGGGTCGGACTGCTGTCCGGAGACGGAACGCGGAGGCTCGTCAGACATTGCGGTCCTGGCTCGGTGTGGTTGGCTGCGATGCGCCGGGAGGGGACGCGTGGCAGAGCGCTGGCGGCCGGACGATCATAGCGCCGCCCCACCTGCGCCTCGCTCCTAAACTCGACCGGTGGACACGGCCGCGATCGATGCAATCAAAGCGATCCAGCGTGCGCATCGTCGGTGCGTGCGCTGCGTCGACGCGGGCCACCTCGCGCGGGCGCACCCGGTTTTCAGCGGGCGGGCCGGGCAGCGCCTGATGCTCATCGGGCAGGCCCCGGGACCTGTTGAGGACGACGTGACGCGGCCGTTCGCGGGGCGAGCGGGCGCGCAGCTGATGCGCTGGTTCGTGCAGGCGGGATTCAGCGGCGAGGACGAGGTCCGCGATCGCATCTTCATGACCTCGATGACCACCTGCTTCCCGGGCCGTCTCTCCAGTGGCGCGGGTGACCGGCGGCCCAGCTCCGCTGAGGTCGCGTTGTGCAGGAGCTGGCTCGACGGCTACATCGAACGCCTCCGGCCGGCGCTTCTCATCTGCATCGGTGGCCTCGCGCACAGCCGCTTCCTGCCGGGCCGCCGCCTCGACAGCATCGTCGGGGCGGCGTGGACGGCTGACGGCGAGATCGTCACGGGGATCCCCGCCGCGATGCCGGTGATCCTTCCGCTCCCACATCCGTCGGGGCAGAGCCGCTGGCTCAACGACCCCCAGCACGTGCGTCTTCTCCACAGCGCTCTCGAGAGGCTGCGCCTGCTCCACACCTGGGCCGAGTCCACCTCGGCGTGACGCGGGGCGCCGCCGCCCTCGGCGCTGTGCGCGATCGAACTGTGCCGGTGCTATGATCCGCGAGCCGATTTCGGCTTTGCCACAAAGGTAATTCAGGCTGTGCCCGAGACCGATGCCGCGCCCCTGGCCGCGCAGGCGCCTGCCCGCAAGGACGCCGAGGACATCCTCGAGCGCATCTTCACGCCGCGTCCCAAAGCCAGCCCCGCGGAGCAGGCCGAGCGCGCGCTCCGCCGTCCCAAGCAGCTGATCTACTGCGCCATCAGCAACCGCAACTTCTACTGGCGCCAGCACATCACCAAGTTCGTGCTCGATGAGGGTGGCGTCCCGATCTCGCCATTCATGCTCTTCGACTACTACCTGCTGCACACGGTTCCCAAGGAGACGGTCCGCGAGGCGTTCAACAACCTCATCGTGCGCTGCGACCAGATGTGGGTGTTCGGCAACCTCTCGCTCGGGGTCAAGGTGCAGATCGGCATCGCCAAGCGGCTGCGCAAGCCCCTGCGCTTCTATGACATCACTGACATGCCCTACCGCGTGGTCAACGTCCCCGAGGCCCTGCTGCGCGAGGAGTAGAGGGATCAGGCCACTCCCAGCTCGGATAGGCGGCGGTGGACGCTGCGGCGCTGGGGTTCGACGGCGTCCCCCAGCGGCCGCCGCCCGGCGACGGCGTCGAGCGTCTTCAGCCCGTGCCCGGTGATGTAGGCGGCGACCGTCTCGCCGCCCGACCAGCGGCCCGCGCGGGCGAGCTTGCGGAGCACCGCGACGGTGACGCCGCCGGCGGCCTCGGTGAAGATGCCCTCGGTGGTGGCGAGCAGCTCGATGCCCTCGACGATCTCCTCCTCGGTGACGCTGGCCACCACGCCGCCGGTGCGGCGTGCGATGCGGAGGACGTCGGCCCCGTCGGACGGGTTGCCGATGGCGATCGAGCGCGCGATCGTGTCGGGCCGCACCGGCTGCACCACCTCACTTCCGCGCGCGAAGGCGCCCGCGACCGGAGAGCACCCAGCGCCTGGGCTCCCGTGAAGCGCGGCAGGCGGCGCTCGCCGACCAGCCCGAGGTTGACCAGCTCAGCCGCCGCCTTGCGGTGCTTCACGAACTGGCAGCCGGAGGCGACCGGGATGACGATCTCGTCGGGCAGCCGCCAGCCGAGCTGCTCGGCCGTCTCGAACGTAAGCGTCTTGCTCCCCTCGCTGTAGTAGGGGCGCAGGTTGATGTTGCAGAAACCCCAGTCGAGGTCGTCGGCGAGCTCCGCGCAGAGCCGGTTGACGTCGTCGTAGGTGCCCGCGATCGGCACGATGGTGGCGCCGAACACGGCGGTGGCGGCGACCTTCTGCGGCTCGAGGTCGGCGGGGATGAAGATCACCGCGCGCAGCCCGGCCCGCGCCGCGTACGCCGCCAGCGAGTTGGCGAGGTTGCCTGTCGATGCGCAGGCCACGGTTGTGAACCCGTTCTGCACGGCCCAGTTCAGCGCCATCGCCACCACCCTGTCCTTGAAGGAGTTGGTGGGGTTCTGCGTGTCGTTCTTGAGGTGGAGGTCGCGCAGGCCGAGCTCGGCGCCGAGGTTGCGGGCGTGCACCAGCGGTGTGAACCCCTCGCCGAGAGTGACGACGTCGCCGGCGTCCACGGGGAGCAGGCCGGCGTAGCGCCAGAGCGTGGGCGGCCCCGCCTCGATGCGCGCGCGCGACACGCGTGATGCGACGACGTCGTAGTCGTAGGTGACCTCGAGCGGCCCGAAACAGAGTTCGCACAGGTGCGTGGCGGTGGCCGGCTGCTGGTGGCCGCACCCACGGCACTGCAGGCCGGTCACCGCGGTGGTGGCGCCGACCGCTTCGACGGAATCGACAGTGGACACAAAAAAACCTCCCGGTCATTCCCGGGAGGTCTCCGCACGGAGGGCGCGATGCGCCGCTACGTTCGGAAACCTCCGCGGCGCATCATCATCGAGGCGGTGCCGTTCACCGCGAGCAGCTGCATGGCGGCGATGCTACCAGCATCGCGCACCACGGTGGCGGCTACACGCGACGGATCAGGTCACGCTCCATCGCCTCGCGGGCCTGCCGAACCCGGCCGAGCAGGGGATGCGCGCGCAGCGCCTGCTCCATCTGGCGGAGCATCGAGTAGAGGTTCTTCATCGCCTTGACGACGTCGCCGATGTCGTTGGCCGCGGGCGTCTCGATCTCCGCCAGCGGAGTGCCCGAGGCCCACTGGTGGGCGGCGTTGACGTAGTCGAGCGACAGGGGGCGCAGGGTCTGCAGGCCGTGCTCGCGCTCCAATGCGGCCAGGCGCTGCAGGGAGCCACGCAGGCGGCGGTAGGCGACCTCGACCCGCGGGGTAGGGAAGTGGCGGCGCGACGGTTGCGGCCGGTCACGGCCGCGGTCCTCGGCGACCAGCGTGACCAGCGCGGCCGCGAGCTCGGCCGGCTCGAGCGGGTCGAGGTGGCCGGCAACGATGGCATCGGCGATGAGCAGCGCGTTCTCGCCGAACAGCGAGGCGGCGAGCAGGCCCAGCTCATTGGGGGCGTCGTCCTCGAGGAACCCGGCATCGTGGAGCACACCGCGCAGGGCGCCGAACTCGCGCCGGTAGCGGTGCCGGGCCCATTCGAGCTCCGCCTCTCCGCCCTCGAGCGTCTGCTCGATGTCGACCGTCTCCGCGCGATGAGCGCGGTGCTCGCCGAGGTAGGGGCAGCTCCGGCACGGCGAGTTGTGCAGCCGCTGCTGCTGCTGGCGCAGCTCGCGGCGCATGGCCTCGAAACGCTGCCCCGGGTCGGCGCCACGTCCACCGTGGCGGCCGCGACGCGAGTCACGCCAGTGCTCGCGCTTGGCCCGCCGCACCGATGTCTGCAGCTCCTCGACGGTGGCGCTGAGACCGAGGTGGGTGGTCAGGGTGCGCTCGGTGCAGGCCACCCGCGGGTGGCGGAACACGCGGCGTCGCAGGTCGCCCAGCTGTTCCTCGAGGTTGTGTCTCTTCTCCGTCCAGTGGTCGGCGCGCTGCACGTTCTGGTACTGCCCGAACGATTTGTCGAGGAGCTCCTCGGCGCGCTCGACGGACCGCGTCCGCAGCAGGCTCAGCACCATCGTGTACGTGGGCGCGAACTTGCTGTCGACGCTCATCTCCCCGCCGATCGCGGCGTCGTAGATGTCGCGGACGTCCACGTCGGACTCCTTGAGGATGACCCCGTGGCCGACCAGGTCGATGCCCCGCCTGCCGGCTCGCCCCATCAGCTGGGTCAGCTCACCCGCGGTGAGCGAGTGGAAGCCGGTGCCGTCGAACTTGGTGAACGACGACACCACGCACGCGCGCGCCGGCATGTTGAGCCCCAGCGACAGCGTCTCCGTGGCGAACACCACCTTGACGAGCCCCTCGATGAAGAGTCGCTCGACCGCCTCCTTCGCCGATGGGAGCATCCCGGCGTGGTGCATCGCGACCCCGTGGCGCAGCGTGCTGGGATCGATCGCCTGGCGGAACACCCGGCGCTCGTCGGTGTCCTCGATGCGCTGCACGAGCTCGCCATACCGGGCGTCGATCGCCTCCTTCTCGGCGCGGTCGGTCAGGTCCAGCCCGTGCACGGCACACCGGCTCAGCGCCTCCGCACAGCCGCGCCGCGAGAAGATGAAGTAGATCGCCGGGAGCATCGAGCGCGCGCGCAGCGCGTCGATGACGTGGAACAGGTCGTTGTCGGGCGCGCGCCGCATGTAGCGGAAGCGGGCCTCGTGCATCGACTCGTTGGCGGCCATGTCGAGGGTGCGCCGTGCCACCTGCCCGCGGGCGTCGAACAGCGGCTCGAGGTGGTTGCTGATCGACAGCCACATCTCCAGCGGCACCGGGCGTTCGGTGCGCACCACCGTGGCGATGTCACCGCGCAGGCCGCGCATCCATGCCGCCACCTCGTCGACGTTGCTGATCGTGGCCGAGAGCCCGATCAGGCGGACATGCGCCGGCGTCTCGATGATGATCTCCTCCCACACGGTGCCCCGCGGGTGGTCGTCGATGTAGTGGATCTCGTCGAGCACCACGTCGCTGACCGCGTCGAGCCGCGCGGGCTCGTCGTAGAGCACGTTGCGGAGGATCTCGGTGGTCATCACCACCAGCGGCGCGCCGTCGTTGAGGGTGTGCTCGCCGGTGACCAGGCCGACGTTGGAGGTCCCGTAGCGCTCGGCCAGGTCGTGGAACTTCTGGTTGGAGAGCGCCTTGAGCGGCGAGGTGTAGATCACTCGCGCGTGGCGGCGGCGCAGGTCGCCGGGCGCGAGCAGGCTGCGCCACATCGGGTACTCGGCCACCAGCGTCTTGCCGCTGCTGGTCGGCGCCGCCACCAGCACGCCACGGGAGCGCTCGAGCTTCTCGATGGCCTCCCGCTGGAACGGGTCGAGGTCGAACGGCAGCGATGCCTCGAACGCGGCGATCGCCTCCGCGATCTCCTCGGCCCCGGCTGGGTCGCTCACCGTGGACACCCGGCAATCATCGGCGAGGACCTTGGATCCCCACGGGGATGGACGGCATCGCTCCGGTCGCCGGAGCTCGCGGGCGCCGCAGCGGATCCCCGCTCGCGCTCATGGATCACGTCCAGGGGGGTGGGGGGAATCGCGGAGAGAGCTGTTGCGAGCAGACGAAGAGACCGACCCGGCGAAGCCGGGGGGCTCTGATGCGCCCGCGAGCTCCTGCGACCGGAGCGATTCCCCCCATCCCCCGTCTTTGCCGGCTGCGCGCCTCAGACGTGGATGAGCTCGAAGTGCGACGCGCTGACGATGCCGTCGGCGTCGTTCTCGACGTAGGCGAGCACCTTCTGGCAGACCTCGTCGGCGTGGCGCGCGCTGTTGCTGATGCAGGCCACCCCGACGATGGCGGTCTGCCAGGTGTCCTGCTCGCCGACCTCGGCGACGGCGACGGCGAACGTCTGCCGGACCCGGCTGGTGATGGACCGCACCACCGTCCGCTTGTCCTTGAGCGAGCGGCTCTCGGGCACCTGGATGGTGATCTGCAGCGTGCCGATGACCAAGGCGAACTCCTGCTGGGCTTGGGAGGACGACGATGCTGTCCGCGCGAGGCGCGACGGCCCGGTACGTTGTGTCATTCTGCGCGTCGATGACGAGCGAAGCTGCCGTCGCGTCCGAGACCCCGGCGTCGGGCCGGGAGGAGTTGACGCTGGTCGACCACCTGCTCGCGCAGGTGCGCGGCCGCGCGGACCGTCCCTCGATGTACACGCGTGCCGGTGACCGCTGGGTCGCGATCACCTGGGGACAGTTCGGCACCGGGGCCCGCCGGCTCGCCTCGTTCCTCATCGACGAAGGGGTCGCCGCCGGTGACCACGTCGCCATCTGGGCCAACAACCGGGCCGAATGGCACACCGCCGACGCCGCCATCCTCATGGTCCGCGGCTGCCCGGTCCCGGTGTACCAGACCCTGAGCGCCGACCAGGCGCAGTACGTGCTCAATCACTCGGAGAGCCGGGTCGCCTTCGTGGAGAACGAGTCGCTGCTGGCGCGCGTCCTAGAGGAGCGCGACCAGCTGCGCCACCTGCGCCGGGTGGTGGTGATGGAGGGTGTCGAGAACCCCTCCCCGGACGGTTTCGTGGTCCCCTGGCAGCAGGCGCTCAGCGCCGGCGACGAGCACCTCGAGCGCAACGGCCCGGAGATCGAGGAGCGCTGCCGGCAGACGGAGCTGGACGACGTGGTCACGCTCATCTACACGAGCGGCACCACCGGGCCGCCCAAGGCGGTGATGCTGACCCACCGCAACATCGCGGCCTCGGCCGACGGGCTCGCCGACCTCGTCGAGGTCGGACCCGACGACCGCGTGCTCAGCTACCTGCCGCTGGCCCACATCGCCGAGCGCATGGTCAGCGAGTTCCGGTCCTACCGGTACGGCAACGCCACCTGGTTCCTCGACGGGCTTCCCAACCTCGGGCCGCGCCTGCGCGAGGTGCGCCCGACCCATTTCTTCGGGGTGCCACGGGTGTGGGAGAAGATGGCCTCCCAGGTCCAGAAGCAGATCGACGCCAGCCCGGCCCCGCAGCGCGGCCTGGCGCGGTGGGCAATCCGCACCGGCCGGCGCGTCTCCGACCTCGGCGAGCGCGGCGAGGCCATCCCCGCGGGGCTGGCGCGCCGCCACAGGCTCGCCGACCGCCTGGTGCTCGCCAAGCTCCGCGCCGCGCTGGGCTTCGACGACGTGCGCATCCTCGCCAGCGGGGCCGCCCCGATCGACCCGGAGGTGCTGCGCTTCTTCCGGTCCATCGGCCTGGAGATCTGCGAGGTGTACGGCCAGAGCGAGAACACCGGGGTCACCACCCTGAACCGGCCCGGGCGCTCGCGCGTGGGCACCGTCGGCGAGGTGTTCCCCGGCAACGAGGTCCGCATCGCAGAGGACGGCGAGATCGTGGTTCGCGGCGGTGTCGTCTTCCCCGGCTACCTGCACAACCGCGAGGCGACCGAGGCGACGCTGGTCGACGGCTGGCTCCAGACCGGCGACGTCGGTGAGTTCGACGGGGATGGGTACCTGCGCATCACCGATCGCAAGAAGGACCTGATCATCACCGCCGGCGGCAAGAACATCTCACCCGGGAACATCGAGTCGGCGGTGGGCACCCACCCGCTCATCGGCCACGCCGTCGCCATCGGTGACCGCCGCCCCTACATGACGGCGCTGCTCACCCTGGACCCCGACGAGGCGCCGGCGATTGCGGCGCAGCGCGGCTGGCCCAGCGACCTCGAGCAGCTGGCCCGGGACCCCGGCCTGCGCGACGAGCTGCAGCGTCACGTCAACTCGGTCAACGCCAAGCTCAGCCACGTCGAGCAGGTGAAGCGCTTCGCCGTGCTGCCGCACGACTTCACCCCCGACGAGGAGCTGACCCCGACGATGAAGGTGAAGCGCAAGGTCGTCGCCGAGAAGTACGCCGACCAGATCGAGGAGCTCTACAGCAAGCGCGACGGCTGATCGGCGTTCTTCTCTCAGGCCGCCGCCGCGACCTCGGCCATCACTGACGCCGACGCGGCATGCTCGCCCGGCGCCTTGTCGCCGCGGCGCAGTCCGGGCACGAGCAACGCCACCAGGGCGCCGGCGCCGAGAACGGCAGCTCCGACCACGACGGCCGGACGCAGGCCGGCCACGAAGAGCGCCGGCGTCGCGTAGCCACCGGCCGCGGTGAACACGGAGGCGAGCACCGCCACCCCGAGCACGCCGCCCAGCTCACGGATTGCGTTGGTTGCTCCGGACGCCTGGCCGGCCTGGCTCGGCCGCACCGCCGACAGCACCGCGTTGGCGGCCGGTGCGAACACCATCGCCATGCCCGCGCCGGCCAGGATGAACGGCCCGACGAAGGCGATGTACGGGGTGCCCGGGGCGAGGACGGTGACCAGCCAGCCGAGCCCAGCGGACTGGAGCGCGAGGCCGCCGAACATGAACGGCCTGCTGCCGATGCGGTCCGAGAGAACACCCGCGATCGGCGCCACCAGGATCGGCATCGCCGTCCACGGCAGGGTGCGCAGCCCCGCCTGGAGCGGCGAGTAGTGCTGCACCACCTGGAAGAACTGCGCGAGCAGGAAGATCGACCCGAACATCCCGAAGTACATCGCCAGCGACACCGCGTTGGTGGCTGAGAACGCCCGGCTCCTGAAGAAGTGCAGCGGCAGCATGGGGGCTTCGGCGCGCAGCTCCCAGGCGGCGAACGCAGCCAGCAGCGCCGCCCCGCCGAGGAGCGAGCCGAGCACCGTCGCGCTGGTCCATCCCAGCGCGTTGGCGCGCACCAGGCCGTAGACGACGCCGAACAGGCCGCCGCTGGCGAGAACCAGGCCGGGGAGGTCGACGCGGCCGGCCGGACCGTGCGACTCGACCAGGCGCAGCCGCGCGAGCGGTGCGACGACGAGGCCGATGGGAACGTTGAGCCAGAAGATCCAGTGCCACGAGATGCCGTCGACGACCGCGCCGCCGATCACCGGGCCGAGCGCGACGCCGAGCCCGCTGATGCCCGACCAGATTCCCAGCGCCACACCGCGCCTGCCTGCCGGGAACGCCTCCGAGAGGAGGGTGAGCGTGAGCGGGGTGACCAGGGCGGCGCCCGCTCCCTGCAGGGCACGCGCCGCGACCAGCGCGCCGATGCTCGGTGCCAGCGCAGCAGCCGCGGAGCCGATGGTGAAGACGGCGAGCCCGACGCTGAACATCCGCCGCCGCCCGAAGCGATCGCCGAGAGCGGCGCCGGTGAGCAGCAGCACGGCGAAGCTCAGGGTGTACGCGTTGACGGTCCACTCCAGGCTGTCGATCCCACCGCCCAGCTCGCGGTGGATGCTGGGCAGCGCGGTGGTGACCACGAGGTTGTCGAGGGTCACCATGAACAACGCCCCGGAGACCAGGGCCAGGGTCCAGCCGGTACGACGGGCGGAGGTCATCGCAGTGCTCCTTATTGATGAACCGATCAGTTCAGCGGGCAAAAAAATATTCCTACGCGAACGCTTGCTTGACGGGCGAGTCGGCGGCGTCGAAGAGAGGCGCACAGATGTCGTCGAGGCCGAGCGCGATGGTCACGTTGGCGAGCATCCCGCAGGCGAAGAAGAGGGACACCTGCGCCGCAGTGGCACCTGACAGCCGGATCACCTCGTCGTACAGGGCGCGGTAGCTGCGCGCCGCGTGCGCCTGGATGACGGGGTCCCCGGTGGCGTAGGTGTGCAGCTGCGCCCGAAGCATGTCGCGGTCGGCGATCAGCTCGCCGTACACGTCACCCATGAGCGCGAGCTTCTCGTCCGGGGTGGTGCCGCGCGAGGCCGCCTCCGTGAAGGCGCGGGTGATGCGGCCGTCGACCTCGTCGTGGACCGCGATGAAGAGGTCCTGCTTGCTGGGGAAGAGCGCGTAGATGTACGGCTGCGAGATGCCGGCCCGGCGCGCGATCGCCGCCGTGCTCGCTGCCTGGTACCCCTGCTCGGCGAACTCGGTGAGGGCGGCGGCGACGACCTGGGCACGCCGTTCGTCCGCGCTGAAGCGCGTCTGAGGGAGATCGCGGGACCGGCGGGTGGCTGTGCTCACGTGCGGATTATTGATTGACCTATCAGTAGTTGTCAAGCCCTGGCGCGGCCGGCAGCCCGGGGATGCCGCAGGCAGCTGCCTGGCAGGTCCGATGCGCGGCCCGACAGCCTCTTGGGAAGGGGAGTTTCGGCAGGCGGGCGACGCACGGCCGCCGGCGCGCCGGGCTGCAACGCCCCGGTCACGAGGGTCGCACCTGGGGGTCCACCTCTGACGGAGTCACCCCTGTTCTTTAAGGCCCCGTAGCAGTTTCGGAGACTTGGCCTTGCTGAACGGTTCGATACTTATGACGCAATCGGGCGGTATGTCCGGCGGCGAGAGGAACAGCCAGCGAAAAGGGCACACACATAGTGGAAATGGCAATCGTAACGGCGGGCCCCGGGGCCCTGGCGGACACAGACGGCTCGGGATGGACGCGCTGCGCGCGGACGCTGGCCATGGGCACGCTCGCCGCGGCGACACTCCTCTCCGGGACAGCCCTGGCGACGCGCGCGACAGCCGCAGGCGCCTCGCGACCCGAGCAGGTGATCGTGCGTGGCCAGGCGGGATGTGCGGCCTCGGTCGCTGCCACCATCGGCAGCCTGGGCGGCAAGGTCACGCGCTCGCTGGGCATCCTCGACGGCGCCGCGGCCACGGTGGGCAGCGACCGCCTGTCCGCCCTCCGCGCCGCCCCCTGCGTGGCGTCGGTCACCCCCGATGGTTCCGTGACGCTCAGCTCGATCGGCGGCTACGACCCGACCGCCGACACCGGCTCGCTCTACAACACCGAGCAGATCATCGGCGCGCAGACCGCCTGGCATGCCGGGCACACCGGCCAGGGCGTGGGCGTCGCCCTCATCGACACCGGCGTGTCGCCGGTCCAGGGGCTCACCTCCAACGGCAAGCTCATCAACGGGCCCGACCTCTCCTTCGACTCGCAGACGCCCGCGCTCAGCTACCTCGACGAGGTCGGCCACGGTACCCACATGGCCGGGATCATCGCCGGACGCGACCCGGCCAACCCGTGGGGCGGCTACTACGGCGACACCAACGACTTCCTTGGTGTGGCCCCTGACTTGCACATCATCAACGTCAAGGTCGCGGACGAGGCGGGGGCGGTCGACGTCTCCCAGGTCCTCGCCGGCATCGACTGGGTCGTGCAGCATCGCAACACCGGCAACCTGAACATCCGGGTCATCAACCTGTCGTTCGGCACCAACAGCACCCAGTCGTACCTCCTCGACCCGCTGGCCTTCGCGGCCGAGGTGGCGTGGAAGAGCGGCATCGTGGTGGTGGCCAGCGCCGGCAACAATGGGGCGGGCACCAGTGGCCTCAACGACCCGGCCTACGACCCCTTCCTGATCGCAGTCGGCGCCGCCGACACCCAGAGCACGCTGACAACCGCCGACGACACGGTGGCGTCGTTCTCGAGCAACGGAACAGGCTCGCGCGCCCCGGACCTCGTTGCTCCCGGCGTGCACATCGAGAGCCTGCGCGACCCCGGTTCGCAGATCGACCTCGCCTACGGCTCGACGGCGACGGTTGGCAACCGGTTCTTCCTCGGCAGCGGCACCTCGCAGGCCGCCGCCGTGGTGTCGGGCGCCGCCGCGATCGTCCTCGGCCAGCACCCTGACTGGAGCCCCGACGATGTCAAGTACGCGCTGACGCAGTCGGCGACGTGGCTTCCCAACCAGCCCTGGTTCGCTCAGGGCAGCGGCGAGCTGAACGTGGCCGCCGCGCTACAGCTCAGGGTGAACCACGGGCACAATCAGCAGTACTACCTGCCCGCGACGGGTCTCGGCACGCTCGACGGCGCTCGCGGTGGCGTCGACGTGGTCGCCAACGGCGTGGCGCTGACGGGCCAGCAGGACATCATGGGCAACTCGTTCAACTCCGGGCTCATGGCCCTCCGTGAGGCCACCCAGTCATCGTGGAACGGCGGCACCTGGAACGGCGCCGGCTGGGCCGGCGCGGGCTGGGCGGGGGCCGGCTGGGCAAGCACCACTTGGACAGGCGCGGGCTGGGCCGGTGCGGGCTGGGCCAACACCACCTGGACGGGCAGCACCTGGAACGGCGCCGGCTGGGCTGGCGCGGGCTGGGCCGGTGCGGGCTGGGCTGGCGCGGGCTGGGCCGGTGCGGGCTGGGCGGGTGCCGGCTGGGCCGGTGCCGGCTGGGCAGGTGCGGGCTGGGCCGGCGCAGGCTGGGCCGGGGCGGGCTGGGCCGACGCCACCTGGAACTGAACAGGCTAGACATATCGCACAGAGGCGGTCGCAGAACGCTGCGGCCGCCTCGTCCATGCCCGGCGACCGCTAGGCGGTCAGCTCGGCGCGGAGGTCATCGGGCAGACTGGCCAGCCCGGCCGCGGTCATACGCCCGGCGCGGGCGAGGCGGCGCGCGCGGTCGCGGTTGACCGCGGTCCAGTTGCCCCCGCGCCGCCGTGGCATCCAGCGGGTCAGGTAGGTGCGCTCGTCCCGGCCACGCACCAGGACGTCGACCCAGCCGTGGCAGACGGCCTCGTCCAGCAGCTCCTCGTAGTCAGGGGTGCGCCGGTCGGGGCCCTTGCGGTCGTTGATGAGCCAGATCTCCCGGCGATCGGCGTGGTGCTGGGTGAGCCAGCCACGCCACGCCTCGACCGACTCCACGCGCAGGGTCTCGCCGACCTCCACGGACGACCCCGGGTCAGAGGTTGGCGAGCAACTTCTGGCGCAGTGCCTCCAGCTGCTCGAAGCGCTCCATCGACGGCCTGCCGCCCTGCTGGTGAGGGAACTTGAGGTGCTGGACCGCGTCGGCGAGAAGCTCGATGTCGTCGTCGCTCAGCCGCACCGAGCGCTGATTGTGGTCGGGCGCGGCAGGCACCGGGCGCACCTCGGCGGCGACCTCGACCGCCATCACCTCCTGCTCGGGAGCGGCGTCGTCGGTGGTGCGGAACAGCTCTTCGGAACCGCGCAGCTGAGCGCGGCGGAAGCCCTTCATCACACCCGGCTCGCCCGCGCCCGCACCGGGGTGCCGCGAACATGCGCGGTGCCCCCGTCTGCGGAGTGCTTGTCCTGGGCCATCACCGCTGTCGCCAGGGCGCGGTACGCGCGTGCTCCGGGCGACGCGCTTGCGTACTGGAGGATCGACTGCGCAGCCAGCGGCGTCTCCGGCGAAGCGGATCGACGAGTTCACGGTGATGTCGAAGACCTCGTCACCGTAGCGCTCACGCACCAGCTCGAGCACCTCCTGGCTGTGCAGGGTGCGCGACTTGTAGATGGTGGGCAGGATCCCGGCGATCCGGAGCTCGGGGTTCAGCTTGGCGCGCACCCGGTCGATGGTGCGCTGCAGCTGCTGCATGCCCTTCATGCCGAAGTACTCGCACTGGAGCGGGATGATCACGTCCGTCGACGCCACCAGCGCGTTGACGCAGAGCAGCCCGAGCGACGGCGGGCAGTCGATGACGATGTAGTCGTACTCGTCGAGGACCGGCTCGAGCTTGTCCTTCAACACCGACTCGCGACCGAACTCGGTGACCAGCTGCAGCTCGGCGCCGCTCAGCTCGATGTTGGCGGGAAGGAAATCGAGCTTCATCGCGTCCGAGCGCAGGCGCACCTCGGTGACGTCCACGCGGTGGTCGGTGAGCACGTTGTACACCGACAGCTCCAGGTCATCCGGGCGACGGCAGCCCATGTTGATGGTGAGATGTCCCTGTGGATCGAGGTCCACGGCGAGGATGCGCGGACCCTTCTCGGCGAGCGCGGCTGCCAGGTTCACCGCGGTTGTCGTCTTGCCGACGCCGCCCTTCTGGTTCGCGATCGAGATGATCCGCGTCATGTCGCTGGGACCGAACGGGAGCGCCGCACTGAGCCGGTATCATAGCGAACCGGTCTGGGGTGTTTTGGGGGAGCTGTTTGTTGGCTGATGTAGAGCACGTCAAGCCGCGCGGGCTGTACGTGGAAGAGGCGATCGCCGCGGCGCTGGAGAGTTGTTGGGCCGACGCGGTCACCGTCAACCAAGCTCTCATCGAACGCCATGGCGCCGACGAGGAGACATACAACCGTCTCGGCAAGGCGCAGAGCGAGCTGGGCAACCTCGCCGAGGCGCTGGCGTCGTACCAGTCCTCGCTGGAGCTGAACCCGCTCAACCTCATCGCCCAGAAACAGGTGCGCCGCATTGGCGCGCTGCTCGAGGCGCGCGCCCGTCCCGCCGCGGCGTCCGGCGCCATCGACGTCGACCTGTTCAGCGAGGAGCCCGGCAAGAGCGCGCGCACGACCCTCACGCCACCGCGGGGCGGTGGCGCCGTCGGGGTCGCCGTGGCGCCCGGGGACACCGTCGAGCTGATCGCCTCGGGCGCCCAGCTGCTCGCCGAGACCTCCCGCGGCGTCGCCCTCGGCGCCGTGGAGTCGAAGCTCAGCCATCGCCTCCGTCCGCTGATGGAGACCGGCAACCGCTACTCCGCCGCCGTCGCCCGCGTCGAGGACGAGCGGATCGAGCTGATCGTCCGCGAGATCTTCCAGGCGCCCGAGAACTCGAGGAAGTCGTCGTTCCCGGTCTCACGCACCGCGCGCCGCGACGACTTCCGCCCCTACGCGAAGGACTCTCTGCTGTCGGAGCGAGGCGTCGACGACGAAGTGTTCGGCGACGGCGATGACGACGGTGGCGCGCCGATCGAGGCCGGCCCCGAGACCGAGGAGCTGGTGGGCATGCAGGAGCTCGACGACGAGTTCGAGCCCGCGGCGGTGGCGGCGGGGGAGGAGGACAGCGACTCCGACGACGAGGAGGGTCGTCCCGAGGACCAGTACTAGCTCGCTCAGGCGGGCAGCGAGGTGTCCTTGGCGTCGGGCCCCGCGAGCCTGACCACGTGAAGGGGCAGGACCGAGGCCCCGGGGGTCCTCCGCAGCATGGCGGTGATCTCCTGGTGCGGGACCGCCGGCGAGAAGAGGAAGCCCTGCGCCAGCGTGCAGCCCAGCGAGAGCAGGGCGACGCGCTGCTGCTCACGCTCGACGCCCTCGGCCACCATGCGCAGCCCGAGCGTGGTCCCCAGCCCGAAGATGGCGGCGGTGAACGCCCGCCGGCGCGCATCGTCGTCGACCTCGTCGATGAAGGCCCGGTCCACCTTGAGGATGTCGAACGGCATGTCGTGCAGGATCGCCAGCGAGGAGTAGCCGGTCCCGAAGTCGTCGATCGCCAGTCCGACGCCCAGCGTCTTCAGCTCGCGCATCCGTTCGCGCGCCACGTCGCCGTGTTCACCCACGAAGGTCTCGGTCATCTCGATGACCAGGCGCTGGGGGTTGAGCCTGGTCTCGGTCAGCACCTGGCGGACCTCCTCCATCAGGTGGTCGCTGCGCAGCTGGCGCGGCGAGACGTTGACGTGCATCTGGAAGTCGGCGTGCAAGGTGGTCTGGTCCTCCCAGAGCCGGACCTGCGCACAGGCTTGGCGGAGCACGAAGTCGCCGACCTCGGCGATCAGCCCGCTCTCCTCGGCGATGCCGATGAACTCCGAGGGGAGGATCCAGCCTCGCTCCGGGTGCTCCCAGCGCACCAGGGCCTCGACGCCGTGCAGCTCGCCGCTGCGCAGCTCGACGATCGGCTGGTAGTGCACGCGCAGGTCGCCGTCGGCGAGCGCCCGCTCCAGGTCGGTGCGCACCTGCAGCCGGCGGCCGCTGCCCTCGAGCATGCCGGCGTCGTAGACCTCGTAGCTGCCCTTCCCCTGCACCTTCGCCCAGTACATGGCGGCGTCGGCGCGGCGGAGCAGCTCCTCGGCATCGACCGGCGACGAGGATGCGATGGCGACGCCGATGCTGGCGTGCACCGCCACCTCCTGGCGCTCGACGACGAAGTGCGGCTTGAGCGCGGCCACGATGCGCTCCGCGACTGCGGCGACATCGTGGCGGCTGAGGGAGTCCTCGAGCAGGATGGCGAACTCGTCTCCGCCGAACCGCGCCGCGGTGTCGGCAGGGCGCAGCACCGAGCGCAGCCGCTCGGCGACGCTGCGCAGCAGGTCGTCGCCGGAGGCGTGGCCGAAGGTGTCGTTGACCATCTTGAAGTCGTCGAGGTCGACGAAGAGCACCGCGAGCAGGCCGCGGGCCTCGTCGCGGCGGCTGAGCGCGTGCTCGAGCCGGTCGGTGAACAGCACACGATTGGCGAGGTTGGTGAGCGGGTCGTGGAACGCCTGGTACGTCAGGGTGTTGTCGAGGCGCATGTTCTGGACGGCGACGCTCGTCTGGGCGCCGAAGGTCTCGAAGAGCGTGAGGTCGTCGGCGCCGAAGGTGGCGACGTCGCTCATGCGGTTGCCGACGGTGAGCACACCGAGCAGCGCCCCGTCACCCCACAGCGAGGTGAGCATCGCGTCCTTGAGGTCCTGCCGCTCCAGCCACTCGCGCACCGCGGGGGTGGCGCTGCTCCAGCTGATGCCTCGCGCCCGGGTCTCCGCGCCCACGGCCATCATCAGTCCCTCGAGGAAGGCGCGGTCCACCTCCTCGTCGCGCTTGCGCACCTGGCCATCGCGCAGCGTGGTGGTGGTGGCGCGGCCGCTGCCGGTTGCCACCGGGAGCATCACCACCTCCGCCATCTCCGCACGGAACACCTGGGAGATCTGCGTCAGCAGCTCCGGTATCGCCACGTCGGCGGCGCCGGTGCGCTGCAGCAGGTCACTGCACTCGTAGAGATGCTGGATGCGCTGGCGTTTCTGGTACTCCGAGGTGTACAGGAAGTACGCGCCGGCCACGCCGAGCAGCGGCATGCTGAGCAGCCAGAGCTCGGCGACGTTGCGTGACATCGCCGCCGCGGCCTCGATGGCCAGGCACGCGTTGACCAGCCCGGCCCCGACCGAGAACAGGTAGCCGCGTGCCAGCTGCGCGCGCGACAGGCTTCCCTCCGCCAGCCAGATCACCATCGCGGTCAGCGAGAAGCCGATGACGGCGATGATCGCCGTGATGCCGACCACGATCGCCCACGACCTCGCGTCGGCGAGGTCGCGCGCGGGCTCGAGCAGCGACAGCAACCAGAGCGCGACCTCCGCCTCGACCGCCTGCACCGCGAGGTTGAAGACGACCTTGATGGGCGAGTAGCGCCGGATCAGGAACAGCGCGACCACGCCCCCGGCCATCCGCGCCGACACCAGGGTGCCCGGGCTGGCGAAGAACAGGCCGAGCACCAGCGGCAGCTCGCTGAGCGAGAAGGAGATCGCGTTGCGCCGGAGGTGGACGTACACCCGCCACGCCTCGGCCGCGCAGAAGAGCGAGGCCAGCAGGATCCAGGGGAGCTGGACCGCCGGCGTCGCCAGCTTCAGGGAGCCGACCACGGTCACGTACAGCCCCACCGCCACGGTGACCAGCACGAGGTTGAAGAGCCACGTCCGCCTCACTGTCTCCCGGCTGGACGCGTTGCGGCTGCGGGTGCGTGGAGCGACGCTCAGGCCGCGGCGCAGAGCCCGCGTTGCGTTCAGCTTCATCGACACCCGGCTCAACTCCAATGTGCGTACGGATTCCTCGTGTTCGCCACGCTGAGACCAGTATCGAATCGATCACACTCGCCACCTCAGCCGAACGTGGTACGGCGTGTAACGAAATCCCGATGGGGGTGGCACAGCACCGGTTGCCGGGGATGTCCGTGACGCAGGCGTCATATCCGCTCCCAGCCGGGTGGTGTCGGGCATCCGTCCGGGCGCGACTACACTGCTGGCGCAATGCCGCCCACCGGGAGCGCCGAGACCTCCGCAGCCGCGACCGGGACGACCCGGGTGCGGGTGCCCGCGACTGCAGAGCGACTGCGCCTGCCATTGCACACGCGAAGCCAGGAGCGACTGCAGGAGCGCTGGGGGTTCGACCTCAACACCCCCGATGCCGGCGTGCGCGCCGAGACGATCCTCGCCGAGTCACCCGCCGATCCCGACCGCCTGCTGCTGGCGGCGGCGGTTCGCTCCAGCCGCGGCAACGACAGTGGCGCGCTCGCGGCCGCGCAGGCAGCGGTGGCGGGTGACGAGGGCTCGGCGCGCGCACAGACGACGCTCGCGACCCTCCTCGCACGCAGCGGCGACCACGACGCGGCCCTGCGGCACGCCACCCGCGCGGTGGAGCTCGATCCCGCCGACCCGGTGGCGCTGTACAACCGGGGCGTGGCCGCCTGGGCCGCAGGCGGGCATGCGGCCGCCCGAGCCGACTTCGACAAGGCCGCCGAGCTGCTCGGGATGCCAGCGCTGCCCTGGTGGCAGCGCTGGCGGCGCACCCGGTGAGCGCCGGGTTCGTGCGCACCGACGGCTACCTGCCGATCGCGGCGTACGCGCTCATCGGCGACTGCCGCAGCGCCGCGCTGGTCGGCGCCGACGGCAGCATGGACTGGCTCTGCCTGCCGCGGTTCGACGACCCGTCCATCTTCGGGCGCATCCTCGACGCGCGCAGGGGCGGCCACTGGCAGGTGTGTCCCGTCGGCGAGTACCGCGCGGTGCAGCGCTACCGCGACCGCAACAACATCCTCGAGACCATCTTCTCGACCGCGACGGGCACCGCGGTGGTGACCGACTTCATGCCCGTCGACGAGAAGACCATCGAGCACCACGCCCGCCCCCACCGCGAGCCGCGCGTGGTGCGGATCGTCGAGTGCCTCACCGGGGCGGTCACCCTGCGTCACCAGTTCAAGCCCGCCCCCGACTACGCCAGCAACTCGGTCCGCTTCCAGGCCGACGGCTGGCGCCTCCACGCCAACAGCGCCGACCTGCACGTCTGCATGCAGTCGACGGTGGCGGTGACGGGCGCGACCGCTCGGTGGCGGATGAAGGCGGGCGAGCAGATCGCCATGGGATTGCGCAGCGACAGGCGAGGTCCGTGCAACAGCGCGCGCCACGAGTGGAGCGTCGAGCACGCCCGCGACCTGGCGCGGATCACCCAGGAGTACTGGTGGCGCTGGATCGACAAATGCAACTACCACGGTCCGTACCAGAAGCCGGTGGTTCGCTCCGCGCTCGCTCTCAAGCTGATGACCTACGCGCCGACCGGCGCCATCGTCGCCGCCCCCACCACCAGCCTCCCCGAGGAGGTCGGCGGCGAGCGCAACTGGGACTACCGGTTCACCTGGCTGCGTGATGCCTCGTTCACCCTGTACGCCTTCTTCCAGGTGGGGATGGTCGACGAGGCCAACGCCTTCTTCTCCTGGCTGATGCGCATCGGTCTCGGCAAGCGTGGCAGCGACGTCGCCAACCTCTACACCCTCGACGGCGCGGCACGCGCGGACGAGCTGGATCTGGCGCAGCTGAGCGGCTACCGCGACTCCTCCCCGGTGCGCATCGGCAACGGCGCCATCCACCAGCTCCAGCTCGACGTGTACGGCGAGCTGCTCGACAGCGCGTATCTCTACGCGCGTTTCGGCGGGGCCATCAGCCGCACCCTGTGGCGCGAGCTTCGCGCCATCGTCAACCTCGCCATCGACCGCTGGGAGCTGCCTGACGCCTCCATCTGGGAGGCGCGCGGGCGCGACGAGCACTACACCTACAGCAAGATGATGTGCTGGGTCGCTGTCGACCGGGGCCTGCGCATCGCCCAGCGCTTCCGCCTGCCCCACGACACCGCGCGGTGGCGCAAGGCGCGTCGCGACATCCACCGGACGGTCACCTCACGGGGGTACTCGCTGCGGCTGGGCAGCTTCACCCAGACCCTGGACAGCGAGGAGCTCGACGCGGCGCTGCTGCGCATGACGCAGGTGCGCTTCCTGCGCCACGACGACCCGCGCCTGCTCAGCACCATCGACGCCATCGCGGAGCATCTCGGAAACGGCGTGCTGGTCCACCGCTACGACGTCACCACCACCGAGGATGGCCTCGAGGGTGACGAGGGCGCGTTCCTGATGTGCTCGTTCTGGCTCTCGGACGCCCTCGCCCACGTCGGCCGTTTCGAGGAGGCCCAGCGCGGGTTCGAGAAGCTGCTCGCCTTCTGCTCGCCGCTCGGCCTCTACGCCGAGGAGGCCGACACCCGCACCGGTGACCTGCTCGGCAACTTCCCGCAGGCGTTCACCCACCTGGCGTTGATCGGCGCCGCCGTGAACATCGAGCGTGCCCGGCACCGCACTCTGGGAGTGCACGGGCTGCGCACCCCGCGTCCCACCTCGAAAGCCTCGCCGCGCCGGCCACGCCCGCGCGCCGCGCGGAGGCTGACCCGGCCCCGCTCTGCATAAATATGCATTGAACCTCTACACTGGCGCGCGTGGCCCCCTCCCAACCTCTTCGCGTCGCCGTGGCCGGCTGCACCGGCTACATCGGCATGCAGTGCGTGGCGCTGCTGGCCGCGCACCCGAGCGTCGAGCTGGTGTCGCTCTTGGGCCGCAGCTGGGCAGGTCGCCGGTTCTCTGACGCCGTCCCCGGCAGTGGCGTCGACCTGGTGGTGAGCGAGGGTCTGGACGCCGCTGACGCGGACGTGGTGTTCGCGGCGCTGCCGCACACAGTTGCTGCCAACCACGCGCAGCGCTGGCTCGACGCCGGCGCGGTGGTGGTCGACATGAGCGCCGACTTCCGGCTCGCCGACCCGGCCGAGTACCAGCGGTGGTATGGCACCGCCCACCCGTCACCGCACCTCAGCGAGCGCGCGGTGTACGGCCTGGTCGAGCTGGCGCGCGAGCAGCTGCGCACCGCCGAGCTGGTGGCGGCCCCCGGCTGTTACCCGACCGCCGCGCTGCTCGCCACCCTGCCGGCGCTGCGCGCCGGCCTCGTCGAGCCGCGGATCGTGGTGGACGCCAAGAGCGGCGTCAGCGGGGCGGGGCGCTCGCCGTCGATCGGCGTTCACTTCGCCGAGGTGAACGAGTCGGTGCGCGCCTACGGCGTCGACGGGCACCGTCACGGCGGCGAGATGCTGGCGCGGATGCGGCTGGACTCGGCTGACGACGTGTCGCTGACCTTCGTCCCGCACTTGGTGCCGATGACCCGCGGCATCCTGGCCACCGTCTACCTGCAGCCGCGCCCCGGGGTGGCGCACGAAGCGATCAGCGGCGTGTACAGGGAGCTCTGCGACGCCCAGCCGTTCCTGCGCTACGACGAGGCGCCGCCGCCGACCAAGAGCGTGCTGGGCAGCAACGTCGCCGCGGTCAACTGCACGCCGCAGGGAGACACGATGGTGGTGACCGTCGCCATCGACAACCTGGTCAAGGGCGCCGCCGGCCAGGGTGTGCAGGCGATGAACGTGCGCTTCGACATGCCCGAGACCGCCGGTCTCGCCACCACCTCGCCATGGCCGTGAGCAGCCCGCTCGCTGTGCAGCGATCCGGGGTATGCGCGCCGCTCGGCTTCCGCGCCGGCGCGGCCGCTGCGGGCATCCGCGGCGACGGTGACAGCGGGCGGCTCGACGTCGCTCTCATCGTCAGTGATCAACCGTGCACAGCCGCCGGGGTGTTCACGCGCAACCTGGTCAAGGCCGCGCCGGTGGTGATCAGCCAGCTGACGCTGCGCCGCAACGGCCCGATCCGCGCCATCGTGGTCAACAGCGGCAACGCCAACGCCTGCACCGGCCCCCAGGGCTTTCGCGACGCGCTGCGCATGGCCACCGCCGCCGCGGACAGCTGTGACGCCGACCCCTCCGAGGTGCTGGTCTGCAGCACCGGCGTGATCGGGCGCCCGTTGCCGACCGACCGCATCGCGGCCGGGGTTCGCAGCGCGGCGAGCGCCCTGAGTGCGGCTGGAGGCGACTGGGCGGCGCAGGCCATCATGACCACCGACACCGTTCCCAAGACCGCGGTGGCCAGCGCCCGTATCGGCGACCGCGTGTGCACCGTCGGTGGCATCGCCAAGGGCGCCGGGATGATCCACCCCGACATGGCGACCCTTCTCGCCTTCCTCACCACCGACGCGCCGGTGGAGCGCGCCACCCTCCAGGACCTGCTGGCCGATGTCTGTTCGCGCACCTTCAACTGCCTCAGCATCGACGGCGACACGTCGACCAACGACACCGTGCTGCTGCTCGCCAACGGCGAGGCGGGCGGCCCGGAGCTGGCCGCGGGGACGCCGCAGCTCGACGCCCTGCGCGATGCCGTCGAGGACGTGTGCACGTCGCTGGTGGAGCAGCTCGCCGCGGACGCCGAGGGTGGCACCAAGGCGATCTGCGTCGCGGTGCGCGGCGCCGAGGACGACGATCAGGCTCGCCACGCCGCTCGCACCGTCGTGCTCAGCCCGCTGGTCAAGTGCGCGGTGCACGGCGCCGATCCCAACTGGGGCCGGATCGTCGCTGCGCTCGGGCGCAGCGGCGCCCGCTTCGCGCTCGACCGCACCCACGTGGTCATCGGCGGCATCGAGGTGTTCGCGGCCGGCCAGCCGGTGCCCGTGGACCTCGACGCCATCCGCGCCGCGTTCACCCACGCGCGCATCGACATCGAGGTCGAGCTCGGCGCCGGGCCGGGCAGCGCGCGCGCCTGGGGCTGTGACCTTTCGCCAGAGTACGTCCACATCAACGCCGACTACACGACATGAGGGCCACGCCGTGACCATCGAGACGATGGACGAGCGACTCCGCCGCGCCCACACGCTCATCGAGGCGCTCCCCTACATCCGCCGCTTCAGCGGCCACACCATGGTCATCAAGCTCGGCGGCGCAGCCGCCGCCGGCGGCGACGTCGACGCGGTCCTGCAGGACATCGTGCTGCTGCGCTTCGTCGGCATGCGCCCGGTGCTGGTCCACGGCGGCGGCCCGGAGATCAGCAGCTGGCAGGAGCGCATGGGCATGACCCCGCGCTTCGTCGACGGCCTGCGGGTCACCGACGCGGCCACCATGGAGGTGGTGAAGATGGTGCTCACCGGCAAGGTGGGGCCTGACCTGGTCTCGCGGATCCACCGGCTCGGAGGCAGCGCGATCGGCCTCTCGGGCGAGGACGGACCGACGCTGCTGGTGCGCCCGGCGCGGAGCGAGTCGGAAGTCGACCTCGGCCGTGTCGGCGAGGTCGACCACGTCAACGTCGAGCCGGTGCTGTCGATCCTCGACCAGGGCCGCGTCCCGGTGGTCGCGTCCATCGGGCTCGGGTACGACGGCGAGGGGTACAACGTCAACGCCGACACCGTGGCGGCGGAGCTGGCGGTGGCGCTGCGGGCCACCAAGCTGATCCTGCTCACCGATGTCGACGGCGTCCACGATCGAGACGGGACCCTTCTCAGCGAGCTCGATCGCGACCGTGCCGGCGAACTCGCCGCCAGCGGCGTGATCACCGGCGGCATGCTGCCCAAGGTGAAGGCTGCGCTGCGCGCGCTCGACGGCGTCGAGGCGGCGCACATCATCGACGGTCGCGTCCCGCATGCGCTGCTGCTCGAGCTGCTCACCTCCGAGGGTGTCGGCACCATGTTCGCCCCCGGCGCGGCGGCGGCGGCGGAGTGACCTCGTTGCAGCTCCTCCGCGACCGCGCCGACGCCGCGCTCATGCACACGTACACGCGCCAGCCGCTGGAGATCGCCTCCGGGCACGGGGTCTGGGTGCGCGACCCCGATGGCCGCGAGCTCATCGACCTGGTCGGCGGGATCGGGGTCAACGTGCTCGGGCACTCGCACCCGGCCGTGACGCGCGCGCTGAGCGAGCAGGCCGCCACCCTGGTCCACACCAGCAACCTCTACTACACGGTCCCGCAGGTCGAGCTCGCTGAGCGGTTGCTGGCCACCGCGTTCGACGGCCGCGTCTTCCTGTGCAACAGCGGCGCGGAGGCCAACGAGGCCGCCATCAAGGTGGCGCGCAAGTGGGGGCGCCGTCACCGGGGCGGCGCGACCGGGATCGTGGCGCTCAAAGGTGGCTTCCACGGGCGCACGCTCGGCGCGCTGGCCGCCACCGCGCAGGCGCGCTACCGCGAGCCCTTCGAGCCGCTGCCCGCCGGATTCGCCCACGTCGACGTCGACCTCGACGCCATCGCTGCCGCCGCCGACGACACCGTCGCCGCGGTGCTGCTCGAGCCGATCCAGGGCGAGAGCGGCGTGCTCCCGCTCACCGATGCGCTGCTCGCCGAGGTGCGCGCGCTGTGCGACGAGCGCGACCTGCTGCTCATCGTCGACGAGGTGCAGAGTGGCATGGGCCGCACCGGCCGGTGGTGGGCACACCAGCATGCCGGCATCGTGCCCGACGTCATGACCGTCGCCAAGGGGCTCGGCGGCGGCGTCCCCGTCGGCGCCGTCCTCGCCACCGCGCGCGCGGACGTCCTCGAGCCGGGCGACCACGGCAGCACCTTCGGCGGCAACCCTCTGGCGGCCGCGGTGGCGTGCGCGGTGCTGCGAACCATCGACGAGAAGCACCTGGTGGAGCGGGCGGCGCGCATCGGCGAGTACCTGCGCGAGTCGCTGCTGTCGCTGCGAGCCGACGGCGTGCCCGTGGCCGCGGTGCGGGGCCGGGGCCTGATGCTCGGCATCGTCCTCGACGAGCCGGTGGCGGCACGCGCGGGCCGCGCCGCGCTCGACTGCGGGGTGATCGTCAACGCCATCGGTGACAGCGTCCTCCGCGTCCTGCCGGCGCTGACCATCACCGAGTCCGAGGTCGACGAGTCGGTTCGCAGGCTGCGCGACGCTTTCGCCATAGCACGCACCGAGGGCGGCGCGTGAGCGGCGCCGCCGGCAACGGCGCCGCCAAGCGCTCGAGGCATCGCGCCATCGTCGAGCTGGTGCGCACCCGCACCATCCGCACCCAGGACGAGCTGGTCACCGCGCTGGCCGACCGCCACCTCGACGTCACCCAGGCCACGGTGAGCAGGGACATCCGCGAGCTTGGCCTGCTCCGCGTTCCCGGTGAGGGAGGAGCGCGGTACGCGCAGGCCGGCGCCGAGGTGGACGAGCGCGCTGCTCGTCAGCGACTCCACAACGCGCTGAGCGAGCACACCCACGGGATCGAGTTCGTCGACCTCTTCGGCATCGTGCACGCCGAGCCCGGCAGCGCGTCGCTTGTGGCTGCGGCGATCGACACCGCGCGCTTCGACGAGCTGGCCGGCACCATCGCCGGCGACGACACCGTCCTGCTGATCGCGCGCTCACGACCGGCGGCGCAGCGCTTGCTGGCAACGCTGCGCACCATCAGCGCGGAGGCGTCGTGACCACGCCGCGCCGCTGCGTGCTCGCCTACAGCGGCGGGCTGGACACGTCGGTGGCGGTGCGCTGGCTGCAAGAGGAGCTGCAGTACGAGGTGGTGACGCTCACCGCCGACCTCGGCGGCGAGGGCCGCGACGCCGCCGACGTGACCGAGCGCGCGCTGCGTGCCGGGGCTGTGGCCGCGCACGTGGTCGACGCCCGCCGCGTGTTCGTCGAGCACTTCGCGTACCCGACGCTGTCCGCCGGCGCGCTGTACGAGGGTGTGTACCCGCTGGCCACCGCGCTGGCCCGACCGCTCATCGCCAAGCTCCTCGTCGAGGTGGCTCGCGAGGAGGGTGCTGTCGCGGTCGCCCACGGCTGCACCGGCAAGGGCAACGACCAGGTCCGCTTCGACGTCGCCGTCGCCGCGCTCGCACCGGAGCTCGAGGTGGTCGCTCCCGTCCGTGACTGGGAGATGGGCCGCACCGAGGAGATCGCCTACGCGGCGGCGCACGGGATCGAGGTGCCCGCGACCGTCGAGTCGCCGTACAGCGTCGACGCCAACCTGTGGGGACGCAGCGTCGAGTGCGGACCGCTCGAGGAGCCGTGGACCGAGCCGCCCGAGGAGGTCTACGCGTGGACGGCGAACCCGGCGTCGTGTGCCGCGGCCGGCGAGGAGGTGACCATCGGCTTCGCCCACGGCACACCGGTGAGCATCGACGGGGAGGAGCTGGCCGCCGAGGAGCTGGTGCTGCGGCTCAACACGCTGGCCGGGCGCAACGGTGTCGGGCGCATCGACCACGTGGAGAACCGGCTCGTCGGGATCAAGTCGCGCGAGGTGTACGAGGCGCCCGCCGCGGTGCTCCTGCACGCCGCTCACGCCGCGCTGGAGACGGTGGCGCTGCCCCGCGACGTCGCCCACCTCAAGCGGCAGCTGAGCGGGGAGTGGGCGCGCCTGGTGTACGACGGCCTCTGGTTCGGTGCGCTGCGCAACGCGCTGGCCGCCTTCGTGAGCGCGACCCAGGAGCACGTCACCGGCGACGTCAGGATCCGCTGCGCACGCGGCGCCGCGACCGTGACCGGCAGGCGCGCGCTGCGCTCGCTGTACAGCACCTCGCTGGCGACATACGACCGCCAGGACGACGCCTTCGACCACTCCGCGGCGCGCGGCTTCATCGAGCTCTTCGGGCTCTCGCTGCGCACCCAGGCACGGGTGCAGGGAGCGCTCGAGGACCTCGCCCCGCTGTCGCTGCCGCGGCAGGTCCAGCGGGCCCGCTGATGGCTCGCGGCATCCGCATCGTCGGGGCGGGCGCGGACGGCGGTGGCGAGAGCGAACCCGCCGCGGCGACGCCGGCCCGCACGCGGCGCAGCCGCGCACCCAGGACGCCGGCGGTCGCGGCGCCGCCCGTCGCGACGCCGCCGAAGATGTGGTCGGGGCGGCTCGGCTCACGAACCTCGCGACGCGTCGAGGAGTACACCATCGGCATCGCGGTGGACCGCAGGCTGTACGCGGAGGACATCGAGGCGTCGATCGCCCACCTGCACATGCTCCGCAGGGTCGGCCTGGTCAACGGCGCCGACGCGCGCACCATCGAGTCCGGCCTGCGCGAGGTGCGGCGCGAGTTCGAGCGCAACGAGTTCGTGGTCGAACCCGGCGACGAGGACATCCACTCCGCCGTCGAGCGCCGGCTCTTCGAGACCGTGGGCGACGTCGCCGGGCGGCTGCACACCGGCCGCAGCCGCAACGACCAGGTGGCCACCGACCTCCGCCTCTACGCCAAGCGCGCCTGCCGCGAGCTGATGCTGGCCATCGCCACGCTGCAGGAGGCCCTGAGCCGCCGTGCGCAGCAGCACCGGGCCACGCTCATGCCCGGGTACACGCACGGCCAGCGCGCCCAGGTGGTCTCGCTGGCCCACCACCTGCTCGCCTACGTGGAGATGCTGCAGCGCGACGTCGGCCGTCTCGAGGACGTTCACGACAGGTGCGACGTGCTCCCGCTCGGCAGCGGCGCGCTGGCCGGCTCGACGCTCCCGCTCGATCGGCGCGGACTGGCCGAGGAGCTCAACTTCGCGAGCATCAGCGCCAACAGCCTCGACGCCGTCTCCGACCGCGACTTCGTCGTCGAGCTGAGCGCGGCATGCGCGATGACCATGGTGCACCTCTCGCGCCTCGCCGAGGAGCTGGTGCTGTGGACGTCGAGCGAGTACGGGTTCGCCGAGCTGCCCGACACGCACGCCACCGGCTCGTCCCTCATGCCCCAGAAGAAGAATCCCGACGTGCTCGAGCTGGTGCGAGGCCGGAGCGCGCACACCATCGCCGACCTCACCGGCCTGCTCATTCTTCTCAAGGGCCTGCCGCTCGCGTACAACCGCGACCTGCAGGAGGACAAGACGGCGCTGTTCGACGCCGTCGACACCACCATGTCGAGCCTGGCCGCGATGGCCGAGGTCGTGCGCGTGCTCCGCTTCAAGCGACGTGAGATGCGCGCCGCCGCATCGGACGCGGGCCTGCTGGCGACCGACGTCGCCGAGTACCTGGTGCTGCGCGGCATGCCGTTCCGTGCCGCGCACCAGCTTGTCGCCGCGGCGGTTCGCCGTACCCTCGACGAGGGTCGCACGCTGCGCGACCTGAGCGCGGCGGAGTGGCGGGAGCTGACCGACCTCGCGGGGGACGACATCGTCGACCTCTTCGACATCGACGCGGCGCTGCGCCGCCGCGAGCTGCCCGGCGCACCGGGTCCGCGGATGGTCTCGCGCCAGCTGGTGAGGGCGGCGACGCTCGTCGCCAAGACTCGCAGGGTGGTGACCGTCCTGGCCCGCCAGCCCGCCGCCGCCAAGGAGGTCGGCGCCGCCGTTGGCCCCGCGGCCCCGGCCCGCGAGACGCCGCGGCGCGGCACCCGGGCGGGGAAGCCGAAGGCGTGACGCTATCCTCGATGGATGAGCCGCCCTCTCCTCATCGTCGGTGACGTCCAGGGCGACGTCGAGCGGCTCGAGGAAGCCCTCCAGCCCTACCCCGAGGACGACGTCGACACGGTGTTCCTCGGCGACTTCTTCCAGGGCGGCCGCCCCGGCCGCGGCGGCGGCGCCGCTGCCGCGCGGCTGGCCCGGGCGCGGCGCCACAGCCGCTCAGTCCTCGGCAACCACGACCTGTTCCTGCTCGCGGTCCTGGAGCGCCGGCGCGGGGTGGAGCCGCCCGAGCCCTGGCGAGCCCGCGACCCGGCGGAGCTGGAGGCACTGTGGCTGCACCGCCGCGGTGACTGGGCGGACCTCGACGCGGTGGCCGCGGACCCGGGCCTCGAGGCCTGGCTGCGCAACCTGCCGTTCCTCATCCTGCTGCCCGACGGGACCCTGGTTCAGCACACCGACGACGACATGTACGCCGACCTCGGCGACAGCGTCGACGCGGTCAACGCCACCGCGCACGCCTGGCTGGCGTCGCCGGGCGGCGTGTTCTCCGCGGTGCGGACGCTCTTCGGTCGCCGTGCCTTCGTCGAGCGCCGCAGGCTGGACGTCTACCTCGAGCACTTCGGCGCTCGCCGTCTCGTCCACGGCCACACCCCGCATTGGGAGGACGTGCCCAGCGTCGGCCACGACGGCAGGCTCTGGGGCTTCGACGGTCGTTTCTCGCGGTACTGGCCGCGCGAGGAGGGCGAGCTCTTCGGCCCCATCAGCGCCACCGTCGGGCTGCTGCCAGCCCTCGACCGCTGACCGGGAATGGCCGGCCGCTATGACGCCGTCGTCGTCGGTGCCGGTCCCAACGGGCTGGCGGCCGCCATCATCCTGGCCGAGCGAGGATTCGCGGTGCACGTCATCGAGGCGGCGGACGAGGTCGGCGGCGGCTGTCGTACCGCCGAGCTGACGCTGCCCGGCTTCCACCACGACGTCGGCGCGGCGGTGCTGCCGTTCGGCAACGCGTCACGCTTCTTCCGTACCCTCGCCGACACCGCCGACGCTGTCGACTTCGTGCAACCGCCCAATCCTCTCGCGCACCCGCTCGACGGCGCCGACGCCGTCCTCCTGGAACGTTCCGTCGACGGCACGGCCGCCGGGATGGGCGCGGACGCCGCGCGCTACCGACGCGTGTTCGGCGCGCTCGCCGGCCACGCGCCCGCCCTCCTCGACCAGTTCCTCGGGCCGTTGCGTCCCCCTCGCCACCCGTTCAGCGTGGGCGCGTTCGGCGTGCCCGCCCTGCTGCCCGCGGCGCGGCTGGCCCGCATCCTCTTCCGCGGTGGTCGCGCGCGCGCCCTGTTCGCCGGCATGTCGGCGCACTCGATGATGTCGTTGGAGAGCCCGGCCAGCGCCAGCATCGGCCTGGTGATGGGGATGGTCGGCCACGCGGTCGGCTGGCCGGTGGTGCGCGGAGGGTCCGGCAACCTGTCGGCCGCGCTGCTCGCCCGTCTCGAGGCGCTCGGCGGCACGGTCGAGACCGGGCGCCGGGTGCGTTCTCTCGAGGAGCTGCCGCCCTCCCGCCTCCAGCTTCTCGACCTGGTGCCGCGCGACGTCGAGGCGGTCTGCGGCGACGCGCTGCCGCAGCGCTACCGTGCCAGGCTGCGCCGCTACCGCTACGGCCCCGGGCTGTTCAAGCTCGACTGGGCGCTTGACGGTCCCATCCCCTGGCGGGACCCCCGCTGCGCAACGGCGGCGACCGTCCACCTGGGCGGCGGGTTCGACGAGGTGGTCGCCTCGGAGACAGAGGTCGCGGGCGGCGGCCACCCGGAGCGGCCCTTCGTGATCCTGGTGCAGCCCTCGCTGTTCGACCCGGCGCGCGCGCCCGAGGGGAAGCACACCGCGTGGGCGTACTGCCACGTCCCCAATGGCTCGCGGGTCGACATGACCGGCAGGATCGAGGCGCAGGTCGAGCGCTTCGCACCCGGGTTCGCGGACTTGGTCGTCGGCCGGCACAGCATGGACACCGCGGCCCTAGAGGTCGTACGACGCCAACCTGGTCGGCGGCGACATCAACGGTGGCATGTTCAGCCTGGGCCAGCTCTTCACGCGCCCGGCGGCGCGCGTCAACCCGTACACCACGCCCAACCCGCGCATCTTCATCTGCAGCGCGGCCACCCCACCCGGCGGCGGCGTGCACGGGATGTGCGGGTGGTGGGCGGCGCGCACCGCGCTGCGCGCGTTCGACCGGCGCAACACCGCCTGAGCCGCGGTCAGTCGAGGTCGTCGCCGTCGTCGTCGCCGCCGTGCAACCGTGCCGTGCCCTCCTCGACCTCGAACCGTGTCTCGCACGCGGGGCACTCCACCAGCGCCGCCAGCGGGTCGTCCTCCGGCGGGAGCATGCGCATGCCGCACGACGGGCAGGTCAATGTGACGCCGGGCTGGTCACGGTGGCGGCGCATCTCGCGGGCCGCTGCGGCGACGTCGACCGCCACGCTCTGGCAGACCGCGCACACGTACGTGGCGCGACTGTCGTCGTGGCCGGCGTAGCGGCCCGTGCGGTCCACGAACATCGGCGCGTTGAGCGCCTCGAAGCGCCCCTCCGCGCAGTTGTTCGGGCAGGCGAGGTGACCGGGGCGCATGGGCAGATGGTGGCAGGGCGAGGCCAACCAGCCGCGCCGCGTGCAGCCGCTACGGCAGAGCGGTCAGCGTGTCGGCGCGGTTGAGCAGGCTGCGCATCCGCTCGACCGGGGGTTCCCTGCCCGCGGTGACGTACGCGGTGACCACCAGCGACAGCAGCATCGCCTTCAGCGCCCCGTACACCGCGACCGGGCTCTCCTCGCGGACCAGGCCGGCCAGCGCGATGCCGTCGATGGCGCCGCCGATGGCTTCGGCGAGCTCGCGCGGCGGGACGTTCCCCGACGCCGGCAGCCTGCCGAGCACCTGGCGCACCTCGGCCTCGATGTCGTCGACGAAGTGGGTCCACAGCTCCGCGCAGCGGCGGCGGATGATCGGGTTGTTGAGCCCGACGATGTAGAGGTCGAAGAGCAGGCGGAAGAACTCCGGGTGCTCCGAGCAGCGCACCGCGGTGTGGTCGAGCGCCGCGACGATCCGCTCGAGGGGGTCGTCGATGCCGACGACCGCCGACTGCCAGTCCGCCACCATCTCACGCTCGAGGTCGTGGACCACCGCGACCAGCAGCTCCTCCTTGGACGTGAAGTAGTAGTGGACGAGCCCCGGCGCAACCCCGGCCTCGAGCGCGATCTGCTTGATGGAGCTGTCCGAGTAGCCAGACCGGCCGAGGACCGTCGCGGCGGCGCGGATGATCTGGCCGCGCCGGCCCGGCTCCTCACCCGGCTGGACGACGACTGCCTCCATCCGCCCGACCTCCTTAACCATTTGAACGCCCGTCCAATCCTAGTCCCTTGCGAACGGATCGACCTTTCACTCGATCGCCGCCGGGCGGGACGGTTGCCATACTCGGCCACCGATGTCGAGCACGTCGCCCACCCCCGTGGCAGGCCCGGCCGTCAGCCCCGCCCTGGCCGCCGTCGGCGCCGGCCACATGGCGTCCCGCTGGCTGTCCGGCTATGCCGGGCGCGTCTGGCTGGTCACCGCGGTGGGCCTGGCCGGCCGGCTGCTGTTCCTTGGCTACCAGCCGCTGTGGCGCGACGAGGCGTTCACCGCCGTGGTGGTCCAGCGGCCTGTCGGCCAGATGCTCGACGCGGTTCGGTCGGACTCGGCGCCGCCGCTCGCCTACCTCCTCGACCACCTGGTGGCGGGGCTGTGGTCGGGCCCGGCCGGCCTGCGCCTGGTCGCCGCGCTGGCCGGGACCGGCGCCATCCCGCTGGGAGCGGCGCTGGGCCGGAGGATCGCCGGCGACCGCGGCGGCCTGGTCACCGCGCTGGTCTGCGCTCTGACCCCCGCGCTGGTGCTGAGCGCCCGCGATGCGCGCATGTACGCCCTGGCCACCACCCTGGTGATGGCGTCGACCCTGCTGCTGTGGCGCGCCGTCGAGCGCCCCTCGCCGCTGCGCTGGTCCGCGTATGCCGCGGTCACCGCGCTGGCGCTGTACACGCAGTACTTCGCCGTGTTCGCCGTGCTCGCCCAGTTGGTGGCGATGGTCGTCGTGCTGCGCGCAGGGCGGCGAGACGCGCTGTCCGCCGCGCTGGCCGCCGCCGGAGCCATGCTCACCCTGTTGCCGTGGCTGCTCGTCGCCCGCGCGCAGTTCGCGCACATCGGCGACGCGTTCTGGGTGACCCGGCTCGGCTTCCTCTCGGTGGTGGGCGTCTTCCTGCCGTTCTTCTCCGGGCCGCCCGTCGATCCCTGGATTCCCGCCAAGGTGAGCCTGCTCGCGCTGCAGGGGTTCTGCGCGGGCGCCGGCGTCCTCATCGGCTGTGCGGCGCTGGTCTTCCTCCACCGCCGTCTCTCCGCGCGCGGCCGGCGCGCCGCGCTGGTGGTGCTCGCCTGCGGCGTCGGCGCGGTGCTGATGATCATGGTTCTCAGCGCCTGGAAACCCGTGCTCGACGGCCGCTACGCGAGCGTCGTCTGGGGACCGCTGTTCGCAGTCGTCGGCGCGGGGTTCGCGCTGCTGCGCAGCCGCGCTCTGCTGGTGGTGTGCCTCTGCGCAATCGGCGCCGCGGCGGCGGGCCTGAGCGTGGCCGACGACCATCCCGCCACGCCGGCGGCGGTCGCGCTGCTGCACGCGCGGGTGGGCCCGCACGACCTGGTCGACGCCACGCCGAGCCAGTACCTGCTGCTCGCCTACTACGAGGATGGCGCGCTGCTGTCGCGCACGCACGTGGTGGCGACCGACGTGGCGTGGTTCTGGGGCACGGCGGCGTTCGCGCCGTCCACTGTCGTGGCGGCGGTGCCGGCCGACGTGGTCAGCGCGGGCGGGACGATCTACCTCGTGCACCGGCCCAGCGAACCGGGCGGGTCGATCCCCGTGGGGTATGCGGCGCGCTCGACCCAGTGCTGGGTGGACGTGTGCGTCACCGCGTACGCGCGCTGAGCCCGGCTCAGGCGCCGGCCAGCTCGCCGGCCGGGGGCTGGCGCCGCCCCGCCACGGCCTGGTAGCGCCCGATCACCGTGTGGATCAGGTTCATGCCGAGCTGCGGGTGGTCGAGGATGAGCCTCTCGAGCTTGCCGTTGGGGAGCACCAGGCAGTGCAGCGGTGTCTCGGCGCGCACCGACGCCGAGCGCAGGCCGTCGCCGAGGATCGCGATCTCGCCGAAGAAGTCACCGGGTCCGAGGGTGGCGACGCGCCAGCCGTCGACCAGCACGGCCGCGCTGCCGGTCACGATCAGGAAGAAGTCGCTGCCGCGAAGCCCCTCCAGGACGATGCGGCCGCCGCTGGGGTAGCGGACGTCATCGAACTCGGCGAGCGCTCGGGCGACCTCCTCGTCGGCGAAGCCGTCGAAGAGCGGCGCGCCCGCGAGCGCGGCGGCCCGGTCGGTTGCCGGGGAGGGGGCGGGGACCCAGTCCGAGGTCTCGGCCACCATCTGTTCGGCCCGGTTGGTCCGAGCCCGGCGGGTTGTCATCTTCATCGGGGAACTGCCTCCTTGTCCCTGCCTGGCCACCATCTTAGTTGGTTGACCGACCAAGAGGCAAATCGGCGCGCATTCGTATTCAGATCGCGAAGGACGAAGGGGGTTCAGAGGGGGCGGTGAAACGCCACGCCGATGGCGCCCGGGCCGCCGTGGCAGCCGATCACCGGGCCCACGTCGATCAGATCGGCGTGCTCGCCGGCCGCCTCGCCGGCCCTGCGCGCGACCTCGGCGCCCATCTCGCGCTGGTCGGCGTGGGCCACCATGACCCGTGCGTGGCCGCCCCACTCGGCGGCCGAGCGCCCCACCTCCTCGACGAGCCGGTCGAGCGCGCGTGGGAACGTGCGAACGCGGTCGAGCGGCTCGACGGTGCCGTCGCGCACCTCGAGGATCGGCTTGATGTTGAGCACCGAGCCGAGCAGGGCCCGGGCGCCCCCGATCCGCCCGCCCCGGCGCAGGTACTCGAGGCTCTCGACGGTGAACACCAGCCGCATCGAGCCGGCCACCTCGGCGGCAACCCTGTCCAGGTCCGCCACGCCGGCGCCGGCGGCGGCGGCGGCGAGGACCGCGTTGACCACCAGGCGGTGCCCGGGGCCGACGGTGCGCGTGTCGAAGACGTGCACGTCGACGCCGGGCAGCGCGTCCTTCGCCTGGACGGCGGCGCTGTAGGTGCCGCTCATCGCCGCCGAGATGGTGGTGCAGAAGATGGCCTCGCCGTCGCTGCCGAGACTCCCGAACACGGCCTCGAACTCGGCGGGCGTGGGCTGCGACGTCCGCGGCACCACTGATGAGGTGCGCATCCGGGCGTAGAGAGTGGCCGCGTCGATGTCACGCCCGTCGGCGAACACCTCCTCGCCGATGATCACCTTGAGCGGGATGATGGTGAGGCCGGCGCGCTCGGCGTCCGCGGCCGGCAGGTCGCAGGTGCTGTCGGCGGCGAGGTGAACCGGGCTCACCGCGCAAGGGTAGCTAGTGCGGTGAACCCTGCTGGGCACGCAGGAGAAGGAGTGCGCCCGACAGGTTGCGGTCCTCCCCGAGCTCGGCGACCCGGACGTCCGGCGGGACCTGGAGCTTGAGATGCCGCTCGACCGTGGCCAGGATGGCCGGCTGCAGCCGCGGCCATCGCGGGCTCGCCACGCCCCCGCCGAAGACGACGCGGTCGCAGTCGAGCAGCGCGGTGGCGTTGACCACCGCCAGGCCCAGCCATTCGCCGACCTCGTCCCACACCGACTGGTCCTCGATCTCCTCGCCGCGGCGGCCGAAGCGCTGGGCGATGGCGCGGCCGCTGGCGATAGCCTCCAGGCAGCCCACCCCGCCGCACTCGCAGGCGGGGCCCCCGGCGCGCCCTGGCCACAGCACCTGGTGACCGCCCTCGGTGTCCTGCCTGCCCGTCTCCAGGCGGCCGTCGCGGACCACGCCGCTGCCGATGCCCGTCGACACCGTGTAGTAGACGAGGGTGGAGGCGCCCCGGCCTGCGCCCAGGTGGGCCTCGGCGAGGGCGGCGCAGTTGGCGTCGTTCTCGAGCATCACCCTGCACTGGAAGCGTTCGCGCAACGGGGCCGCCAGCGCCAGCTGGTGCCAGTCACCCGACAGCCCAGGAGGATCGACCAGCGCGCCTGAGGCCCGGTCGAACGGACCCGGCACCGCCGCGGCGATCGCCTCCAGCGACTGTCCGCCGCGGACCTCGTCGAGCATCGCGGCCAGCGTTGCAACCATGTCGCCGCTGTGTGGCGTGGGCTGCCGCGTGGATGCGCCGATGCTGCCGTCCGCCGCGGTGACCGCGACCAGCAGCTTGGTTCCGCCGATGTCGATGAGCCCGATCACTGCCGGTGAACGGTAGCCGAGCCAGTCGTCGATGGCGTGGCGATTCCTACAATGCCGCAGCCATGCTGCTCGCGGTCGACGTCGGCAACACCAACATCGTGGTCGGGGTGTTCGACGGGGACCGGCTGGTCGCGGACTTCCGGCTGCACACCGACGAGCGCTCCACCGGCGACGAGCTCGGCCTCGCCGCCACCGACCTGCTGCGACGACGCGGCATCGAGGTCGACGACATCGACGCCGTAGCCGTCGCCAACGTGGTGCCGCCGCTGGCCCGCTCCGTCGAGGAGATGTCGCGGGTGTACTTCGGCTGCGCGCCGCTGGTGGTGGGGCCCGGCATCCGTACCGGGGTGAGCATCAAGTACGAGGATCCGCGCCTGGTCGGCGCCGACCGCATCGCCAACGCGCTGGCCGGGCGCCACCTCTACGGTGCGCCCGCCATCCTGCTCGACTTCGGCACCGCCACCACCTTCGACGCCCTGTCGGCCGCGGGGGAGTACCTGGGCGGCGCGATGGCGCCGGGCATCCTCATCAGCCTCGAGGCCCTGGTGAGCCGCGCCTCCAAGCTCAACCGCATCGAGCTGGCGGCTCCGCCCGCGGTGATCGGGCGCAGTCCCGCCGCGTCGATGCAGTCCGGGTTCGTGTACGGGTACGTCGGGCTGGTGCAGGGCATCGTCTCGCGGATGCGCGCGGAGATCGGGGCCGAGGCCCGGGTGATCGCGACCGGCGGGCTCGCCGAGCTGTTCGCGCCGCTCATCCCGGAGATCGAGGCCGTGGACCCGCACCTCACGCTGGTCGGCCTGCGGCTCATCCACGAGCTCAACACCGACTGACGGGGCGGCCGCAGCCGCGACCCCTACCATCCAAGGACCATGGCCCTCCTCGCGCCCTCTCGACCCGCCCTGCGCATCGGATCGCTCGAGCTCAGCTCGCCTGTGCTGATCGCCCCGATGGTGGGCATCACCGACGCCCCCTGCCGCGAGCTCGCCGTCCAGCTCGGCGCCGGGCTTGTCTGCACGGAGATGGTCGCGTCTGAGGCGGTGGTGCGCAGCCAGGAGGCCAGCCTCCAGCTGCTCGACTTCCCCGGCGGGGTCGGTCCGGCGGGCGCCCAGCTGGTGGGCTGCGACCCGGCGGTGATGGCAGCCGCCGCGCAGGTGTGCGTCGAGCGCGGCGCGACCACTGTCGACGTCAACCTCGGCTGCCCGGTCAAGAAGGTGGTGGGGCGCGGCAGCGGGGCCGCCCTGGCGCGCGACGTGCACGCCACCGTCGCGGTGCTGCGCACGATGGTAGATGCGGTCGACGTCCCGGTCACGGCCAAGATGCGCCTCGGCTGGGACGCCCAGAGCATCAACGCGCCGGAGCTGGCCCGCGCCCTCGCCGATGCCGGCGTCGCCGCGGTCACAGTCCACGGCCGCACGCGTTGCCAGGGATACGCGGGGGAGGCCGACTGGCGGGAGATCGCCCGGGTCAAGGAGGCGGTCGACATCCCCGTCATCGGCAGCGGCGACGTGGAGGACCTGTCCCTGGTCGAGCGGCGCATCCGTTCCGGCCTGGTCGACGGCGTGGTGATCGCCCGCGGCATGCTCGGCAACTTCTGGCTGATCCGCCAGGCGACGCATCTGCTCGCCACAGGAGAGCGGCTCGACGACCTCGACTTCGCGGCCCGCATCGCGCTGTGCCGTCGCCACCTCGCCATGCTCATCGCCTACCATGGCCCCCATCGCGCGCTGCGCATCGGACGCAAGTACGTCGCCTGGTCGATCAAGGGCTGCAACGGCGCCGCCCGGCTGCGCGCCATGGTCCAGGACCTCGACAGCCTCGAGGCGCTCGACACCATCTTCGAGCGCGCCCTCGCCGCCGGCCTCGGCCCGCAGGGATGGTTCCGCCCGGTGTTCACCAGCGGCGAGGGATGAGCGACTTGCGCCTCGGCGCTCCCGTCGAGCTGCCGTGGTGGATCATCCCGCTCGGCTTCCCACCGCTCGCGGTCGCCGTTCTCGGCGCCGTGCTCTCTGCACCGCTCTGGGCGCACGTCCTCGCCATCACCACGTCGGTGGCCATGCTCGCCGCCCTCGCCACCGTCGCCACCCGCGTCGCCAGCCGCAACATGCAGAGCGTATGGATCAGCGCCGCCTACGCCGGCTGGGTCTTCGCCGCAGTGCTCTGGGCCGTCGCGGTGGCGACGCCGGCCTGCAACTGCGCCTAGCGATCGCGACTGGCGAGAGCCGACACAAGTCGGCTGAATCGGCCCCGGATCCCAAGAAGGAGGGGGTGGGCGGCATCGCTCCGGGAGCAGACCTCGCGGACGCTTCGGAGCTAACCCGGCTGCGCCGGGTGGATCTCCTCGCTGCTCGGAAATGCTCCCTCCGCGATGCCGCCCACCCCCTCTGGCGTGTTCCCACAATCCAACACTCGCAGCGCGTGACGGCGGACGTGCACGTGCCAATTCGGACAAGACCATCCGCGCCCGAGTAGGGCCGCCATGGCCCGACAAAGAACCGTCGGCGCACGAAGTGCGCCGAAGAGTGGGGTGTATGACGTCGAATTCATTTCGACGTCATGAGGGGCGAGAACCTGTCTCGCCCCTGTAGAAACACAAGGGGTCCCCGCGCGGCCTGCCGCGCGGGGGAATCTGCCTCGCCCCTATAAAAAGAGGGCGCCCCTGGCGTACCAGAGACGCCCCGAGAGGGGGGGCTGATGAGTGTCGAAGTGACCTCGAAATGATAGCCGCGGTGTCAGAGGGGGTCAACGAACGTAGGCGTTTCGTCACATCCATGAAAGGGCGGCCTCACCTATACTCCGGCGTCTCAATCCGCAGGGGGCGACCCACGCTCCCTTGTGGGGGAGGTCTCACTGCATGGACAAACCAGTTCTGCTCACGCCCGAAGGACAGCAGAAGCTCGAGGTGGAGCTCGAGGAGCTGCGGACGGTTCGCCGCGCCGAGATCGCCGAGCGCATCAAGTACGCCAAAGACTTTGGCGACATCTCCGAGAACGCGGAGTACGAGGATGCGAAGAACGAGCAGGGCATGGTGGAGGGACGCATCCTCACGCTCGAGAACATGCTGCGCAACGCAGTGCTCATCGAGGAGTTGAGTGAGCGCGGCGTGGTGCGCGTCGGCTCCGAGGTGGAGTTGAAGGACGAGTTCGGCAAGCAGGTCTTCACCATCGTCGGCCCGGCCGAGGTGGATGTGGCCAGCGGTCGCATCTCCATGGAGTCGCCGGTGGGCAAAGCGTTGATCGGGCATCGCAACGGCGAGTCCGTCGACGTGCAGAGCCCGGGCGGTCCCCGCCGGGTGAAGATCGTCCGCGTCTCCTGACCGCGCGACAAACCGGCAAGATTGGCGCGATGCCCGCCGAGGACCTCGCCACCGAACGACGCCGCAAGATCGACGAGCTGGCTGCGCTCGGCGTGCCCGCCTACAACGTCGACTTCACCCCGACGGTGACGCTCGACGGCGCGCGGCGACTGCTGACCGATTTCGAGGCGACAGTCGAGCAGCCGGGGGACGACGGTGACGCACCCGAGGGCCCCGAGGTGAGCGTCGCCGGCCGGGTGATGCAGTACCGCCAGCAGGGCAAGAGCTGTTTCGCGCACATCGAGGCCGAGGACGACAGGCTCCAGGTCTGGATGCGGCTCGACCGCGTCGGCGAGAAGCAGTTCGCGGTCACCAAGCTGCTCGACCTCGGCGACATCATCGGGGTGCGCGGCAACGTGATGCGGACCAGGCGCGGTGAGCCGACGGTGGTCGCTGACGAGGTCACCCTGCTGGTCAAGGCACTGCAGTCGCCGCCGGAGAAGTACCACGGCCTGCAGGACCAGGAGACCAGGTACCGCAAGCGCTACCTCGACCTGCTCGCCAGCGTCGAGCAGCGCCGCCACTTCGCGGCGCGCACCGCGGTGGTGCGCGCGCTGCGACGCACACTCGACAGCCGCGGCTTCCTGGAGACCGAGACGCCCATCCTCCAACCGATCCCGGGCGGCGGCCACGCGCGCCCGTTCGTCACCCACTGGAATGCGCTGCACACCGACGTGTACCTGCGGATCGCCATCGAGCTGCACCTCAAGCGCCTGCTCGTCGGGGGCTACCGGCGTGTGTACGAGATGGGCCGCGTCTTCCGCAACGAGGGCCTGTCGCCGCGACACAACCCGGAGTTCACGATGCTCGAGGCGTACGAGGCGTACACGGACTACAACGGCATGCGCGCGCTCACCGAGGCGCTGGTCGTCGACGCCGCCAACGCGCTCGGTCCGCAACATCCTCAGGACGGTGGCGGCGACGCCCCGTGCGACGACCCGCTGCGGCGGAGCTACGGCGGCAGGGAGCTGGTGCTGACGCCGCCGTTTCGCACCGCGCGGATGGCGGACCTGGTGGCGCAGGCATGTGGGTTCGACCCGCTCGACGCCTGGGACGAGCTCCCCGGCCGTGCCGCGGCGCTGGGCGTCCAGCTGCCTCCGGGGGCCGGCCCCGGCGGCGCGCTGTCCGAGATCTACGAGCAGCGCGTCGAGTCCGACCTGTGGGACCCGACATTCGTGCTCGACTACCCCGCGGAGGTGTCGCCACTGGCGCGCAGGCGCGGCGACGACCACCGCTTCGTCGAGCGGTTCGAGCTGGTGATCGCCGGCCGGGAGGTCGCCAACGCGTTCAGCGAGCTCAACGACCCCATCGACCAGCGCGAACGATTCGAGGACCAGGCCAGGCTGCGCGCCGCCGGCGACGAGCAGGCCTTCTACCTCGACGAGGACTTCCTCGAAGCCATCGAGGTGGGCATGCCTCCCGCGGGCGGCCTGGGGCTCGGCGTCGATCGCCTGGTCATGCTGCTCACCGACTCGGCGACGATCCGCGACGTGCTGCTCTTCCCGACCATGCGTCCGCGTCACCGCGATGAGGCCCACGACGAGGACTCCCACCTGTCGCCGTCACGGCGCGCCGAGGAGCGATGACTTGGTGATCCCGCTGCAGCGGCTGCGCGACGACCCCGACGCGGTCCGCGAGGGTGCGCGGCTCAAGGGTGAGGAAGCCCCGGTCGACGAGATCCTCGAGCTCGACGCGCAGGCGCGGCGCCTGCGAACTGAGGTGGAGCGGCTGCGCGCCGAGCAGAAGCGCGCGTCGGCCGGGATCCGCGGCGCCCCCACCGACGAGCAGCGCGCGGCGCTGGGCGAGCTGAAACAGCGCACCCAGGCGGGGGAGACGGATCTGGCGGTGCTCGAGGGCCGTCTCGACGACCTGCTCCTGTACGTGCCGAACCCGCCGCACGAGTCGGTCCCGCACGGCAGGGACGAGGCGGACAACGTGGTGGTGCGCACCTGGGGGGAACCAGCGCAGTTCGGGTTCCAGCCGCGCTCGCACTACGAGATCGGTGAGGCGCTCGGCATCTTCGACTTCGAGCGGGCCGCCAAGCTCAGCGGGGCGCGCTTCGCGGTCCTGCGCGGTGAGGGCGCCCGGCTCCAGCGAGCCCTGGTCACGTTCTTCCTCGACGTGGCCACCACCGAGCACGGCTACACGGAGATCGCTCCTCCGTACCTGGTGCGGCGCAGCGCCATGGTCGGGGCAGCGCAGCTCCCCAAGTTCGAGGACGACGCATACAAGACCGATGACGGGCTCTTCCTGATCCCCACCGCCGAGGTGCCGGTCACCAACCTCTACAGCGACGAGATCCTCGACGGCGCCGACCTGCCCATCGCCCACGTCGCCTTCACGCCGTGCTGGCGGCGCGAGGCAGGTGCCGCGGGCAAGGACACGCGCGGCTACATCCGCCTCCACCAGTTCGACAAGGTGGAGATGGTGCGCTTCACCACGCCCGACCGGTCGCTCGACGAGCTCGAGCTGTTGACCGGCCACGCGGAGACGTTGCTGCAGCGACTCGGCATCGCTCACCGGGTGCTGCTGATGTGCACCGGCGACATGGGCTTCGCTCAATGGAAGAAGTACGACGTCGAGGCGTGGGTGCCGGGGATGCAACGGTGGCTCGAGGTGTCGTCGTGCAGTGTCTTCGGCGACTTCCAGGCCCGCCGCGCGCAGATCCGCTTCCGCGGCGCGGGCAGCGACCGTCCGCAGTTCGTGCACACGCTCAACGGCAGCGGGCTGGCCGTGCCGCGCACGTTCGACGCCGTGCTCGAGACCTTCCAGCAGGAGGACGGCAGCGTCGCCATCCCGCCGGTTCTGCAACCGTACATGGGCGGCGCCACCCGACTTGGATGACGCCGGACAGGCCGGGTCGGTACCCTGCCCGGGTGAGCGACCCGCAGGGTGATGACACGCCCGACCAGGCATGGCTCAACGACCGCAGCGAGTACCAGCTCAACTTCGTGCACGGCCTGCGCAACCCCAGCGGCCTGCATCTCCAGTACCACCTCGCCGGCGACAGGGTGGTGACCACGTGGGTTGCAGACGAGCAGCACGCGGGGTTTCCCGGCTTCGTCCACGGCGGCCTGATCGCCGCCGTCCTCGACGACGTCATGGGTCGCTGCTCTGTGCTCCAGCGCCGCTGGGTGGTGACCGGCAGGATGGAGACGCGTTTTCGCGAGGTCGCCCCGCTGGGCGCCGCGCTACTCGTGGAGGGCTGGACCACGCGTTTCACGCGCCGCGTCATGCAGGCGGAGTCGCGCATGTCGCTCGAGGACGGCACCGTCGTGGCGGAGGCGACAGGCACGTACCTGCCCGTTCCCGAGTCGCTGCTGGGACGGATGGTCGACGCCTGGCCGGGTTTCGCCGAGTACACCGACGCAACCCGCCTGATGGCCTGGCCGGCGGGCAGCGAGGAGCGCGAGGTCAAGCTCGCCGTCCCTGACGACTACGCGCTGCCGGCGCTGGACCGGGCTCGACGGCGCCACCGTCACCGACCAGGGCGACCAGCGGCTGCGCGCGGTGTACTGGGACAGCGACGAGCTGGCCCTTGCGCACGCCGGCGTGGGGCTGCGACACCGCAACGGGGTGTGGACGTACAAGGGCAGGTCACGCCGCGAGGGCGACGCCGGTCGTCCGCGAGGAGGTGGAGCTGGACAGCCTGACGGCGACACCGTCCCGCAGATCATGCGAGAACGCGTGCACGCTGGGTCGATCCCGCCCGCGCTCCATCCTGTCGCCGAGCTCGACACGCTGCGCCACCAGGTCGACATCGCCGAGCAGGCGGCCAGCGTCGAGCTCGTCCACGACCGCGTGAAGGTCCTCGACGGCACACATCGTCGTGTCGAGCTTCGAGAGGTGGAGGTGGAGCACGACCGCTCCGGGCCAGGACCTCGCCGACCGGGTGGTGGCGCTGCTGGTCGCGGCACGGCGCGGTCGTCGACGCCACGCCCGAAATACTTCCGGGCGTTGCGTGCCCTCGGTCACGACCCGCCCGCCGTCCGCCGTGAGCTGTGGCTCGACGCACCGTGTCGCAGCCGCTGTGGGGGCGCGCCCGCGATGCCGCCTCCCGCGTCGCTGCCGCGGCGCGCCGAGGTGGTCATCGTCGGCGGAGGCATCACCGGCGTCGCGCTGCTCGACGCGCTGCGCAGGCGTGGTGTCGACGCGTTGCTGCTCGAGCGCGACCACCTCGCCGCCGGGCGCCAGCGGCCGCAACGCGGGCTTCCTGCTCGCCGGTGTCGCGGAGAACTACGCGCGCGCCGTCGACCGCTACGGGCGGGCCACCGCCGCGGAGGTGTGGGCGTTCACGGTCGAGAACCACGCGCTGGTCGCCGCCTGCGGCCAGGCCTTCGACGCGGCGCACCACGTGCGCGGCAGCGTCATCGCGGCGCTCGATGCCGAGGAGGCCGCCAGCCTTGAGGCGTCGGCCACCCTGCTCGCGGAGGACGGGCTCCCCGGCGCCATCACCTTCACGGCGGACGTGCCGGGAGCGTTGTTCGCGCTGTTCAACCCCGGCGACGGCGAGATCGACCCGGTGCGCCTGGTCCGAGGGGTCGCCGCTGCTCACGCGGAGCGTGTCTTCGAGGGCCGTGCCTGTTGTTGCTGTCGATGATGGCGAAAACATGGCGACGGTGCACCTCGACGAGGCGTCGGTCGAGGCAGCGGCAGTGGTGCTCGCCACCAACGCCTGGACTGCGCAGCTGCTCCCCTCGATCGGCATCAGGCCGGTGCGCGCCCAGATGCTGGCGTCGGCGCCCGCCGCCCCGCTCATCCCCCGCCCCGTGTACGCGGGGTGGGGGCACCGCTACTGGCGCCAGCGTGACGACGGCTCGCGTCATGGTCGGTGGGTTCCGCGACCAGGCGCTGGAGGACGAGGTCGGCTACGAGCTCGCCACCACCGCAAGCTGTGCAGGACCGCCTCGACGCACAGCTGCGCGCGCTGGGCGTCAGCACCGCGGTCACCCATCGCTGGGCGGGGACCATGGGCTTCAGCGACGACGGGCTGCCGCTGGTGGGGACGGCGCCGGGGTCGCGCCGCGTCCACGTCTGCGCCGGGTACACGGGCCACGGCATGGGTTTCGCCGTCAACGCGTCGGCCGCGCTCGCCGCGTCGGTCATCGACGACCGGGCGCTGCCCGCCTGGCTCGGCGCGGCTCGCACCGCGCCTCGCTGAGGCGCCCGGCGAGCTCAGCCGACGGCGGAGCGCGACGCCCGACCAGGCGGGCAGGGTCACGATGAACGTCGCCCCGTGGCCGAGCTCCGACTCGACGCGGATGGTTCCCTGGTGGGCGGCGACGACATGACGCGCGATGGCCAGCCCCAGCCCCGATCCCTCGCCGTCGCGCCGCCGTGAGCTGTCCGCCTTCCAGAAGCGCTCGAAGATCCGCGCGAGGTCGTCCGAGCGGATGCCGACGCCGTTGTCCGTGCAGCGCAGCTCGACCTGGCCGTGACCGGTCGCCGTCGCCGCGATGGTGATGGTGCCGCCGGCGGCGGTGAACTTCACGGCGTTGTGAACGAGGTTGCGCAGCACGTGCTGGAGGTGGGAGAGGTCGCCGCGGATGGGCGGGATGTCGGCGGGGACGTCGAACACCAGGTTGATCTCCTTGTCCTCGATGAGCGGGCGCAGGCGGTCGACGGCGATGAGAAGGTCGACGACGGGCACCGGCTCGTCGGGCACCGGGCGCTGCTCGCCCTCCAGCGCGCTGAGCTCGAGCAGCTCCTCGACCATCTGCGACATCTGCTCGACCTCGAGCCCGATCCTGTGCACGAACTCGTGAGCGGCCGGCGCCGTCCTCGAGCGCGCCGGACAGGAGCGTCTCGGCCATCACGCGCATCGCCGCCAGCGGCGTGCGCAGCTCGTGCGAGACGTTGCTGATGAAGTCGCGGCGCATCTTCTCGAGGTGACGGATCCGAGTCTCGTCGCGCACCCACAGGAGCACGCCCGTGCCGGGCTCGGCAACGTGCCGCGCTCGCACCGACAGCTCGCGGTCGACGGTGCTCCACTGCGCCTCGACGACGGTGTCGCTGGCGATCGCGGAGGCCAGCAGCCGCACCAGGCGGTAGTCGCCGTGGCACTCCGCGATGGGCCTGCCGATCGAGTTGGCGCGCAGTTCGAGGTGACGGAGCGCGGTCGGCGAGGCGAAACTGATCAGCCCCTCGTCGTCGACCAGCAGCAGGCCCTCGTCAGAGTCCTCCAGGACCTCGGCCAGCACGTCGACCAGGCGCATCGAATCGGTCCACTGGGCGTTCTGCATGGTCGGAGCATAGGTGCAGCAACGTCCGACCAGGCCTCCGTCCGGTCCCAGCCTTCAGCGAATCCTCGGCCCGGCGGCGCCTTAACGGGACGACAACCGTGGCATAACCCGCGCCTCGCCAGAACATGGCGAGGATCGGTCTCGGAAGCTGAAGACGTGGACTCTGAGAGAACGGGGAAAACTGTGAAGAAGAACGCACTGCTCACCGGCGCACTCGCGACGGCCGTGATCGCCCTGGCCGCCTGCGGCAGCGCCGACACCGGCACCTCCAGCTCCGGCGCAGCCTCCACCCCGGGGGCCACCGCCCTCTGCCAGGGCACGACCGCCAAGCCCGGGTACACCAACGGGTTGCCCGTCCAGTCGAACGCCGCGAAGTCGCTCAGTGGGGCAGGTTCGACCTTCATCGCCCCGATGTTGTCGGCCTGGACGTCGACCTACGCCCAGCAGTATGGAGTCCAGGTTGCCTATCAGTCGATCGGGTCCGGCGGAGGGATCGCACAGGTACAGGCGGGCACGGTGGACTTCGGTGACTCCGACGCCTACATGAAGGACGCCGACATCGCCAAGGCCAAGGGACCCATCCTGCAGGTCCCCCTCGTCCTGGCGCCGGTGGTCGTGACCTACAACCTGACGGGGGTCTCGAAGGGCCTCAAGCTGGACGGTGAGACGATCGGCAAGATCTTCGCCGGGGTCATCACTAGTTGGAACGACCCCGTGATCACCAGGCAGAACCCGGGTGTCACCCTGCCTAGCCTGCCGATTGCCACCGTGCATCGCTCGGACGGGTCGGGCACGACGGACATCTTCACCGACTACCTCACCAAGGAGAGCCCAACCTGGGTGACCACGCTCGGTGGCGCAACCAAGAGCCGCGGCAAGACAGTCGCGTGGCCGAATGGGATCGGTGGCAAGGGGAACGAGGGGGTCTCCGGCGCGGTCCAGCAGACCCAGGGCTCGATCGGCTACGTCGAGCTCGGCTATGCGCTGACCCAGAACCTGCCCTACGCAAATGTCAAGAACAAGGCCGGCTCCTACATCGAGCCGTGTGTCCAGACCGTCCTGGCCGCCACCAACGGGGTCACCTACCCGGACGACCTCCGCTTCGACCTGACCGATGCCAGCGATCCCCATGCATACCCCATCACCGGTCTCACCTGGTCGCTCATCTACCAGAACCAGACCGACCCGGCCAAGGCAGCGGCCCTGGTCAACTTCTTCTCCTGGGTGCTCACCACCGGGCAGGACCAGACCATCGCCCTCAACTACACTCCGCTCGGCAAGGATCTCCAGCAGCGCTGCATCGCGCAGCTCAAGAAGATGACGCTGAACGGGCAACCGATCGTTCCGTGAGCGCGTCGGAGGGAATGGCGAGGCGGTGAGCGCGGTCGAGGTCGCATCTCGTCGGAGGGTGCCCGGTGAGCGGCGAGGAGCCGTCGCCTGGTTGCGAGGCGACGACTTCTTCCGCATCCTCGTCACCGCCTGCGCCAGCCTGGTCCTGCTTCTCATAGCCGGCATGGTGGTCTTCCTGCTCGTGCAGGGGTTCGACGCCATGCGCCACTACGGCTTCCTGAGCTTTCTGACCTCGACGCGGTGGGCGCCGTCCGAGGCCGACGCCGCCCAGACCTCGCCCAACCCCTATGGCATCCTCCAGTTCGTCTACGGGACGGTGCTGACGTCGTTCCTCGCCTTGCTCATCGCGGTGCCGGTAGCTGTCGCCGTGGCTGTGTACATCACCAACTTCGCGCCGACCCGTTTGCGCAGACCGCTCTCGTCGTTGGTCGACCTGCTCGCCGCAGTCCCCAGTGTCGTCTACGGTTTCTGGGGCATATTTGCGCTGATCCCGGCGATCAAGCCCATCGGTGACTTCGTCACCGGGAACACTGGGCAAGGTGCCGGTGATCGGTGTGGCATTTGCCGGGCCGTACTTCGGGTACTCGTACTTCACGGCCGGCGTGGTGCTCGCGATCATGGTTCTGCCGATCATCACCGCGGTCTGTCGGGAGATCTTCCTGACAACTCGGGTGGCGTGGAAGGAGGGCGCCGTGGCCCTGGGGGCCACTCGCTGGGAGATGGTGAAGGTGGCCGTGCTGAAGCCGTCGCGGGGAGGCATCCTCGGCGCCTCCATCCTCGGACTGGGCCGGGCGATCGGCGAGACCATCGCGGTGACGATGGTGATCGGCAACAGCGTGTTGACGATCAACAAGAGCATCTTCTCGCAGGGCGCAACCATGTCCAGCGTCATCGCCAACGAGTTCACCGAGGCGACCGAACCCTTCCATCTGTCAGCGCTGTTCGTGGTTGGTTTCTGGCTGCTGGTGGTGGCGCTGATCGTGAATGTTGTTGCTCGGCGCATCGTCGCGACCCAGGCAGCGTTGTGAGCGTCGCCGTGGATGACTTCGCCCGCGGGCTTGGGCGGCGCCGCCGTCGCAGCCAGGTGGTCACTGGCCTGCTGATGCTGCTGATGGCGCTCACCATCGCGGTGCTTGCCTGGGTCCTGGTCTATGTCGCGCTGAAGGGTTTCCAGTACCTCTCACCCTCGTTCCTGGTGAACAACCCTCCGGGCATCCCCGGCGCACCGGGCGGCGGCTTCTTCAATGGGATCCTGGGGAGCTTCATCGTGGTTGGCATCGCCGCCGCCATCTCGATCCCGATCGGTGTCCTTTCGGCGGTCTACCTGTCCGAGTACGGTCGCGGCCGTTTCTCGCAGGCGGTCAGCTTCTTCACGGACATCCTCATCGGGATCCCGACCATCGTGACCGGGGCCTTCGTTTACTCGATCTGGGTGATCCACTACGGCTTCTCGGGGTTCGCCGGGTCCTTGGCCCTCGCCATTGTCATGCTCCCGTTGATCATTCGCACCACTACGCAGATGCTCCAGTTGGTTCCCGACGAGATGCGCGAAGGCAGCCTCGCGCTCGGGGCCACCAAGCGGCAAACCGTGACGCGCATCGTCCTGCCGACGGCGCTGGCCGGCATCATCACCGGTCTGATGCTGGCGGTGGCTCGCGCCATGGGAGAGACGGCGCCACTCCTGCTGACGGCGCTCGGGAACGATCTCTTCACCGAGGCCAACCCGGGCAAGCGGATGTCGACGCTGTCCCTTCAGATCTTCAACAACGCGATCAGCGGGTACCAGGCAAACCAGGCACGGGCATGGGCAGGTGCGCTGACCTTGGTCGCAATCGTGCTCCTCCTGACCACGGCTGCACGCTTCTTCGCGAGCCGGAGCAAGGTGGCCAGGTGACCACGAGCCGAGCCGTCCACGCGATCTCAGGCATCTTCCGCTCAGCGGTACACTGCTGCCCCCAAGGAGCCATTTAGATGACAGCCGAGTTCCGCATCCAGCTGGGTTCCGATATGGTCCCCTCAGTGGCGACCGAGGTCCTCCGTCTCCAGCGGTCGAGACCCACGGTCTCGACGCGTGGTATGGCGACTTCCAGGCACTGCGCAAGGTGGACTTCTCCGCAGCCAGGGGGCGAATCACCGCCATCATCGGCCCGAGCGGCTGCGGCAAGAGCACGTTGCTCCGTGCGCTCAACCGCATGAACGACCTCGTGCCCGGCTACCGCAACGAGGGCGAGATCGTACTCGACGGTACGCCGGCGCCAACGGACGCGGCAGGAGTGATCGCGCTCCGGCGGCGGATGGGGATGCTGTTCCAGCGCCCGAACCCCTTTCCGATGTCGGTCTTCGACAACGTGGCCTACGGTCTCCGGTTGGAGCGCCGGCTGTCGAGGCGAGAGCTCGCTGAGCCAGTCGAGCGCGCCCTCACCCGCGCCGGGCTGTGGGATGAGGTCAACGATCGCCTCGATCGTTCGGCGCTGGGACTGTCCGGCGGTCAGCAACAGCGCCTCTGCCTGGCGCGGAGCCTCGCCGTCGAGCCGGCGGTGATCCTCATGGACGAGCCCACCTCCGCGCTCGATCCCATCGCCACGCTGCGCGTCGAGGAGCTGATGCGTGAGTTCCGCGACGAGGTGACCATCATCATCGTCACCCACAACATGCAGCAGGCGGCTCGCATCAGCGACGTCACCGCCTTCATGCTCATGGGAGCCGGCCGCGCCGGTGAGCTGGTCGAGATGAACACCACGCGCGACCTGTTCAACCGGCCGCAGGACCGACGCACGGAGGACTACATCACGGGTCGCTTCGGCTGATGGAGCCATTGGCACACCCTCACCGCCCATCGCTGGAGAGCGAGCAGCGCCAGGTTCGGGAGCTGGTCCTCGAGATGGGCGAGATGGTCGACAACGCCATCAGCCAGGCAACGCGCGCCCTGATCGACCGGGACATCGACATGGCGTCGCGCGTCATCGCTGGTGACAACGCCGTCAACGCACGCCAGGCTGAGGTCCACGAGCACTGCCTCTCGGTGATCCTCACCCAGGCGCCGGTTGCGCGGGACCTGCGCGAGATCCTCGGCTTCCTGCACATGTCGGACGAGCTCGAACGCATGGGTGACCACTGCGTCAACGTCGCTCGCATCGCGCGCAACCTCGCCGACCTGCCGCCGCTGGGCGCCCCCATCGACCTGGCCGTGCTCTCGCGCACCTGCGCCGAGCAGGTGCGCGACATGCTCAACGCCCTGGTGGCGCGCGACATCGACCGCGCGCGCGAGATCGCGGCGCGCGACGACCGAGTCGACCGAATGTATCACCGCATCGTCGACGACATCCTCCAGATGATGGTCGCCGACAGCCGCAACGTCTACGCCGGCACCCAGATGATCCTGGTGGCCATGAACCTCGAGCGCATCGCCGACCGGGTCACCAACCTCGCCGAGGACCTCGTCTTCCTCGAGACGGGCAACGTCGAGGAGCTGGGCTGATGAGCACCGGCCGCGGTCCCAAGCGCATCCTGGTGGTCGAGGACGAGGAGAACATCAGCCAGACGCTGCGCTACAACCTCACCCGCGAGGGTTATGAGGTGAGCGAGGCGGCCACCGGCACCGCCGCCATCGAGCTGGCGCGCCAGCGTCGCCCCGACCTGATCCTGCTCGACCTCATGCTCCCTGAGATGACCGGGCTCGAGGTGTGCCGCGTGCTGCGCGCGGAGATGAGCACACCGATCCTGATGCTCACGGCCAAGGCCACCGAGCTGGACAAGGTGGTGGGGCTGCAGGTCGGCGCCGACGACTACGTGACCAAACCCTTCTCGCTCAACGAGCTGCTCGCCCG
>CAVQVY010000035.1:0-19075 GCA_963717185.1 Candidatus Dormiibacterota bacterium | reverse complement strand
GGCGCCGGTAATGCCAAATCGAAGAAACAGCCGGTTGAAATGAGCTTTTACAGTCCTGCGGGCCATTTTGAGTTGTGTAGCGATTTCGGCATTGTCGCAGCCTTGCAAAAGCAGTTCGACGATTTGCTGTTCGCGCGGTCCTAGCCGTACGGACTGCTCCGTCATCACTTCCCCCTGGGATAAAAAAAATTTGGTACTACGAAAACTTGCAGCTGGGATATTTCCAAATTGTGTAGCATCCACAATGCCACTTTGCATAAAAAACGGCTGTGACGAAAGAACACTCATTTCCACAGGCACTTGCAGAGAATTGATGGCGGCGGGATGAGGCCTGGTCCGAGCCAGTTCGAGAACAATTTTGCCCGTTCTCACTACCCCTCCCACTCCATTGGAGGCGCTAGGCATCGCATAAAACCACGGTAGGCTGTATGTTGAGGCCAAGTCTGAGCGCCGGCTGGAGTGGTCAGCGTTGGATCAAAAACTCAGGGATAACGCGGGAAAAAGATAAAAATCAGGCTGGAAATATCCCGCGACTCTAGCGATTTTCGAAATAATGGCAATGGGATCGCCGTCGACGCGTCATCCGCGTGTAGAGCGCAACGGTCGGAGAGACTGACGGGAACATCATCGCGGCCATCATCACCACCCAGATCCCGACGAACCAGCCGAGCGTTCCGAGGTCGGTCCCGGGTCCTGCGTCCATCCCGGCCATCTGTGCAGCCGTCGCCCACCAGGCCAGACCGGCTAGGACGAACAGCAACGCGACAATCCCCGGCCGGGATCGAACAACCGCCAGCGGGCCTGCCAACGGGCCCCCGATGGGTCTTTCGTTTGCGACCGCGGGAGATGCCGTCGCGGTCACGCCGCCCAAGAGAACTGCGATGTCGAGAACGCCGACTTCCCGTCGTACTGGATCCCGAAGGCGTCGATCTTCGAGCGGATCGCATGCGCGATGGTCAGCTCTGAGCCGGCAGGATGGAAGATCCCGGTCAGCTTTGCTGGCTGGCCGGTCTCCACGCCGAAGGGCACGACGTCCTCGATCTCGAAATCGATGGCGTCTCCAATCCGTACCGAGTGGCGCAGGCCATCCTCGTGCACCTCGATCGGCACGCGCTGGACGCCGAGGTTCTCCGACACCAGCGGTCCCAGGGCTTCCATCGGACCACCGAGCGCGCCCGAGAAGACTCCGCCGAGCTTCTGCGCCTGCTCATCGGAGGCGGCGGCGTCGATGAAGACGCCGAGCCGCCAGTTGCCCTCGCTCATCACCTTGGGCGTGTCCGCGATGGCTGCTACGGTCAGGCCGCTCACATCGACACCCTCCACCTCCCCTGTGGCGACGTGGAACACCAGCACCACCCTGCAACGGTCGTGGGTGGCGCCGAGCGACAGCGACGCCGTGCACGGGCACACCACGTCACACGAACAGGTCTCGAAATACGGCCCGGCAATCTTCCAGGACATGGTCCCCACCTCCGGCTGACGGGAGCTACGGCGGCGATTCTCCCGCCCGGGACATCGCTCCGTCCAGCAGCCTCGGTGAGCAGGAGGGGCCGCCGCCGGGGTACAAGGGCAGCTGACCGGGCGGCCGCAACCCGGCGGTGTAGAAGGAGAGGGCCACATGGGTCCCCGGATCCCCGCGCTGCACCGATCCGTGCGCGCGGCGATCGCCCGCCGGCGACCTTCGCGTTCACTCTGCTGGTGGTGCGCGACGTGCAGGTCGCCACCTTCTCCGTCTTCGGATGCTTCGCGCTGCTGGTCATGGCCGACTTCGGCGGCATGCGCCCGGCGCGGGCGGTCGCATACCTCACCGCCACCGTGGTGGGCGCCGCGCTGGTCGCGCTCGGGACGGCGCTGTCGCCGAGCCTCGCCGCCGGGTCCGCGGTGATGCTCGTCGTCGGCTTCGCGGTGGCGATGGCCGGCGTATTCGGCGGTTACGTGGCGGCGGCGCAGAACGCGATGCTTCTTGCCTTCGTGCTCGCCGTCACCATCCCGGCGGACGTGTCCGCCATCCCCGCGCGCATGGCCGGCTGGGCGCTAGCCGGCGCCGTCTCCACCCTTGCCGGCGTGTTCTTCTGGCCATGGTTCGAGCAGGTGACTTCTGCGCGGCCGGGCGGCCGGGGCTTGTCTGACGGTGGCTGAACTGGTCGAAGCCATGCGCAGTGCGGAGCCCGACGAGCTGGAACGGCGCCGCAACACCGCGCGGACGGCCGTGCATGCCATCCGCGCCGAGTACGGCAGGAGCGCGACCCGGCCGGCCGGTCCGACGCGCCGCGACCGCGCGTTCGTCGAGCTGATGACCGAGCTGGAGGAGATGGTCGGCCTCGTCGAGCAGCCGTTCGAAGCCGAGGGTCGGCGCCCGGCGCGTCCGTGCATCGATGAGGGGGACGCGCTGCTGGCGGCGGTTCTCTCGGCCCTGCGCTCCAGCGCGTCGGCGCTCACCGGCGGGGGCTCGCCCAACCTGCGGGCTCTGGTCGCCGCCCGCCGCGCCCATCGCGCCGCGCTCGACGCGTGGGCTGTGGAGCAGGTGCGAGCGGGACACGCAGCCGAAGACGTCCTCGACGGCATCGACGTGGACCACACGCTTCGTGTCGTCGCGTACCTGACGATCGCGCTCAGCGCCAATGCCGTTATCGCCGCGGGCGGCCGCGCCGAAGAGGAGGTCTGGCTGCCCGTGGGGATCCCGCGGCTCGACGGCGCGCGAGGTGTGGCGGGCCGCGTGGTGCGGACGCTCCGCGCTCACCTCGACCCGAACTCCACCGTCCTCCACCACAGCATCCGGCTTGCGGTCGGTCTCGCCCTGTCCGTCCTGCTGGCGAGGGCGCTGGGCCTCGGCCACGCGTTCTGGGTCGTGCTGGGCACGCTCTCGGTGCTGAGGTCCAACGCACTGGGGACAGGCCGGTCGACGGTGGACGCGCTGATCGGCAGCGTCATCGGGTTCGTCCTCGGCGGCCTCTTCGCCGCCGCCGCCGGCACCGACACCGTCCTGATGTGGATCGCGCTGCCGGTCGCGGTCTTCTTCGCGACGTACGCAGCGAGCGCGATCGGGTTCGTGGCCGGCCAGGCGGCGTTCACCATCATGGTGATCGTCATCTTCAACCTCATCTCACCTGCGGGATGGCAGGTCGGGCTGGTGCGGGTCGAGGACGTCGCCATCGGCACCGGGATCAGCGTCGTCGTCGGTGTCCTGCTCTGGCCGCGCGGAGCGCGCCGCGACCTGGCGCGGGCGACGGCCGGCTACTACCGCGCGCTGGTCGCGTACCTGGATCACGCATTCCGCCTGGTCCTCGGCGGGGCCACGCTGGGCGCGACGGTACCGGTACGGGCAGCCGCGGTCCGCGCCCAGGACCGTGCCGGCCAGGCCTTCGACACATTCCTGTCCGAGCGCGGCGCCAAACCGCTCGACTACATGCAGCCGCACGGCTGGTGTCGACGGGAAACCAGTCGATGCTGGCGGCTGACGCGCTGGTCGCGATCGCGACCGACGGCTACCAGGCCGACCCCTACCCCGACGGGGCGGCGACTGTCGAGACGCAGGTGCATGCGTTGCTCGCGCGGTTCGCCGGCCTCGCCGAGAACCTCCAGCAGGGCGCGCACCCGCAGACACATGCAGGAGAGGTGCCGCCCAGGCAGTTGCGCGGCGCCGCGATCGAGGGACTCCGTCGTGCGCAAGCCGGCAGGCTCGACGTCCGCGCCGCCATGGCGCTCGTCATCGCCGGCGAGTGGGTCGAGAACCTCACGTGGCTGGCTGAACACATCGACGAGAGCGTCGACGCAGCCGCCGACGCGGCCGGGATCCACTGGTGGCGGTGACCCGCGCGCGCGACGCGTCTCGGGTGGCCGCCTACGCCGACGGCGTCAGCGTGGCGCGGCGCCCGACGGCGGAGATGTCGAGGTCCGCGGACTTGCGCATCGCGGCCGAGAACACCTCCTGGGCCTGACGCGTCACGGGCGTGGCGACGCCTGCGCTTCCATAGGCGCTCAGTCCGAGGTCGAGGTCTTTGACGAGGTCGCGCACCGCGAACATCGTCGGCGTGTGCTGGTCCTGCAGGAAGCCGCGTTCGCGTGCGGCAAGGCCCGGCGCGAAGCGCACCAGGAGCGAGAACACCTGCTCGCGTTCGAGCCCGGCAGCCGTCCCGGCGGCGAGCAGCTCGGCCGCGGCGGCGAAGGTGATGCCCAGCATGCTGTTGGCGATGAGCTTCATGCGCTGCGCATCCGCCCGCTCGCCAACGTAGTGGACCTCACCCAGCTGTTCGAGCACCGGGCGCGCCTGTTCTAGGTCGGCTCGCTCTCCACCGGCGAAGATCAGCAGCTTTCCACTCTCCACCGCCGGGACGCTGCCGACCACCGGCGCCACCAGCAGACGCGCGCCCCTGGCGTCCGACTCTCGACCCAGCTCGTCGGCAACCTGCGGCCCCGCCGTGCTGGTATCGACCAGCAGCTTTCCATTGGCGCTGCTCAACACGCCGTCGTCGCCGAGGTACACGGAGCGGACGGCCTCGTCGTTGGTGAGGCTGCTGATCACCACGTCGGCGTCGCGCGCCGCCTCCGCCGGGGTGGCAGCTACCCGGCCGAGATTCAATGCCTCGGCCTTCGCCGGCGAGCGATTCCACAACGTGATCTCGTAGCCGGAGGAGGCGAGGCGGCGAGCCATCGCGCCACCCATCTTGCCGGTGCCGAGGATTGCGACGTTGGTCATCACATCGCCTCCGGCCGGGGCCCGGCGACACGCACGGCGTCGCGGGTGATCTCGTCGATTCGACGCAGCATGTCGGCGCTGAGCTCCAGGCCCGCGGCGGCGACGGCGTCGTCGACATGCGCGGCGTTGCGGGTGCCGATGATCGCCACGTGCACCCCCTGATGTGCCAGCGTCCAGGCCACGGCGAGCTGGGTGACCGGGACGCCGAGCTCGTCCTTGGCCAGCTGGTCGAGCGCCGCGACCACGCGCAGGTTGGCTGCCAACGCGTTGCCCTGGAAGTCCGGGCTGTGAGATCGCCAGTCTCCGGGTGCGAACTGCGTGCCGGCGCTGATGTGTCCACCGAGCAAGCCGTGGGCGAGCGGGCCGTACACGAGCACGCCGATGTCGTCTGACCGCGTGTAGGGCAGCACCTCGGCCTCGATGTCGCGATGGAAGAGGCTGAACGGCGGTTGTAGTGTCTCGACCGGCAGCGTCCTGCTGAACTCGTCCATCTGCTGGGGGTCGAAGTTCGAGATCTCCGACGTGACGGACCTTGCCTGCGGCGACCAAACCGGCCAGGGCTTCGGCCGTCTCCTCGAACGGGGTCCTGGGGTCTGGCCAGTGCACCTGGAGCAGGTCGACGTACTCCGTTGAGAGCGCTCGGAGGCTGTCGTCGACACCGGTGCGGATCCACGCCGCGCTCGCGTCGCGCTCGACGCGCGGGCCACCCAGCGGTCGGAGGCCACCCTTGGTTGCGATGACGACGCTCTCGCGCGGCAGGCCGACGAGCGCCTTGGCCAGCAGCTGCTCCGACGCGCCGAACCCGTAGCCCTGGGCGGTGTCGAAGAAGTTGATGCCACGGTCATGTGCGTGACGGATGGCCGCGATGGCGGCCGGCTCGTCGGTCGCGCCCCAGTCGCCGCCGAGCTGCCAGGTGCCGAAAGCGATTCGTGAGACGGTCATCCCGGTGCGCCCGAGGATGGTCTGCTGCACCTGCGGTGTCGCGCTCTGAGTGGTCATGGCTCGCCTCCTGGTGTCGAGCTGCTCATCCAACCGGTCTGGTCAGCAGAGGAGCACTGCCAACGTCGAGCACCTCCCACTCGACCGCCGCCGTCACGGGGACGGGAGCACCGGCCCAGGCCGCGACGATGCTGTCGAGCTGCGCGTCCGACCGGGACGGGTCGTGATGGAACAGGACGAGATGCCGGACCCCGGCGTGGACCGCAAGACCCACGGCGTAGTCGATGCTGGCGTGCCCGAAGTTCGCTCGTGCAGGGAACTCCTCCTTGGTGTACTGCGAATCGTGGAGCAGCACGTCCACTCCCCTGGTCAGCTGCACCGCCGCCTCATGGTACGGACCGAATTGCTCGGGCCCCGGACCGAGCGAGGTCGGTGCGTGGTCCGGCATATAGGCGATGGACGCATGTGCGTCCGAGACCCGGTAGCCGAACGTGCGCCCGCCCTTGTGCGGAATCTCCAGGGCCAGCACGTCGAAACCCTCGATGCGGTGTTCGCCGGGGCTGAGGTGTCGAAACTCCCAGGAGCCACGCAGCTCACGAGGCCGGATGGGGAAGTGCGGGGGCGACATCGCCCGCGCCAGGATCTCCTCGGCGTCGCCGCCAGGCTGCTCGGGGATGTACAGCGTGGTGCTGGCATCGGGGTTGTCGACCGCCGGGCAGAACGGCAACCCGTGGGTGTGGTCCCAGTGGAGATGGGTGAGCAGGATGCTCCCCTCGAACGGCCTGCCCTCCAACGCCGCAGGCAGGCGGCGCAGCCCAGTGCCCGCGTCGAGGACGAGCCGGCACTCGCCGTCGTCCGAGAACACCGCCACGCACGACGTCTGGCCGCCGTAGCGGGCGAAGTCCACCCCCGGCGCGGGCGTGGACCCTCGCGTGCCGCAGAGGCGCAAGCGCATGGTGCGGGCGAGTATCGGCGCGGCGCATGGGCACGCGCAACTCAGCGCGGCTCAGGGCTCGCTATCCTCACCGGTGATGAACTGCCCTGCATGCGGAGTGGACAACCGTGCGGGGCGCCGCTTCTGCCGGAAATGTGGCGCAGCGCTGGAGTATTCGTGCGCGGCCTGCGGTGCCCCCAACGACGAGGGGGACGAGTTCTGCGGCGCGTGCGGGGCCGCGCTGGCCGGCGTGGCGACACCTCAGCCCCTGTCCGCGCAACCCCTCGCCAACGCCGGGCCCGTCCGTGCCGCCGAACGCAGGCATGTGTCGGTGATGTTCGCCGACCTGGTCGGCTTCACCTCACTCTCGCAGCAGCGCGACGCCGAGGATGTGCGGGAGCTCCTCGGCCGCTACTTCGACACCGCCCGCACCGTGATCACCCGCTACGGCGGCACCGTGGAGAAGTTCATCGGCGACGCGGTGATGGCGGCCTGGGGCGTGCGGGCCATCCAGGAGAACGACGCGGAACGCGCGGTCCGCGCCGCGCTCGAGCTGGTGGACGCGGTGGCAGCCTTCGGCGAGCAGGTTGGCGTACCGGGGCTGCGCGCCCGCGCCGGGGTGCTGACCGGTGAGGCGGCAGTCACGCTCGACCCCAACGCCGACGGCATGGTCGCGGGCGACCTGGTCAACACCGCCAGCCGGGTGCAGTCGGTGGCGGAGCCCGGCACCGTGCTGGTGGGCGACAGCACCAGGAGCGCCAGCGAGGCGGCCATCGAATATGAGGATGCCGGCAGCCATCAGCTGAAGGGCAAGCCTGAGCCGGAGCGGCTCTGGCGCGCTGCCCGGGTGATCGCCGGCGCGGGCGGGTCGCTGCGTCCCACCGGCCTCGAGCCGCCGTTCGTGGGCAGGGACCGGGAGCTGCGTCTGCTCAAGGAGTTCCTCCACGCGACCTCCGCGGACGGCAAGGCGCGGCTGCTCTCGGTCGTCGGGCTTGCCGGGGTGGGCAAGTCGCGGCTGGCCTGGGAGTTCTTCAAGTACATCGATGGACTCAGCGAGACCATCTGGTACCAGCGCGGGCGGTGTCTGGCCTACGGCGAGGGCGTGGCGTTCGCCGCGCTGACCGAGATGGTGCGCATGCGTACGGGCATCGTCGAGAACGAGCCGCTCGAGAGCGCCAAGCGGAAGCTGCGCACCAGCGTCGAGGAGATCATCACGGACGAGGAGGAACGCGCGTGGGTCGAGCCCCGGCTGGCCCACCTGCTGGGCCTCGAGGAGCGGACCCTCGCTGACCCGCGAGACCTCTATGCGGCGTGGCGCGTGTACTTCGAGCGGATGGCGGGACAGCTGACGGCGGTGCTCGTCTTCGAGGACCTGCAGTGGGCCGACGGCGGGCTGCTCGACTTCATCGAATACCTGCTGGAGTGGTCGCGCAACTCGCCGATCCTGGTGGTCACCCTGGCACGCCCGGAGTTCGGTGAGACCCGCCCCGGGTGGGGTGTCGGTAAGCGCGGCCTGACCTCGCTGTTCCTCGAGCCGCTGTCGACCGAGGCGATGGGACAGCTGCTCAGTGGCATGGTGCCGGGACTGCCGGAGGACCTGAGCACCCTGATTCTCGAGCGAGCGGCCGGCGTGCCCCTGTACGCCGTCGAAACGGTGCGCATGCTCATCGACCGGGGGATGCTCGTCGAGGACCGCGGGGCCTACCGGGCCACTGGATCGCTGGAGGCGCTCGAGGTGCCCGAGAGCCTGCACGCGTTGATCGCGGCGCGGCTGGACAGCCTCGCGCCATTCGAACGGTCGCTCCTCCAGGACGCAGCCGTCCTCGGCAAGTCGTTCACCGCTGCCGCGGTCGGCGCGGTGACGATCGTCCCGGAGCCCGACGTCGAACCGACGCTGGCTTCGTTGGTCGGCAAGGATCTCCTGGCGATACAGTCCGACCCACGCTCCCCCGAGCGCGGCCAGTACGTCTTCGTGCAGGACCTGATCCGCAGCGTCGCGCACGGGACGCTCGCGCGCCGGGAACGCAAGCTGCGTCACCTCGCCGCGGCAACGTACCTTGCCAGCGCGTGGACCGACGAGGAGGAGATCGCGGAGGTCGTCGCCGCCCACCTCGTGGAGGCGTACGACGCCGACCCCGGAGCCGCCGATGCTCAGGAGATCCGCGAGAGGGCACGGCTGGCGCTGGTGCGCGCAGCCGAGCACGCGGATTCCCTGGGTGGCGCCGCGTCGGCACAGCGCTACTACGAGCACGCATTGGAGTTGGCCGACGGCGAGGTGGTGCGCGCAGGAACTCCATGAGAAGGCGGGAAAGTCCGCTCGGCGCCAGGGTCTCGGAGCGGAGGTGCGCGAGCACTTCGAAGCGGCGCGCGCTTTGTATGCATCGACCGGACAGCCGTTGGGTCAGGCAATGATGGTGTGCGAGCTCGCCAGTTCCGACTTCAGTGAGGGCAACGTCACCGATGCCGTCAGGCGGACCCAGGAGGCGCTCGCCATCGTTCCGGAGGGTCCCGGCGACGACGAGCACCAGGCGACGCTGGCGCACATCGAATCGAGGCTGGCGCGTTTTCTGTACTTCAGTGGCGACTACGATGCTGCCCTCCCCCACGCCGACCGTGCACTCCAGATCGCCGAGAACGCGGATCTCCCCGACGTGCTGAGCCCGGCGCTGGACACCAAGGGCTCGGTCCTGGCGGCGCGCGGACGTCGCACCGAAGCCGAGGTGCTCATCCGCGGCGCCCTCGCCGTCGCGCTGGAACACGACCTCACCGAACGCGCCGCCATGGCGTGCCTCAGCCTCGCCACCACCCTCGAGGAAATCGACAAGCCCGAACCAGCGCTCGAGGTCTACGCACAGGCAGCCGGCCTCCTGCAGCGATTGGGGGATCGGCCCAATGCCGCCGGCGCGCGGCTCAACCGCTTGCTCGGGCTCCAGGAGCTCGGGAGGTGGGCGGAGGCCGAGCGGATGTTCGCGGAGTACCTCGACAATGACGCGGAGGAGTTGAGTTCGCGCCTCTGGCCTGGAGCGCAGGCGGTGAGCGCTGTGTGGCTGTACGCGGCGCGAGGCGACGTGGCCACCGTCCGACGCCTGCTCGACGCCAGCGCGGCCCTTGTCGAGCACGCGCACCTGGAGGTGCGTGCCGGGCACGACGCCGCTCGCGCCCTGCTGGCGAACGTCGAAGGTGACCACGCGCTGGCCCTGACAACGGCGGAGGCGACACTTCGCGCCTGCATCGAGGAGTTGTTCCCGGTGTGGATGCGGCTCGCGCTCATCGAGGCGGTTGAGGCGGCGTTCTCACTGGGCGACACTGCCAAGGTCGTCGAGCTGATCGCGTTGGTGCGTGAGCATTTTCGACCTGGTCGGCAACCGTCGATGGACGCGCACATCCTCCGCTGGGAGGCGCGCATCGCATCGGAGCGTGGCGACGATGACGCGGCTGCCGCCAAGTTCAGGGCGGCGGTCGACGGCTTCGCCACCCTGCAGCGTCCGTTCTGGCTGGCCGTGAGCCGCCTCCAGCTCGCCGAATGGTTGCTGGCCAAAGGTCATGACGCAGACGCGCAGGAGCCGATGAGGCAGGCTCGTGCAACCTTTGAGGAGCTGGGTGCGACGTCGTGGCTGCACCGGGCCATGCGCGGCGCAGTGACCACCATGGACTCGACCGCGATGCCCGCCTGACCATTCCCATCAACGCTCGACCGCGAGGGTTTACGCTGCGACGACGTCGAGCCGTTCGGAGGACACCAGGTGGCCTGTAGCGCGTGTGGCGCCGACAACCGCCCCGGCAGCAAGTTCTGCCGCCAGTGCGGGGCCACCCTTGCGCGAACTCTGCGCAGCCTGCTCAACGCCCCTGGAACCGGGGGCAAACTTCTGTGATGAATGCGGCGCGGCGGTGGCGGGACCGCCGCCGCCGGGGGGCGCGAATGCAGCATCCGCCACTCCGTCTTCCGCAACTGCCGAGCGCCGCCTGGTCTCCGTCCTGTTCGCGGACCTGGTCGGCTTCACCTCCCTGTCCGAGAGGCGCGACGCCGAGGAGGTCCGCGACTTTCTGACCAAGTACTTCGACGCCAGCCGTGCCGTGGTGGGTCGCTACGGGGGCACGGTCGAGAAGTTCATCGGCGACGCCGTCATGGCGATCTGGGGAGCGCCCGTGGCGCATGAGGACGACGCCGATCGTGCCGTTCGCGCCGCCCTCGACCTGGTGGAGGCGGTCACCCTCCTCGGCGAGGAGGTCGGGCTGCCCGGCCTGCGCGCCCGCGCGGGCGTGCTGACCGGCGACGCCGCGGTCACCGTCGGAGCCGAGGGGCAGGGGATGGTCGCCGGCGACCTGGTCAACACAGCGTCACGCATCCAGGCCGAAGCGGACCCCGGCACCGTCCTGGTCGGTGACGCCACTCGGGCCGGCACCGAGGCGGCGGTGGTGTACGAGGACACCGGCGACCACGTCCTCAAGGGTAAGGCCGAACCGGTGCGGCTGTGGCGGGCGCTTCGCGTCGTCGCCGGTCGCGGCGGAGGTGGTGGCGGTGCGATGCAGTCGGACGGGCTGGAGCCGCCGTTCGTGGGCAGGGACCGCGAGCTGCGGCTCATCAAGGACCAGTTCCACGCCAGCGCCGAGGAGCGCCGGGCGCAGCTCATCTCTGTCGTCGGCATCGCCGGCATCGGCAAGTCACGGCTGTCGTGGGAGTTCTTCAAGTACATCGACGGGCTGGCCGACACCCTCTACTGGCACCGGGGACGCTGCCTGGCGTACGGCGAGGGCGTGACCTACTGGGCACTCGCCGAGATGGTGCGCATGCGCGCCGGCATCGCCGAGGGCGAGGACGCGGCGTCGTCGCGTGCCAAGTTGCAGGCGTCGCTGGCGCAGCACATCCCCGACGCCGAGGAGCGCCAGTGGGCGGAGCCGCGCATCGCTCAGCTGCTCGGCCTCGAGGAGAACCCGGGACAGCAGCGCGAGGATCTCTTCAGCGCCTGGCGACTGTTCTTCGAGCGGCTCGCCGGCAAGCTGCCGACGATCCTGGTGTTCGAGGACATGCAGTGGGCCGACACCTCCTTGCTGGAGTTCATCGAGTATCTCCTCGAGTGGTCGCGGAACCACCCGCTGTTCGTGGTCACGTCTGCCCGGCCCGAGCTCATCGATCGCCATCCCTCATGGGGCGCCGGCAAGCGCAACTTCACGTCGGTCTTTCTCGAGCCGCTCACCGCCAACGCCATGGAGAGCCTGCTCGACGGGCTCGTGCCCGGGCTGCCCGATGAGGTGCGCGAGCAGATCCTCACGCGTGCGGAGGGAGTGCCGCTGTACGCCGTCGAGACGGTACGGATGCTGCTCGACCGCGGGCTGCTGGAGCGATCGGGAAGCGTCTACCGGCTGACCGGTCCGGTCCACGACCTGGCGGTTCCCCAGAGTCTGCAAGGACTCATCGGGGCCCGCCTCGACGGGCTGCGGCCGGAGGTGCGCCGCACCCTGCAAGACGCCGCCGTGCTCGGCAAGACGTTCACCCCGCCGGCCCTGGCTGCGGTGAGCGGCCTCCCGATCGAGCAGCTCGAACCCATGCTCGCCGAGCTGGTGCGCAAGGAGGTGCTCTCCCTGCAGGCAGACCCGCGCTCGCCCGAACGCGGTCAGTACGGCTTCCTGCAGGACCTGGTGCGGCGCGTCGCCTACGAGACGCTGTCGAAGCGCGACCGCAAGGAGCGCCACCTGACCGTGGCGGCATGGTTCGAGGCCGGAGCAGACGAGTCGGACGTGGTCGAGGTGGTGGCGTCGCACTACCTCGAGGCGTACAACCTGGCGCCGGACGACCCTGACGCCGGCGAGGTCAAGGAGCGGGCCGCCAACGTGCTGTTCGCAGCGGGCGAACGAGCTGCCTCGCTCGCTGCCAGCGCGGAGGCCGAGCGGTACTTCCAGCACGCCGCGGAGTTGGTCTCCGACAACGTGCGTCGCGCCGGCATGCACGAACGGGCCGGACAGATGGCCGCGCACGCCGGTCGGTATGACGCCGCCGTCGACCACTACGAACGCGCCATCGCGCTGTACGAGGCGTCGCAGCTGACTCATCCTGCAGCGCGTGTGCTCGCGCGCCTCGGCACGCTGGAGTCGGTGTCCGGCAAGCTCGAGGACGCCGTGCGCCGGATGGAGGCTGCCTTCGCCGTCCTCGCCGACGATCCTCCCGATGAGGACCTCGCACAGCTCGCCGCCAGGCTCGGCAGCCTGCTCTTCTTCCAGAACGAGGGCGCCAAGGCAGCGCCGCTGGTCGAGACCGCCCTCGACATCGCTGAGGCGCTCTGGCTGCCCGAGGTCCTGTCGATGGCGCTGACCACCAAGGCGATGACCGCCATGCGTGCGCGGCATGAGGAAGAGGCCGTCGCGCTGCTGACCCACGCCGCCAAGCTGGCGGCGGACCACGACCTCCCGCTGCCCGCCCTCCGTGCGCGCTTCAACCTCGGCGACCAGCTGTGCCATCGCGACCGTTACCACGACGCGCTGGTGCTGTATCGCGAGACCCTGGCGCTGGCGCGCAAGATGGGTGATCGCTCGTATGAGCGCAGCGGCATCGGTGAGCTGGCGTGGGTGCTCATGCAGGTCGGCGAGTGGGACGAGGCCATGGACTTTGCCGCCCTCATCTCCGAAGCCGACGTTCGCGACGCGCCGACCGAGGTGCTGTCGCTGCTCACCTTCGCGGAGGCGTACGTCCATCGTGGCGAACCGTCTCGGTGTGAGCAGCTGCTCGCATGGACGGCCCAGCTCGAGCAGTCCGACGACCAGCAGTCGCGCTCGTGCTTCATCGCCAGCCGCTCCGCGTGGCTCAACGCAGTGGGCCGCCACGCCGAGGCTCTTGGGGACGCGCGGACGGCAATGTCGGAATCCGTGGAGTGGGGCGGCCCGGGGCACCAGAACGTCAAGGAGGGATTCACCGAAGCGTGCAACGCCGCCCTGGCGCTGCGCGACCTGGACACGCTCGGCGAGCTGGTGAGCTTCGTCGATGCGCTCCGTCCCGGCGAGCGCCCGCCGTTTCTCCAGGCACAGGGGGCACGCTTTCGCGCCCACCTCGCCGCCGCGCGCGGCGACCGCGACGGTGCCGAGCGGGCGTTCGTCGAGGCCGCGGCGGTGTTCACGCGCATCCGCACGCCGTTCCGGCTCGCCGTCGCGCAGCTCGAGCACGCCGAGTGGCTCGCCTCTCTCGGGGATACCACGGCGGCGCAGCCGCTCGCAAGGGACGCGTCGGCCACGTTCGCCCGGCTCCAGGCGGCGCCGTGGGTGGCACGGGCTGGGCGCGTCACGGCCGCCGATGTCGTCGGGGTGGCGGTGGCGGGTTCCTGAGCGGCAGCCGAGCCATTCCGGATCGATTTGGTCAGCTGTTTCGCTCTGCAGATCGACCGGCGCGCGCGCGCCGTCTGCCCTCGTGCATCGCCTGCACGCGGCCCTGCGGTATCGCCTTGCCGGCGTTGACCAGGCTCGCCGGAAGCCGCTGCGGCTTGGGAAGCAGACTGGTCCAGGATGGGCGTTCGGACGCCAGCTGCACGGCGCTGTGGATGGTGAAGTCTGCGGGAGCCACCTGGTCGAGCTCATCCCAGCGCAGCGGAAACGACACCGGAACGCCGGCGCGCACCCGCGGGCTGTACGCGGCCACCACCGTCGCGCCCCCGACACGGGTGGCGTCGATGAAGACCTTGCCGCCGCGCTGGTCCTTCATGAACGCCGTCGTCGCCAGCTTGGGGTCGAGCTGCTCAACGCGCGCCGCGATCGCACGCGCGGCAGCGGCAACGTCCTCGTGGCTGGCGCGCGTGACCGGCACGAAGACGTGCACCCCCTTGGCCCCGCTGGTCTTCACCGCGCCGGAGAGGCCGTGTTCGCCGAGCGCCTTGCGGACGAGGTGCGCGGCACTGACGGCGGCGGCAAAACCCTCGCCTGACGGTGGGTCGAGGTCGAGGACGAGGAAGAGCGGCTTGTCGAGCCGGTCGGCGCGCACCAGCGCGGGGTGGAACTCCACCGCGCGCTGGTTGGCGAACCAGAGCAGGGTGCGCCGATCGTTGCACAGTGCGTAGGACACCTCGCGCTTGGACGCGTCCGCCCACATCGTCACTGTGCGCACCCAGGCCGGCGTGTACTTGGGGACGTTCTTCTGCATGAAGGGCTGCTGGCCCCGGACGGCGCGGATCACGGAGAGCGGCCGGTTGCGCAGGTCGGCGATCAGCCGGTCGCGCACGCCGTCGAGGTAGCGGACCAGGTCGCCCTTGGTGGCGCCGGCCTCGGCGAAGAGCGGCGCGTCGAGGTTGGTGAAGGTGAGCTCGTCGGTCACAGGGTCGATCCTGCACGTTCGCAAGAGGCCACGCACATCCGATACCGGGTCCGTCGCTGAGCGGGTCCTCCGGCCACGCCGATCAGGACGGCTCGCAGCGTTTTGGCCCTGGCTATAGTGGGCGCAGTGGCGGAACGGGCTCATGTGGATGATTCGACTGCCAATGGGGTTCCCGCCCTGTCGGTCGACCGCCTCACCAAGCGTTTCGGCGAACGCGTGGCCTTCCAGGACGTGTCATTCACCGTCGCGCCGGGCGAGGTGTTCGGTTTCCTCGGACCCAACGGGGCGGGGAAGACGACCACCGTTCGAACCCTCGGCACGCTGATAGCACCGACGTCCGGATCCGCGAACGTCGCGGGCATCCCGCTGACATCGGACAACGGGCCAGAGATTCGTCAGCGCATCTCGATCATGCCCGAGAACCCGGGTCTCTACCAACGCCTCACCGTCATCGAGAACCTCGAGCTGTTCGCCGGCCTGTACGGCCAGCGCAACTCGGGTCCCCGGATCAACGAGGCGCTCGAAGCGGTCAACCTCACGACGCGCGGCCGCGACCTGTGTGGCAGCCTGTCCAAAGGCCTGCGCCAACGCGTCGGGCTGGCCCGCGCGCTGCTCAACGATCCCACGGTCATGTTCCTCGACGAGCCGACGTCAGGCCTGGACCCCGTCGCCGCCCGCGAGGTGCACGACCTCATCAACGGACTGCGCCAGCGCGGGGTCACCGTCTTCCTCACCACCCACCGACTTGAGGAAGCGGAGCGCCTCTGCGATCGAGTCGCCATCCTCAACACCACCCTGCGGCTGGTGGGACGGCCTGACGAGCTTCGTGAGAACCTCTTCAGTCGATCCCTGCTGGTCGAGACACTGGCACCACTTGCTGCACCAGGTGACATCTTCACCCGCACCAAGGGCGTGGAGAGCTGGCGAGCGGAGGGGCCGAGCAGCTACGTGCTGAGCGTCACCGATCCGAGGCATGTCGCTCCGCAGGTGACCCGCGATCTCGTCGCCGCCGGCGCCGACGTCGTCTCGATCGCAAAGTCGCGGCACTCCCTGGAAGACGTCTACCTCCAGCTAATCGACGAGGACCCGGAGGCATCGCAGGGATGAACTTCAGCGTCGGGCGTCTGCGCGCGGTGCTTCGCAAGGAGGTTCGTGAGTATCGCCGCAGCCCGTTCATCATCGGGACCATGGCGATCTTTCCACTGGTCTTCCTCGTGGAACCTCTGATCATCATCTTTCGACTGGGCCCGTCGGTCGGGGTGGGTGCGGTGGACAAGGCGGTCGGCAGCACGTTTCTGCTGCTGCTGGTTGCGCCTGCCTTGCTCCCCGCAGTCATCGCCGCTTACTCCGTCGTCGGGGAGCGCGAGCAGGGAACGCTCGAACCGCTGCTGACCACCCCGCTGCGCCGCGAGGAGCTTCTCCTCGGCAAGGCACTTGGTGTGGTCGTTCCCGCGGTCGGGATCGCCTACGTTCTCTTCGCGGTCATCCAAGGCTGCGCCAGGCTCTTTGCCAGCAATGCCGAGGTGGTAACAGCCCTCGGGCAAGGCCCCCACATCCTGGCCGAGATCCTCTTCGCACCACTCCTGGCCGGCTGGTCGATCTGGGTCGGCATCGGCATCTCGGCGCGAGCGAGCGATGTCCGCGTCGCACAGCAGCTGGGGACCCTGTCGAGCATCCCACCGCTCGCGGTGGTGGCGCTGGTGTCCTTCAATGTGTTCACTCCGAGCGTCACCCTGGCGGTCGTGTTCGCACTTGTTCTGCTCGTCGCGGACGTCATCCTGTTTCGTGTCGTCAGCGCGTTGTTCGACCGCGAGCGCCTGATCACCGGCGCTCGGGCTCAGCGATCGTCGGGAGGTGGCGGTCACAGTCCTCCGCCGGGCGTGGTGCGGCACATCCCGCGCGCAGGAGGGACCGGGGATGGGTGATACCTGGATCAACCGCCACTCATGCCCGTAGCTTCGCGAGGCGCGGCCATGGTTGCAGGCATCCTGGGCGGGTCTGGGAACTCATGTCGTCCAGATCATCATCGGCATCCTCGTGGCGGCTGCGCTCATCGGCTCCGTCCTGTGGCGCGTCATCAGCCGAGGAGGCGGTTGTGACGGCCGCGCCGTCGCCGCCGCCGGCGATGACACATACCGCGCACGGGAGGCAGCGACGAGCGACGGGTCAGTCATGTTGGTCCGGACGTGGAGCGGGATCGGTATCGGTGGGCAGAGCGAGCAATGGAACATCGCCATCGACGGCATCGTGGTGGGCTCCATCGCCGACAAGGAGACGGTCGACGCAGCTGTTGCCCCCGGGCATCACACGCTGCGGCTCGGGCAGCGCAGGCACCGCAGCGCGGAGCGTGCGTTTGACGTCGCGCAGGGCGAGGCCGCCCGCTTCAGCTGCCATGGTCCGAGGGTCTGGCCGGTGTTGGTGGCCGCTCTCGTCAAGCCCGACCTATGGATCTCGCTCAGGCGGGATTGAAAGAGAGTTGGCGAATGTGATCCGACGGAGTACCCGCCCCTAAGCCGACTGACCAAGTCGGCCGTCGAGCAGGGCGGTGAAGCGCCGCGCGAACAAATAGGCGTCGCCGGGCCACCGCGCTGAGATGTAGTTGCCGTCCTCGACGACAAATGCGGGCGCATCGTCGTCGAGCGTGCCTCGCCGCGTGAGCGTTCGCGGTCCGTGCTCGAGCTGCGCGGGGTCGTCAAGCGCAGCGCGCACCTCGTCCTCCACGTACGCGGGATACGTGCGGTAGTAGCGGCCGAGGCGCCACGCCGTCAGCAGGTATGCGGTGCGCTCCTGGTGCTTGAGCAGGCAGGTCGTCCGGCGTTTGGCTAGGACGCTGCGTCCCGTGGCCGGGTCGCGGCTGCGCGCGAGGACGAGCACGCCGTGGCAGATGGCGCCGACGGGACGATCGAGCTTCCAGAACTGCACGACCCCTTTGCTGCAGGAGCGTCGAGCCGAGATACTGGCGCATGCCCGGGGCGTGGCCGCCGGGCAGCAGCAGGCCGTCGTAACGCGTCGGGTCTATGGCCTGCCAGGAGAGGGGCGACCGGTACTCCGGCAACTCCGACATCTCGCCGTGAAAGGCGATCGGCTCAGGAGCGGCGCCGAGCCTGCCGAACACCACGCCGGTGAGCAGCCGAGGGTCCGCCGCCGGCGCAGTCGAACCATGCTCGGTCGCGAAGGTGATCTCGTGACCTGCACGGGTCAGCAGCCGCCACGGCACTGCCACTTCGGTGACGTCGAAGTCGCGGTCGGGCAGGGGAATCAGGACGTTCATGCGATTGGTGCGAGCTCAGGCCGGCGCTGTGAGTTCGCCTAACGGCGAGCCGGCGCGATTCATCGCGTGTGTGCGCGTTCGTACTCGTCGTGCCGGCGGATCCAGACCGGTGACAACTCGGCTTCGTCGCGGCCCTTCGGGGCTCGGTCGAGTATCGGGTAGTAGCCCATCAGGAACTCGAGCCCGCGGGCGGTCGTGGAGTACGTGTGGTACACGGTGCCGCCGTCCAGCGCGAACGTGTTGAAGACCGGTGCCTCCGACAGATAACCGGCAACATCGGTGCCAGTCGTCTGCGCCATGTGAGCGAGGACGGGCGGGATGCCGGCCTCGACCATCGGCCTGACCGCCTCGCGAGCCTGTTCTTCAGTCTGCGAGACATTGAAGTCGAAATTGAAGTCGGTATTCGCCGACGACACCCACGGAAAGCTCCAGCCCATTCGTCGCTTGTATGCCTGGAGCTTCTCCAGCGGTGCACGCGAGATGTACACCATCGTGGCATCGCGCGCGTTCAGGTGAGCGATGACGCCGTTGACGTTGTCGGCGCTCGACGAGCAGACCGGACAGCCGAGCTCGTAGCTCGGTCCGAACATGAAGTGGTAGACGAGCAGCTGGGACCGGCCGTCGAAGAGCTCCGCGAGTGTTTTGCGCCCATCGTCGGTGTCGAATTGGTATTCCTTGTCGATTGGGACCCAGGGCAGCTCGCGCCGTTTGCGGGCCAGCTCGTCACCGATGCGGGTCACCTCCTTCTCGCGTACGAGCAACTCCTCTCGTGCGGCAAGCCACTCCTCGCGCGTGCCGACCTTGTGGTCTGTCATCCGATTGCCTCCCATAGCCTGGCGGAGGAGAACATGAGGTCCCCTTGAAAGTGCCTCTTCAGGCCCCGGTGAAATTCGCTTGACCCGTAGTCATTGCTCCTGTATCCTGCGCCGGCCGAGCAGGATCAGT
>CAVQVY010000034.1:0-104796 GCA_963717185.1 Candidatus Dormiibacterota bacterium | reverse complement strand
GGCGGGAGACCAGGATCGCGGTGTTCGAGCAGGCGACCGACACCCGCCCGGAGGAGCTGAAGATCCAGGGCGTGCGCCCGCGCGTGTGGTTCGGCGAGCGGTGGATCACGTCGATCTTCGACCTTTTCGAGGAGAACGTGCGCTACTTCCCGTCGCTGCTGCCCGTCTGCGACGACGAGGATCCGGTCGAGACGCTGGAGCGCGGCGACGTCCCGCAACTCGGCGAGCTGCGCCTTCACAACGGCACGATCTACCGCTGGAACCGGCCGATCTACGACGTCGTGCGGGGCCAGCCCCATCTGCGGGTCGAGAACCGGGTGCTGCCGGCGGGCCCGACGGTGGCCGACATCGTGGCCAACGCCGCCTTCTACTACGGGCTGCTGAAGGTGGTCGCCGAAGCGGAGCGCCCGGTCTGGTCGCAGATGTCGTTCTCGGCCGCGGAGGAGAACTTCCACGCGGGCGCGCGCGGGGGAATCGACGCTCGCGTCTACTGGCCCGGGCTGGGCGAGGTGCCGGCGGCCGAGTTGGTGCTCAGGCGGTTGCTGCCGCTGGCGCACGAGGGCCTCGAGCGCTGGGGGGTCGACTCGCGCGATGCCGCCCGGCTGCTCGGCATGATCGAGCGCCGCTGCGTAACGCTGCGCAACGGAGCCTCCTGGCAGGCCGCGATGTTCCATCGCCTGTACGAGGACAAGGGGATGGACCGCTCCGAGGCGCTGCGCGAGATGACCCGGCGCTACCGCGAGCACATGCACAGCAACGCGCCGGTCCACGAGTGGCCGACGGACTGATCGGGACGGTCCCGCCACCGGGCGATTAGCCTTCGGGGCGTGGCCGACACCGGAACGCCAGGCAGCTCCGCGTACCGTGCCGCCGGTGTCGACTACGAGGCCCTCGACGCCGGCAAGCGGAACGCGCTGACCGAGGCGCTCGCCACCTCGGGGCTTCTGGCCGCGTCCGGAGGGCAGGCGGTGGACGAGTCGCGGGGCGAGCCGGCATTCGTGTTCGAGGCCGGCGGCCAGACGCTCGCGTTCGTCGTCGAAGGCCTTGGCACCAAGTCGATCATCGCCCGCCAGGTAGAGGAGCAACTCGGCGTGAGCGCGTTCGACAACGTCGCCTACGACACGGTGGCGGCGATCCTCAACGACCTCTGCTGCGTCGGAGCGGTCCCACTCGTCGTGAACGCGTATTTCGCCACCGGGTCCTCCGACTGGTACGCGAACGAGGAGCGGAACTCCGGGCTCGTCGCCGGCTGGCGCGAGGCGTGCGTCGACGCCGGCGCCGCGTGGGGCGGCGGCGAGTCGCCGTCCTTGCCAGGCTCGTCGCCTCCGAAGACATCGAACTCGCCGGCAGCGCCGTCGGCATCGTCCCTCACGGACGGAGGCCGATCCTCGGCGCCGATCTGGCGGCGGGCGACGAGATCGTGATCGTCGCGAGCAGCGGCCTTCACGCCAACGGCTCCTCGCTGGCACGGCGCGTCGCGGCCGGAGTTGCCGAACGGCTACCGGACGCCGCTTCCCAGCGGGAGGACGTTCGGCGAGGCACTCTCGACCGGACGCCGATGTACGCCGCCCTCGTCCGGGCGCTGCTCGAGAGCTCGGTTTCGATGTCCACTACCTCAGCCACATAACCGGACACGGGCTGCTCAAGCTGATGCGTCCGCGCCGCGAGCTGACCTACACGCTGGCGCGGCTGCCCGAGGTTCCCGAGGTGCTCGAGTTCCTGGTCGAACAGACCGAGATGTCGCCGGCCGCCGCCTACTCGACGTTCAACATGGGCTGCGGGTTCGCGGTGTACTGCGCGCCGGGGTCGGGCGAGGAGGTCGTCCGAATCGCCTCCGGGCTCGGGCTTGCGGCGAGCGTGGCGGGTGGCGTTGAGGAGGGCCCGCGCCGGGTCGTGCTCGATGCGATCGGGGTCGTGTTCGAGAGCAGTCGACCTCGACCTGACGCCGCGCGCGGCCTAGTTGACCGGCGAGCTGTCCGGCGTCCAGGGGACGGGGGGGGGGGGGGTGCGCGGGCGTGCGACGGTGTCGCCGACCGGCGCACGGGGCGGCGAGGAAGGCCGTTCGGGAGGCCTCAAGCCGGCTGGGCCGGAACCGGCGTCGCCGCGGCGCAGGCGACCGCCCCGAGCAACTCGGCTCGTCCATGGAGGCTGGTAGCGATCACGTCCGTGTGGGCCGGCCCGGGCTGCGCGAGGTGGCGGACCGAGTCCTGCACGCCGGCGGTGAAGTGGGCGCCGGTCGACGCGAGGTCGCCGCCGAGGATCACCGCCTCGGGGTTGAGCGTGTTGCACAGGTTGGCGATCACGACGCCGACGGTGCGACCCGATTCGGCGAGGACCTTGGTCGCCACCGGGTGCTCCATGTCCGCGGGGTTGAGCGGATCGAGGCCGAGCGGCTCGAGCTGCCGGCGCACGACGTCGATCGACACGGTGGCCTCGAGACAGCCGCGATTGCCGCACCGGCACCAGGCTCCGGTGGGGTCGATCTGGGTGTGCCCGATCTCGCCGGCCATGCCGTGAGATCCGCGGTACAGCTGACCGCCGAGGACGAGCGCGGCGCCGATCCCGTTCGAGGCCTTGACGTAGATGAAGTCATTGAAGTCCCGGGCGGCGCCGTAGGCCATCTCACCGAGCGCGCCGAACGCGGCGTCGTTGCCGAGCGTGAACCTGAGGCCGGTGCGGCGCCGGAGCTCCTCGGTCGGGTCGAGCTCGGCCCAGCTCGGCAGGATCGTCGGCGAGCCGACCCGGTTGGTCCGGTTGTTGAGCGGCGCGGGGATGCCGGCCGCGGCCGCGCGAATGTCGGCGGCCGATACGCCGGCGCGGTCGAGTACGAGGGCGAACAGCTCGCGAGCCGAGTCGAGCGCGCTCCCGCCGCCGGCGTCCACGTCGAGCGGAGTGCTCTCCTCAGCGAGGATCTGGCCCTCGCTCGTCGCGACCGCCACGCGGATGTGGCGGTGACCGAAGTCGAAGCCGGCAACGAGGCCGTCCGGCCGGTGCAGCGACAGCAGCGTCGCCGGGCGCCCGCTGCCCGATCCGGCGCCGCCGCTGCGGGCCGGCGCCTCGTCGATCAGCCCCTCCTGGAGCAACTCGGCGACGAGCGCCGTCGTCGTGCTCCGCGGTAATCCGATCGCGCGCGAGAGCTGCGAACGGCTGATCGGGCCCTCGTCGCGGATCATCGTCACCAGATGGGCGCGCAGGAGGGTGTGGGCGGTAGCCGGGGCGAGTCCCGGGTCCGAAGTTTGGGCCACGCGCGCAGCCTAGCCGACAATTCAAGCTTTTTGGCTTGCTACGGGCTAAAACAGGCAAACATTTCCAGCCTTGACGCGGGATATTCCGGGGTGTTAGCGTGCGGATCGCCTCGTCCTAGCGGCTTTTGACTACCACGCGCTCAAATCCGCCCGGTAGAGGCCCTGCCGTGCAACGGACCCTTCGAACAAGCTGCAAGCCTCCGAGTTGATGCGAGTTTCCCCGGGAGTAAGAGAGGTGCCTTCCTGATCGACATCGCACGCAGTCCGCCACGGCAACCGTCCGTGTAGCTGCGTTCCCTGCAGGGCCACCGGTGGTGCCGCGCACCAGCCGAGCCAACCGACCCGATGTTTATGGTCTGTTAATCGCAGTGGACGGCGGCGTTGCGGTTTGCCAGTGTGTTATTTCTGGCCGGGGTGGAGGACCGGCGAGAACTGTTACTAGTTGACGTTTCGCGCCGATTGAGAGGAGCGCGCAGGTATGAGTACTCGTTTCTTACGAGTGTGTGTGTTAACCGTTGTCTTGGCGACGGTAGCTGTGGGATGTGGCAGCTCGAAGAGCAGCAGCACAGTACCAGCAGTGCAGCTGCGGCGAGCTCCACGAGTGCCACCAGTACGTCCTCAGGTGGGACGGCGACGCCAGGCATCTCGGTGACATCGTTCACGAACGATTTCTCCGCGATGAACGCGCTGAAGTCGCTGACTGCGGCGGGTAAGGGTAAGGTCGCGGCGATCCTGCCGGACACGACCAGCTCGACCCGGTACGTCGAGTTCGACGCGCCGTACCTGAAGAAGGCGGCGGCGGCCGCAGGTCTGCCAAGCGGAGACATGACCGTCGAGAATGCGCTCGGCAGCGATTCGACGTTCGTGACTGATGCCGAGAGCGCCATCACCAATGGCGCGACCGTCCTGCTGATCGACCCCGAGGATTCGGGCACTGGCGTGACCGTGCAGCGCTATGCCAAGGCGCACGGCGTCGCGGTCGTCGACTACGACCGGCTCACCCTCGGCGCGCCGGCGGGCACGGCTGACTACGTCAGCTTCAACAACGTGCACGTCGGTCAGCTGATCGGCTCGGGTTTCGTGCAGTGCGTCAATGCGTGGCACGTGGCCAAGCCGAACGTCGTCGTGATGGCAGGCGCCGTGACCGACAACAACGCCACGCTGTTTGCCCAGGGCTACAACGGGGTCCTCGCCTCCTACTTCCAGTCCGGGAAGTACATGCTCGCCGCCCGCCCCGCGGGGACGTGGATGCCGCCTGTCGCTCTGACCGAGTTCGAGGGCGCCTACACCGCGCATCACGGCATCAACTCGGCGGTGATCCCGAACGATGAGAACGGGGCGCCGATCATCTCCTTCCTGCAGGCCCACGGCGTCAAGCCGAAGACGTTCCCGACGACGGGCCAGGACGCGACCCTGACCGGTCTCCAGAACATCCTCTCCGGCTACCAGTGCGGAACGGTCTACAAGCCGATCTACCTGGAGGCGCAGGCGGCGGTCGCGCTGGCGATGTACCTCCGGGCCGGCAAGACCGCGCCGGCGTCGCTGCTGAACGCGCAGACCGTCGACCCGACGACGCACGTGTCGGTGCCCTCCTCGCTGTTGGTTCCCGAGTGGGTCACGCCGACGAACATGAACGACACGGTCATCAAGGACAACTTCGTGCCCGCGGCGCAGCTGTGCTCCGGGAAGTACGCGGCGGACTGTAAGGCGGCAGGGATCACGAGTTGATCGCTAGCGGTCGCTTGATCGAAGCGATAGTGTGTTAGGGCCCTTCCGGCGCATCGGAGGGGCCCTTCGCACACAGGGAGGACGATGAGCACTTCGGACAGCCCCGCCACCGAGCCGGCCACGGCCCCCGGTAGCTCGAACGGCGCGCCGCTGCTGGAGCTGCGCGGGGTCACCAAACGGTTCGGCCCGGTGCAGGCACTGACCCGGATCAACTTCGAGGTCCCGCCGGGCAAGGTGACGGCGCTGGCGGGGGACAACGGCGCCGGCAAGTCGGTCACGATCAAGACGATCGCCGGGCTGTGGCCGCCCGACGAGGGCGAGCTCGTGTGGGAGGGAAAGCCCGTTCACTTCCATGGGCCGCGCGAGGCCGAGGCCGCCGGAATCACCACGATCTATCAGGACCTGGCGCTTGCCGACAACCTCGACATCGTCCAGAACATGTTCCTCGGCCACGAGCCGCGCGAGCGCGGGTTGCTCGACGAAGCGAAGATGGAGACGAGCGCCAAGCAGACGCTCGAGGAGCTTTCGGTCAAGACGATCAGGTCGATCCGCCAGCCGGTGGCGTCGCTGTCAGGCGGCCAGCGGCAGTCGGTCGCGGTCGCCAAGGCGGTGATGGCGAAGGCGAAGCTCGTGATCATGGACGAGCCGACGGCGGCGCTGGGCGTATCGCAGACGAGGACGGTATTGAGCCTGATCAAGCGGCTCGCCTCGCAGGGCGTCGCGGTGCTCGTCGTCTCCCACAACCTCAACGATGTGTTCGCGGTCGCGGACCGCGTCGTGATCCTGTATCTGGGCAACATGGTCGCTCAGGGTCCGGTCTCCGATTTCGACCCCAGCCACGGTCGTCGACTACATGACCACCGGGCGCTCGACGCGCGCGGTGGACCACTCGGCGGTCCCACGCTCGGCCGGACAGGAGGGCGTCTGATGCCTGACGAGTTCTCAAGCCCCGGCGTGCCGTCCGAGCTGGAGGAGCCGCCGCTCTCGACCGAGCTGGCCGAGGACGAGGCTACCCCCGAGACCGACGCGGACCTCGATAACGGCCGCGCCCGAGGTGCTGGCGGACTCGCTCGGCGACTACCTGCGCGCGCAGTGGCGGCGCATCAAGAGCGGGGAGAGCGGCGCGCTGCCCGTCGTCGCCGGACTGATCATCATCATCATCTTCTTCCAGGCCGAGCGATCCAGGTTCGGTTCCGCCGAGAATCTGGTCAACCTGTTCGACCAGGCGTCGATCTACATCCTGCTCGGGGCCGCCCAGATATTCGCCCTGATCCTGTCGGAGATCGACCTCTCGGTCGGCTTCGTGCTCGCCGTCGGCGGGATGGTGATCGCCGAGTTGATCGCTCCCCCGGTCAACTTCCCGTGGTGGCTCGGGATCATCTGCGGCGTCGGCGTGACCGCGGGAATCGGCTACCTCCAGGGGACCCTGATCACGAGGCTCCACATCCCGTCGTTTGTTGTCACGCTCGCCGGCCTGCTGTTCTTCGAGGGGGTCCTGATCGAGCTCGCCACGATCGACAAGCAGGCGGTCGGCGGCGTGATCTCGGTCTCGACCACGAGCCCCGTCTTCAAGCTCGTCAACGCCAACCTCAGCGTTGCCGCCGGCTGGATCGGCCTGGTGGTGGTGATCGCTATCTACGCGGCCCTATCGATACGCCGCGCGGCGCGCCGCCGCGCCCAAGGGCTGAGCTGCGCCGCCGCTCAGCATCACGCTGTTCCAGATCGGCGCCGCCGCGGTCGGCGGAATCCTGCTCGTCTACGTGTGCAACGAGAACCGCGGCCTGCTGACCCCGCTGAAAGGGGTCCCGTACGTGGTTCCGTTCGTCGGGCTCGTGCTGCTCGTGTACTCCATCTTCCTGGGCGGACGCGGCTCGGGCGGTACATGTACGCGATCGGCGGAAATCCAGAGGCCGCCCGTCGCGCCGGCATCAACGTTCAGCGTGTGCGCAGACTGGCGTTCGTGTTCAGCGCGATGACCGCGGGGCTCGCCGGGCTGGTCTACGCGTCCACCCTCGGGTCGGTCTCGACCGGCGTCGACGGCGGGACGTACACGCTGTACGCGGTGGCGGCGGCCGTGATCGGCGGGGCCAGCCTGTTCGGCGGCCGGGGCAAGCCGATCCACGCGCTGCTGGGCGGGCTCGTGATCGGAATCGTCTACAACGGCCTGGCGTTGATGGGAATCAGCGCGGCCGGCCAGTTCATCGCGACCGCGATCGTGCTCCTGGTCGGCGGCGGCGATCGACTCGCTGGTCCGCCGGCGGGGCTCCACCGGGGCCTTGTAGCTCCATTTTTTCCGGGGCCTTGCGGGGCCGGTGAGATCCGCCCGGGTAGCCTGAGACCTATCACCCTGGTCCCCGCGATACCTTGAAACGCCTCGGTCCCGCGCTCGAGGTGCGCGATTTCCGCCTCTGGTGGCTGGCCCTGCTCGGGATGGGGATCAGCCTCCAGGTGATCGAGGTGGTGATCGGCTGGGAGGTCTACGCCCTGCATCGCAGCGCACTCGATCTGGGCTGGATCGGGCTGGCCGAGTTCGTGCCGCTGTTCGTGCTCGCGCTACCGGCCGGGCAGTTGGCCGACCGCGTACCCCGCCGGCTGATCTTCGCCGGCTCGCTGCTGTTCGCAGCGTGCATCAGCGTCGGCCTGGCGCTCGTCAGCGGCTCGGGAACGACCCAGGTGTGGCCGTACCTGGCGCTCGCCGTCGGCGCCGGTATCGCGATGGCGCTCGGCTGGCCGGCCGCGCGGGCGATGCCGCCGACGCTCGTCGGCGTCGACCTGCTCCAGAACGCGATGACGCTGCGCTCGATCGCCAGCCAGGCCGGCATGGTGATCGGTCCTGCGCTCGGCGGGCTGCTGTACGGCGTCTCGCCCTCGCTCGTGTACCTGCTCGCGGCCGGCTCGTGCGTGATCTCGTGCGCGGTCGTGATGGCGATGCATCCGGGTCCGGCGGCCGACGTCGACGAGGGCGGCGCGTGCAGCCGGCCACCGTCGAGAGCGTGCTCGAGGGCCTGCGGTTCGTGCGGCGGACGCAGATCCTGCTCGGGGCGATCCTGCTCGATCTGCTCGCGGTGCTGTTCGGCGGCGCGGTGGCGCTACTGCCGGTGTTCGCGCGCTCGATCCTGCACGTCGGGGCCACCGGCCTCGGAGTCCTGCGCGCCGCGCCGGCGATCGGGGCGTTGCTGGCCGCGGCCTGGCTCACCCGGCACCCGCTACGGCGCCACGCCGGGCGGACGCTGCTGATCGTGGTCGGGCTGTACGGCGCGAGCATCATCGTGTTCGGCCTCTCGCGCGTGTTCGTGATCTCGCTGCTCGCGCTCGGAGTCAGCGGCTTCGTCGACCTCTACAGCATGAACATCCGCTCGACCACGGTCGCGCTCGCCTCGCCCGACCGGCTGCGCGGACGCGTCAACGCGGTCGAGATGGTGTTCATCAGCGCCTCGAACCAGCTCGGCGCGTTCGAGTCGGGCCTCGCCGCGTACCTGGTCGGGACGATCCCGGCGGTCGTCGGCGGCGGCGTGATGACGATCCTGCTCGCGGTCAGCTGGGGCCGCCTGTTCCCGGCGCTCGCGAACGTCGATCGCCTGGAGGACGTCCGGCCGCCCGATCCGGTACCGGAAGAGCTCGAGCTCGTCGCGTAGTGTGCCGGGTCGATGAACGAGGCCCGACGCCGGATCGCCGACGAGCTGTACGCGGTCAGCCACGCCCACGACCAGGACGCGTAGCGACCGGCTCGAACGGTTCCGGAACGTCGAGCCGCCCACCGCGGAGCTCCTCGGCGTGTTGATCCGCTGCTCAGAGCGATCGCGGTCATCGAGCCCATTCTTGCAGGGCGGCGGCGAACGCCCCGCCGTTTGCGGCCGGGCGCCGCCACCGCGAACCTAGACTGCGCAGGTGCGCGACGTCGTCAGCGGCCTGCTGGGAGTGCCCGCGACGATCCTCATCGCGGCAGGGCTGGGGCTGGCCGGCGTCACCATCGTGAGCCGGGCACGGCGGCGACGCGAGCCGCCGATACGCTGGGTTCACCTGGCGCTGGGGCTGTCTCTCTTCATCGCCGGCGGCCTGCTCATGCTCCTCGATGTCGCCGTGGTCGGAGTGGCCTGAGCGCTCAGGTGCGGCCGAGGAGATCGAGGAACTCGTTGCGGCACTTGGGGTCCGTCTGGAAAGCGCCGGTCAGCGCCGAGGTCACCGTCCGGCTGTTCTGCTTCTCGACACCGCGCATCATCATGCAGAGGTGCGCAGCCTCGATGACCACGGCAACGCCGTAGGGCTCGAGCGCCTCAGCGATTGCGCTGGCGATCTGAGTGGTCAGCCGCTCCTGCACCTGGAGACGTCGGGCGAACATCTCGACGATCCGGGGGAGCTTGCTGAGCCCCACGATCCGCCCGCGCGGCAGATAGGCGACGTGAGCCTTGCCGAAGAAGGGCAGCAGGTGGTGCTCGCAGAGCGAATAGACCTCGATGTCACGGACCAGGACCATCTCCTCGTACGGCTCGGCGAACACGGCCCCGTTGATGACGTCAGCGACGTTGCGCTCGTAACCGCTGAGCAGGAAGCGGAGGCTGCGCGCAACCCGGTCGGGGGTGTGCAGGAGTCCCTCACGGGCCGGGTCCTCTCCCACCTCGCGGATCAGCCTCTCGACCAGCGGGATCAGCGGATCGGCTGAGTCGGCTCCACCAGCCGCGACGCTCCGCTCGCGCGGAGGTCGAATCGACAGAGGCTCGGGCTCATCCATCGGCCAACTCTATCGGTTACTAAAAATCGGGATGTTCGTGCCCGAGAGCGGCGCGGCGGCGTCGCTGAGCAGGAACTCCACGATGGCAGCGACGTCCTCAGGGGTCATGCCGGCGCGCAGGTGGGGCGCGGCGCGGCGGAGCATCGCCGTGTCCACCGCCCCGGGGCTGAGCGACACACAGCGCACGCCAACGTCGCGACCCTCCAGCGCCACCGCCTCCGTCAGTGCGATGACACCCGCTTTAGAGACGTTGTATGAGGCGAGCCCGGGGAACTTCTCCACTGCGGCGACGCCGGACAGCGAGGCCATGTTCACGATCACCCCGCCGCCGCTCTGCGCCATGCGACGCAGCGCCTCCCGGCAGCCGGCGAAAGTCGCGTCGAGGTTGACCGCCATCACGGCGCGCCACCGCTCATCGCTGATGTCGCGCAGCGGCTGCGGGTCGAGCTCCGCGGCATTGTTGACCCAAACAGCGAGCCGGCCCAATGCGTCAGCGGCGGCTGCCACCTTGGCGACGGCCCCCGGAACGCCGACGTCCGCAGCGTGGGGATGAATGCGCGGCTGCAGTTGCGCGGTCTCGTCCAGCTCCGTCGCCGTGCGCGCCACCGCGAGGACGGTGTACCTCTGCGCGAGCCGCCGCGCGATGGCGCGGCCGATCCCGCGCCCCGCCCCGGTGACGACGGCAACGCCATCAGAGCCGCGCGACTCAGCCTCGAGGATCCCTGTCACGTCGACGCGGGAGCGTACCGTCCGCGCCTCGGCGCGCGCGCCGCGAGCGTCAGCCCAACGCGATGGCGGGCACGGCGCGGGTGGCGGCTAGTCGCGGCACGCCGAGGACGTCCTCGACGGTCGCCAGCAGAGCCGGGTGGGAGTAGGAGCTGCTCGGCGACGTGGCATGTTTGGCGCCAAGAACGAGGGTGAGCACCTGGTTGGAGCCGCTGCCATCGTTCTCGTCCCAGGTGATGAAGATGATGCCGTTGCTCATCGCGGGTGAGCCGAGCAGCATCGGGACGGTGCGCTGAAGCCATGCGTCTCCCGTCGCTGACGAGCAGTCGTGCATGTCGTCGCAGAGGTTGGGTGTGATCCACAGGAAGCGCGGCGGCGACGCGCTCGCCAGGTCGGCGCCGAGCTGCGAGAACGGCACCACCGAGCTCTGGCAGCGACCGCCGTAGTAGGCGAACGGGTCGTGCTTGACGGCGTACACACCCGTGCCCTGGAGGCAGCCGGCGCCCATCCCCTCCATGTACGCGCGCCAGGGCACACCCAGGCCGCTCAGCTGGTCGCCGAGGTCCTGCTCGGGCAGCACGTGGTAGCCGTCGTCGGTGATCCCCCAGGTCTGGCCCGAGGTCAGCGCCAGGTAGTTCGGCAGGCTGGGATGTCCGCTGGCGTGGTAATCGGTCAGCGCTGTGGCCGGCGACACCAGCGTGCGGATGTATGGCAGCCCGACGACGCTGTCATACGAGCGGTTCTCCATGACGATGACCGCGACGCGCGCGGGCTGCGCGCCCGGCGGCTGCTCGGAAGCAGAGGCACTCTGGTGCGGCGGAGGTGACACGGCCGGCCGCGACGTCGGCGGTGAGCTGGACGGCGCGCAAGCCGACACCACGGCACATGCTGCGGCGACGGCTGTCCAGCCGAACGCCGCCCTTCGGTCTCGTCCCATCGGATCACCGTACGACGCGGGCACGGACCAGGGGAGCCCAGAGCAATGGTGCCCAGGAAGGGACTCGAACCCTTACAACCTTGCGGTCACCAGCCCCTCAAGCTGGCGTGTCTACCAATTCCACCACCTGGGCACGTGGCCGGCGGATTTTACTTGACCAGCTCTGACGCAACCGCAGCCGGGGACCCGGGTTGTGCGACCGCGCCGGACTACTTACTATCCATGAATTGTTATCCGGCGTTATGCACTGGGATGAGGCATGGCAGTCGCCCTCCGCCGCGTTGAAGCAGCCGGCCGCCCCACGCCGGGTTCCGCAGCGGACCCCGTTCCGCTGACCCTGCGCCGCTTCCTTCCTCTCCTTCAACAGGCGCTGCGGGCCAGCGCCCCGGGCCCGGCAACCCGAATCGGCGCGATGTCCTCGTACCACCTGGGCTGGACCGACGAGCAGGGACGGCCACATGGTGCGGGCACCGGCAAGTTCGTGCGGGGCTGCCTGGCCCTCTGGGCGGGTGAGCAGAGCGCGGGCGGCGCGGACGACGCGCTCCCCGCGGCGACGGCCGTCGAGTGGATCCACAACTTCACCCTGGTCCACGACGACATCCAGGACGGCGACGTGGAACGGCGCCACCGGCCCACGGTCTGGGCCGTCTGGGGGAGCGCGCAGGCCATCAACGCGGGGGACGGGATGCACGCCGTGGCCTACCGGTCGTTGCTTTCCGGTCGGGACCGGCCGGCGGCGAGGCTTCGCGCCGCCGCCGCCATCAACGACGCCATCGTCGCCGTCATCGAGGGCCAGTGCCTCGACCTCGCTCTCGAGGGCCAGGTGGACACCACCGTGGCCACCTACATGGGCCTGGCCCGCGCCAAGACCGGGGCTCTCCTGGGCGCGGCGCTCGAGGCCGGGGCGCTCATGGCCGGCGGCGAGACGCGCCGGGCGGCTCTGCTGCGCCGCGCCGGCATCGAGCTCGGCGTGGCGTTCCAGGTTCGCGACGACTGGCTCGGCACCTGGGGCGACAGCGGTGTGACCGGCAAGGGCTGCGGCGGGGACCTCGCCCGCCGCAAGATCACCTACCCCGTCGTCGCCGGCCGGGCGCGGCTTCGCGGCGCGGCACAGCGAGAGTTCACACGACTGTACGGCCAGCCGGGAGGCGGGGAGGACGTCATCCTCGCGCTGCTCGAGGAAGCCGGTGCGGAGGACGCCGTCGTCGACGAGCTGGAGCGCCGGGCGCGCTCCGCGATGCGCCTGGCGGTTTTGTCCGGCCTCCCGCCCGATGCCGTCGCCGACTTCCGGTCGATCGTCGACTTCGTCGTGGACCGGGCGGCCTGACGTGGCGGTGAACGGGCACCGGGCCAGCCAGAACGGGGCGATCACCTCCAGCCGCAAGGCTGACCACCTGCGCATCAACCTCGAGGAGGACGTCAGCGCCAAGGGCGTGGAGGCTGGTTTCGACGCCTACCGTTTCATGCACTGCGCGCTTCCCGAGATCGACCTCGACGAGGTCAGCACGGCCACCGAGGTGCTCGGCTGGCGCCTGGACTCACCCCTGTTCATCTCGTGCATGACGGGCGGGACCGCAGAGGCGGCGAAGATCAACGTGGTCCTCGCGGAGACCGCCGCAGAGCTCGGCATCGCGCTCGGACTGGGCTCGGCGCGCGTCCTCCTCGAACGACCCGAGGCATTGCCGAGCTTCGCGGTTCGTGAGATCGCGCCGGGCGTGCCGCTCTTCGCCAACCTCGGCGCCGTCCAGCTCAACCTGGGGGTCGGCAGCGCGGACTGCTCGCGGCTCGTCGAGATGCTCGGCGCCGATGCGCTGGTGCTGCACCTCAACGCGCTCCAGGAGGCGCTGCAGCCGGAGGGAGACACCCGTTTCTCCGGGCTGCTGCGTCGCATCGAGGCGGTCGCCGCGGCGCTCCCGGTCCCGGTGGTCGTCAAGGAGGTCGGCTGGGGCATCTCCGCCGACCTCGTCACCGCACTGCTCGACGCCGGTGTGGCCGCCGTCGACGTGGCGGGCGCGGGCGGAACCTCGTGGAGCGAGGTCGAACGCCACCGGCTCGGCGGGCCGGCGGCGCGAACGGCGGCCGCCTTTGCCGGCTGGGGGATCCCCACCGCCGTCGCACTGACCCAGGCGCGGGCCGCGGCCCCCGACGGGGTCATCTTCGCCAGCGGCGGCGTGCGCGGCGGCCTCGACGTCGCCATCGCCTGCGCGCTTGGTGCCGACCTGGTCGGCGTCGCCGGGCCCTTCCTGCGCGCCGCGTCATCCGGCACCCAGGCGTGCCTCGACCTGGCCCACGAGTGGATCGATGTCCTGCGCATCGCCATGTTCTGCACCGGCTCGCCCGACCTGGCCTCCCTGCGCAGCGGCGGGCGCCTCGTGCGCGAGGACGGCGCGCCCGTCCCCGGGGCGGACGGGGTGACGCTGGTGACCAGCCTCATCGAGACGATCTCCGACCTCCGCGGCACCCAGGTGACACGCACCGCTGCGCGCGGATGAGCGCGGTCGCACCGGCGCCGGCACCGCCGTCGGCGGAGCTGGCCCACGCCGACGCCTTCTGCCGGCGGCTGGCGCGTCGCCACTACGAGAACTTCACCGTCACCTCCGCGGTCCTGCCGGCCGAGCTGCGCGTGCACCTGGCGCGGATCTACGCGTACTGCCGGGTGACCGACGACCTCGGCGACGAGAGCCGCTCCGGCGCGCGCCTGTCGATGTGGCGGGACGAGGTGAGCGCGGCGCTCACCGATGAGGCGGTGCCAACTCACCCCGTGCTCCTCGCTCTTCGCGAGACGGTGAACGCGTGTGCCATCCCGGGCCAGCCGTTCCTCGACCTCGTTGACGCCAACCTCCAGGACCAACAGGTCAGCGCGTACGCCGACTGGGCTGAGCTGGAGGCGTACTGCCGGCTGTCGGCCGCCCCCGTCGGTCGCATGGTGCTGGCGGTGCTCGGTATCCGCGGTCAGCGGGCCGAGCAGCTGTCGGATTCGGTGTGCATCGGTTTGCAGCTGGCCAACTTTGCCCAGGACGTCGCCGTCGACGCGCGTCTTGGCAGACGGTACCTCCCCGCTGATGAGGTGGCCGCCCTCGGTGTCCATGGAGCAGTGCGCGCGCTGTGTGAGCGCGCGCAGGCACTGCTGCAGGCGGGCTGCGAGCTCGAGGCGATGACCACAGGGAGGCTGCGCGCCCAGCTGGCGATGTATCGCCTCGGCGGAATGGCCATCATCGACGCCATCCGGCGTGCGTCGTTCCGCACCGACTTGGTTCGCCCCGAGGTGAGCGCGACAGTCAAGGCTCGCCTTGCCGCCGAGGCCATCGCCCTGCTGGCGAGCGACCACCGTGGTGATGCGACGTCGCGAGGCATCGTCGAGGCACAGCGCGTCTGCCAGCGGCTCGCGCGGCTCAACGCAGCCAACTTCTACTGGGGTTTCATCGCGCTGCCCCGGGCTCAGCGGACCGCCATCTACGCGCTGTACGACTTCGCGCGGCAGGTCGATGACGCTGTCGACTCGCCCGCCGACCACGACCCGCGCGCCGCGCTCGACGGGATGCGGCGGCGGCTGCATCGCGCGCTGGCCGGCGAGCCCGACGACGAGGTCACCGCCGTGCTCGGTCGCGCCGTGGCCGCGCACCGCATCCCGATGAGCGAGCTGGAAGGCCTGATCGAGGGGGTGGAATGCGACCTGACCACGTCTCGCTACGCGTCCTGGGAGGAGCTGGCCGGGTACTGCGGGCTGGTGGCATCCACCGTCGGACGGATGTGCGTGCGCATCTTCGGGTACGCGACGAGGTCGCTCTGCGTCACGCCGACGACCTGGGGCTGGCCATGCAGCTGACCAACATCCTGCGCGACGTGCGCGGCGACCTCGAGCTGGGCCGCGTCTACCTGCCCGCCGACGAGCTTGCCGCCTTCGGCATCACCGAGGAGCAGTTGGGCGGCGGTCGGGCCGGCCAGCGCTGGCACGAGTTCGTCGACTTCCAGGCGCATCGGGCGCGCCGCCTGTTCGCGTCAGGCCTGCGCGTCGAGCGGCACATCCCGCCGCGCGCCGGGATCTGCGTGCGCACCATGGCCGGGCTGTACCAGCAGATCCTCACCGAGATCGAGCGTGACCCTGGACTGCCGCTGCGGGGGCGCGTCTCGCTGCCTCCGTCGCGCAAGGCGGCTGTGCTCTTGCGCGCCACTCTGCCGCGGGCTGCACGCGCGGCGGCGCGCAGCTGATGCGCGCCATCGTCGTGGGCGCCGGGCTCGCCGGGCTGGCGGCCACGTGCCGTCTCGTCGACCGGGGCTGGGACGTTGTTGTGCTCGACCGCAGCCGTCTGGTCGGTGGCAAGGCGACGTCGTTCACCGTCGACGGCGTCGAGGTCGACAACGGCCAGCATGTCCACCTCGGCTGCTGCAGCGAGTACCTGGACTTCGTCGGCTCGCTCGGCATGACCGGGTCGCTCTGGACCCAGCCACGCTTCGAGGTCACCGTGCTGCGGCGCGACCGCCGTCCGAGCCGGCTGTTCGCGAGCCGCGGCCTGCCGTCGCCACTGCGCCTCCTCCCCTCCTTTGCGGCGTACACGCCGCTGGGACCGGCCGCGAAGACGCAGGTGATCCGTGCCCTGCGAAGTGCCTCCGAGGGGCCCGACGCCGCCGAGTCGTTCGCGAGCTGGCTGCGCAGGCACGGGCAGGGTCGCGCAGCGGTCGACGGTTTCTGGGAGCTGTTCGTTGTGCCCGCTCTGAACGCGAGGCTCGACGAGGTCAGCGCCGCGGACGCACTGTTCGTGATTCGCACCGCGTTCACCGGCCACCCCGATGCCGCGCGCATCGGCTGGTCCCGCGTGCCCCTGGCACGCATCGCAGAGGCTGCTGCAGCTCGCGCGAGCAGCGTGCGCCTGCGCACCGGCGTGGCCTCTCTGCTCGACGACGGCGGGGAGATCCGCGGCGTGCGCACCACCGACGGCGAGGAGATCCTCGGCGACGCCGTCGTCCTCGCCGTCCCGCCCGCGCGGCTGGCGAGCATCCTTGGCGATCCTGACCGCTACGGGGTCAGCGGTCTCCCACGCTTCCGCTCCAGGGCGATCGTCGACGTGCACCTCTGGTTCGACGGCGCGGTCGACCTCGGCTTCGCCGCCATCATCGGCTCGCCGGTGCAGTGGGTGTTCGAGAAGCAGCCCGGTTACCTGTGCTGCAGCCTCAGCGCCGCGGACACGCTGGTCGGGTGGCCCGAGGCCGACCTCGTCGAGCTGTGCCACGCTGAGCTGCGCGAGGTGTGGCCACGGGTGCGTGCCGCCCGGCTCCTGCGCGGTGCAGCGACACGCGACCCGGAGGCAACCTTCATCCCGGTGCCGGGGCTGCACCGCCCCGGGTCCAGGACGACGCGCGACAACCTCGCCATCGCCGGTGCGTGGACGGCCACCGGGTGGCCCGCCACGATGGAATCGGCTGTGCGCAGCGGTCGGGCCGCGGCGGCCACGCTGGCTGGCGCGACCCGTCGACGTGCCCGACAGGCGGAAGCGATCCATGGCTGACACCCTGCAGCGCCAACGCACCTCCGCGGCAGTGCCGGGTGCGCGGGCGGCGGTGAGCAGCGCGACCGAGCACCTTCTCGAGCGGCAGGACACGCGCGGCTGGTGGTCGGGTGAGCTGGAGACCAACGTCACCATGACCGCAGAGCACGTGCTGCTGCTCACGTTTCTCGGGCTGTCGCACGACGCAATCCGCGAGGGTGCGATGCGACATCTTCTCGGCTGCCAGCGCGACGACGGGTCGTGGGGCCTCTACCACGACGCTCCGGCCGACCTCAGCACCACCATCGAGGCGTACGTGGCACTGCGGGTGCTCGGCGTCGACGCGGCGCGTCCCGAGCTGCGCGGTGCGCTGCGCGTGATCCTCGAACAGGGCGGCGCCGCGCATGCCCGCGTGTTCACGAAGATCTGGCTGGCGCTGTTCGGCGCCTACCCGTGGGAGGGCATACCGAGCATGCCGCCCGAGCTGGTGTGGCTGCCGCCGCGAATCCCGCTCAACCTCTACGACTTCGCGTGCTGGGCGCGCGGCACCATCGCACCGCTGCTCATCGTGATCTCGCGCAGACCGCGGCGACCTCTCCCCTTCTCACTCGATGAGCTCGTCCTCCCGGGCACGGACTGGCGCCTGCGACGCGTCGAGGCGAGTGGGCCGTTCGCCTGGGCCGACCAGCTCCAGAAGGTGTACGAGCGCCTCCCGTTCCAGCCCGGTCGCAGCAATGCCCGGCGCCGGTTGGTGGGCTGGATCCGCGACCGCCAGGAGGCCGACGGCAGCTGGGGCGGGATCCAACCCCCATGGGTGTACTCGCTGATCGCGCTCCACCTCGAGGGCATGCCGCTGGACCACGAGGTGATGCGCCGCGGGCTCGAAGGACTGGATCGGTTCGCGCTCGACGATGACGGCGGCTGGCGGCTGCAGGCGTGCATGTCACCGGTGTGGGACACCGCGCTGGCGATCCTCGCGCTGCGTCGTGCCGGGGTCCCCGCCGACGCCACGCCCGTGCGACAGGCCGTGGACTGGCTGGTCGGAGAACAGATCCTCGGTGGCGGTGACTGGCAGGTTCGCTGTGCGCCTGGCGTGCAGGGCGGCGGCTGGGCCTTCGAGTTCGACAACGACATCTATCCCGACGTCGACGACACCGCCGTCGTCGTGCTGGCCCTGCTCGAGGCGGACCAAACACCCGAGGTGCGCGCCGCCGTCGAGCGTGCACGACGCTGGGTGGCCGCGATGCGCTCGAGCGACGGCGCCTGGGCCGCGTTCGATCGCGACAACGTCCGCCAGGTGGTGTACGCGCTGCCGTTCGCGGACTTCGGCGCCATGCTCGATCCCCCGAGCGAGGACGTCACCGCCCACGCGGTCGAGATGTTCAACGCCCTGGGCATCTCACCCGATGCCGAGCTGCTGGCGCCGGCCATCGAGTACCTGCGTGCCGCCCAGACGCCGCGCGGATCGTGGTTCGGCCGCTGGGAAGTCAACCACCTCTACGGCACCTGGTGCGTCGTGAGCGCGCTGGCTCCCCTGCACGTCCTCGAGGGCGCGGTCGCACAGGCGCTGAGGTGGACGGAGGGTGCGCAGAACCCCAACGGCGGCTGGGGTGAGAGCTGCGCCTGTATCGCGACGACTCCTTCGCGGGAGTCGGGTCGAGCACCGCCTCGAGACGGCGTGTGGCGGTGCTCGCGCTCCAGGCCGGAGGCGGCGGCGATCGCGCCGCCACTGCGCGCCGGGGCTCGCTACCTGGTCGAGCGGCAGTCGGCCGGCACCTGGGCGGAAGCCGAGCACACCGGCACCGGCTTTCCGGCGACTTCTACATCAACTACCACCTCTACCGACACGTCTTCCCGTTGATGGCACTGGCTCAGCACGCCATGCCGATGCCTAGGAGCGAAAACCATGGCCATCCCTCTGCGACAGACCGCCCGGAGTTCGGTGCCTACGTCATGAACCAGCGCCTGCACCGCCGCGAGAAGTTCGCGCTGGTGCTGCAACTGGAGCCGCTCTACCAGTGCAACCTCGCCTGCGCGGGTTGCGGCAAGATCAGCAGCCAGATGACATCCTGGCGCGACGGCTCTCCGTTCAGGAGCGGATCGACGCCGTCGAGGAGTGCGGCGCGCCGATCGTCTCCATCGCCGGCGGTGAGCCCCTGGTGCACCGCGAGATCGACAAGATCGTCGAGGCGCTCGTCGAGCGCAAGCGATTCGTGTACCTGTGCACCAACGCGCTGCTCATGGAGCGCAAGCTCGACAAGTTCAAGCCGTCGCCCTACTTCTCCTGGTCCGTACACATCGACGGCCTGCGCGAGCGCCATGACGAGTTGGTGTGCCGCGACGGCGTCTTCGACAAGCAGTGTCGGCAGTCCGCGAGGCCAAGCGGCGCGGCTTCCGGGTGAGCACCAACACCACCTTCTTCGGCCAGGATGACGCCAGCACGGTGCGCGACGTGCTCGACTTCCTCAACGACGATCTCAAGGTCGACGTCATGCAGATCTCTCCGGGCTACGCGTACGAGAGGGCGCCCGACCAGGAGCACTTCCTCGGTGTGGAGCGGACGCGCGCGATCTTCCGCGAGGCGTTCGCCGACGGCCGCCGCAAGAAGTGGCGCCTCAACCACTCTCCCCTCTTCCTCGACTTCCTCGAGGGTGTCGTGCGATTTCCCATGCACTGCCTGGGCAATCCCCTCGTACTCGGTGCTCGGCTGGCAGCGTCCCTGCTACCTGCTCAGCGATGGGTACGTGCGCACGTACCGCGACCTGCTCGACACCACGGAGTGGTCCCAGTACGGACGGGGCCGCGACCCGCGCTGCGAGAACTGCATGGCCCACTGCGATACGAGCCGACCGCGGTGATCGCCACCACCGGCTCGCTGCGCCAGTCACTGCGCGCCGCCTCGGACACGCTGCTGGGGCAACGGGTGGGGTGAGCGGCGAGATCTACCTGACCGGCGCCACCGGTTTCATCGGCGGGCACGTCCTCGACGCGCTGCTCGACGCTGGTCACCCGGTGCGGGCCCTGGTGCGTACGCCGGGCCGGTTGTCCAGCCGCGCCGGGCTCACCGAGGTCGTCGGTGACGTGACTTGCGCCGGTGAGCTCGTGGATTCCATGCGTGGCTGCCACGCTCTCATCCACACCGCCGCCGCGTACTCCTTCGCGCCGGCTGAGCGCTCACGCATTCGCGCCACCAACGTGGCTGGAACGGCGGGCATCCTCGAGGCGGCCCGTCTGGCCGGCATCGAGCGCGCCGTGGTCACGTCGAGCTCGGCGACCGTGGGCCCGGCGCGTGCGGGCCGGCCCGCGTCCGAGGACAACCAGGCCGATGAGCACGGCCACTCGGCGTACCGCGACTCCAAGATCGCCGCCGAACGCGCCGCGCTGGCAGCTCGGATCCCCACCGGTGCTCGTGCTGCCAACGGCCCCGGTGGGGACGCGCACTGGAAGCCGACGCCCACTGGGGCGGCCCTGCTCACCTTCCTGCGGGGCAGGGTTGTCGCCAGCGTGGATGGCGGCCTCAACGTGGTGGCGGTGAGGGACGTGGCCCTGGCCCACCTGGCCGCGCTGGAACGCGGCCAACCGCGCCGGCGATACCTCGTCGGCGGCGAGAACCTCACGTTCGATCGCCTGTGGGCTCGGCTCGGCGCGGTGTCAGGGCGGCGGCACTCGCGGCGGCACATGCCGCACGCCGCCGTGCTGATCGCCGCCCTGGCCGACGAGGCGCGCTGCCGCGTCATCCCGGGCGCGCGACCGGTGGTGCCCTGGAGGGTGCACGCATGGCCAGGCAACACATGTTCGTCGAGTCTTCGCGAGCGGCGGACGAGCTGGGTGTGACCCCGTCGAGCGTCAACTCCGCCCTGGAGGAACTTGGTGCGCTGGTACCGCGATCACGGCTACCTCGCCGCGTGATCGCGACCGGTCAGCCGGTCGCCGCCCGACGCGGCAGATCAGACGAGGGCAGCGGTGTCACCTTGGAGGAGGCGAGCGGCTCGGCAGCGATGCGCACGGTGGTTCGCGGTGCCGACCTCGGGGTGCGCGCGGGCCGCTTCGGAGGCTTGACCGAGACCGACAGCTCCAGGCCCAGGTACGTGCGCGCCACGAGCTCGGCGAGCCTGGTCACCTCGGTCACCTCCAGGGTCGAGATGAGGCTGTGCAGCGCCTCGCGCTGTACGCTGATCGCCCGACTGAGGATCTCCTCTCCGTCGCGCTGGAGGCGCACCTTGACATGACGCCGGTCGGAGTCGTCCCGCACTGCTTCGACCAGGCGCGCGTCGCTGAGCTCGCGCACGAGCAGCGAGATGCGCAAACTCGGGACAATGGAGAGCCTTGGCCAGCGCGCCCTGGCCCAGTCCCGCGGGGCCACCCGAGGCCACGACGAGCAGGAGGTGGTAGCGCTGCTCGGTCAGACCGAAGCCGGACAGCGTCTGACCCATCACCGACTGCGCCTCGGCGAAGGCGCTGCGGAGCTGGGCGACCAGCTCGATGTCGGCCAGAGCGTCACGCGCCCCGCGCACACCCTCAGTGGACATGCGCTGAATGTACACGCTGGCGGGCTCCGCCGCCTCAACTCTCGAGCACCGGCCTTGGGATTGGAGAGCTGCCATGCCGGTCGCCGGGGCGGCCGGCGGTGAGTCGGTGAGCCTCTCCAAGGCCCGGCAGGCGGCGATCGCGGGCCGGCACGTGCTCATCACCGGCGCCGCCGGTGGTTTGGGGACGGCCATCGCGACCGATCTGTCCCGGCGGGGCGCCGTGCTGATGCTCATTGACATCGATGCCCAGCGCCTGCTCGCCCTGCGCGATCGGCTGTCATGTCACGCCGTGGTGGCCGACGTGGCCGACGCCGAAGAGCGCCGCCACGTCATCGCGCATTGCGCGCGGGTCGAGCACGAGCCCGACGTCCTGATCAACAACGCGGGTATCGAGAAGGCGAGCGAGTTCGCCGACCTGCGGGCTGACGAGGTCAGCCATGCCATGGACGTCAACCTCGTCGCGGCGATGCTGCTCACCCACGACCTCCTCCCCGGTCTGCTGTCACGCCGGAGAGGACATGTGATCAACATCGCGTCGATGGCGGGCATCAAGCCCGTCCCCTACAACGCTGTGTACAACACCGCCAAGGCGGGGATGGTGGCGTTCTCGACGTCCTTGAGCAAGGAGCTCGACGGCAGGGGGGTCGACGCAACGGTGATCTGTCCCGGGGCGGTGACCGGCGCTGGCATGTGGGCGCGGGTGAGCGACCAGCTGGCGCCCAACAGGCTTGTCGAGTCGTCGGCGGTGACCCCGGACGCCGTGGTGGCAGCGGTGGCGCGCGCCTTGATCCAGCGGCCGCGGCGCATCCTGGTCGGGTCACCACTGGTGCGGGCCGGAGCCCTGCTCTCCGCGCTCTCGCCGCGTATCGACGCGCTCACCGATCAACTCAGCCGCATCGACTTTGTGTACCGCGAGCGCATCCGCACCGACCGCGACAACCGACTCTGACGTGCGAACCGGCTAGGCGTTGACTGTGCCGCGTCCGCGGCGGCGCTCGCCGCGGAGCCCGCGCAGGTACGCGTAGAAGTCGATCTCCATGGTGTGGCGCGGGGAGGCGACGAACTGGCGCTCGCGAGCTTGGCGCTCGTGGCGGATCTGCGTCTCCATCACCGCTGCGGACGGCAGCTTGTACCTGCCGGCAAGCTGATCGGCAACCCACTCACTCTGCGCCTCCGCGACCGGCATCAGCGCCCCGAACGGCTGCACGAGCCCGATGAAGGCGAGGTTGTCGATGCCGGGCGGGAACACCTGGTGGAAGAGGTCGACGCGGTTGTCGACAGCGCGGAAGACGTCGGCGTCGAGGAATGGAAAGGTGACGTTGTATCCCGTGCAGTAGATCGACCACGTCTGCGGCCACCTCGCTGCCGTCCGTGAAGCGCACGCGGTCTCCCACCAGCTCTGCGATGTTCGGCTTGGGAGTGACCGCGCCCCTTCTGACGCGCTCCGTGATGCGCTGACTTACCGTTGGATGCGCCTCGCCGAGGCGGTGATCGGGTTTGGGGAGACCGACATCCTCGGGGCGACCGATGGTGCCGCGCACGATCAGGCTGAAAAAGGCTCGCTTCACAGACCACGGCACCGGCAGGGCTGTGTTGAAGCTGTCGATCGGTCTGCCGAACGCGAACTTGGGCACGATGTGCGCACCGCGCCGGCTGGCCAGGTAGACGTGCTCAGCCACGCTGCTGAGTTCGACTGCGATGTCCATCGCCGAGTTGCCCATGCCGAGCACCACCACCGACTTCCCCTCGAAGCCGTCCGGTCCCACGTAATCGTGGGCGTGCATCTGACGGCCGGAGAACTCGCCCGGGAAGGGCGGGTCGGGCCAGCGCGGCTCGCGATGGTGGCCGTTGGCGACGACCAGCGCGTCGTAGTGCACTGTGCGGCCGCTGCTGAGGTGCACGTCCCAGCCGCCATCGGGGGTTCGGGCGGCGTGCTCGACGATGGTGTTGAACGTGATCCGATCGCGGAAGCCGAAGTGGTCGATGTACGCATCGAAGTACGCCGCCATCTGGGTGTTGTGCGGATATGGCGGAAAGGCACCTGGCATCGGGAAGTCAGAGAACTCGGTGCGCCTCTTGCTGGTGTTGCACTCGAGCGACGGGTAGGACGCCTGCACGTCGCCCGGCTCGACCGCCCACAGACCGCCGGCACGGGGCCGGCGCTCGAAGCAGTCGAACACGAAGCCTCGCTGGTGCAGGGCCTTCGAGGCTGCGATGCCACTCGGTCCGGCGCCGATGACGCAGACGCGCTTGGTTGGCTGATCAGGAATCACGCGATCAATTATCACGGCGAGCGATGGGTCGGCGTCCCGATGGTTGGGCGACTGCCCTCGTCGTCGCGACGGTTTGCTCCACCGCTCAACCGGTCCCCGGGTAACGAAATGGTGGTGACGCTGGCACCACGAGGAGTACGGGACTAGCGTCTGGGGCAGTGCGGTGGGGCCGCTTGCACCGAAGGGTCAACAGATTGGCAAACGGCATCGGCGCCACCAGCGGAATCAACCCCCATCTCGATGCGCTCTTACCGGCCGAGAACCCGCGCCTGGTGGATTCGCTCAGCCCGGTCTTCATCCCAGTCAACACACTGCTCATCGAGCCTGACCGCACCATCGACAGCGTGTACTTCCCGATCAACGGGGTGATCTCTCTGCTGACCACCCTCGAAGACCAAACGACGGTGGAGGTCGCCACGGTGGGCAACGAGGGGATCATCGGGGCACCACTGGTGCCGGGTGGTTCACTCGGGTTCCGCGCCATATCTCAGATGGCGGGGTGGGTCATCCAGATGCCTGCTGCGCGTTTCCTGGAGGAGATGGACCGTCGGCGGCGCGTGCGCGAACTGGTCAACGATTACCTCACGACCTTGCTCGCCCAGGTCTCGCAGTCAGCCGCCTGCTGCCTCAGGCACTCCAACGAACAGCGACTTAGTCGTTGGCTGCTCATGGGTCACGACCGCGCCGGCCGTGACGTTCTCGATATCAGCCGCGAGTTTCTTGCCAGGTTGCTCGGTTCGCCCCCGCTGACTGTTGCACTCTCCGTGGCGATCCTCGAGGCGGGGGGACAGATCAGATACCGCCACGGCCAACTCAGCATCGTAGATCGCGCCGGCCTCGAGTTCCGTCGTGCGAGTGTTACGGAGTGATGCGGCGCCAGCTGGACCGCGCCACGCAGGCCGCACAGGAGCGGCAAGATGCAGCCGGTCCAGTGCTTCCCGGGCGCGCGAGGAACAGCCTTCGAACTGTCACTCCCACGACGCACTGATCACACCGCCCACCGCCATCCTCCCGGTGTCTTCAGGGGTTGGCGCCGCGGCGCCGCGGCGACGCGCCAGTGTCAGTCGTTCGGCTGAGGGCGCATGTCCTGAATCTGGCCATGATCAGTGCGTTCGATGCCGATGAGGTCCTCGCGCGCGCCACCGATTGCGCGGAGGAGCTCGTCGAGCTTGGCCTGCATGGCAGCATCGTCCTTGCTCTGGGTGTGCTGGACGCAGAAGATCATCAGGAACGTGACGACCGCCGTGGCGGTCTGTACGGTCACCTGCCAGCGGTCAGAGAAGTGAAGGAATGGCCCGGCAATTGCCCACCCCAGCACGCTCACGGCCGCGAGGACCACAGCAAGGGGACGACCGAAGAGGTCGGTGATGCGATCAATTCGTGCGCTCATGTGCAGGCCATCCATGTGTCCTCATTGGGGAGGTCTCCGAGGGATGCGATCGGCCGTTGGGACCGAGGGGTTCCAGGCAAAGAAAAGAGATACCCGGCAATGACCTACTCTCCCGCCCCGTTGCCAGGGCAGTACCATCGGCGCAGACGGGCTTAACTACTGTGTTCGGGATGGGAACAGGTGTGACCCCGTCGCTATGGTCACCGGATATCTCTCTTTTAGCAAAGGGAGATGAAGTCTGCGAAGTGCGTCGCCGGACGCCTTTGCGATTTGCTCACGTTGCCGATGCGATGCGCTCGGGCCGCGCTCCCCGGGGAGGCGCCCCTTGTCGAAATGCAGGGGTCAGTCCACTGAAAAGTGGGATAGAAAGGTCAAGCCCTCGACCGATTAGTACCGCTCAGCTCAAAGAGTTGCCTCTCTTACACCTGCGGCCTATCAACCAGATGGTCTCTCTGGGGTCTTACCCGGTTAACCCGGTGGGAGATCTTATCTTGGAGTGGGCTTCGTGCTTAGATGCTTTCAGCGCTTATCCCATCCGAACATAGCTACCCGGCGGTGCTTCTGGCGAAACAACCGGTACACCAGCGGTTCGTCCAACCCGGTCCTCTCGTACTAAGGTCAGCTCTCCTCAAATCTCCTGCGCCCACAGCGGATACGATCCGAACTGTCTCACGACGTTCTAAACCCAGCTCGCGTACCGCTTTAATGGGCGAACAGCCCAACCCTTGGGAGCGACTACACCCCCAGGATGCGACGAGCCGACATCGAGGTGCCAAACCTTGCCGTCGCTGTGAACGCTTGGGCAAGATCAGCCTGTTATCCCCGGGGTAGCTTTTATCCGTTGAGCGACGACCTTTCCATTCAGAGTCGTCGGATCACTATGCCCGACTTTCGTCCCTGTTCGGCTTGTCAGCCTCACAGTCAAGCTCCCTTACGCCATTACACGCCAAGGCCTGATTTCCATCCAGGCTGAGGGAACCTTTGGGCGCCTCCGTTACCTTTTGGGAGGCGACCGCCCCAGTCAAACTACCCGCCTGTCATGGTCCCGACACCGGATGACGGTGCTGGTTAGAAATAAAATCTAGCAAGGCTGGTATTCCAAGGTTGACTCCACCGAACCTAGCGGCCCGACTTCAAAGTCTCCCAGCTATCCTCTACATGCTAGACCCCATTTCAATGACAAGTTGTAGTAAAGCTCCACGGGGTCTTTCCGTCCTGCTGCGGGAAACCTGCATCTTCACAGGTACTGCATTTTCGCCGAGTGCGTGGCCGAGACAGCGCCCAACTCGTTACGCCATTCGTGCGGGTCGGAACTTCATGTACTCCCTCCATTACTGGAGGCACTGACTATGACTTTGAGCTGCTTGGAACAGCTCACCGGCGTATTGGCTACCGCATAGATTGCGGGGAGACGCCCTCTCCGCGCGCAGTAACCCTTGACTTTCGTCTCAGTCGATACAGGGTCAATCCCCACCGAAGGGGACGACTTCCCTCGGCATCACCCTCGCACGACCGCACGCCGTCGTTCGGGCTTCGCCGATATTAGCCGGTACGGGCTCGTTTCTACTTACCCGACAAGGAATTTCGCTTAAGTCTTAACCCAGAACCTGCTCTGAGCGGAGGTGGTCAAGCAACCACTCTCCCTGCATGTCGCCATGCAGATGGGACCATCTCATCACCTGGTGTCTCAGGCGTTTGGCGTATGGTCTCTGAGGATTCTGATCAACTCGGATCTGGATTTTTGGCGATTTGTCGTTTGCGCTACCTCTAGGAGGTCAGCCAACCCCGCCTTGCTGAGATGTCCACCCTGAGACATCAGTTCTACGCACTGAGCGAACTTATCGAAGTCAGCCCTCTTGGCGGACCGCAGCGGGTATTCCCTGAAGAACGGAATGATCACGCTCAACAGATCGTCGCGCCTGCGGACAACATATCGGTGCACGTCCTCGCGATGGTTGTCGACACGTCGGTTGCGGAGCACAGCCCCGACCCCAAAGAAGTCTCGGAGGTCGGTTAGACACTCCAAACTCTTCTCACCTTGTGTGACCGCGAATTCATGTTGCACCTGGTAGCCAGTCCTGTAGCCGATTCGGCCGTCACGGCTCGGTTGCCGTGCGACGCCGAGTGAGAAGCATCCTTCTCCGTCCACAAAACCAGTAATCCAACCGAGGAAGACCAGTCTTTCCTGCTGATTCTCCGCACCCGTCACGTTGTCACTCTACGGCAGAGTAGTGCGGGATACACGGACATTCCAGCATTTGGCCAAATTTTACTAAGGCAGCGATTCCACCTTAGGACCGTTATAGTTACGGCCGCCGTTTACCGGGGCTTCATTTCAGAGCTTGCACCCCTCCACTTAACCTTCCGGCACCGGGCAGGCGTCAGCCCCTATACGTCAGCTTACGCTTTAGCAGAGACCTGTGTTTTTAGTAAACAGTCGGTTGGGCCTTTTCTCTGCGGCCCTCATCAGCTCACGGAGCAAGTCCGATCACCGTCAAGGGCTCCCCTTCTCCCGAAGTTACGGGGACATTTTGCCGAGTTCCTTAGCCACGCTTCTCTCGATCGCCTTGGAATCCTCTTCCCACCTACCTGTGTCGGTTTGCGGTACGGGCACCGTAATCTCCCTAGAGGCTTTTCTTGGAGGCATGGAATCAGCCCCATCGACACTAAGTGTCTTGGCATCCGTCTCGGAGTTACGTCAGGCGGATTTGCCTACCTGACCCCCTACCTGGCTGCGTCGGAGTCAACCGTCGCTCCGTTAGGCCTATCCTTCCCCGTTCCCCCATTGGTGATAACGACTGATTGGTGGTGTTGGAATGTTGACCAACTGTCCATCGCCTACGCCTTTCGGCCTCGGCTTAGGTCCCGACTGACCCTGGGACGATTAACGTTGCCCAGGAAACCTTAGGTTTACGGCGAACACGTTTCTCACGCGTTTCTCGCTACTTGTGCCGGCATTCGCACTTCTGTGCGCTCCACCCTGTCCTTACGGTCTGGCTTCGCTGCACACAGAACGCTCCTCTACCACGACCCCCAAAAGGAGGAGCCATCCACAGCTTCGGTTACAAGCTTGAGCCCCGATCATTGTCGGCGCCACGACATTCGACCAGTGAGCTATTACGCACTCTTTAAATGGTGGCTGCTTCTAAGCCAACATCCTGGTTGTCTGCACACCGTGACATCCTTTCCCACTTAGCTTGTGATTTGGGGACCTTAGCTGGTGGTCTGGGCTGTTTCCCTTTCGACGATGAAGCTTAGCCCCCACCGTCTCACTGCCGCCGGAAAATTTGCCGCCATTCGGAGTTTGATTGGGTTTGGTAACGAGGTGATCGCCCCTAGCCCATTCAGTGCTCTACCAGCGACAAACCCGTCGACGACGCTGCACCTAAATGCATTTCGAGGAGAACCAGCTATATCCGAGTTCGATTGGCATTTCACCGCTATCCACAGTTCATCCGCCGCGTTTTCAACCGGGGTCGGTTCGGGCTTCCACGCGGTTTTACCCGCGCTTCACCCTGACCATGGATAGGTCACTCAGTTTCGGGTCTACTCAATGCGACTACCATCCACCTTGCGGTGGACAACGCCCTATTCAGACTCGCTTTCGCTACGGCTCCGGGTGTCGACCCCTTAACCTCGCCACACTGAAGTAACTCGCCGGCTCATTCTACAAAAGGCACGCAATCAGGCATTCCTCAAGCAAGCTGGAGGCATAGCCCTCTCACGGTTTGTAAGCATACGGTTTCAGGTACTTTTAACTCCCCTTCCGGGGTGCTTTTCACCTTTCCCTCACGGTACTAGTTCACTATCGGTCACCAAGAGTATTTAGCCTTGGACGATGGTCCGCCCAGATTCCCACAGAATTCCACGTGTTCCGTGGTACTTGGGAACACTTCAAGGAGGTCGTTCATCTTTCGCGTACAGGGCTCTCACCTTCTACGGCCCACTTTTCCAAAGCAGTTCCACTAGACGACGACTTTGTAACTCCTTGCTCTCTCGGCAGAGAGAACGAGAAGGTCCCACGACCCCGGGCCGGAAACGCCTGCCGGCTATCACGCCGGCCCGGTTTAGGCTGTCCCCTGTTCGCTCGCCACTACTGAGGGGATAATGTCTCTTCCTGCGGGTACTTAGATGTTTCAGTTCCCCGCGTGCCCTCTACCCGGCCTATATATTCAGCCGGGAGTGCCTGGACATTACTCCAGGCGGGTTGCCCCATTCGGAAATCCCCGGATCAAACGCTCGCTAGCAGCTACCCGAGGCTTATCGCAGCAACGCTACGTCCTTCTTCGGCTCTTGGTGCCAAGGCATCCACCGCATGCTCTTAGTAGCTTGACCTTCCTATCGTCACTGTTCAATGACTGAAGGTCCTGCAAGACACGCATCGATTTGTGCTCGGCATTGTGAAGAGTAATTCGCCGGCATGCTCCACCCTCCCGGAAAAAGAGGGATTCACATGCCGCTTCGCAGACTTCTATTCGAATTGTCAATGGGCAGACTACCGTCGCGATGACGGCGCGTGGAGTGATCAAGAGAGTGGAGACGGCCGGGCTCGAACCGGCGACCCCCTGCTTGCAAAGCAGGTGCTCTCCCAGCTGAGCTACGCCCCCAGGCACTGCGGGGCGGCCGTCGAGGTGCGGCGGGCGTGGGCCTTTCTGGATTCGAACCAGAGACCTCACGGTTATCAGCCGTGCGCTCTCACCAACTGAGCTAAAGGCCCGTGGTGCTCTATGTGCGCAGGAAGCGCGCGAGCAGGGACGCCGCACGACCGGCCGCCAGGGCGTCGACGCGCGCGGCGCGCGGCGTCGAGCCTTGACCCCTGAAGCGTGGAGAGACTTGTCCGCATCGGACGATGAGACCTCGGTACCAGGCACCACGGCGGCCCCGGCATTTGTTGTGCAGATTCCCACTGCCCACTGGTGTGCCTCCTCCTGCGCCGGCGAACCGGCATTGGACCCACGCGCCGCTGCATCCCGGTACTTCTTCGCGACTTTCGTCACTACTCTTCGCGGTTCCACGACGTGCGTTACTGCACGACCTGAGTTGACTGACCGTGTCCTCGAGCACGCGAACGTGTCGGGAGCACAGGTCACTCCTTAAAAGGAGGTGATCCAGCCGCACCTTCCGGTACGGCTACCTTGTTACGACTTCACCCCCCTCACCGGGCACACCTTCGGCACCTCCGTCCCTTGCGGGTTCGGCCAGCGACTTCGGGTGCACCAGACTCGGGTGGTGTGACGGGCGGTGTGTACAAGGCCCGGGAACATATTCACCGCAGTGTGCTGACCTGCGGTTACTAGCAACTCCGACTTCATGCAGGCGAGTTGCAGCCTGCAATCCGAACTGAGCCCAGCTTTAAGGGATTGGCTTCACCTCGCGGTGTTGCAGCCCGTTGTACTGGGCATTGTAGCATGTGTGTAGCCCCAGGCATAAAGGGCATGATGACTTGACGTCATCCCCACCTTCCTCTGGGTTTCTCCCAGCAGTCTGACTAGAAAAATTCAACTAATCACAGGGGTTGCGCTCGTTGCGGGACTTAACCCAACACCTCACGGCACGAGCTGACGACAGCCATGCACCACCTGTGCACCTGCCTTGCGGGGACCGTGTTTCCACGGTTTACAGGTGCATGTCAAGCCTGGGTAAGGTTCTTCGCGTTGCATCGAATTAAACCACATGCTCCGCTGCTTGTGCGGGCCCCCGTCAATTCCTTTGAGTTTTAACCTTGCGGCCGTACTCCCCAGGCGGTGAACTTAATGCGTTAGCTGCGGCACTGAGCGCGTCAATACGCCCAACACCTAGTGCACATCGTTTACAGCGTGGACTACCGGGGTATCTAATCCCGTTCGCTCCCCACGCTTTCGCGCTACAGCGTCAGTTGTGAGCCAGAAGGCCGCCTTCGCCACTGGTGTTCCTCCCGATATCTACGCATTTCACTACTACACCGGGAATTCCACCTTCCTCTCTCGCACTCAAGTCGACCAGTATTGGACGCAGTTTCAGGGTTGAGCCCTGAAATTTCACAACCAACTTTGCCGACCGCCTTAACGCGCTTTACGCCCAGTAAATCCGGATAACGCTCGCCCCCTACGTATTACCGCGGCTGCTGGCACGTAGTTAGCCGGGGCTTTCTTGGAGGGTACCGTCATTCATTCTTCCCCTCCGACAGTGCTTTACAACCCGAAGGCCTTCATCACACACGCGGCGTTGCTCCGTCAGGCTTTCGCCCATTGCGGAAAATTCCTAACTGCTGCCTCCCGTAGGAGTCTGGGCCGTGTCTCAGTCCCAGTGTGGCTGATCGTCCTCTCAGACCAGCTACCCATCATCGCCTTGGTAGGCCGTTACCCCACCAACAAGCTAATAGGCCGCGAGCCCGTCATCGAGCGGCTTGCGCCTTTTTTCACATCGGGATGTCCCGCTGTGACCACATCCGGTATTAATCCTGGTTTCCCAGGGCTATCCCGAACTCGAAGGTAGGTTGCTCACGTGTTACTCACCCGTGCGCCGCTAGATACGTGACCGAAGCCAGCACCGCGCTCGACTTGCATGTTTCATGCACGCCGCCAGCGTTAATCCTGAGCCAGGATCAAACTCTCCGAAAAAACGTCTGTGCCGGGAAGCCCGGCCTACGACGAATTCAGACGAGGTCCTCATCAGCCCACGGCGAACCGTGAGCCCAAGGCCTTTGCGGAAAGTCGTCTCCACTCTTCAATTGTCAAGGTTCTCAACGCGCGCGAATCCCACACGTATGGGAAAACGCAGCACCTCGCAGCAACGGCCAACCGGGCAAGAGGGGAATTACCACGGCCAGGCTCGGCGTCAAGTTGGAGCCGCTCTTCGGGGGCTGTTTTGCGATCAGCTGCCCCCTTCACTAGGGTGCGCATGTCGTCCGGGTCGAGGAGAAGTCACCAGCGAGGCGAGCCAATGAGAGAGTTGTCGTCGCACGGGGAGAATGCTCCAGAAGCGGGCGCTCACGTGCCGAAGCGCGGCGGCCACGCATGCTTCATTAAGATGAACTCAAAGCATTCTGCCTTCGAACCGCCTTTCCCTGTCTCTGTGCTAGCCGCTGGGAAGCGGCTGATCCCTGGGCAGAAGTTCCGCTTTCGGAGGTGGGGTCAGACCACTCTCTAACACGTCTAACTCCCGTCCCATCTTTGGAGTTTATCCGCCAAACCTGACACACGACGCCCGCCGTGATGCGGATGTTTGTGCCCGCCCCCGGCTCGATGATCGAGGGCCGACGGATACCCGCAGCCGCTAGAGCGCGCGGCGCCCGGCGAACGCCCGGGCCACCGTGACCTCGTCGGCGTACTGAGGTCGGCGCCCGCCGGCAGGCCGTGGGCGAGGCGAGACCGGGGATGCCCCGAGGTGCCAGCCGGTCGCCGAGGTAGTGGGCTGTCGCCTCCCCCTCGACATCCGGATCGGTGGCGATGACCACCTCACGAACCTCACCCCCGTCGAGCCTGCGCTCGAGCGCGTCGATGGTGAGCTGGTCCGGACCGACCCCGTCGATGGGCGAGAGCGCCCCGCCGAGCACGTGGTAGACGCCACCGAACTCGCCACTGCGCTCCACGGCGAGCACATCGAGCGGCTCCTCGACCACGCACAGCACTGTCTGGTCACGGCTGGGGTTGGCACAGACCGCGCACAGCTCGCCCTCAGCGATGAAGTAGCAGCGGCTGCACGCACGCACGCCTTCGTGGAGGTCGCGCAGCGCGGCGGCGAGACGCTCGGTGCTCTCGGGCGTCGCCGCCATCGAGTGGAAGGTGAGGCGTTGTGCCGTCTTGGGACCGATGCCGGGCAGGCGTCCGAACTCGGCGGCAAGCCGCTCGACCGCTCGCCGGGATCAGGCTCCACTCGCGTCAGATGAGGCCCGGCGGCAGGCCCAGGCCCGCGGTGAGCTGGCCCATGTGCTGCGCAGCTGTCTCGCGGGCTTTGTCGAGGGCGTCGTTGGTGGCCGCCAGCACCATGTCGGCGAGAAGCTCCGCCCCCTCCTCGAGCGCCTCGGGCTCGATGCTCACCGAGAGCACCTTCTGGTGGCCGTTGGCCGTCACCGTCACCGCACCACCGCCGGCGGTGCCGGTGACGGTCATGTCGCCGAGCTCCTCCTGCAGCTTCGCCATGCGCGTCTGCATCTGCTGCAGCTGCTTCATCATGTTGCTGTTCACCGGGCCTCCTCGAATTTGTGGGCAGTCTACGCAGCGCCGCCGTGGGCGGGCCGATCGCCGTCGTCGCGGATTCTTGGACGTGACCCGGCTGCCCGCGAACGCATCGAGCACCGCCTGGGTGGTTTCGCCGGTGGTCCCGGCCGGCGCGCAGGGGCGGCGTCATCCTGTCCGACGTACCTGGTCCACCTGCGCGGTGAGCCTGCCACCTCGCCGGCGCCTCTGTGAGGGCGACCAGCCGGGCGGGCTCGCGCAACCGCTCGAGGTGAAATCGGTATGGCGCGCCGACCGTCAGCGAATCGTCGGCCGCCGCGACGGGACGGCAGTCCCGCAGGACGCCGGCAAGAGCGCGGTCGCGGCGGTTCACCGCCTCGAGCAGGCTCACCCAGTTCTGCTGCCACGATTCGACAGAGGTCGAAACCGCCGCCGCCGTTGGTGGAGACTCATCGGACTCGGCGCGGTCCGGTCCGGCAACCGATGGCGTCCCGCTGTCGCTGTCGCCGCCTGCATCGGCCGGGGCGGCCACTGGTGCGGCGCCGCTGGCTCGGCCGCCGGAGTGGTCGGCGCAGCGGTTGCCGATGGCGGCCGAGCGGGCGCTGCGGCGACGGGCTCGGGGCGGGGCTGGACAGCTGGTACGGCATGCTCAGGGCGGGTGCCGGCGCCCTCGAGCCGGGCCACCCGGTCCTCCAACGCGGCGAGCTCGGCGTGTCCGATCGTGGTCTCGCGGACGAGGCGCATCACGCAGAACTCCACCTGCAATCGCGCGTCGACTGGTTGACGAAGCTCGAGCTCAGTCGCCTGGAGCAGTTCAAGGGCGCGCAGCCAGAATCCCGACGGGGCCACCCGTGCGAGGGTGCCGGCCAGCTCGGCTTCTGCGTCGGCGACATCGGCACCGTCGGCGTGCCCGAGGGCCGCGAACTCCGCGGCCCGTGCCAGGCGCGCCGTCTCACGGAGCAGCTGGCGCGGGTCGGCGCCCGCGTCGAAAGCCACTGCCACAGCACGGAGCGCCGCCGCGCCGTCGCCCCCGGCGAGTGCCTCGAGCAGCCGTGCAGCGTTGCCGGGTCGGCCACGCCCAGCGCGCGCCTGACGTTCTCCGCCGTCAGCGGCCGCTCGCCGCCGGCCAGCGCCTGGTCGAGCATCGAGAGTGCGTCGCGCAGGCTGCCCTGACCGGCGCGCGCCAGCAGAACGAGAGCCTCGGGCTCCGCGGCGGTGCCCTCCGACTCGAGGATGCGACCAAGATGCGCGGCGGTGTCCGCGGGCGACACGCGACGGAAATCGAATCGCTGCACGCGCGATCGGACGGTCTCGGGCACCTTGTGCGGCTCTGTCGTGGCGAGCACGAACAGCACATGCGCCGGCGGTTCCTCGAGCGTCTTGAGGAAGGCGTTCCACGCCTCGGTGGTGAGCATGTGCGCCTCGTCGATGATGTACACCTTGCGGCGCAGGGAAGCGGGCAGGTACTTCACCTTGTCGCGAAGGTCGCGCATCTCGTCGATCCCTCGATTGCTGGCCGCATCGATCTCGAGCACGTCCACGGAGCTGCCGTCGAGGATCTCGCGACAGGCGCTGCACTCGTTGCAGGGTTCGCCGTCCTGGAGCGCAAGACAGTTGACCGCGCGCGCCAGGATCCGTGCGGTCGACGTCTTGCCCGTGCCACGGATGCCGGTGAACAGGTACGCATGCGCCAGCGACCCGGCGCGCACCTCGTTGCGCAGCGTGGTGGCGATCACGTCCTGTCCGACCAGGTCCGCAAAACGCGCCGATCGGTACCGCCGATAAAGAGCAGTCGCCACACCAGCAGAGTAGCGGCCAAGAGGTAACCGTCGGCGTCGGAGCGCGGGCAGCCGAAATACATCCCAGAGGCTCCGACAAACCAGTGAGCCGTCGTCCCGGCCCTCGCACCCAGGTATCCACCCGCCTGCTAGCAACTAGGCGTGCTCCAACCAGGCATCCACCCGCATCCCAGAAAGTACCTCCCGTCGCGGAGGCGACAGCGGCGCACGAGGTGCGCCGAGGGTAGGGGTGTTCGCGGTCGGATTCATTCCGACCGCGAGAGGGGCGGGATCTGCCCGCCCCTGTACGTCACTACGAGGGGTCCCCCAAGCGGCTCTGCCGCTTGGGGGCAGTCGCGCACCCCACGTCGTTGGCGCGACGCCGGCGCTCACCCGATCGTCCAGCTCGGACCAGGTTGGCTACGGCACCCCCGGGGGACCGTTTACCGCTGCTTCCTTCCGGACCTGACGGGGTTCACAGACCCGGGCTGCGTAGGACCCGATCGTCAACGCCGAAGCGCTCGGAGCAGACCCAACGCCACGCCCCCTCGGTGGGGAATTCGACCCCGCTGTAGCGGATTGCGGGTACAGGGCACCGCTAACGCCCCGTCTAGCGCGACCGAGGTCATTGTACCGGCACGGCCGGGCGGTGCCGAGCGCTTTCGGTCCCCCGGCTTCCCCTCTCTGTCAGCGACGGCACGCGCCTCACCGGCGGCCGAAGCCGCCGACGCCGGCCAGACCACGATGACCTTCGTTCCCTCGCCCACCGTGCTCTCGACGTCGACACGTCCCCGTGCGCGGTCACCATTCGCTTGACCAGCGCGAGGCCCATGCCGGTGCCGCCGTATTTGCGTGTGGCGCTGTTGTCCACCTGGAAGAAGCGCTCGAAGACGCGGGGCATGTCATCGGCAGGGATGCCGATCCCCTGGTCGGCAACCTCGATGCGCACGCCGCCACCTCCGCCGACGGCGCAAAGGTCACCGTCACCCGTCCACGCCCGTCGCTGAACTTCACCGCGTTGTCGAGGATGGCGCGGATCACCTGGACGAGGCGCTCAGGATCGGCGAAGGCCGTGACGCTCTCGTCGCCGGCGACGTCAACCGGCACGGGAAGGCCGCCCTGGTAGCGCTCGGCGACCAGCGCCAGGGTGTTGACGATGGTCTCGCGAAGCCGCACCGGGGTCGGTTTGAGGCCGAGCTCGTCGCCCTCCATCACCGAGTAGTCGATGATCGTCTCGACGATGTCGTACAGGTTCTTGGCAGCGAGCTGGATGTCGGCCACAGCCTCGAGCTTGGGTGTGTCCTCCCACATGCCCCAGCACATCTCAAGAAGATCGGCGAGCCCCATGATGGCCGTGAGCGGGGTGCGCAGCTCATGCTGGACCGTGGCCAGGAAGTCGGTCTTCATCGAGTTCGAGCTCGAGGAGACGGCGCACGGTGTCGCGCTCCTGCTCGAACAACCGCGCGTTCTCCATCGCGATGGCGGCGTTGTTGGCCAGCACCGCGAGGACGTCGACGTCAGAGCCGCCGATCGGGGCGCCGACGTCTGGCGGCGTGATGGTGATCAGCGTTCCGACGACGCGGTCCTGATAGAACATCGGGACGGCCACCAGCGAGCCGTGCGTCGGGTTCTCCAGGCGCACGGTCTCCCCGCTGAGCACCGCGTCGACACCCGGCCAATCCAACAGCGGCGGTGTCGCGCCCTCCGTCGCCACCACCGTCAACGAGTCCTCGTCAGCGGCGCGCACGGCCAGCATCGCCGAACGTGGGCCACCACCGATCGACGTCGCGGTGCGCACCACGGCCTGCTGCAAGGTCGGCACGCCCGTGGTGGTGGTGGTGAGCGCGCGCGAGACTCCGCTCACCTGCTCGACGGCATGGTCGAGCCGCTGGCGCGCCTCCTCGATCTGGCGCACATAGTCGGCGATCGCATCGCGCATCCGGTTGACGTTGGCGGCGAGCCGGCCGAGCTCGTCCTGCGAACGCACCGGGATCCCGGTCGCGTAGTCGCCGCCGGCGATTCGGGCCACGCCACCCTCGAGCCGGGCGATCGGGCGCTTGACGAAGCGCTCGACGAACAGGATCACGGTGACTGCCACGACCAGCACGAGGAAGACGGAGATGAGCGCGAGCACCAGGATGTCGGTGCGCTCGTCGCCGACGAACTGGGACAGCGGGACCTCGACGCCGACGTACCCGGTGAGGTTCCCCGCGGAGCCGTAGACGGGCACGAAGCTGCCCGCGACCGCACCAGTCGTGCCGCCGCCCAGCGGCGCGTTGTAGATGGCACGCTCCGTCGACCCCGGCTGACCGAGTGCGGCGCGCAGTGCCGGGTCGGTGCTGGCGCTGCCGCCGACGGTGGGCCTGAGCTCGACACCGGTGCGTGACGCCGCGATGAACGCCGTCGGGAAGTTGAAGAGCGCCTGGAACCTGCTCAGCTGGTACGTCAGCGGCGCCACGTAGGCGACCACCCCGACCAGCTGACCAGCACGCACCACCGGCAGCGCCACCACGTAGGCGGGGGTCTGCCCGTTGACCAGCTCCACGCCACAGCCTCCGGCGACCGCGGTCTGCCCTCCGCGCGCGCACTGGCCGTCGCTGAGCGCGGTCTGCGCGGCCTCGGGTGCCGCACTGATCGAGACGGCACCACCGAGGCTCGGGGAGGCCCGGTCGTACACGAGGTTGCCATTGGCATCGGTGACCAGCAGCACCTCTCCATCGAGGTTCACCGGCGTGCTCGCCGCGAAGAGTGCCTGCACCGCGGTCGCCGGATCCCTGGCGGACAGGGCGGCACCGAGAGCGGGCTGCCCGGCCAGGTCCTGCGCAGCGCTGAGAGACTGCACTCCGGTGAAGCGGTTGAGCACCTCGACCATCACCCCGACCCGGTTGTCGGCGTTGCTCTGCGCTGCCGCCTGGGTCTGCTGGGTGCGGCTGTAGATGAGGTAGCTGGCGACGCCTCCGACGACCACGAGCGCGAGCAGGCAGCCGCCGACGATCAGCTTTGCCGCGAACGAGCGGCGCAGCGACCTGATCACCCCGCCTGCCTGGCAGGCGCGGTCAGTCGGCGCCGGAGTTTGGTGACCAGGTCCGTCGCACCAGCAACACAACCGCGGCTGCGGCGATGACGTCGAGGAGGACGAACAGCGGCCAGACGTAGGGCGCCTGGCCGAAGGAGATGCCGGCCAGTGGGGTCAGCTGGTCGACGGGCGGAGGTGGGGTCACCGAGAGGCCGAGCGCCGGCGGAGCGCTGACCGTGCTGCCCGCCGACGATTGGCCGGCGCCGCCGCCCACTGTCCGGCTGAGGGCCTGGTGGTCGTGGCCTTCGCCGTCGGACCACTGCGCGTGTTGCCGGCGGGCTTGCCGCTGGCGCCGGTGGGTCCGGTGCCGGTTCCAGCGGGAGTTGCGCAGGCTGGGGGACAGAGGCCGGGCACCCCCGCGCCGCTAGGCAGGGGGGCTGACGGCGAAGTCGGGGTGGGCGTCGGCAGGATGGGAAGCGGGGACAAGCCAGCCAGGGGACCGTTGAGGTTGAGCGCGTTGAGATTGAGCCCCTTGAGGTTGAGGTTCAGGTTGATCCCGGCTGCCGAGGCCGGGCGGGGGGTTGCGCTCACCACGACCACCGCCGCCAGCACACCGAGGACCGCTGCGGCGAGCAGCCGTCGAACCCAGCCGGTAAGTCGGTGCCGTGGCCGGCGCATGGCCAGATCATACGCGCGAGATCTGTGACCCTCCGCCTCGTGGTCACAGAACGTCGAACAGCGGGCGTCAGCGCTTGGTCGGCCGGCTCAGGCGCGGCTCGCGTCCGCGGGCCAGCCGGCGGAGGTTGTCGGTGTGCCGGAGCGCGATCAGCGTGCTGGCCAGCCCGGTGAAGACGAGCGGCACACGCGAGCCGCCTCGCGCCGCCTGCAGCCCCGCTCCGACCGTGGCGGAGCCTGCGGCGACCAGCGACCCGATCGACACGATTCGTGTCCCCGCCAGGGCGCTGAGGCCTCCGGCCACTGCCCAGACAGACACCTCGGGCGAGAGTGCCAGCACGCCGCCGAAGGCGGTGGCCACGCTCTTGCCACCGCGGAAGCCGGCGAAGACCGGCCAGGAGTGGCCCACCATGGCGCCGAGTCCCGCGCCGACCTGACCCGCCGGGCCGGCGCCCAGCGCCCGGGCGCAGGAAATCGCAGCAGCTCCCTTGCCGACGTCGAGCGCGAAGGTCGCCCCCGCAGCCACCGGCCCCACGGCCCGCAGCACGTTGGTCGAGCCCATGCTCCCGCTGCCCATCTCGCGGACGTCGAGTCCCCGCGCCGCGCGCCCGAGCAGCAGTCCGAATGGGATCGAGCCGATCGCATACCCCACGGCGGTCGCGCCGGCGTCGCTGAGGAGGCCGCTCATGGGGGCGCAAGTCTACGGCGACGCAAGGGCGTGCGGGCGCGTTCGTCCGGTCACACCTCGTCGGTGTAGATGGGGTTGAACGGATACCACTGCTCGGGGACCTGGAGCAGGTCGGGTTCGAGGATGTCGGCGAGCTGCTGCATCACCTCTGGTCGTCGTCCGTCCGGTTGGGATGGAAGGGCTCGCGGACATCGACGTGGTAGCCCGCGTCGGTTCGCCAGCAGCTGATCGGCACCAGCGGAGCGCCCGTGAGCCGGGCCAGGAAGGCGGGGCCCGTGCTGAACTCCACCGGCCCGTTGCAGAAGTGGACCTCGGCGGTGGGGCCCCCCTCGGGGATGTCGATGAGGATGGCAACCCAGCGCCCCTGCCGCAGCGCGCGGATCAGGCCTCGCGCCGCCGCTGCCGGGGCGAACAGCTCCATCTGCTTGACCTGCCGTGACCACGCGAGCAACGCGGTGATCGAGGGCGTGCCCACCGGCGCCATCACAGTGGTGACCGGGTGGCCGGCGGCGAGCGCCATGCTCGCAGCGATGTCCCAGCTGCCGAAATGCGCGAGCACGAGGATGCCGCCGCGCCCCGCTGCCGCGGTGTTGTGCAGGTTCTCGACGCCGTCGATGTGGCCGTGCTCGAACATCTCGTCCAGCCCGATCGAGTGCACCCAGATGGTGTCGATGATCATGCGCGCGTAGTTGCGGTAGCTCGCGCGCGCCCGCCGCCTCGCCTCCGCCGCGGGCAGGCCACCGGCGGCGCGGCTGTGCAGGTGCGCGCAGACGCGCCGCTTGCGTGGTGGTTGCAGCGCGTACGTGAGCGTGCCGGCAACGTCCGCGATCGCGTATCGCCCCCGGCCGAGGGCGCGCAGCCCCCGGGCTGTGGTCTCGAATGCCACCTCCATCCATTTGGGCGGAGTTGCCAGCACGCTCGTGGCGTCAGCCACCGACAGCCTTCTTCACCGCGGCGCCGAGCCCGTTGACCCCATCGAGCCCCGCCCCCGCGTAGGCGACCTTGCCGTTGTTGACCAGGTACACCGTGGGCACGGCGTTGACGTTGTACGCGGAACCGGCCGAGAGGTTGGGGTCGAGCAGAAGTGGGTAGCTGCACCGGGGCGCGTACTGGCTGTGGAATGAAGCGATGGTCTGCGCGGATTCTTTCGCCGCGTCCACCGCGAAGACCTGCACCTTCTCTGTGCACAGCTGGCTCGCCACCTGCTGGCAGTGCGCGCAACCGGCCTCGAAGAACTCGACGATGTAGGGCTTGCCTGCGGCGGCCGAGGCCACCGTGATGTGCCCGCCACCGACCGCGTCGAGGCTGATCGCGGGGGCCTTGCTGCCCACCGGCAGCAGGTTGGCCTGGGGCCGGATGAAGGTGACCACGAGCACGAGCCCGACAATGCCGACCGCGAAGAGGAGGAGCGCCCGACGCCATTCGCGGCGGGACGGTCGACGGGTGATCCCGAGGTAACCGGTCGGCGGCGCCGGGCGCTCGGGCATCAGTGAAGCGCGGTGGCGCCGCCGCCCGCGAGTGAGATCAGCGGTCCGGCGAAGGCTGCGAAGAGCAGCCCGAGTGACGCTGCAGTCCAGGCCGCGATACGTGCCATCAGCGGCGTGGTGCCCACCGCGAACGGCGCCTCGCCGTTGTCGTCCGCGTACATGACCGCCAGCCAGCGCACCACGGCCACTCCGCCGAGCACCACGGCCACCCCGGCGACGCCGACCACCCACCCTCTGCCGGCATCGAGCGCCGACTCGGCGGCGAGCAGCCGAGCGATGAACCCGGCCAGGGGAGGCAGCCCGGCCAAGCCGAGGAGCGCCAGCGACAGGAAGCCGGCGGTGGCGGGCGCGCGACGGCCGGCGCCGCGGTAGGCGTCGATGCCGGTGCCGAGCCCGGCCGCGTCGAACACACCCGCGAGCAGCAGCGCGGCAACCAGGGCGGCGGCCGCGCCGAGCAGCGCGAAGAGCAGCGCGGTGGTCCCGGCGACGCTCGAGCCGCTGATGCCGTGGCCGGTCGCGGCGAGCGCGAGCAACAGGAACCCCGCCTGCGCGATCGAGAGATCCGCGATGAGCCGCCGGATGGTGGTGGCGCGCAGTGCGAGGACGGCGCCGGAGAGCATGGCCACGGCCGCCAGCACGTCGACGAGCAGCGTCCATCTCGAGCTTCCCGGACCGAAGCCCTCGACGGCGAAGCGAGCCAGCACGGCGGTGCCGGTGACGGCACCGAGCGCCGAGCTGAACCCCGCGATCGCTCCCGGCGCCGCTTCCTGGACGTTCCGTGTCCAGGCCTGCAGCGGTGGCGCGCCCACCACCAGCAGCAGGCCGACCACGACCATGGCGATGCCGACCGCCGCGAGCGCCCCGTCGATGGGCGCGCCACCGCTGCGGGTTCCGCTCGCCAGACGCGACAGGTCGGTGCTGCCGTCGGCGGCATAGAGCAGGGTCATGCCGTACGCCGTCGTTGCCAGCGCCACGCCCCCGGCGAGCACCTGGCGGAAGGCCGCTTCGGCGGTCTGTCCAGACGTTTTGGTCATGGCTGTCAGGAGCGTGAGGGCCACGATGAGGACCGCCAGCGCGGCCATGAACGCGGACATCTCACGCTGCGCAACGAGCATCAGCGCCGCGCCTGCGCTGACCTGCAGCAGCGCGCAGTACGCGCCCGCCCGGGCCGGAACACGTCGCGCGTACGCCTCCGAGCCGACCAGCGTGAGCACCAGCACCAGCTCGACCAGCACCGATCCGAAGACGTGGAATCGGTCCACCATCAGGCCACCGCCGTACGCCACCAGCCCGACACCATTGGTGCTGGGCCGGATGGCGACCAGCTCGATCATCGACGCCGCGAAAGCGCCCGCGGTCGCGAGCAGCGTCACCCAGCGGTACAGCGATGGGCGTGTGCGTGGCCGCCCCGCCGCCACGGCAGCGCACACCAGGGCCCCGAAGGCGAGCATCACCGCGGGCAATAGCCCCAGCAGCACGCCGAGACCGACATTGCTGATCACTGCGCGCCTCCGAGCGAGGCGGCGATGCGCGTGAGCCCGGTGCCGATCACAGGCACGACACGCCCGGCGAGAAGCCCGAACGCGACCAGGAAGACGACCAGCGGCCACAGGTAGCCGAGCTCGAGCGCGGTGGTGTCACGCACTCGCGCGAACTCCTCCTGCGCGGGTCCCAGGAAGACGCGCTGCGCCGACCAGACCAGGGCGGCGGTGCTGACCGCGGTGCTGGCCATCACGAACACCGTTGCATAGGGGTGCGCGGCGAAGACGCCGGTGAAGAGCATCAGCTCCGCGCTGAAGCCGGCCAACAGCGGCGCACCGAGCGCGGCCAGGCAGGCGAAGATCCAGAACCCCCCCAGTCGCGGCGCCTGCGCGGCGAGGCCGCCCAAGCGGTCCAGCGGCGCGGCGCGTGTCCGGCCCTCGATGGCCCCACAGAGCAGCAGCAAGAGCGCGCTGCTCAGGCCGCCCGCCACCAGCTGGAGAACGGCGCCGTCCAGCGACACCGTGTTGGGCGCCGCGACGGCGAGGAGCACCAGCGACATCTGGCCGATGCTGACGGCGGCGACCATGCGCCGCAGCGTCTTTTGCGCCAGCGTCAGGAGCACACCCCACACGGCGCTGAGCACGGCAAGCACCATGAGCGCGGTGCTGAAGCGCTGTGCCTGGCCGGGGAACAGACCGAGCGCGAACCGGATCATCCCGTAGCCGGACAGGCGCACGAGCACGCCGGCCACCACGGCGGACACGCCGGAGCTTGCGGTGCTGGTGGCGTCGAGGACCCACGTGTGCACCGGCACGATCAGGAAGCCGAGCGCAAACCCCGTGAACACCAGCCAGAAGCCCGCCGTGGCCACCGCGCCGGTGACCGCTGGGGCGCTGGCGAGGTCGATGAGGTCCGAGCTGTGCGCTGTGCTGTGCACGACAAGGAGGAGGAAGCCGACCAGCAGCAGCGCGGTGCTGATCAGCACGGCAACGCCCGCGCGCGCCGCGGAGCGCTCGCGACCGGCAGCGCCGAAGCAGCGGATCAACAGGTAGAGCGGCACCGCCTGCATGGCGAAGAACATCACGAACAGGACCAGGTCGGTGGCGCACAGCGCGCCGTTGACGGCAGTCTCGAGAAGCAGGAGAAGACCGCAGTAGAGACGCACGCGCTGCTGTCGCTTCCAGGACGCCAGGAAGATCGAGGTGAACACGACGGTGCTCAGGACAAGGAGGCTGAGGGTCACACCATCGGCACTGAGGTGGTAGTGGATCGCGAACGCGAAGTGGCTGATCCAGGTCGCGTTCTCTTCGTGGAGCTGGTCAGCCGTGGAGGCGATGCCGAGCGATATCGCGTTGAGGAGTGTGAACAGCGTCAGCACCAGGGCGGCGGCGGCGGCGAAGAGCGCCACCGAGCGGATCCGACTGCGCTGCTCGGCGGTGCGCTCGGGGAGGAACACGATGATCAGCGCCGCCACCGTGGTCGCGAACACCACGGTGCTGAGCAGGACCGATGGGAGGTCGAGGCCGGAGGTGGTTGTCGTGGTGGCGGGGGTCGCCGAGGCCGTGGGCGCGGGGGTGGCAATGGAAGCGGGCGGCACGGAGATGGCGCTGGGCGCCGGTGTGGCCAGCGGCGGCGCGGTTGCCGCGGCGGCGCTCACCGGAGGCGACACCGCAGCGAGCAGCGGCTGGACGGCCGCCGCCATGCGCGGGGCCTGTTGTACGGCCGAGGCGGCGGACCAGAGGACCTGCAACGCCGCGCTCACTGCGTGGTCACCGGGAAATGGCCAGTTGCGGCCAGAACCGAGGCGGCGAGCAGGACGGCGAGAAGCGCCAGGGCGGCAGCCATCGACAATCCGATCCGAGCGGTGCGCAGCCGCGCCAGCGCCTCGCTGAGTGTGCCCGCGCTCTCCCCCATCGCCGTCGGGATGGGCTCCAGCAGCTGGACGTCCAGGGCGTCGACTCTCCGGCCGGCGGCGATGAAGCCGCGCGGCGCGATCGCCGCCACGCGCTCGGCCGGCGTCGGCTCGCCGACAGCGCCGCTGAGCCAGGCCAGTCGTCGTTGAGGCGCTCCCTCCGCGCGGCTGCGACCCGCCGAGAAGAGCCACCACGCCGCCGTCACTCCACCCGCCGCCAGCACCGCTGCGAGAACGAGCGCGATGGCATCGACGGGAATGTCCTGGCGCAGGGTGCCGTAGAAGATGAACCGACCGAAGGTGAGCCCGGGGACCTTCCGGCTGCCCACCATGAACGAGCTCACCCCGGGAAGCCCGACCAGGGTCGCCGCAGCCGCCCCGCCGAGCGCGACCAGCACGGTTCGGCGCAGCCGGGCGTCGACCTCGCGGAGGCGGGCGACGTCGAAACCGCGGCGCCTGAGCGGCTCACCGGTCGCCACCACGAAGTACACGCGGAACGCGTACGCGGCGGTGAGCACGATGGTCACGAGGACCGCAACGGCGACCACAGCCTGGATGACCCCGCTCACGTGCGCGCCGTCGGGCAGCGTCCCGTGGAACGCGGCCGCGAGCACGCTGTAGGTGTTCAGCGTCAGACCGCTGATCCCCAGCGCCCAGCCTCCGAGGGCTAGCGTGGTGCGCGGCATCCGCCGCCTGCCGCCTCCGCAGTCGCTCAGCTCACGACTGCGGAACCCGCGAGTGAGGTTGCCGGCGGCGAGGAAGTACACGACCGCCAGGAAGGACGCGGTGAAAAGAAGGAAGAGCGCCGGGCTGTAGCCACCCACCCCGAAGGCGGCGAGCACCAACCCCGCCTGGCTGCTCACCGCGAACATGCCGATCCTGAAGACGTCGCGCTGCACGAGTGCCAGCAGCGCCGCAGCCACCGCCGCGATCGCGCCCAGCAGCGCGAGGACCGTGAGCAGGTGCGGCGCCTCCAGCAGGAGCGGGTACACGCGCGCGAGAAGCACACCAGCCGGCACCAACGCCGAGCCCAGAAGTCGCCGTAGACCCGCATCGTGGCCGAAAGCTGCGTCGCCCGTTCCCAGCGGGCCGTTCCCGCCGTGTGCGTCCAGGACGAAGTCGATGAGGTCGCTCATGGTGATGCTCCTTCTTCTGTTGTTGGTTCCGATGCTCTTTGAATTCCGGCTGGGGGTGGATCTGGCGGTCGCGACGGGGGCCAGCAAATGGGCCGCGGCGACGCGGGTCGACCCGGCGCTGGGGGTTCGATTTGTCGCTGCTTTGTCCTCGGACTTCGCTGCGCCGAGACGGTTAGATGGCGGTGCGGCCGGCGTCGACGGGGATCACCGCCCCCGTGAGGTAGCTCGCCCTATCCGAGGCGAGGAAGGCGATCACCTCGGCGATCTCTTCGACCTGGGCCCCGCGTCCGAGCAAGGTGGTCTTGCCCAGTTCCTCAATGAGGGAGGCCTTTGCCGGCGTGCTGAACACCGGCCCGGCGGCGACTGCGTTGACCCGGACGCCATGTGGACTGAACTCTGCCGCCCACGACCGGGTCATGGAGCTGAGCGCGGCCTTGGTGGCTCCGTAGGCGGCGCCACCATCGAGGCCTACCTGTCCGGCCATGCTGGCCAGGTTGATGATGCTCCCCGACGACCGCTGGGCCATGCCGGGGGCAAGCCCGGCGACCAGGAAGTACGCCGAGCGCACGTTGCCGTCAAACAGGTCGTTGAAGGTCGCCTCGTCAAGATCCGCCGTTGGACCGAACCACGACATGCCAGCGTTGTTGACCAGGACGTCCAAATCCCCGACCTCGTCGACCAGACTTCGCACCGCTGCCACGTCTTTGAGGTCGGCCGCCACGAAGCGAGCACGGCCTCCCTGCGCCTCGATTTCCTGGACTACCTCGCCACCTCGTTCGGGGTTGCGGCCGTGAACGACGACCTCCCATCGGTCGCGTGCGAGTCGTAAGGCCGTCGCTTGGCCGATGCCAGAGGTCGCCCCGGTCACGAGTGCGAGACCCAATCGCGTGGCAGTGGTGCTGTTGGTTGTGCTCATGACCATCGGGTCAGGAAAGCCACGGCGGAGTGTAGGCCCCGAGCTGATAGAGAATGTTTGTCATGTCGGGGGATGACCACTCCTCGACGATCTTCCCCTCCGTGCGCGATAGGCGTCGATCTCGTCCCACCTGACCGGTTTTCCTGTGGCTGGGAAGCCGAAGAGGCTGCTCTGGTTCGTGCCTTCGATGACGAAGCGACACCAGACCGTGTCCTCGTCGGCGGCGATACCCACCGTGGTGACCTGTAGGTCAGGTAGCGCGGTGAACAACTCCGCATAGAAGCTGGTCATGGCATCGGATCCCTCGATCGTTCCAAGGGTCCCCCCGTGCCATTGCACGTCCGAGCTGAAGTAATCCGAGGTGGCGCCCGCGTTCTGTCCGTTGAACACCCGGTTGATGAACTCTTCTACCAGATCCTTGTTCGCGGTGATCGTGGCTTGGTTTTCCATTGTGGGTTCTCCATTCCTTGGTGCCCCGAGAAGCAAGTCTCGAGGGTGGTGTGGTCGAAACCGGCTGATTAGTGGTCTAGGAAGTCGGTGACGTATCGGTTGAACGCCTCGGTGAATTGGAAATGCGATCCGTGATTGGAGTCTGGGAAGAGGATCAACTCGGCGTTTGGCAGGTTCTGCTGCAGGATGTAGGAGTTGATGGTGGGGACCACCACGTCGTTGCTGCCGTTGATCACGAGCGTCGGGTGAGGGATTCCTTTGAGATAGTCGAAGCTGTCCGAGGCTGGCGTGCCCCATTCGCGTGCCGCTGCCAGATGGGCGGCGACAGTGGCCTCCGAGACCGGGATGTCGCGGTCCTCGGTGCGGGATCGGATGCGCTCGAGGAAGGTTCGACCGGCCCCTTGGCTCACGTCAGACGGCGAGAAGAAGATCGGAAGCCACATCAGATCCTGTGGCTCAAGAGGCGTCGTGAACAGTGGCACGACGTCAGGCGCGAGCTGGTCCATGCCGTCGCCGCCCCGCGGCCCTGTACCCACGAGCATCAGTCGGCGTACGAGCTCGGGACGGTCGAACGCGATCTGCTGGGCGACGAATCCTCCCATTGAGAAGCCGAAGAGATCAACCTGCTCGAGGTGGAGAGCGTCGATGAGCGAGAGGGCGTCGCGTCCCATCCCAGCCACGGTCGTCGGGTGCTTTGCCGGTGCTGAGTCCGACGCCGGCGTTGTCGGTGAGGATTACCTCCCGGCCCATGGCGAGGGCGTCGGTGATGGCCGGGTCGTAGTTGTCGAGGTTGCCCATGAAGTGCTGGAGCAGCACGATCGGCGTGCCGATAGAGTCGCCGAAGCGTCGGTAGGCGAAGCGGGTCCCGTCTGCTTCGACGAATTCGGTCGGAACTGTGTTGTGGGTGTAAGTGGTCATGTGAGCCTCTCTCATGGAGCCGTGCTTGGTCTCGTTGCGGCTTCTATCGGCGTCGACAGGGCGACACCGCAAGCGGCACTGGCGGGAAACATTCCAAACCGACGGAGGTTAGTGAATGGTCAGTCCGCCGTCGATGTTGAGGATGTGGCCCGTGATGAAGGACGCTTGGTCCGATGCGATGAAGACGATCCCGTTGGCAATCTCCTCGGCGAGGCCGAGACGATCCATCGGAACGCCACCCACAAGTGCCGCCATGTTCTCCGGCGAACCCGTAAACCGGGTCAGCATGTCAGTGTCCGTAGCACCAGGAGCCACGGCGTTTACGCGGAGACCGGACTGAACGACCTCGAGCGCCACCGACTTCGTGATGCCTTCGACCGCGTGCTTGCTGCCGACATACACCGCGGCACCTGCGGCGCCCGCATGCCCATAGGTCGAAGCGATGTTGATGATGTTGCCGCTGCCGCGCCCTTGCATGACGCGCACTTCGTGCTTCATGCTCAGAATCACCCCCAGCACATTCGTGTCGAATGTGGCCGCATAGCTCTCAGCGGTCTGGTCCGTTATCGGGCCCACCGGACCTTCGGTGGCGGCATTGTTCACCGCGACATCGAGACGGCCGAATCGGTCAATGGTCCGGTCCACTAGGGCGCGTACGTCGTCCTCCTTGCGGACGTCGGCGTTGATGAACTCGGCCTCCGAACCGAAGGAGCGCAGCTCCTCGGCCAGCGCCTTACCGGCTTCATCACGCCGGCCGGAAACGACGACTGTCGCCCCGTTCTTGGCAAAGGCGATGGCGGTGGCTCGACCGATGCCGGAGAGCGCTCCGGTGATCAGAACAACGGGCTTGTCCACTTTTAGCTCCTGAGGCATGATCTGTGAGGTATGACCAACAAGACGCTATGCCCTCATCTCCCCCTTGAAGAAGACCTTGTAAGCTGAAGGTCATACCGCACGGGCATGGGAGCGCAATGGAACTTCGGCATCTCCGGTATTTCATCGCCGTCGCCGAGACGGGCAGCCTCACGGAGGCGGCCGAGCGGCGGCTGTACACCTCACAGCCGTCGCTGAGCCGGCAGATCCGCGACCTCGAGTCTCACGTCGGGGTCAAGCTGTTGTCGCGCAGCGTTCGCGGCGTCGAGCTGACCCCCGCGGGCAAAGCCTTTCTGGACCACGCCCGCCTCGTGCTGATGCACGTCGATACCGCGGTCGAAACGGCACGCCGAGCGGCGCAACCCGAACGTAAGACATTCGCTATCGGCTTCCAAACTGGGCACGAGATGAACTGGCTGCCGTGGGCGATGCAGGTGTTGCACCACGAGCTAAAGGAGATCCAGGTGACGGTCTCGAGCGACTACTCGCCGGACCTCGCCGAAGCACTCGCCCGCGGCCGGCTCGACCTGGCCTTCCTGCGCGTCGAGCCCGGCTATGACCTCGAGTACCACGTGGTCGATCGGGAGCCGCTGGTCGTCCTTATGCCGAGCGACCATCGCCTGACGGCGCGGTCGTGCGTGAGCGCTCAGGCTCTTGTCGGCGAGATCTTCATCGGCGGGTCGAACAAGGCCGCCGTGCTGCGTGCTGTCACCGAGGACTATTTCCGCCGCTCAGGGCTCGACATCAAACTTGATCACGGCGTCGACAACATGGCGATGGCCATGTCCCTCGTCGTCCACCCGCGGCGTGGCGCTGATGCCCGAGTACGCCAAGAACCTGCTGCCGCCGTCGGTCGTCAGCCGACCGCTGGACGGCGAGGCACCCACGATCGAGATAGCCGTGGGCTACAGCAAATCGAACACCTCGCCGGTCCTCGAGCTCTTCGTGTCGCGGCTCGACGAACTGGTGCGCCTGAACCAGAGGCAATGATGCTTCGGATTACCTAGCCCCTACGACGGGCTCCCTACAACCACGGAACACAGAGTCCAGGTATCCCCGCAGTAGACGTCCGGTTTCGCGCCACCGAAGTGCCGTTGGGTGACAGGGCCGGAGATCCTCTGGACACCGGACTCCGGACGGAACGTCGTGTGCCGCGGCAGTCGGCCAACCGGGACTGACATTCCCCTACCCAACATTCGCCAATGTGTATGCAAACGTCCGTTCGGCCTTCAGGCCGGCGGCGTCAGCGGGGGCCGAGGCACGGCAGCCTGAGCCAAGTCACCCGCCGGGTGCCTCAAGCCCACAGTGCACCGTTCCGTCGGGCCCTGCCACTAACAGCCCTAGCCAGCAACCGAGGCTTCCAGCCGTCGGTATAACTTGGGTGTTGGGCCCGCTCCGGTGTCGTAGGCCTGGTTTCTTAAGCTGGTCAAGTTGGCACGGCAGTAATTGGTGGGCCTCGTGGCGTCGGCCCGACGCATTCGGCCATGCGGGAACTGGCGCTACCGATTTCCTCGGGCGCCGGGGTTCGTCGGTTTATGGCTAAGGTTCATAGCCAGCCGCCACGTGCGATCCCGCCGACCAGGAGGACAAGATTGACCCAGTCCCTGGGGGATTTGAGCCTCGGCGACCTGGCGGAGATGCTTCGCCGCACCCCATTGGCCCTGGCCGTCATCGACATGACCACCGGGCGAGTAACTCTTGCGAACGCCCATTTCGCCACCCTGTACCGGCTGGACCCCTCGGAGCTGAACGGCTTCGACTTACTCGCGGCCTCGTCAGCTGAGAACCGGGGAGTTGTTGAGCGGGTTCTGACTGGGATGGCCTCGGGCAGTAATTCGACTCCTGCCAGGGTCGAGCAGTTGTGCACCTTCCTCACGGCGACACCGTCGAGATTCTCGCAGCGATCCGGCCGCTCGGTGCCTCGAGTCCCCGCACCCGAGCGATCCTCGTTGCCGCCGAGGCCGACGGTGCGCCTCTGTCCGAGCCTTGGTTGACCCTCGATCCACGACGAGTGGTGTTCGGCGTCGTCGACCAGAACTGGTGTCTCAGCCAGATGAGCGCCGATGCAGCAGAGCTGCTCGACTGGGATCATCGCGAAAGGTCCGGGGACGCCGCTACCCGCTCTGATACATCCTGATGACGTGTCCCTGCTGTTGGTGACGCTTGGGCGAAGCGGCGCCGAGCGCAGGACTGCCGCGACCAGCCTCCGGGTCCGGGGCAGCGACGGTGGATGGAGTCAGGTGCGGTTGACGGTGAGCCCCCTGGGCGACCACAACCAGTCCAGTTTCGCCGTGACTTTCTCGTTTCTTCCACCCAGTGACGATGGTGCATCCGGTGGTGATCGAGCCTCACGTCTTGAGGGTCACCTGTGGCGGATCGCGGTAGAGGTGCAGGCCGCCGGCATTGGTGATCTTGCCCTGTCGGGCGAAACTTGGCGGCCCGACGCCGCGTTGACCGGCTTGACCCGCCGCCAGTCGGAGATCATCCGCGGGCTTCGCCAAGGCCAACGAGTCCACGCCATTGCACAACGACTCTTCGTGTCCGAGAGCACCGTACGCAACCACCTCTCTGCCATCTACCGGAAGGTCGGCGTGCACTCGCAGTCAGAACTTTTGGCGCGTCTCATTGCTGGTGGTCCGGCGTCGCTGGAGTAGCCGGGACTAGGATTTTGGGGGCTCCTCTCAGCTTTTGTGGGCGAGGTTGGGTCACAGTGGGGAAGCGCTGCCGTTGATGTTCACCCCCTGGCGCCGTCGGTATGGCTGGTGGATCAGTGATGGTCGGAAGTGACGAGGGTGACGGCGACATGCATGCCGCCATCGTCGGCCGCTCAGATTGGCTGCCCGGCTCTGAGGTCGTAGTCCCGCCGGGCGTTGGCTATGGAGCCACGGTGCCGTTCCGCCCATGCGGTCATCAGTCCGAACGTATCGACGAGCTCCCGAGCGATCGGTGTCAACTGGTACTCGACCTTTGGAGGTACAGACGGATATACCGTGCGGAGGAGCAGGCCGTCGCGCTCCAACTTGCGCAGGTTCAAGGTCAGCATCCGCCGGCTGATGCCCTCGACAGTCCGTTCTAGCTCGGTGAAGCGAATCGGCCCATCCGCAGCGGCGATGACGATGCCGATGCTCCACTTCGACGCCACATGATCAAGGACTTCGCTGATGGCGCAGACGTCCTCCTCGGGGCCTACAGGCACAGCATTGTTCCTCTGGGACATGGAAGTGCCTCCTTTCGCGCCATCCGATGATCACATAACGTGACCTCTGTTACAACTAGTGCCCTAAGAGGAGTGCCGATGGCCGACAATGGTTCCAACCTTGACCTGACACCAGATCAGTTGCTTTCGACGACGCGGGCGGTACGTAAACGCCTCGACCTCACCCGCCCCGTTGAACGAAAACTCCTTGAGGAGTGTTTTGATCTCGCCATTCAGGCCCCGACGGGCGGCAACATCCAAGGCTGGCATTTCGTCATCGTCACCGACCCAGACGCCAAGCGGGCCATCAGCGACCTGTATCGGAGGTCCAAGGCCGAGAACGACCCGCCTTCGACGTCGATCGAACACCACAAGATGATGGAATCATCGGCGTATCTGGCGGAACATCTTCATGAGGTGCCCGTGTTAGTCGTTCCATGCGTCGAGGGGCGCGTCGAGAACACCCCACTCCTGACCCAAGCCGTGACCTGGGGGTCGATCCTGCCGGCCACCTGGAGCTTCATGTTGGCAGCGCGCGCCAGGGGACTCGGAACGGCATGGACAAGCCTTCACCTGCGCTACGAGCGTGAAGCGGCCGAGGTGCTCGACATCCCCTTCGAGCGGGTGACCCAGGCGGCACTGATCCCCGTCGCTTATTCGATCGGCACGATCTTCAGAGCTGGGAAGCGGATCCCCACTGACGAGCGGGTTCACTGGGATAGCTGGTAGCTCGACGTAGACAGTTCGGACCGTCTCGGCGAGAAGAACGGCTGGCGCGTCCAGTTCGCTTGGGGGATGGGCGCCCGCTTGAAGCACCTGCGGCCGATCTGCTTCAGCCCGATCCGGTTCGTCTATCGGCAATCCACCCGAATAATCTGTGCGTGGATCGCCCTGACGAGCCACTTCAGCCAAACCACCCAGTACTCCGAATAGGGCACCGGTGACCGGGTCTCGCAACGAGCTCTTGCTGGCGCGGGGTGGACCGTTATGAGCGGTCCTCGTGTCGCGGGCAGGCGGTAGAAGTGCCAGCGGGAGTTTGCTCGGGGGATCAGTTGGCCTTAGCCGTTTGACGCCGGTTGGCCTGGAAGCGCGAGACCCGACGCAGGATGTTCGACTTGGTGGCCGTCAACCGATCGGCCGGTCGCTTCCTCAGCCCATTGGGGCGCATGACGCGAGCCACCTCAAGGATGGTGACCCATCGAACCTCGATGTGCTCGAACGCCTGACCGGAGATGACTACGTCGTAGCGGTTGTTCTCCAGCAACGACCAGTCGTAGGGCTGGGGCAGCACGGTGTCGACACCCGGCCCGGATTCCATGTCCACTCCGGTATAGGTCCACGCCGGATCGTCGAAGAACTGCCGGAAGGTCCCGTTTACGTCCATTGAACCGATGTCGAGAATTAACAGCGGCCAGCCCCCCCGGTCCGCCAGCTCTTCCTTCACGAATCGGGCCATAGCCTCCAGGGAGCTCTGATGCATTCGTTACTTTGTAGTCGAACGCATACTGCCCAGTCTGCGTGCCCGCCACCGACGAGGCCGGCGCCGTCCTGTCGGGAGCGCCGAACGGCACTTCTCGCGTAGCCCGTGTCGGCGATACTGGCGGCATGGACCGGCCAATCCATCCTGACATCGAGCCTCTGGGGTTCCTGCTCGGCACCTGGAGCGGCGAAGGCCAGGGCGAGTACCCGACCATCTCGCCGTTCGGTTACCGCGAGACGGTGACGTTCGCGCATGTCGGCAAGCCGTTTATTTCCTACACCCAACGGACGGTTGCAACCGATGACGGGAGGCCTCTGCACGGTGAGGCGGGATATCTGCGGTCGCCTCGACCGGGATGGGTTGAGTTCGTGGTGGCCCACCCCACCGGAGTAGTGGAGGTGGACGAAGGATCGTTCAGCGCTTCGTCGTTGCGGCTGCGTTCGAGCCTAGTGGCCGGCACGGGCACCGCCAAGGACGTCACTGCCATCGAAAGGGACTTCGACTTCGAGCCAGGAGTCATTAGGTACTCGCTGCGAATGGCCGCCGTCGGCCAGTCGCTTGCTCACCACCTCCACGCCCGGCTGCAACTCGAGGTCTGACCGGTCTGGACGCGCCAGCTACTTCGGCCGGTACCGCTCGTACCAGCGCTGAGCACAGAACGCGCACGCCACAGCCGGATTGGGCTTTCGGAGTAGGGTCTGGGCCGGCATCGTGATCTCTGGCTGCCGAGAGGGTTCTGTGACGCAGTGTTCTGACGTGATTGTGCCAACACCGGATGGCTCGTGCCCTTCGATCGTGGTCACACCGGACGGACCGGGCTCTTGGCCCGGGGTGATCATGTTCATGGACGCCGGTGGTATTCGCCCCGCCATGATCGAGATGGCCGAGCAGCTGGCTGGTATGGGCTATGTCACTCTTCTGCCCGAGATGTACTACCGGCACGGCCCCTACGAGCCGTTCCCGCTCGACACGGTGTTCAGCGACCCCGACGAACGCGCCCGGTTGATGAGAATGGCCGGGAGCGTGACGAAGGCGATGGCCGCGAGCGACGCCGGCGCGTTCCTGGAGTTCCTGTCGCAGTTGCCCGAGGTGGCTGGAACCAAGGTCGGTTCGACGGGCTACTGCATGGGCGGTGGTCTCTCCCTTGCGGCCGCCGCGCACCATCCCGAACGGATCGTCGCCGCGGCGTCATTCCACGGCGGCCAACTTGCCAGCGACGCCCCAGATAGCCCGCATCGAATCGTCGGCCGGATCACAGGGCGGGTATATGTGGCTGCGGCCGAGAACGACGGGTTCTTTCCGCCGGAGCAGGCCGTTCTGCTCGAGCAGGTCCTGAGCGAGGCCGGCGTTGACCACAAGATGGAGGTCTATCCCGCCCTCCACGGCTTTGCGGTTCCGGACAATCCCACCTACGATCCCGACGCCGCAGATCGCCACTGGCGCGCCCTCACGGACCTCCTCGGAGCGATGCTCCCAAGCTGAGTAACTCCCGAACGCCCGCTCCATAAACCCATCACCGAACTCGGCCGATCGCACGCGGAACGGCGCGTCTGGCTCCGTCCGAGTTCCGGCGTTTCGGGACGATTCCACCGGCGTTTCGGCGGTCCCGTTTTGGGGCCTCTTGGGGTGCGGGGGTCTGGTCCCACTCGAACTTTTGGGGTCCCGTGGTTGGGGCCCGTTGTCGATCTGTTGGTTGGCTTGTCGTATCGCAACTGTGCGAGCTTGAGTGTGGTCGGGACCCTCGCGGCCAACTCAGCCTCGTCGAGCACGAACGGTTCGATGGTGTCTCGGGTATCGCAGAACTGTGGTGGTTTGTCATGGTCGTCCTCCTCTTCTAGGTCGTAGGACCAGCGAACACCCCGAGCGCCCCCTCCGCTTGGTAGAATCAAGGATCACCAAGTGGCAGATGGTTGAGATGGCTTCCACAACGGAGTTTCTGGTCTCCAAGAGCGGTCAGATGTCCGTGCCCGCCGGCGTGCGACGCCGGTGGGGTCTCACCGACGGCGGTCGGGTCACCGTCATCGATCTCGGCGATGCGGTGGTGCTACTCCCACCGGGGGCCCGAAAAAAGCTCCTCGACGACGCGCTATCGGCCGAGGACCACCTCGCCTTCGTAAACAGCCTCGACGACCCTGACCTGGCTACGACCTAGTGACCACGGTTGTCGTCGACGACCATCTTCTACGAGATGTACTGACCGGTAGCCGAGCCCCCCACCTCGGAGGTATCGCCACCGCCCTAGCCACCACCGGACTTTGGCTGTTCCGGCGCAGCTGCGCCTGGGCCGCTCCCGGCGTCGTCGGGAAGCTAACCGCGCCAGTTGCAGCACTATCGCCCAACCAGCACGACGTCTTCCGCGCCCGCCTGGTCGCGCTGCCCGACGAGATTGAGGTCCTGCCTCTACGCCAGCTTGCCTGGCCTATGGCGCTTCTCCAACACCGTCATCGAGGCGAGGGCCATCCGCTCTCGGCCGCCATGGCTGAGGCGCTCGCCGCCGCCCACGCCCTCGGCGCCCCCATCGCAGTGTCCAACCTCGACGTCGGTCCGAACCTCAAGGCGGCCGCCGAACGCGACCACGTCCCGTTCAACATCCTGTAGACCCGCGCGCGGACGAGTTGCCCGGCGGAGGCTGTCACAGTTGTGTCGTGAGTGCTGCCAGGGCTTCTACCGCTCCCGTGGTGGGTGCGATCGCGACGAGTCCCCGGTAGAGCTGGACGATAGTGGCGCGATCTAGGGTCCCGGTCCGGATCCGGTCGCAGTGAGCGGACTGGATCGCGGCCTCGAGCTGGAACCGTCCGAGGGGCGCGCCGAGTGCGTGCGCGCGCCGTAGGAGCGACTCGCCTTCGGCTATGAGCGAGCGGTCCCACAGTGCGGTGTCCTGCTCGTCGAGCGGCGGCCAGGGCGTACTCGTTCGGGCTGGTGCCCGTGACTGTGCCAGCGTCAGGAGCGCGGCGAGGCCCCATGCCTCGGGCTCGGTGTCGAGCAAGCTCGCGGTGAGCACCGCGAGCCACCGGGCCTCGTCGGCGATCGATTCGCGTATGCGCTCATGCTGATCGAGCCAGTCGATTGCATACGCGCCGTAGATAGCTTCGAGCACGGCGGGCAGCCGCGCCGGCAGGTCCGCGCGCGTCGGCACCCGGAACGGGATCCCGGCGTCGCGGATGCGGCGCTTTGACCGAACCAGGCGCTGCGCCATCGCAGCGGGCTGCACCGCAAACACCCGAGCGATGCGATCCGCATCGAAGCCAAGCACGACCTGGAGCATGAGCGGAGTGCGCACCGCGGGATCGATCGCCGGGTGAGCGCACGCGAACAGCAGCTCCAGCCGCTTGTCGGGGAGGGCGTCGGGGTCGGACTCGGCGAACGCGGCCGCGATCTGGTCGTCCAGTGGCGCGGCTGTGCGCACGGCCGCGGAGTCGAACAGGTCACGGATCCGATTGCGGGCCACGGTCACCAGCCACCCCTGTGGGTTGTCGGGGACGCCGGCCGTCGGCCACGTGCGCAGGGCCCGTTCGAACGCATCGGCGAGCGCATCCTCGGCAATAGCGATATCCCGCGTCGATACCGCTAGCAACGCCACGAGCCGGCCGTACGACTCCCGTGCGGCACGGGCCGCCGCCGCGCGGGAATCGTCGGCGGTCACCTGACTGGTTGCGCACCCTGCCACGAGCCGTCCAAGTAGCGGGTCGCGCTCGGCCGGATCTCGATATGACCCCACGACACTGATGGTGCCCGCCTCGCCCATTCGATCGCTGCGTCGAGGTCTGGGACATCGATGACAAACGTGCCGCCGAGCTGCTCCTTGGTGTCAGCGAAGGGGCCGTCCTGCACGACAAGCTCACCGCCCGCTAGAGTGACAGTGGTGGTCGCGTTCGACTGCTGGAGCACCTCGGCACTGGCGAGCACGCCAGCGTCGTCGAGCGCCTTCGCGTACGCCTGGAACGCGCGCATTCCCTCAGCGAGGGCCTCTGGGCCCAGTTCCTCGCCAGTCCGCTCGGGATAATGGAGAAGCAGGGTGTATCGCATAACTGCCGTCCTTCCGGATCGAGTTTCGATTCTGTCACCGAAGTGACGGACGAACAGCAGCGAGATCGACACCGATCTCGTCGCAGAGCCAAATTCCCTCATAGACAGGCTCACCGACGACTCGTCGGTGCGTTCGCCAGCGCCGCTCACGTTTGACCCTTGGGCGGGCGCCCCTTATGCTTAACGAGTTCGTTAAGTGAGGTGTGTGGTGGCAGGTACCGATCAACTCAGCGTGGTGTTCTCGGCGCTCGCCGACCCAACCCGTCGGGCGATCCTCGACGAGCTGGCGGAGCGCGACGCAACCGTAACGGAACTCAGCGCTCCGCTCCCGATGTCGATGCCAGCCGTCTCGCGACACTTGAAGGTGCTCGAGCACGCCGCCCTCATCTCGCGAACGCGATCGGGCAAGTGGCGTGCCAGCCACCTGGAGACCGCCCCGCTTCGTGACGCAGCCGACTGGATCGATCGCTTCAGGCGCTTCTGGGACTCGTCCCTCGACCGCCTCGACGCTCACCTCGCGGCGGTCCAGGCCGCCGAGCGCACCGACGAGAAGGAGCATTGATGAACACCGAAACGCCACAGCTCACCGTCTCGCGCGTGTTCGACGCACCGCGAGCGCTGGTCTTCCGGGCCTTCACCGATCCGGACCACCTCGCGATGTGGTGGGGCCCACGCGGGAACTCGCTGCCACGGGGCGACATCGAGTTCGACGTTCGCCCCGGTGGCCTCCAGCGGTGGACTGAGGTCGCTGCCGCCGAGCCCGACCTCCGCGTCCACGTCTACATCGACCTGACCGACGTTGCCGATGGCGATCTCCTCGAAGGCGTCATGCACGTCTCCGGCCAGTTACAGGAGGGTTTGGAGCCGTTCGAGACGAGATTCCGGATCGAGTTCCACGACGAGCTCGACGGACGGACACGACTCGAGATCCGTCAATGGCTTCCCGCCCACCTGGCCGGGCCGAGCAGCCAGGGCTGGCTCGAGGCGTTCGAGAAGCTGGACGCCACCTTGCGCAACGTCCAGGCCGCCGCGGTCGACGTCGAGGTGTAGGGCCGTGGCCAAGCTCGTCTACGTCACCAACACGTCCCTCGACGGCTACATCGAAGACCAGCATGGCGCCTTCGACCTGTACGAGCCGGACGACGACGTGTTCGCGGCTACGACCGCCCTGCTGAGATCCTTCGGCACGTTTCTCTACGGACGGCGCCTCTACGAGACGATGGCCCTCTGGGAAACCAACCCTGCCCTCGCAAAGCTGTCCGACCGGACGGCCGACTTCGCGAGCGTTTGGCAGGCAGCGGCCAAGGTCGTCTACTCCACGACCCTGACCGACGTGCCGACGGCCACCACCCGCCTCGAACGCGACTTCGACCCCGCCGCCGTCCAGGAACTGAAGGCCGCAGCCACCAGCGACCTCACCATCGGCGGGGCGAACCTGGCCGCCCGGGCCTTCGCAGCAGGTCTGGTCGACGAATGCCAGCTGTTCGTCTGGCCCATGATCGTCGGCGGCGGCAAACCGGCCCTGCCGGCGGGCTTCCGCACCCACCTCAAGCTCCTCGACGAGCACCGATTCAACAACGGCGTCGTACGCCTCCTCTACCGCATCGCCTCATGACCGCCCGCTTGGTCCAGATCTCCGGACCCCGCATCAGCGCAGCCGAAACCATCATCCTGCCCGCCCAAGTGACGGCTCGAACCTGACATAGTTCGCCCGGCGGACGGTGTCATGATCCTCGGCGGCTCGCAGCCAGCCCATCTCTAGCCCAATATGCCGGAGGCAAGGCGTCTAGACGCTGGTTGGCCCGGTGCGTCAGCTCCTATTTGCGACGATCAACGATATCTGGTGACGGTCCATATTTCTTAACGCTGGGATCCGTCGAAAACGGAAAGATGGCTCGATAGTCGGCGTCACCGGGAATATGACGACCGATGCCGACCACCTGCAACTTCTTGTTGACGAGGATCTTCCACGCGGTGCGACTTTGCTCCGGGTTTCCTTCCCTTGGGCCATGGCTGTCGTGGTACATCTTGTACTCCTGGCCCTTATAGGTGTAGGTGCCACCGTGTTTGTCGGCCGCTTGGCACACGGTCATTACCTGGCCATTCGGCGCTCTACCGCCGGTGTCAGCGTAGTGGCCGTAGATCGTCGCTTGATCACTTGGATCGAACGGATCGTAGCCAATCTTCAAGTCCGCGCTGCTGGAGCTGGCGGTGCCCGCCACGGCCTGCTGTGCCGTTCGGTGGAGGTCCTGCCAAGTCTCGTAATGCGGGCCGAGGTTGTCCTCGGTTTGGCTGGCGGGATCGCCCTCTAGGATCTTGAAGTAGCCCGACGCCTTTTCATATTGTCGATTCCATTCATCGTTGCTGGTGAGCAGAGCGTAGTGACTCTTGAGCAACACTCCGACCTGGGCGGCGACCCTAGAAATATCCTCGAGTAGACCCCGGATGCGCTTCCGCTCTGCGTCCCTCTGCTTGGTGACGATTTCGTTGTGGGCCTCCTCAATCGCGGTGAGGAGCTCTTGTATCCGAGGCAGCTGGCGGGCCCGATGCTCGAGCTCTTCGGAGCTGTCATCGATTTCACCGTTGATCCAGGTCCAGAGGCGTTCCAGGTCACCGACTGCTTTCGGCTGCTCACGGCGACGTGTGCGGATGGCCTCGTCGACCTCTTTCTGGTAAGCCGCCCGGGTCGACTTAACATCCACGTACTCGTCACTCGCACCACTCGAGAACTGCCGACGCTTGCGCATCTCGGACTTTATGGTCCCGTGGTTCGGGTCCGAGGGAATGAGGTTGTCTTCGATATTGCCGATCGGATCGACCTCTGCGTCTGTGGCACCGGAGCTGAACTGGCGGCGGCGCCGTATGGCGCTCTCCACGTCCGATGGCACACGAGTGGAAGAGGCCGATGGCTCCTCGGTCCTCGGAGCCGAGGGGATGCGAGAGGGATCCATCTCCCCTTCAAACGGAGCCAGTCCGGCGCGGTAGCGAGCCTGACCGGTTGCCATGGCCTCCTTGCGCTCGGCATCTCGCTCTTGATCGCTCTCAAACGACCAGTCGCTCAACCGATGCCCCTCGTCACTGAGCCCCGAGGATTGCTGCTTGGCGCCGGCGCCGGAGAACGCGTTCGAATCGTCGACCGCACCGCCGAATGGAGCTTCCCCACTGGTGTACCTCGCCTGAGCCTTCTCGTAGGCGGCCTTGCGTTCGCGGTCTCGCTCTTCGTCGTCCTTGAACGTCGACTCGCTCAGCCGACGGCCCTCGCCGCCGAATTTGTGACGAGACTCCTCCTGGATGTCCTCAGGAAGATCTCTGAACAGCTTCTCCGCGGCGACGACCCGAGGGACATCGCCGCTGTTGGCCGCCTCATCCTCTTGCTTCAGAAGCCAGACACCTTTGGTGACTTCGGCCGAGTCTTCCTCTGCATCACCCACGAACGCCATTGGGCCTCCTGACATGCTGTCCGCCTGATCGTCTCCTGCCGCTCCACGCTGTAGGGTCCGGCCAAACGCAGCACGGAATCGACACCAGCCGGAGCGTCCAATCTGGTCGCCAACGGTATGAGTGCCACAACCCCTATCTCCCCAAAACCCTGCGTAGCGCGCGAAGCCGCGTCACCATACAGCGCGCCCGCTTTCCCTCACAACCAGGTGCGCTTTGTCCCGATGGTCGGTGCTCTCGGTCTTCGTTGGATGCGGGCCTGATCCCGGCTCGGGGTCGGGGCCGTCAGGTCGAGGCGGTCGGCTGGTTCTCGGCCAGGTCGGCCTGGATTGCGTCCCTCAGCGCTTCCAGGGTTGGTCGCCGGGCACGCAGTTTCGACGCGGCATGGGCTCGTTGGTCGAGGTTGGCGCACGATGCTGCTACAGCCGCGGCCCGCTCGCCGAGGTCGGCGGGGCCGGCCAGCTCATCGAGTATCCCCGTTTCGACGGCGCCTTCGGGTGCGAACGGAGCCGCGACGGTGACGGCCCGGTCGAAGGCGGCAGGAGTGAGCCGTTGGCGCAGGATCTCCACCGCGGCCCGGGGCATGGTCAAGCCGATAGCCACCTCGTTCGCGGTTATCCGGTAGGGGCCGTCGACGCCGACGCGGTAGTCCCCCGACAGTAGGAGGAACAGCCCCATGGCGATGGCATGCCCGGTGCAGGCCATCACTACTGGCCTGGGGAAGCTCAGTATTCGCTCGGCCAGCTCGAAGCCGCCGTGGACCATCTCCGCGGCCGGCGGGCCCCCACCGCGGATGGTGTCGAGGTCGAACCCAGCGGAGAAGACCCCAGGTCGCCCGGTCAGCAACACCACCAAACCGTCGGACTGGGCTCGGTCGAGGGCCTGGTGGATCTCGGCTTGCATAGCCAGCGACATCACGTTGACCTTGCCGTCGTCCATCGTCACTGAGGCGACCGACTCCCGGGCCAGGTAGGTGGTCCGGCGCGAGGTCATCGAGCCACCACCAGCTTGGTGGCCGGCTCGAGCCAGACCCTGTCCGCATCGTTCCAGTCGACCACTTGGGTGGGGACGCGGGCCGGGTTCATGCGCCCCTTTTCCACCAGCTGAATTACCTCCGGCAGCCATCGCCGGGAGTCGGCCCTCGACGCGTGCAGGGTGATCCCGTTCGTGTACATCTCGAGCAGGGGCACCTCGGTGGTCGGGGTGAAGTGGATGGCCACGCAGGTGCAGGTCCCGTAACGGGAGGTCGAGCGCAGCGTGCAGGCCAGCCCATCGGCGTCGCCGGTGTTTTCCACCGTGATCGGGGCCAGGTCGAAGCGGCGCGGCCACGGGCCCTGTTGAAGGGTCACCTCCGCCCCGAGGTCGGCCGCTGCCGCGCCGCGGTCGGCGTCAGTGTCGATGTATCGGACCCGTTCGGATCCGAGGGCGACGGCCCAGGCCACGGCATAAAGGCCGATTGACCGGGCCACCCCACCCACCACAAGCACCTCGGCTCCCGGCCGTTCCCGTAGGTGGGGTGCGACGGTCCGGTAGGCGTCGACGACATTGTCGGGGAGGGTGCAGAGGACCTCGTTGGGCAGGGACCCAGGTACGGCCAACAGGAGGTGGTCGGCGGCCGGTATGGCGAGAAGGTCGGCTACCGCGCCTCCGTTCGACCCGCCCGCCGGCCCGAACCCGAACGCCCCGCCGGCCGGGGCCCGATGCCGCTCGCACGCGGCGTACCGGGTACCGAGACAGTCCGGACAGGCCCCGCACGAGAGCTGGAACGGCACAGCCACCCGCTGACCGACTTTTAGAGTGGTCACGTCGCGACCCACCGCAACGACCTCGGCCACCGCCTCGTGTCCGACCGCGAACGGGCCTGGGAAGAGCCCGGTTTTAATCATCGGGGAGTCGAGGTCGCAGCGGGCCACGGCCAGCGGTCTGACGATGGCCCCGTCCATCCCGGTGAGCTCCGGGTCGGGCTCGTCCTCCCAACCGACCCGGCCCGGTCGTGTGTAGACCAGTTGGCGCATCTGCCCTCCTCGCTCGGCAGCTACGACATACCGTAACAGCGTCACGAAACTCTGTCACGGTATTATGTCGGATGTCACAGCGGCCTTGACGCGCCGGATACGGTCTACCCCCATGCCCAGGACGAAACAGCGGACACCCGCCCTACGTGACGAAGTGCTGCGCGTCGCCATGGTCACCTTGGCCGCTAATGGGATAGAGGGCTTTACCACCCGAAGGGTGGCCGAGGAGGCCGGCACCTCCACCCCGGCGATCTACGAGCTGTTCGGGGACAAGTCGGGCTTGGTCCGCGAGGTCTTCTTCGAGGGATTCCGACAACTGCGGGGCCAGCTCGACCGGCTAGCCCCGGAGCCAGACCCATACCGGGATCTGGAACAGTCGGTGGCCGCCTTCCGGCGCTTCGTACATGACAACCGGGTCCTGAGCGACCTGATGTTCGGACGGGCATTCGCCGACTTCGGACCCGGTCCCGACGAGCTCAAGGCCGGGGCTGCGACCCGGGAGTTTCTCATCGGCAAGATCCGCCGATGTATCGAAGCCGGGCTGATCGAGGGTGATCCGCGCGACGTCGCCCACGTACTCCTAGCCGTCGCCCAGGGCCTATCGGCCCAGGAGAGCGCCGGCTGGCTCGGGACCTCGCAGGCCTCCCGGAACCGGCGCTGGGCCCTGGCCTTCAAGGCTCTGATGGCCGGGTTGGCGCCGGGCGGATAGCCCGAGATCAGTATCCAAATGACCTCCTCGATGAGCGCCCAAAACCGCAGGAAGCCCGCTCCTACCGGGCCGTTAGAATGCGCGCAACGGCACCTACCCGTGCCAGCTCTTTTAGGGGCTCGGCGAGCGGCCCCTTGCGAAGCTCCGACCTACCTCGGGATTGAATCCATGTAGTCGATCGCCTCGTTGAAGACTGCGACGGCGTCGGTCATGTCAATGACCGGGGTGACAGTGAACTCGAGCCAGACCGTGAACTTCGACACATCCCGCAGGATGTCGGCCAAATTGTCGGTCTCTACTATCGACAGTCCTCCGTTATCGTCGACCCGAGAGACCATTTGCAGGATGTTCCCAGCAGCCGGCGTCCACTTGGAGAAGACGTCGAGCAGGCGGCGAGGTTGAGATTCGTCGCCTGCCAAACCGTCTCGGTTCTTCCACTCGATCACGTACTTGGCCATGATCGTCCCCTTTCAGGCGCAACCCCCTCGGTGCGCTACTCAGATACTCGCGCCGAAGGAACAGGGCCGCAATGGCCGGTGCTGCAGATGGGATGTCCGGCGTCCCCGAGAACGCATAAACCGCTCATCATCGCACCCGACATAGAACGTCTGCGTCGGTTTTCCGAGCGCACAACGGCACGTAGGGAATCCGTACTTGCTAGATCGGCGTCAACATGACCTAGGCGGCCGCACGAGCCGAGATCCCCCGCGAGCCGTTCGCTTCGACGGAAGCGACGTCGCACGGCCCGACGCTCTAGGTTTCGCCGAATGTGTTTCCCTGTCCCCGACCACGCCGAGCTCACTCAGCAGGATCAGCGTGGCGGTCACCTTGAATTGCGCCTCGTAGGGATCGATCGGATGTAGGTCGAAGAAGGTCATCTACCCAGCGCTCTCGTCGACGAGCATAGGCACGAATCAGGTTCGATGACGATCAAAATGTCTGGACCACCCTCTGTGCGCCTGGAGGGCAGGACGCGGAGCGATACCCCGGCGCCCGACGTCCGCGCCGAGCCGTCTACGATGACAGCGTTTCGGGGGTGCAGGCTGTGCAGATAGGCCGACGGTCGTGCTCTCGGCCGGTGAGGAGCTGCGGAGTGCTTGAAGACATCGACCTCAGCGAGTTGGAGAGCACGGTCCGTGGTGATGTCCTTCGGCCCGGTGGCCAAGACTACGAGCTGGGCCGACGGGTCTTCAACGCGATGATTGACCGGCGACCCACGGCGATCGTGCGCTGCGCCGGTGCCGACGACGTGGTCGCCGCGGTGAACTGTGCTCGTTCGCACGACGTGCCGCTCTCGGTGAAAGGTGGGGGACACAGCGTGGCAGGCGCGGCGGTGTGCGAGGGCGGGATCATGGTCGATCTCTCGCTGCTGAAGGCAGTTCGGGTCGACCCGGACCGGCAGTTGGCGGTCGCCCAACCGGGGCTGACTTTGGGTGAATTCGATTCGGCATGTCAAGCATTTGGCTTGGCGACCACGATGGGCGTCGTGTCGATGACGGGGATCGCCGGCTTGACGCTCGGTGGGGGGATCGGCTGGCTCAACGGACGCTACGGCCTCGCCTGCGACAATCTCATCGGGGCGGACGTGGTGACGGCGGACGGCCGGGTTCTGTCGGCGCACGACGTCGAGCACGAGGATCTGTTCTGGGCTATTCGCGGTGGCGGAGGCAACTTCGGGATCGTGACGTCCTTCAGCTACCGGCTCCACCCGGTCTCGACGGTCTTGGCGGGAGGTGTCGTGTTCGCACCGCGGCACGCCCAACATGCCCTCCGCTTCTACCACGACTTCGCTCGCGAGGCTCCAGATGAGCTGACAACAGCCGCCTCGATCTGGCTGGACGATGACCGCAGGCCGAACGTGTCTGTCGGGGTGTGCTACTGCGGGTCGGTCGAACGCGGCGAGGAGGTCCTGCGGCCTCTGCGGGCCTTCGGCCCTCCGACGATGGATGACATCGCGCCGGTGAGCTACGCGGCGCTCCAGTCATCCAAGGACGACGGATTCCCCTCGGGACGCCTGCACTACTGGAAGTCAAGCATCCTGCGAGACGTCACCGATGGTGCGATCGAGACGATCCTGTCCCTCGTCGCGGACGCGCCATCACCGTTCACCGGGGTCGGGTTACAGCAAGTCTGCGGTGTCGCCAGCCGGGTGCCCCCGACAGCGACCGCGTTCCCTCACCGTGGCCAGCTCTACGACTTTCTGATCCTTTCCCAGTGGGACGATGCCGCTGATTCTGCGGACAACATCTCCTGGACGCAGCGTCTCTTCGACGCGATGCAACCCTTCCTTGAATCAGCGGTGTACGCCAACAACCTCGGCGAGGAGGGCACCGACCGCGTCAGAGCCGCGTACGGGCCGAACTACGGCCGCCTCGCCGCCATCAAGGCTCAATACGACCCGGCCAACGTGTTCCGCCTCAACCACAACATCAACCCCGCGCCCACCAACTGACGGGACCCCCACGACCCAGCTGACACCCCCGGCCGGAGGATCATGGCCAGGTTCGGTGACGCGGGGGTGCTCATGCCGATTTGTTGCGAGCGACGCAGCCGGGCCGGATGCCGACCGCTCCGCGCGCGGCTTGTACTTTTGAATACATATTCCCGACGCCGAGGCCCTCCGGGGCAGCCTCGCGCTACCCTCCGCACCTATGGCAGACCAAAAGTCCCTCGAACACCTGCAAGAGGTCGAGACGGCCTACACCCACTACGCCGAATTGCTCAAGCAGGCAGATACGGCTCTCGAACAGGCGAATGCCTTCGTCGACAACTACCTCGCCGCCCATCCCGACAACGCGTCGAAAGGACCCAAGCTCAGCGAGGCACTCAAGGACGTGCGGGAGTTGCTGAGCAAGGCCTCCACCAAGATCAACGAGCTGGACGGCCATATCGCCGAGGCCAAGCGGGACGCCGAGCAACGCGAGCTCGCTGACGACCCGTACGGCTCGTAGGCGGGCCAATCCCACTGGCAGCGGAGCGCTCTTGGCGTGCCATGATCAACATGTTCAACGAAGTCTTTTGAACGAGCATTGAACACGGTCAACTCGTGCGACCACATCGACCGTTCAAGCGTGACACCCAAGGGCCAGTCTATAACCCAGACATCGAAGGGGCGATGCCAGGGCAGAACGGCGATCGGGGGCTGGGCGCCATCGCGGCCCTTGGGTATACCTTGAGCGCGAGTGGGTGATGACTCGCTCACAGGAGGCGCTCTGGATATGCCGAACGACGATGCCGTTGATCGCAACCTTCAAGGCATGGATGAACTCGACTTCGTGGGATGGAACAAGGCCGACTGGTCCGGCGTCTTCACTCACCATCACACCGACGATGTACTAGTGCACTGGCAAGGACAGTCCCCGACCCACGGCATCGAAGAGCACATCGAGGCCATGAAGGCATACGTCGAAAACACCGGGGGCGGTACGCCGCCCCAAATCGCGTCACACCCGATCAGGTTCGGGTCTGGAGATTGGTCGTGCGTCATCGGGGAATTCGAAAACGGTGCCCGTATGGTGACCGTAGCGAAATGGCGCGATGGCGCCATTGCTGAGGAGTACATCTGGGCGTAGCAACATCACCGACGGCTCAGGCCCGCCCCTGATCTTCTCAAACCGGAGGCAGATCAACGTGGCATCGCGTACTCCAACGCGGAGTTGAACTGTGGGCGGCGCTCGGAATGGACGGTCAGAGCGGGCGCGTCGGCCCTGTGAGACGATCAGGGTCGAGGGGCTCACCGTGGGGGGCGTTGGCGCTGTCGAGGCGCCAATAGGCCTTGGGCGAGATCTGCTCACGCGCGAGGCCCCGCGCCTGGAGAGCAGCGGTCACCGCGCGGACCACCTTCATCTCGCCGGCGACGTAAGCGTGGCCCGTACCGCTGGAGGGCAGCGTGATCTCAGATGCCGCCGCCACCAACCGCTCGGCACCGCCTGGCTCATCGTCGCCCCGCTCAAGCCAACGCACCTCGACCGCGCTCGCCGGGCCGAGGTCGGGGCCAAGGCCCTCGGCCCTCGCCGGCAGCTCGACCAAGACGCTGGCAGGGACACCCGCGGGCAGGACCTCGGCCATCGCGCACATCCCAGGTAACGCTGTCTCGTCGCCGACGAATAGGTGCCAGTCGGCATCGTCATCGATGAACACCGAGCCTCGCGGGCCGATGGCGTCGAGCGCGTCACCGCGCGCGGCGCCATCGGCCCACCGAGCCCCGGGTCCGTCGCCATGCACGACCATGTCGACGTCGACGGTCCCCGCCGACCGGTCGAGCCGGCGGATCGTGTACCGCCGGTTGGTCACTGCGTCGGCATCGGAGGGGATGCGCATCATCAGGTCCTGTCCAGTCCGAAACTGCAGATCCGCGACACCCTCTCCCGAGAGTGTGATGCGGTGATAATCAGGGGTGATCGCGACGTTCTGCTCGACGACGAGGTGCAGCAAACGGGCGTCGGCGAGCCGCCCCCCGGGCCGGCCGACCGTCTCCAGCATGCGGTCCATGGCGCCAGGGGGGAACGGATCGACGTCGCTCATGCTTGCCACATTAGCCTTACACGATTACAACTCCAGGCTGTGAGCGCAGTTCGATGCAGTATGAGTTCGTGGTTGCAAACCGCCCGCCCCCGCCTCCGTACCGCACGGTCACGCCACGGATTTTCGTTGGTGACGTGGACAAGGCGGTCGCGTTTCTTCGCGTCGTGTTCGGCGCCACCGGGAAAATTGAGCCTGGCCGGCCTACCGACGTGTACATCGGTGATTCCATAGTCCTCGTCGCCTTGGCGTCCGAACGCGCCGCCTTTCCGGCGTTCCTCTATGTGTACGTCGATGACGCCGACGCCACGCATCGTCGAGCTATCGAGGCTGGCGCGGAGAGCATGGAAGAACCCCTCGACACGCCTTACGGGGACCGGCGCGCCATGTTCCGAGACCAGTTCGGAAACGTGTACCAGGTCGCACACCGCCGGTAGGGGGACGCCGAACGCGGGAAGATCTGGTGGTCCTCCGTGTCCGACATCCGGTCTGCAGCAGATGGCGGGGAAGGTCCTCGTCCGCTGCTCGCACCGCGCTCGCGGAGGTCTCCGGTCGCTTGGAAATCATCGCCGGCGAAGGTTCGACCGCGACCACCATCCGGTCGGCCGGTTCGTAGTTTCCGGTTCCGGCGCCAACATTTACGACCTTGAGGGCGTCTCCCAACGCCGCGTGGATGTGTCGGGCGATGCGAGGATCAGCTCGGCGGGCCGTGACATAGCTCGCGGAGATGGCATCGTAGAGCCGCAGGTCCTTCACGACCCAGATTCTGCCGTCCCCCTACCCAGGCCGCTTGGACTAAATCCGCGCCCCCTGATCACTTGACGATCCGTTGCACCTCAGGCGAAGGTCACCTTCTTGTCGGAGAACTCGCCGAGGGCGTCCTCGACCAGCTTCCTCTTGGACCCCGAAATGCCCTTGACCGCGAGCGATCCCTTGCTGAAGGCGCCAGCCTTGGTGACGGTAATGACGCCTTCTTCGAAGTCATTTTGTCGTTTCACGTATTCGATGGGATTGGGCCGGTGCCCCTTTCCGATGAGTACCAGCACGCCGCCGACGGCGATCGCCACGTCATTCTTGTCCTTCGTCTGTTTGACGTTGTCCTCGTTCCGCTCCACAATCGCGGCTATGACGTCGTCGTCCGGTACCCAGTCATCGGTGACCTTGGTGTAAGCACCCGGCCCAGGGACAGCACCCATTTCAGCTACCGGCAGATGCCGCTCCGCGTACTTGAACGACGCACAGGCCAACCAGTGGAGTTCATTGCCCTTGGCTCCGTACTCTCCGAGGATGCCAGTGCAGTTGTGCTTCCACCGCTGGGGATTGGTGACCTCGGCTTCGGTGCCCCCGATCAGCGCCGGCGTCGGGCACGTCTGTGGTGTTCCCTGGCAGAGGTAGCGCTCCCCGCTGGGCAGAAAAACGGGCGTGGCCCCTCGCCAGTCCGCCCGCTGCGCCGATCGCCGGTATTCGGCGGAGTCATCCGGATACAAGCAGTAGTTATAGGTCGGCATGGTCGCGGTCAGCGGCGATCCCTGATCCTTGACCTGGTCGAACACCGGGGCGACCCGCTCGTAACCGCTATCGGCGTCGTTGGCGTCCGGACCTGGGAGTAGCAAGGTTTGACCAGCATCCGCGTAAAACTTCAATGACGTGTCTGGAGGTATCAGTACTTCGGTCGGATAGCCCGGCGTGCCTGTCTGATCGAAGCCTCCGTGACCAAGGAAGACGTAGATTGCCACTTCTTTGTTCCTCCAGAGTCGTTTGGGCCCGCGTCTACCCTTAGGACGATATCACCGAGTTTGGAGTCGAGAAAAGGGCAGAGACGTTGGTTCGCCGCGCTCGCACCCGGCCTGTTCGCCCTTCCCTGGGAACGGGCTTAGACCGCCCCGGGCTACTTCGCCAGTTTTAGCTCCTGCATGTCGAGAAAGTCCGGTGTAGCCGCGCTGAAGTGGATCACTCCGACCAGGCCATCGCTTGCCGGCTCGGCCTTCAGGTGTTCGGTCGCTTCGTTGACCGCGGTCACCCCGGAGCCGCCGATCTCGAGAGGACCGTGCCACCAGCCGGCGCTGAAGATGGCGTCACTTCCTGAATGTCCGGCGGTCACGTTGCGGCAGAAGGGCATGTAGAGGTCGGATATCCCCTTCGCTTGACATTGCTCCTGGAACCAGCGAGCCAGGACGTCCGGATCCGTCGCGTGTTCGTCGGGAGGAGCGGTGTCGACGGCCAGCTCGAGGAAGGTGATGAAGGCGGCCGCGGGTAGCCCCTCGAAGAAGGCCTTCAGAGTCCATTTGCCGATCTGGTCGACCAGCACGTGCACTGCCGCCGAAGCTCCCAACTCATAGGGATTTGGCGTCTCGTGCTCCGGTGCGTGAACCGGCGGATTCACCTGTACGTCCTCGCGGCCCGAGAACGCCCCTTCCAGCCAGACGGCTGCCGCTTGGTTGTCATAAGGTGCAGGCGGGGTCGGCTCCAAGTCAGTGGGGTAGTACTGACCGTGCGCGTAGCCGTGCGCCCAGATGTCTTCATAGACCGTCCCCGCATACGGATTGGCCCTGCTCATCGTCGAGCCGCCCGGCTTGGAGGCCAACCCGTTCGTGTCAAGCCCACCCAACGCTCAGCGGCTGCAGCTTCCCAACCTGCCACTTCCCGTCCTCCATGCTGGTTCTTCATCCTTCCTTCTTCCAGAGACTAGGACGGGTCCGCGTCCGCATCGGCGGTTGATGGCCATTCGGTCATAGCGACTTTGCTCACGGTCGGTTCCTCCGGCGTGGTCGTGGCGGTCCTGGCGGCCGCCGTCCGCTTGCGCCACCCGGCCCTAAAGATCGGTTTGGGGGCCGGTGCCGCGGTCTTCGCATCCGTGGTGGCGGTGCGGCCCCGGGCCCGGTGGGCACAACGGATACGGCTACTGGGGCCCACCCCGCGCCGGCGACGACGAGGTACTCGCGGTCGGCGAGTGGCCGGCTTCTTACCTCGAGGGCTTCTGGGGTCGGGTGGTCCGTCTCGGTCCAGTCGCGATGCCGGGGGGGCATCCGCGACGAGGAGACCACCGGCTCCTACGGTTCAGCCGCGCCCGCCGCCCTGCACCTCTGCGAGGACCCCAAGGCGCCGTGGGCTGCACTGTGGCCGGCATTGCGGCACCTCGACTGACACCGCCGGCCCAGCACGTATGGGCTTTCCCGCCTACTCGACGAAGTGGGACAGGTCTGCGGGCCCTTTGATTGGATCTGCGGGGACGGTTCGCGGTGAGGGTCCTGTGAGGTAAAGAATTGCGCTGACCATCGGAGGATCGACATGCTCGCAGTCGTGACCGGAGCTTCGGCGGGGATCGGCGAGGCCTTTGCCACGCGGCTCGCGGCCGAGGGATGGGATCTAGCAATCACCGCCCGACGCCACCAGCGCCTTGTGACGCTGGCCGAGCGGCTGACGGCCGCCCATCACCGCGAGGTCAGGGTGCTGGTCGCAGACCTCACTGCGACAAGCCAGGTCAACGAGCTCGTACAGCTGCTGACCACTGAGCAGATCGACTTGCTGGTCAACAATGCCGGTTTCGCCGGCTACGGCCCCTTCGTGGACGCGGATCCCGGAGTGATCGACGACCTGATCCCGGTGCACATCTCCGCGATTAGCAAGCTCACCCGCGCCGCGCTACCCGGGGTGATCGAGCGCAACACCGGGGCGGTCATCAACGTTGCCTCGCTATTGGCCTTCAGCGGAACAATGCCCCCCCAGCCCCTGCCGTATCGAGCCATCTACGCGGGGGCCAAGGCCTACCTGGTGGCTTTCACGCAGGCGCTGGCGGGTGAGCTGGCCGGGACCGCGGTGCGAGTGCAAGTCTGCTGTCCTGGCCTGGTGGCAACGGAGTTCCACGCCGAACGTGACCTGTCCGCCAGCCCCTTCCCCTTCCCGGTCATGGACCCTTTGGAGGTCGTCGACGCCGCGATGAAGGGGCTGGCCCTCGGCGAGGTCGTATGCGTCCCCGGCCTCGAGGATCCGGGCATCATCGATCAACTTGGCGAGAACCAACGCACGATGTTCCTCGCCGGTGTCAGAGGTGGGCTGGCCACCAGGTACCAACCCTCCTGATCCCTTTCGAACCCTCTTCATACCGCCCGCCCGGTCTGCACGGCGATTACGGGCGCTTCGGATTTCAGGGTGGGGTGAGTGATATCAATGGAGGGTGGGTCGGTAGATGAGCTCTTGGGTGTGACCATCGAGCGTCCGGCTCTCGATCAGCTCCAGGTCGAAGCGGCCGCACCCAGGAAGATCGGTCGACGAGGCCGGCAGCCATCAGCGCCCAGTTCAACGACAGGCTGGAGCCCGTCCTCCGCGAACAACGACCGAACCCGTTCTGACCTGCACCGGGAATCGAGCGGGAAATCCTCGACCTCCCGTCAGTGATGGCTATGCGGTCCGGAGTTGGCGCACTTCGGCCAGGATCTTCTCGATCTCAGCGTCTTGGGCTTCCAGATGCCTCTGGATGTCAACCGAAGTGTGCAGCACGGCATCGGCGTCTTCGTAAGTGGCTTCTGCCCTCTTGTCCGCGGCCGCGGCGAGCACGTTCTGGCCGACGATGATGATGCTCAGCAACACCAACTGCAGAAACGTCTGGCTGATCCACGAAACCAGGGTGACGGCGCTCCCAGATGAAATCGCCGAGGGCAGCGACACGAACGCCAGCGCCGCGAACGCGTAGGCACACCACATGGTGCCGACACCTGTGGTGATCTTGACCGCCAATGCGGCGTTAAAACGCGTGTGCCAGGGCGCCCGGGCATCCGGAAGGATGACGTCAGCCACCTTGGGCGGCCCAGTGAGCTTCCGGGTTGCAATACGCGGATGTGGGACGTAGCTGAATATGGTGGACATACGGGAAGCTTCGCATCACCGGCTCGGACTTACGTCCACAACCCTGGGCGAGTCCCCGCGCGCTGAGTCGGTCGGTCTGGCTGGGCCCACCAACAACTTTCGGTGTCGTCCGGCGTTTGGCGGCAATCGCCCGGGCTACACCTCCATCCGAGGGCGGAACATGGGGGGGTCTCCCGTCGCCACCGCGGAGAGGGGCCACCCACCTACCTTGTCATCAGGGCGGCGCGGTCAGCGGGCATGCCGGGTCCCGGCCGGACTCGCACTTCGGACGCGTCATGCACTTGGCCGCAGGTGGCGCAGACGATTTGCTGAGAGATCTCGCCGCCACAGGGGGCGTGGGTGTACAGCACGGGTGGGCCATCAGGGGCCGCCCATCGATCGCCCCATTCGGTGAGCGCGACGAGGACGGGCGCCAGTTCGCGGCCCTTATCCGTCAGTAGGTACTCGTGGAGTTCAGGATTCTGCGAGTAGCCGCGCCGCTCCATGATTCCCGCCTCGACAAGGCCGTCGAGTCGGGACGTGAGGATGTTCGTGGCGATGCCGAGGCCCTTGTGGAAGTCGCTGAAGCGGGTGGCGCCCGCGAACAAGGCGTCTCGCACAATCAGAAGAGTCCACCGCTCGCCGACCCATTCGAGGGCACGCGCCGCCGAGCACACCTGCGAGTCGTAGGTCTTACCAAGCATGAAACAAATCTATCGCCAGGACTTGCATGATGCAATGACCTTCTATAGAGTGACTTTCATCATGCAAGCCGCTCCGGAAGATTCCTTGTCGCGTCGGGCCCCAACAGCGCCATCCGCGAAGTTGGCGGTGTGTTCGGCATCGCCATCCTGGCCGCCATTTTCGCCAACTCCGGCGTCTACGCATCTTCGGCCGTCTTCATCGACCACTTCAAGCACGCGGTATGGGCGGGAGCCGCATTCTCGGCCATCGGCATCATCGCCGCCGGTGCTCTGCCGCGCCGCACCCGGGTCGAAACCGCAGTCGAACTTCCCATACACGGAACCGAAATCGCGGCCGAGTCGGTCGCGTGAAGGTCTTCCTGCGTCCATCGCGGTACGTGGATAGTCCCGTTCAGATTTCCGCAAACGAGCTAACTCAAAGGAGATACGGATGACAACGACCGCTCTCGGAAGCGTCCTGGTTGGCAGTACGGATCCTGATCGACTGCGTTCCTGGTACCGGGCAGCGTTCGCACCGGATCAGCCGGAGAAAGGTCCGCTCAACGTCGGCGGAGTGTTGCTCGTGTTCGAAAAGCGGACCGATGTGGCGGACAAGAACCCGGAGCCGGCCCGGACGATCGTGAACTTCCACGTCGAGGACGCCCATGCAACTGAGACTCATCTCAACTCGGTCGGGGTGACGTGGCTCACCGAACTGGAGCGGCGTCCGTCAGCTTGGTTCGCCACTCTCCTTGATCCCGACGGCAGCTACGTCCAGATCATCGAGTTCACGGAACGGGTCCAACACGAGAAAGAGGAACCACACATGTCACAGAACTTCACTAGCACCTTCACCGTCGACCAATCGCCAGAAGAGGTCTTCGCCGCCATCGTCGACGTACCAAGGTGGTGGACCGGAGACGTCGAGGGAAGTACCGACACAATTGGGGACGAGTTCACCTACCGCTACCCAGGTGCCCACTACTCCAAGCAGAAGATCGCTGAACTCATCCCTGGCAAAAAGGTCGTCTGGCACGTCGTCGACGCCCACCTCGAGGGCCCCCAGGATCCGAACGAGTGGACGGGGACGGAGATCAACTTCGAGATCACCCGGATGGAAGATAGGACCGAGGTCCGCTTCTCGCACCTCGGTTTGGTGCCCGATTTCGAGTGTTTCGACGCCTGTTCGAGCGCATGGGGCTTCTACGTCAACGCGAGCCTCAAGCGCTTGATCACGACGGGTGAGGGACCCGCCAAGCCGCCCTGGGCCTGACCGGGAGCGCTAATACCTGGGGACGGCCTGGCGGGCACACTCAACGTAGGTCGGAACGAGCGGGTGGTTGTGGTCCTTGCGCCAGGCCAGCGCGAGCCGGCTTGGCGAGATTCCGTTGACCGGACGGGTAACAACGCCGCCCCGCTCTACCAGAGAGACGTTACCGCTGGCGAGCAGGCACACACCACGGCCGTCTACGAGCGCTTCGTAGGTCTCGTCGGCACTGGCGATTTCGGCTCCGATCGTCGGTGCCCGCCCATTCCGGTGGTCCATGCCGAGCCAGTAATCGCGCAACGGTCCCGCGCTCGCCGGAAGGGCCAGGAACGGTTCGTCGAGGAGGTCCCCGAAGTCCACTTCGTCCAAGCGTGCCAGCCGGTGGCTTTCTGGCATTGCCACCAGGGACGGCTCCTCGGCGACGACGATCCAGCGGTAGCGCCTGGGGGAGGGGAGGGGCATCCAGACGAAGGCCACGTCGCTCGAATGATCGGCGAGCCCGGCGGTCGGATCCTCCCAGTTGAACTGACGGAGCGTGAGTCTTGCGGCAGGGTGCTCCTGGCTGAAACGGGAGCGGATCGCGGGCAGCAGGCCGCCGCGTCCGGGACTGGTGCTCATGCCGATGACGAGGGTGGTCTGCTGGGTCCGCTTGGCGTGCTCGACCGACGCCTCGGCCGTCTCCCATTCGGCCAGCACCTGCTGGGCGCGTGGCAACAGCGCCTCGCCCACGGGCGTGAGGCACACCTCACGGCCGCGCCGATCGAACAGGGGTGCACCAAGGATTCGTTCGAGCACACGGATCTGCTTGCTCAATGCCGGCTGCGAGATGAACAGGCGCTCGGCGGCGCGGGTGAAGTGCAGCTCTTCGGCGACGGCGACAAAGTAGCGCAAGTCTCGACAATGCACATCCATAACCGTTGGTTATGGTAACAGGTATTGGACCTTTTCCGGCCACCGACGCACCATGGAGAAAACGATCGGAGGAGGACCAAATGGGTGAAGCAACGAAGCGGGTGTGGCTCGTCACTGGAGCGAACAGCGGCTTCGGTCGGGCGATCGTCGAGGCCGCCGTCGCCATTGGTGATGTGGTCGTCGCTACGGCTCGGCGGCCGTCGGCGCTGGTCGACCTCGTCGATCGCTACCCCGGACAGGTCGACGCGGCGCAGTTGGACGTGACCGATGCTTCGGGGATCGAAGCGATGGTGCACGACGTGCTTCGTCGGCACGGTCGGATCGATGTGCTGGTCAACAACGCGGGTCGGACGCACGTCGGAGCGCTCGAGGAGACGACTGACGCTGAATTGCGATCGCTCTTCGAACTGCAGCTCTTTGGGCCCGCGGCCCTCACCCGTGCCGTGCTTCCACAGATGCGATCCCGCGGTTCCGGTGCGATCGTCCAACTAAGCAGCATGGGCGGTCAGCTGTCCTTCGCCGGGTTCTCCGCCTACAGCGCCACCAAGTTCGCCCTTGAAGGCCTTTCCGAGGCGCTCGCCGATGAGGTCCGACCGCTCGGCATCAAGGTGCTTGTGGTCGAGCCAGGAGCGTTTCGGACGGGGCTGTTCACCAACGGGAGCGAGAGCGCCGAGATTGAGGCGTACTCGACCACGGTCGGCGAGACGCGCCGCCTGGTCGCTGGGGGTGACGGGTTCCAGCCGGGCGATCCGGCGAAGGCCGCGGCGGCGATCCTCACCGCGCTCGATGCCGACCAGACGCCGTTGCGCCTGCCGCTCGGCGACGATGCCGTCGATGCGATCCAGGCCCACCTCTCCGGCGTGGGCGCCGAGCTCGCACTGTGGGAGAAGGTCGCCCGCGACACCGCGCTCGACAACTGATGCACCCGGTGGCCGAATCAGAGTGCTACTACGACTTAGGAAAGGTTCGTGGAAGTCCGAAGTTGGCGAACAAGCCCTTGTCGGCGAACCTCGTCATCGAGGAAACCTGTTCACCTACAACAGTCAATACGACAAGCCCGCTCGCGCGGTAGACGTTGGTGTTCGGATCCGGTCGGTAGTACCCGAATGCGGGATCGTTGTTGGCTCTCGTCGGAACCACCTTGAGATCTCCCCAGAACGCCGCCCGGTGGAGGAATTGCGCGATGGGTCGCGGCCCGTGGAATTCGAAGGGCTCGGGGGGCATGTTGAGTCTGGCATCGTCGGTCAGCAGCGCCACGACGCGATCGAAGTCACCCTGCTGGATTGCGTCGACGAATTGGTCGACGACTTCCGCTTCGTGCGGGGATCGCGGAAGTCTGGCGCGATCCGGATCTCCCGCGGGGTGAAAGCCAGCGTGGGCCCGCTGGAGTGCGCTGTTGACCGACGCCGGCGTCGAATCGAGCATCTTGGCGACCTCCGCCGCCGAAAAGCCAAGAACGTCGCGTAGAACCAGAGCTACTCGCTGCTGCGTCGGAAGACGTTGGAGTCCGGCCACGAACGATAGAGCGATGGACTCCCTTGCGTCATAGCGGGCCTCGGGGCCCGGTTCGAATTCGTCAATCAGGGCGTCCGGATATGGTTCGAGCCACCACGGTTCGTCCGAGTGGGTGGAGGCATCGGAGAACAGCGAACCCCTGGCGTCCAGCATGTCGGTGGCCTTGGGACGACGCGACGAGTCGCGGAGATAGTTGAGACAGCGGTTGGTTGCGATGCGGTAGAGCCAGGCCCGAAGCGAGCGCCCGTCGAAGCGATCGAGTGCTTGCCATGCTGACAACAGAGTCTCCTGGAATAAGTCCTCGGCGTCTTGGAACGATCCGAGGATCCGGTAACAGTGCACATGGAGCTCCCGACGGTAGGGGTCGGTGAGTTCGGCGAAGGCGTCGCTATCGCCGGCCTGGGCCCGGGCCAGCACCGAATCGGTCATCGATTTCGCCTCCTTTCCACGTGAGACCTCCTGGAGGTTGTAACACGAACCGTGCCGCAGATTCATCGCTCAATCGGGCTGCGGCTCGGTGTTTCAACTGTCGTACTCCAAACAACGAGACAGGAGCCTCACGATGACCCCGGGCAGAACCCCTTCAGACCACACCGAGGATCGATGGCGGATTCCGTCTCCCCGTCTCGTGGCAGCATCGCTCCGGAGCCAAACGGCGCCCGACGTCGTCTCCGAGCCGACCGTGCGGCGCTGGCGGGCCTTCGCCCTGCTGGTCGTGGCGTACTTCATGACCATCGTGGACCTCACGATCGTCAACGTGGCCCTGCCGACCATCGGCGTGAAGCTGCGCTTCCCCGAGTCGGACCTGCAGTGGGTGGTCACCGCCTACGGGCTTACTTTCGGCGGCTTCCTGCTCCTCGGCGGGCGCGCCGCCGACCTGCTCGGGCGTCGACGCCTGCTCATGGTGGGTCTGGCCGTCTTCTCTGCTGCGTCCCTTGCTTGTGGGTTGGCCACCTCGGACACCTTCCTGATCATCATGCGTGGATTCCAGGGCTTCGGGGCGGCCATCGTCCTGCCGGCCGCCCTGTCCATCGTGATGAACATGTTTCCCGAGGGCGCCGAGCGCAATAAGGCTCTTGGCATCTGGGGGGCAATGGGTGCCATGGGGGCCACGGTCGGGTTGCTCGCCGGCGGCCTGCTCACCCGCTACGTCGGGTGGGAGTACATCTTCTTCCTCAACGTGCCCATCGGGGCGGCTGCCCTGGCCTTGGCGCCCACGGTCGTGCCCGAAAGCAAGGCGACCGAAGCGCGGCGGCGTTACGACCCATTCGGCGTGGCGTCCATCACTTCGGCCCTGGTGATGCTCGTCTATGCCGTCTCGGAGGCGCCGCAGGTTGGTTGGGCTGCCACCCAGACCGTGGCCATGCTCACTGCGGCGGCAGCTCTGCTCGTGGCCTTCTTGGTCATCGAAACCCGGGTCGAGGCACCGCTGCTGCCGCTCCGCCTGTTCCGCCTGAGCACCGTTGCCGGCTCCAACGCCGTTGCCTTCTTGCTTACCGGGAGCTTCTACACCTTCATCTTTGTCGGCACCCTCTACATGCAGCAGGTGCTCGGGTTCTCAGCCCTCAAGACCGGGCTGGCCTGGCTGACCACCTCGGCGACTGCTTTGGCCTTCGCCGGCCCGTCCCAGAAACTGGTCACCAAGACTTCGCCCAAGCGGGTCATGGTATTCGGGATGGCTCTCATCGGAGCCGGCATCCTATGGGCCACGCGGATTCCGCCGCACGGGAACTTCTGGCAGGACTTGGCAGGACCGTTCTTCGTGGCGGGCATCGGCGTGGCATTTGCCTTCATTCCCGTCTCGATCGGCGCCCTCACCGGTGTCACCGAGCGCGACGCCGGAGTGGCCTCCGGGCTCATCAGCACGTCGCAGCAGCTCGGTGGCGCCATCGGAGTGGCGATCGCCTCGTCCATCGCCACCTCCCGCTTCCACACGCTGGTCCACCACGGCTACGCAAGCGCGGCCGCCCTCACTGGCGGGTTCACCTCGGCTCTGTGGGTCTGTGGTCTGACCGGATTGGTTGCCATCCCCGTGGCGTTCGGGCTCGCCCGTCGCGCCAAGACGGCCAAGGCGGTGGAGAGTGCCGAGCAACGAGACCTCGCCGGCGTCGCTTCCCTTGACATCGCGGGCGCGGTGGCCGAGTGAGCAAGCCACTCGTCAACGTAACCAAAACCAACCAGAAAGAAGGCAAGAATCATGACTGTTCGCCAACTCGCAGGAACAACCGCACTCGTCACTGGTGCAAGCCGGGGCTTCGGGCGGGCAATCTCCGTCTCGCTCGTCGAGCGAGGCGCCTACGTCGTGGGTGTTGCTCGCAACCAAGAGCTGCTCGCCGAGCTCAAGGAGCATCTGGGCGACGCCTTCACCCCCGAGGTCGCTGACGTGGCTGACCCGACCGTGGCCACGCAACTGATCTCGGACTATCGACCCCAGACCGTTGTGCTCAACGCCGGCGCGACCCCTCCGGTCGGATCGATTCGGGAGCAAACCTGGGAGACGTTCAGCACCAACTGGAACGTGGATGTCCAGCACGTGTTCAACTTCACCCGGGAGGTCCTGACGGCGCCGCTCGACCCCGGGTCGGTGGTTGTGAACCTATCCAGCGGGGCTGCATTGGGGGGTTCGCCGCTGAGCGGCGGCTACGCGGGAGCCAAGACCACCATCAAGCTCATCAGCTCCTATGCCGGACTCGAAGCCGAGCGCCTAGGAGCGGACATCCGCTTCGTGTCCGTCCTGCCCCAGCTGACGCCGGCCACCGGCCTTGGGAAGATATATACCGAGCGGTACGCGGCGATGGCCGGAATGAGCGAAGCGCAGTTCCTCGAAGGCCGATTCGGCGGGACTCTCAGCGCCGAGCAGGTGGGCGAGAGCGTCGCTGACCTGGCCGTGGACGACTCCTACACGGACCCGGCGTACCGGGTGGGCCCGACGGGCCTTCAGTCAATCGAATGAGCCCTCGAAGCGTGAAGTCTCAGGGTTCTCCGTGCCCCGACTCAGGTGCAGTTCATCTGCCGTTGCTTTGATAGGGGAGACGAGCCGTACCCGAAAAGGAGAACCGTCATGACTCAGATCGAGCTGCCATTCTCGACGATCGTCACCCGCACCGACCGATGGATCATCGCCCTGTCCGGAGAGATCGACGCCGCGTCACGCGCCGAGTTGCTCTCGCTGGTGGCCCTGCTGTCCCAGCGGAAGGGCGATATTGACCTCGACCTGAGCGGTGTGCGGTTTATCGACACCGCGGGATGGGCCAGCGTGCAGGCGGCGGCCGGCGCAGCCGAGGCGTCCGGCAGTGCCGCTCGGATCATAAATCCAAGCCCGAGCGTGCGGCACCTCACGGACGTCATGAGGCGCAGCCGTGCCAGTCGCACGGCGCCGCGGCGCCGCGTGCCAGTGGTTGCGTCGGTCGCGGCTGCTTAGGATTCACCACTGGTGCGCTACGTGATAGTTGCGGGGTTGATGCCAACGCCGCCCGCGGCGCTGCTCATGTAGGAAGCCAGCGCCAAGCACAGGACGTCGACGGCCTCCTCGCCGCTCCAAAGAAGAGGCCCGTCGCTGCCGCGCAGCCACCGGAGCCAGTGACGACCCGAGTCGCGGAAGCTGCTGGCCCAGTCGTCGTCGAGCGCGTGATAAGCGCGCATCTCGCCGTCGGCGTACACCTCTAGGCTGGGTTGCTGGATACCGCGGCCCGTACACCGATTGACGCGGGCGTAGCCGCGGCGGCCGGTGACCTCCCACCGCTCGTCATTGGTGTAGTAGTCGGAGCGGAGATACATGTCCACCGCCAGGGTGATGTCCCACACGCCTCGGATCCCGTTGTCGTGCTCCCACACGATGGTGGTGGGTGCGTCGACCGCGATGCCCGGCACGACTTCGGTGTTGCCAACCCATGCCCGCACCTCCCGAATCGGCCCGAACAGCCAGAGCGCGGTGGAGAGCTTGTGCCAGCCGTCGTCGAACACCAGAATGCCGCGGCCGCTTCGCATCTGCTGGAACTGCCACTCGTAGGCGCTCGCCGGCACATCCCAGCCGCCCCGGCCGCTCGCCACCATCTTCATGTGGTATCCGCTCACCTCGCCGAGCACCCCGGACTCGACTGCCTCTTTGAGCTTCCGCAATGGCTCGTAGAACAAGTAGTTCTCCATGACGCGCAACACCCGGCCGTTCGCGTCGGCCGCGTCGAGCATGCGTCGCGCGCTGGCGAGGTCGTTGCACATCGGCTTCTGCAGGTTGACATGCCAGCCGTATCCGAGCAGCTCGACAACCCCGTCGGTATGCAACGGGATCGGCAACAACGCTTCGACCGCATCGACCTCGAGGCCGCTCGCTGCGAGCTCGGCCGCGGAGGCGAACGTTTGGGCGTGCGGCCAGTCGTCCTGACGTTCCGCCCGACGCTCCTCGCTCGGGTCGACCAGCGCCACCACCTCTACATCGGGATTGTTCAGGTAGGCCCGGACGTTCAGGTCGTAGATACGTCCGAGACCAACGAACGCCGCCCGAACTGGACGGTCGTACGGCGCGAACGTCATGTATCGCGTGTCTCCTGTTGCAGCTCGATCGTGTTACCGGCCGGATCGTTGATCCATATCTGCACGGTGTTCTCGCCCTGGACCGCCCGCTCGTAGTCGATGCCGCGTGTCTCCAGCTCTGCCACCGTAGTATCGAGGTCTTCCACCGCGACGCAAAAGTGATGCCCGGTCGAATCGATGGGAGTACCGCGTGGAGGCGCGCCGACGAGGTGCAGCTCGAGATCACCGACCGCCTGCCAGTGCCCGGGGATGCCGGGGATTTCGGGCCGCAGCTTGTCATCGAGGCCGAGCACGTCACGATAGAACCGGACCATTTCCTCGAGCGGGGCGGCGTTCGAGTTGACCGACACGTGGTGGAACCGAGTCACTCTCATCGATGAACCCCTTCTGTCGTCGGCACCGTTTCTGCGGGCGGGGCGAGCTGCTCCATGAACTCGAGCCGGATCCCGCCCGGCGCAGTGACGAAGGCGACCCGCCGCTTCCCGAATGCCCCCTCGACAACGTCAGGGCCCCAGATCACGTCATGACCTTGCAGCTCGGCATCGAGATCGTCGGTGAACAACGCCGGATGCAGGAACCCTTCGGCCGGAAGGTCCACCGAGTCCTCATAGAGCGCCCGCGTGAACAGCGTGATCTTGACTGGTCCCAACGACACGTCGGCGCGCTCACCGTCGTGCCACCTCATGCGGTCCCGCACTTCGCCACCCGCGTCGGCATAAAAGGCACATGCCGCGTCGAGATCGATCACCTTGACGGCCAGGTTCGCTAACCCAACGACTGCCACCTCGACCTCCCCTCGACACCGGACGGCGACGACCGTAACAGGGCTACCGTGACCGCGTGGCTCCCGCCGGGACGATCTACGTGATCAGGTGGCGCCCTTTCCGGCGGCGAACCAGGACACGATGCATACTACGACGATGACCACCACCCATACGGTCCGAGCGGAGCCACTCAGCGAGGCTGCATTCGCTCCGTTCGGTCAAGTCCTCGCCGCTGGGGACGCAGTAATGGAACTGCGCGAGGGAGAGGTCTTCCACCTCAACGTACTGCACTACGACCGCCAATCCCTCCGCTGCGATCACCTCAACCGGCATCACAAAGCCACCCAGGCTCTCGTCGCCCTGGGCGGCAAAGCGACGCTCCTCGTCGTCGCCGCGGCCGCCTACGACTTCTCGACTGAGGACCACCTCGCCCACCTGCGGGCATTTGTGTGTGACGGGAGTGCGGGGGTCAACCTGGCGCTGGGAACCTGGCACTGGGGCCCGTTCCCGATCACCGACTACGTGGACCTCGTCAACGTCCAGGGCCAGGGCTTCGCCGACGACAACGAGATCGCCTACCTGGAACGGGACCTGGGTGTCGTCGTCGAGGTCGTGCTCTAGTTGCGGGCCCATTTCTCCGACGACCAGTTCCGCGTCGTCGAGGCCGTCTGTGCCCGGCTGATCCCGACCGATGACGACCCGGGGGCGGCCGAAGCCGGGGTAGCCCACTACATCGACGGCCTGCTCGGGGCCTTCACCTTCGATCCGCCCCGCATCTGGGCAGGCGGTGCCTTCTCCGGCCGGTTCGGCGGATCGCCGGGGTTCGCGACGTTCCACCGCCTGACCGCGCTCGACGAGCTGGCGTGGCGGACCCGAATCGAGGGGTCGCTCGGAATACCCGAGCGGGAGTGGAACGGTCCAGTCGTTGGGCTCCAAGAGCGCTACGCCGCCGGGCTGGAGCTGCTCGGCGCCGACTTCGCCGACGTCGAGGCCGAGGAGCAGGACCGGCGGCTCCGCACCCATGAAGAGTTCACCAAGCTGGTGTACGAGCACGCCTGCGAGGGGATGTACGGCGCCCCTGAGTACGGCGGCAACCGCGACGGCGTGGGGTGGTCGTACATCGGCTTCGCCGGCGACGTGCAACCCCGCGGCTACACCGACGACGAGGTCCGCCAACCGTGACCACCCGTGATTTCGATGCCGTCATTATCGGATCGGGACCCGGGGGCTCCACCGCCGCGGACGTCCTCACCGCCGCTGGGTGGTCGGTGGTGATCTTCGAGAAGGGCCGCAACCACCTGATCGACACGGCCGACCCCAGCCAGCTGGCTACCGATTTTTCGAACGACGAGATCAAGTTCATGAGCCGGCACTTCCTCGGCCCCGATCCACTGCTCGAGCCGCGCACGTTCCGGACCAACGAGGAGGACGGCGAGCGGATTCGCACCGGCGAGGTCAACAACGTGCCTTCCACGGTCGGTGGCGGAGGCACCCACGCCGACGGGAAGGTTCCCCGCTTCCGCCAGGACGACTTCCGCATGCGCTCCGACTGGGGTCCCGTCGACGGCGCGGCCGTGGCCGACTGGCCGCTGGGCTACGGCGACCTGGAGCCCGCGTACGCCGAGGCCGAACGACTCATCGGGGTCGCGGGCGAAGCCGGTGCGAACCCGTTCGCGGCGCCCCGCTCGGGTCCCTACCCGATGCCACCGGGTGCACCGATGTACGGAGCGCTGCTGACGTCGGCCGCGGCCGAAAAGCACGGCTGGCATCCGTACCCGGCGCCCACCGCCGTCAACTCGGTGCCCTACGACGGCCGCCCGGCGTGCAATAACTGCGGCTTCTGTGCCTTCTTCGGCTGCCCGATTCACGCCAAGGGCGACCCGGTGGCGTCGTTGCGACGGGCCCTGATGAGCGGCCGGGCCGAGTTGCGGGCCGAGACGTTCGTGTCGCGGATCATCGTGAGCAACGGGCGCGCCACCGGGGTGGAGTACATCGGTCCTGACCGCGTGACCCGGACGGAGGCCGGCGGGCACGTGATCCTGGCTGCCGGCGGGTTGGAGACACCGCGGCTGCTCCTGCTGTCGGGATTCGAGCACCCGCTGATCGGCCGCAACGTGATGTTCCACCTCCAGACCTACGTGATGGGGGAGATGCCCATGCGCATCCACGGGCACAAGGGCCGGTCGGTCACCCACGTCCACGACGACTTTCTTCTCCCCGATCCCGAGTCGCTCGCCGCGGCCCGAGAGGCCGGGCTGCCGTGGTTTAAGGGTGGGATGGTCGAGCACGCCGGTCCCGCCCACCCTGTCCTCGAGGCCAAGCTGGCGCCCTGGGGCCGCGACCACAAGGACGCCATGCGCCGCTCGCAAATGCGTGAGCACCTCTGGGGCTTCTGCATGCAGGGCGAAGACCTTCCCCAGCTGACCAACCGCGTCGACCTCGATCCGTCCGTGCGCGACGTCCGCGGGTTTCCGGCCCTGCGGGTGACGTACCGACCGCACCGCCACGAGCAGGCCGCCTCCGAATATTACGGGCCGAAGCTGGAGGCCTGCCTGCGCACGGCGGGCGCCAAGTGGGCGCTCACGTACACCTCACCGGGACCGTTCGACCCCGTCCCGATCTCCCGGCACGTCGCCGGCACGACCCGTATGGGTCAGGACCCGGCGACGTCGGTCTGCGACCCGTGGGGGCGCGTCCACGACGTGCCCAACGTGGTGGTGGCCGACTCGTCAGTGTTCCCGACTGGGGCCGGATATGGCCCGACGCTGACGCTCGTGGCCCTTGCCATCCGCAACATCGGAGCCCTGACGTCTGAGCGGGCCGGCTGACTCCGAGCCCGGCCGACCATACACTGACGGCGGTGTCAGAGAACTCCGATGCAGATGATCTGGCGCGCATCTTGCTCGCACTCGGCTCGGCGACGCTGGGCGAGAGCGGTGGGATGCCGATGCACCCTCGCATCCGAGCCGTGTGGCCTGGCGCCGCGACCGCCGGTCCCGCCTACTCGGTGACGTGCGCCACGGCCGACAACCTCGCCGTCCACGCCGCCGTGGTCGAGGCGCCAGCCGGCTCGGTCCTGGTGGTCGCCACCGATCCTCCGGAGCGGGGCTATTGGGGCGAGGTGCTCACCACGGGTGCGGAAGCCCGCGGCCTCCGGGGGCTGGTGATCGATGGGGGGGTCCGCGACGTGGCCGCCCTCGAGGCCCACCGCTTTCCCGTCTTCAGCGCCGTGGTCGCCCTCCGCGGGGCGGCGAAGGTGGCCGGCGGCGAGATGGGGGGCGTGGCCCGGGTCGGCGACGTGGACGTCCAGTCCGGTGATTGGGTCGTTGCCGACCGCGACGGTGTGACGGTGATTGCTCGCGGGGAGCTGCACCCCACCATCGAGCGGGGCCGAGCGCGGGCGGAAAAGGAGACGAGGATGTTCTCCCAGTTGCGGGAGGGGGCGACCACGGTCGAGCTGCTCGGGCTCGACACCGACAGCGTGATCCGGCCGTAGGTCTTCAGTGCGAGGTGTAGTCGACCGGACCGGCGTCCGGCTCGCCGACGGCGAAACAGAAGCAGTGGATCGACGCGTTGTCCGTGACCGGGCGCAGGCTGTGCACGGCGTTGGGCGGGATGTGGACGAGGTCGCCCTGGCGGATCTCCCTGTCCTCGTCTTCGATGGTCATCATCCCCCGGCCCGAGGTCACGTAGTAGAACTCGTGGGTCGGATGCTGATGCGGGTCGACCCGGCCGCCGCCCGCGACTTCGAACTCGCTCACCAATTCGAGGTGCCCGCCGCGCGTGATGTCGAACAGCTCCCGGGGTCGCACCAGCCACCACACCGGAACCGTCCCGTTGTGCTCGATCTCGGGCGCGACATCTTCGATCGATCGTACGTCCATGGCATATTCTGACATCGGCGTCAGAGGGAAGGCCTGATTCAGGCGGGCGGGAGCGTCGACACCGGCGCTCCCGCCAGGACCGGCCCGCTGGTATGGAGGTGGCACCAGGTGGTGGCGCCAGTCGGTGTTTCGAACGGCGCCGGGTCGATCTCGCGGCAGATCTCCATGGCGTAGGGGCACCGGGTGTGGAAGCGGCAGCCGCTCGGAGGATTGAGCGGACTCGGCACCTCGCCGCGCAGCACGATGCGTTTGCGCTGGCGCTGGCGCACCGGGTCGGCGATGGGGATGGCGGAGAGGAGCGCCTCCGTATAGGGGTGGGTCGGCCGTTGGTACACGTCCTCGGCCGGGCCGATCTCCACCATGCGGCCCAGGTACATCACGGCGATGCGGTGGCTGAGGTGGCGGACGACCGACAGGTCGTGGGCGATGAAGAGGTAGGCCAGGCCCAGTCGGTCTTGCAGGTCGGCGAGCAGGTTGATCACCTGTGACTGGGTTGAGACGTCGAGGGCGCTGACCGGCTCGTCGCACACCAGCAGCTTCGGCTCGAGGGCCAGGGCCCGGGCGACGGCGATGCGCTGGCGTTGGCCGCCGCTGAACTCGTGCGGGAGCCGCCCGGCCAGGTGTGGGGCGATACCGACGAGCGCCAGCAGCTCGGCGACGCGCCGGTCCCGCTCCACCCCGTGCGCGCCCCGGTGGATCTCCAGCGGCTCGCCCACGCTCCGCCCGATGGTCGATCGAGGGTCGAGCGAGGAGTAGGGGTCCTGGAAGACCATCTGCAGTTCCGCCCGGGCCTGGCGCAGGCCTCGGCCCCGCAGCGCGGCCAGGTCGTGTCCGTCCACCACCACGGTGCCCCCGCTCGGGTCGATCAGGCGGAGCACGAGGCGGGCGACGGTCGACTTCCCCGAGCCGCTCTCACCGACGAGGCCGACGGTCTCTCCGGCACCGACGGTGAGGTCGATCCCGTCGACCGCCTTGACCTGGCCCCGCAGCCGCCGGAGGAGCGCGGAGGTGACCGGGAACTCCTTGCGGAGCCCCTTGATCACGAGGAGGGGCTCCCGCTGGATGGGCGGAGTTGCGACCGCCTCGGCCAGCTGGTCCGGCGCGCCCCGCAGGGTCAGCTCCTCGTGGCGCACGCAGCGGACGGCCGTGTCGGCTCCGCCCTCGACGACCGCCACCGGCTCCTCGCAGCCCGCGGCTGCGTAGGAGCAGCGGCTCCGGAACCGGCATCCGGTCGGCATCCGGCCGGCCGGGGGCACCTTGCCAGGTATCACCGCCAGCTGCTGCCCGGGGACCGACCACTGCGGCATGGAGGCGAGGAGGCCCTCGGTGTAGGGGTGGCGGGGGCGGACGAAGAGCTGGTCAGTCGGCGCCTGCTCGACCATCTGCCCGGCGTACATGACGGCCACCCGGTCGCAGATGTCGGCGACGACGCCGAGGTCGTGCGTGACGAACAGCATTGCCATTCCGGTCTCGTCCGTGAGCGACCGCAGCAACTCGAGGATCTGGGCCTGGACGGTCACGTCAAGGGCGGTGGTGGGCTCGTCGGCGATCAGCAGACTCGGCTCGCACGCCAGGGCCATGGCGATCATCGCCCGCTGGCGCATGCCGCCGGAGAAGGTGTGCGGGTAGTCGTCGAGCCGGCGGCGGGCGTCGGGGATGCCCACCCGGTCCAGTACCTCGACGGCCCGGGCCCTCGCACCGGCCTTCGACACCCGGCGATGGGAACGCACGGCCAGGGAGATCTGATCGCCGACCGTAAAGGCCGGATTGAGGCTCGTCATCGGCTCCTGGAAGACCATGGCGATGCGGTCGCCCCGGACCTGCCGCAGCTCCTCGGCCTGGATCTGGAGCAGGTCCCGGCCTTGGAAACGCACCGAGCCGGCCGTGATCCGGCCGTTGGCGCGGGGGATCAGGCCCATGACGGCGAGCGACGACACGGTCTTCCCGCAGCCGCTCTCACCCACCAGGCCGAGCGTCTCGCCGGCGCCGACGTCGAAGCTGACGTCCTCCACCACCGGGTGCCATGTCCCGGCCATGAGGAACCGGACCTCGAGACCGGCCACGCGCAGGAGCGGCTCGCTGGTGATCGGCTTCTCTCGTGGCGCCGTCGCGGCCACGGTCGAGCTCCCCGCTCCCGGTCGTGCGGACAGGGACTCGCGGCGGGCGGTCACGACCGACCCTTGGCCCGTTCTCGGCCCAGGGCGTCTCGCAGCCCGTCGCCGACGAAGTTGAACGACAGCACGGTGAAGGCGATGGCGAGGCCCGGAATGATGGTGGCCCACGGGTCGCTGAGGACAAACTGATAGGCCTCCTGCAGCATCACCCCCCAACTGGCGCTGGGCGGCTGCACGCCCAGCCCGAGGAAGCTCAGCCCCGCCTCGGCGAGCAAGGCATATCCGAAGCTGATGGCCGCCTGGATGATGAGCGGGGACGCCACGTTCGGCAGCACATGCCGCCGGATCATGCGAAGCGGCCCGGCCCCGAGCGAGCGTGACGCCTCGATGTAGGTCTCCTCGCGGACGGCGAGGACCTGCCCCCGCACGACCCGGGCCAGCCCGGGGATGAAGGTGACCGCGATGGCGATGGACTCGTTGTGCAGGCTGCGGCCGAGGAGCGCCGCGACCGTGATGGCCAGGATCAGCGGGGGGAACGCGAACATGGCGTCCATCAGGCGCATCAGCACATTGTCCGTGCGGCCGGAGAAGTAGCCGGCGGTGAGACCGATCGGCACGGAGATCGCCAGGGCGAGCACCACCACGATGGTGGCGGCCTCGAGCGAGATGCGGGCGCCGAAAATCAGCCGGCTGAGCAGATCCCGGCCGACGTCGTCGGTCCCGAGCCAATGGGCCCCGGATGGGCCGGCGTTTATGACCGGGAAATTCGCCGTGGGTGAGTGGGGGGCGACCTCGGGGGCGAGCACCGCCACGACGACGAGCAGCAGTACGTACGTGGCGCCGCACATGGCCACCCGGTCGTGCAGGAACCGCGAGAGGAATTGCCGGGCGTCGGTTGGCTCGACCGGGTCCTCGTCGACGACGGCGATCACGACACTCGGACCTTGGGGTTGAGGATGCCGTACCCGATGTCGACGACCAGGTTGACGACGACGAAGATCACCGCAGTCAACAGGACAACGCCCTGGATGACGGGGAGGTCTTTGGTGTCGATGGCCTGGAGCATGAGGCTCCCGAGTCCGGGAATCGAGAAGATCTGCTCGATGATGACGGTCCCGCCGAGGAGGTAGGCGAACTGGATGCCGACGATCGTCATCGCTGGGGTCAGGGCGTTCTTGAGGGCGAGGCGGCCGATCACCTGGCGCTCGGTTATGCCGAGTGATCTGGCGGTGCGGATGTAGTCGCGGTCGAGCACGTCGATCAGCTCGCCGCGGACCTGGCGGGCCAGGGTGGCGCCGCCGGCGACTCCGAGCGCGAACCACGGCAGGAGGAGATGCTCCAACCACCCCCACGGCGAGCGGGTGAGCCCGACGTACCCGAGGTCGGGCAGCAGGTGCAGCTTGACCGCGAAGATCAAGGCCAGGATGATCGCCAGCCAGAAGTCGGGCATGGCGATCCCGGCGCTCGACGCCACGGTGGCGGACCGGTCGGCCAGCGTTCCCGGCCGCGTGCCGGCCAGGATGCCGACGGGCAGGCCGATCAGGATGGACACGGCCAGACCGCCCAGGGCCAGGGACAGCGTGAGGGGGAACCGGCTGCCGATCGCCGACGCCACCGACTCGTGCTGGAACAGCGAGGTACCCAGGTCGCCGCGCACGGCGTGGGTTACCCAGCGCCAGTACTGCGCGAAGAAGGGCAGGTCGAGGTGGAGCTGGTGGCGGATACGGGCTATCTCGGAGGGCTGGGCGTTGAGTCCCCCGGCCAGCGTTCGCGCCGGGTCGCCGGGGATGAGGAGCACGAAGGCGTAGACGCCGATCGTGATCAGCACCAGCAGCGGCACCATGGCCACCAACCGGCGGCCGATGAATGCTCCCATCTACTTCTTCACGTAGAGCCCGGTGAAGACCGGGCGGCACGGGTCGCTGCCCGCGACAGGCGTGCCCCCGATCCTGGAGCCGTTCCAGCCCACCATCTGGGCCATGAAGGCGATCGGGACCTGGAGCGCCTTGTTGGTGGTGATGGCGGCGGCCTGCTGCATGATCGGCTTCAGCGTGGTCGGGTCGAGCGTGCCCTGACCCTCGATCAGGAGTTGCTCGTACTGGCCTCCCTGCACCGAGCCGGTGAGGATGGCGGTAAATCCCTTGGCCCCGTACTGGTCGTAGAGCTCGCGGGCGTACTCCTCCTCGGCGGGGTACGGGATGGTGATGGCGTTGTTCTGCTTGTGTTCGTAGAAGTTGGTGAGCAACGACCCCGGATCCACCGAGATGATCTTGAGGTCGATCCCCGCGGGCGCCATCTCGTTTTTGAGCAGCGGGGCCTCCCGGTTGGACAGGGTCACCCCAGCCGGGATCACCAGCGTCACCGTGACGCCGTGGGGATAGCCGGCTTGGGCCAGAAGTTGCTTGGCCTTGGCCGGGTTATAGGTGTACTCGTTGGCGACCGATGGGTTGTACGCCACCGGCTGGTCGGAGGCGAACGTCTCGTCGGTGACCCGACCGGTGCCGGCCAGGACCACATTGTTGATCTCGGTGCGGTTGACCGCGTAATTGATCGCCTGCCGCACCAGTTCGTTGTTGACTGGCGGGCTGTCGAGGCGGAACTGGATGGTCAGGTATTCGTGGGACGGCTGGACCGCGTACCCCAACGACGAGTCGCCCTTCACCGTGGCGAGCGACTCGGGCATGAACTGGGTCATGTCGATCGTCCCGGCCTCCAGGGCGGCGACGGACGGTGGTCCGTTGGCGACCTGCACGAAATCGATCTCCGCCGGCTGGTAGGCCGCCGCGTTCCAGTAATTCGGGTTCTTCTTGAGCACGATTTCGCCGGCGTTGGCCGACGCCAGGACGTAGGGCCCCGATCCGACGGGCGCCTTGGCGAGCGTCTTGGCGTTTGCCGCGTCGGCGATCATCCCGTCGAGATCGTTGAAGGCGTACAGCAGATCCGCAGGTGTGGGTGACGAGAGGTTGAGCGTCAGGGTGAGCGGGTCCACCACCGTGATGTTCTTGATCACCAACAGTGAGGTGCGCAGCGGGCTGGTTTTGTTGTACAGGATGGCGGCTTTGACGGCGGTGGCGTCGACTGGGCTGCCGTCGGAGAATTTCACGGCAGGGCGGAGGTGGAGCGTGAGCGAGTAGCCGCCGGGCGTGAAGTTCCAGCTCTGCGCCAGACCGGGCTCCAACTGACCGGTCGGACTGAGCTGCGTCAGGGTGTCGTACACCAGGCCTTCATCGACTTTGTCGCAGGCATTGAGGCTCTGCGCCGGGTCGAAGCTGTTGGGCGTGAACTCACTCGGGAAGTCCACGCCGTACCGCAGGACGCCGTCCGGGTTCGGTGTACCGCCGGGGGTCAAGCGGACGCTGGCCCCGTTCGAGGTCAACGCGCCCGGACTCGACCCGCCGCCGCCGCAGGCCGCGGCCAGCAGGCTGGCCAGCAGCACGAGGACGACAGTGCGCACTTGACGGTTGTGCCTCATATCCACCCCCGAGCGCGGCTCGTGATCGCTCCGGGGGAGCATATCTTCCGGGATCGGGGACTGTGACGCCAGTGTCAGGTTTGCCGGGGCCGGCCACCCATCTACCCCATAGGGGTCATTGCTCAGCGGCGACCGCCAGTCCCGCGGCGCAACCGACGAAGTCGACGACATCGTGGGCTGATGTGGTGACGAGGAAGCCGTTCATCGGTGGTCACTTCACCCGATGGCAACTTGGACGATTTTCACCACGACCAAGGCGAAGGCGGCGATCAAGTAGCCCCGGAGGGTGATCAGCCCGATCTTCCGCGGCGTGGACATGACCGGCCTGACCAATCGATTGAGTGGTGGCATCCGCCACGTATCGCGTGGTGGCGTGGCGGCCAGGACGTCGTCGACGGTCGTGCGGGTCTGGGTTCGACGGCCATGCACGAGCAGGTACAGACCGACCAGGATCCCGAGGCCGACTCCGCCGACGAGCACCTCCACGATTTGGGCCCCGCTGATGCTCGGGAACAGCACGCTGGCGGTGAGGATGATCGACAGCAGGATCAGCACCCAGATGACGGCCGAGGTGAAGACGTTGAGCTTCCTGCTGTTGACCAACGGGCCCAGCACGCCCTTGTCGTTGCAGAGCAGCAGCAGGAACACGGCCGCACTGGGCAACAACACCCCCGCCAGGGTCTGGACCCCCTCGGTGATCAGCCCGAGCGGCACACCGGGCGTCAGCACCAAGGCCGCGGCGATCGCCATGAGCCCGGCGTAGCAGGCATAGAACCCTTTGGCCTTGTTGACCGGCCGGTGCAGCGAGTGGTTGAGGCTGAGCACGTCGCTGGTGGCGTACGCGGTCGCCAACCCGACGGCGGCGGCGCCGATGATGCTGGCGTCGAGCAGGGCGATGGCGAACAGGTCGCCGGCCAGCCTCGACACGTTGTGGGCGAGGCCGTGGGCGGTGCCGGCCGCGTCGGTGAAGTGCCCAAAGCCGGGATGCCCCGTGAAGGTGGCCGCGGAGAAGCCGAACATCGCCGCCGCGCCGATCACGACCAGTCCGATCCCGATCCACAGATCAACCCGCTCGTATTTGATGAACCGAGGAGTGATGCGCTTGTCGATGACGTAGGACTGCTGGAAGAACAGCTGCCACGGGGCCACGGTGGTGCCGACGATGGCGATGATCAGCAGCATCACCGTCGAGAGCTGCGCGCCGTGCGGGAACCCGGGGACGACGAAGTCGTGCGCCATCTGGGCCACCGGCGGGTGGGCCAGCAGATAGATGGGGATGAGCACCAGTGATCCGGCGACGAGTACCAGGCAGATGCGCTCGAACCGGCGGAAGCTGCCGGTACTGGCCGCCCCGACGACGACGGCGCCGGCCAGGATGACCGAGGGAACCTTCGGCAGCCCCAGATAGCCGACGGCCAGGGTGACTCCGATGAACTCGGTCACGATGGTGAGCGCGTTCAAGATGAACAGATCGATGACGCTGAACGCGCCCCAGAACTTCCCGAAGCGCTCCAGGATGAGCCGGGCGTGGCCGACCCCCGACACCGCCCCGAGGCGCAGCACCATCTCCTGGTTGACATAGAGCACAGGGACCAGCAACAGCAGGGTCCAGAGCAGGTGGGTGCCGTAATTCTGGCCGGCCTGGGTGTAGGTCCCAAACGCCCCGGCGTCATTGTCGCCGACCATGACGATCAATCCGGGCCCCACGATGGCCAGCAGGGTCTTGAGCTTCGACGACAGGCGCCGCCGGGCTGCCACATCGCCGTGGGCGATGGTGCCCAGCGCGCCGCGGATGTCGCCGACGTGCTCGGAATCGAGGACCGCGACGTCCGTCACGTCGAAGGAGGAAGTCGTGTTCATGGCCGCGGCCTCCTCACATGACGGGGCGAGCGGTCGGACAGGTTCGAGGTGATGGAGAACATGGGATTGGCTCCTTTTGGTGGAAATCGGGGCGCGTCGAAGCGGCCCTATAGCGGTGCAACAGTCGCCAACTCAGGCGCGGCAGTACATGAGCCCGCTCTTCAACGCCAGCAGAAGCGTTCGTCGCGTACCAACAGCGAGCCCTGCCCTTCTGCAGCTGATGGAGAAGGGCGAAGCGCGGTTACGAGTTGGGCGTCAGACCCGACCGGGCGTTGAGGAGCGCGGGCTACTCGGAGGTTCAGATTTCAACTCCGCACCTCCTCGGCTCGGGGACGTCATATCTCGACCGAGAATACTACCCGCGCCCTCGCTCCCGCGTTCCACTCACAGGTGATTCGGCGCAGTCGACCGGGTGAAAATATGACCGTCACGGCCGAACGCGCCGGCGGATCTCGGCCCGATATTCGGGAAAGTAGTCGCCGATCACGTCCAGGCTGAAACGCCCGAGGATCGAACTGGCCGGCTCGCGCTCCAGCAGGAAGGCGAACGATTCGCGCACCAGCTCGAGCTGACCCCCCTCGCCCCACCCCAGCTCGTCAGCCAAACCTTCGGGCACCGTCACGAAATGAGTCGTGACGGTGCCATGACCACGGACCTCCACTCGGAAGCTGCCCTGGCCGGCTGGAGTTACGGCCACCTCGGTGCTGCGGGTCATACCCCTGGCCGTCCCTCCTGTCGCTGGTCCTGATGATAAGACCGCGAGGCGGTAGGTGAGGGGTTGTTAGTTGGCGCCGACGACGGTGAAGTTTTGGTTGACGAAGACGTGGTGTGGCCAGTTGACGCCGATGTTGTGGACCTCGTACTCGCCGTTGCTCAGCTGCACTACACGGTCGACGACGCCGCCCGGGTAGGCGGCCAGCGCCGCTTCCGTCGCCTGGTTCGCGGCCGTTCCGCTGACGATCGTCCCCGACCCTTGGCTGTAGTTGGCCGGGATCTGACCGACCTGCTTTGACGTGCTCGGTGCACCTTGCTGGAAGGGGACCACCCCGGCCGCCGACGACGTCGTAGATCCGCCGCCTGCCGGTTGCACGATGACCTGCGTAGCCGTGATGGTCGTTCCGCTGGTCGTCCCCAGCGCCAGGACGCTTTCTCCGGTGGTGATGGCATTCGCCGAGGTCGAGTTCGTCCCGTTCTGGTACGTCGTGGAGGACGCCTCGTCGACGGTCACCTTCTGACCGGCTGCCGTCGTCATGGTGAAGCTCGACGCCGACACGCTGGCGACGGTGCCGACTGCTCCACCAGCGGCCGGTCCGGACCGAGCGTTCGACGCCCCGCCGCCGGATCTGCCGCCGCCGGCGAAGGCGGTGGCCGGCACCGGATTCGTTGCCGTCGCCGGGCCGGACGTCGCGACGCCGACGGAGACTCCGACCACCGCACACACCAGCGCCGCGGCGGCCACCATCAACCGACGTCTTTTGTTTGCCACCCATCCCCGTACCGTGGTCGGGCGCGATTCGGGGCGACCGGAAGGGGTCTGGTGGGGGTCTGTTGGTCCGGTATCGCTCATGACGGCGCTCCTGTTGCTCGACTATCGAAGCCGAAGGTACCCACCGTTGCTGTGAGGTCCTTGTGGACCGACTGTGAGGTTGTTGAGGGCCGCCCGCCTCAGATCTGGTATTGGATCGACGCCCGGCTCTCCCGGAACGGGGCGATATACCGCTCGATGACGGCCCGATGCTCGGGATGGTCCCGGTATTCCAGGTAGCCGGCGGCGTCGTCGAAGGTGGCCGTGGCCGCCACCGTGGCATTACCGGGGCCGATCCCGAGGTCGACGCCAGCTTGGTAGTCCCGGATCGAGGGCACCACGGCCGGCAAGCCCCGCAACGCCTCGACGATGGCGGGCGCGGCCTCGGGCGGGGCGTCGGATCTCAAGGTCAAGAGGACGATGTGGCGAATCATGGCCCCGTTCTAGCCGCCCGAGAGCGGCGAGTCGGCTAGGAAGCCGTCTGGCCGGCGACGTTTTGCAACCGCACCTCGCCGTGGGCGAGCAGCCGGCCGGACTCGTCGATGACGTCGACCCGCCAGAGCTGCTGGGTGCGACCCTGATTGAGGGCGATGGCCTCGACGATGGCCAATCCCGAGGTGGCCGACCGCAGGAAGTGAGTGGTGTTGGTGAGGCCGACGGCCACCAGGCCGGCGTCTTTTACCGCCGTGCTGGCCCCGATGCTGGCCGCGCTCTCGATGGCGGTGGCGTACACCCCGCCGTGCACGATGCCCCATGGGGTGTGATGGGCCGGCCCCAGTTCGATGTGGCCGCGGACCTCGGTGGCGGTGACCTCGTCGACGACCAGGCCGGCGGCGGCCACGAAGGCGCTGGCCCCTTCGAGGGAGATAGCCTCGAGGTTGGGGGCGGCACTCACGTCGGGAACACCAGGCAGGTGGTGGTGGCGTGGGCGTACAGCGTCCCGTCGGGACCGACGATGCGGCCCGACGCGGTGGCGACGCGCCGGGTGGCGGAGAGCACCTGGCCTTCGGCGACCACGGACGGAGTGGCGACGGTGAGCGCCTTGACGAGGTTGACGTTGAGCTCGAGGGTGGTGTACCCCTGGCCCACCGTCAGGGTGGTGTGCACCGCGCAGCCCATGGCCGAGTCGAGGAGGGTGGAGAAGACCCCGCCGTGGACCGACCCGATCGGGTTGTAGAGGTGCTCGCCGATGTCGAGGCCGAAGTCGACCTGGCCCGGTTCGACGCGCTCGACCCGCATGCCCAGCAGGACGGCGATGGGGGGCGGCGGGATGCGACCCTCGGCGATGGCCCGCAGGTAGTCGAGGCCCGCCATGTCCCGGGCCAGTCCGGCGCCGTACAGCGGATCCGCCCACGCCACCTCCCGCCGCCGCACCGGCGCTTCCTTCGCAGACAGTTGCGTCATAGAACGCACCCTACCGTAGTGCGTGCTGTGACGCAACCTACAGACGATCGGTCACGGCGCCGGCGGGCGGGTCACCTCGATGGCGGCGTGGACAAACGACGGATCGCCGCTCGCCGTGAAGCCCCGCTTGCAGGCCTCCACCAGCTTGACCTGGTGGGCGTCATAGCTGTCGGCGGCCAGCAGCTCGACCCGCTCGGACCACCCGGTCACCGGGTCGCGGCCGGGGGTCCGGACCATGCTGCCGTACAAGGCGGCGTGCTCGGCGCGCAGCTGGGCCAGGGCGGCCGCGCCGGCCTCGGCGGAGAGGTGACCGCGGAGCAGGTCGACGGCCAGGGCGCCGGTGACGCCGTGCAGGTGGAAGATGGTCGGGCTGGTGAGGTAGCAGCGGGCGCCGTCGGCGGCCGCCTCGATCACCGCGCCCGGCTCGTCAGGGCCTCGAGCCCCGTCGACGGGCTGGCCCTTCTGGTACCAGATGGCCCAGTGGCCGAGGGCCCGGGCCAGCTCCGCCCGCCGGGCCGGAGTGTCGATCACCTCGATGGCGCGCACCGCGTGGGAGGTGCGGATCACCCCGTGGAACAGGGCCCCGACCAAGCCGGGCATGAGGCGCGGCACCCAGGCGGCGACGACGGACGGCCAGCCGTCAGCGGCGATCTGTTGGCCGAAGAACCCCATCCACTCGGGGAGGCGCCGGTAGTCCCCGAGGGCCCCCTCCCACTCGAAATGACGAGGCACCTCCGGGGCGATCACCCGGGCCTCCGGACCGACCCTCGCCAGGTAGACCTCGACCCACTCCTCGAGTCGCCGCTCCAGGCCGAGAGCGGCCAGGGCCTCGGACGCCATGGGCCCGTGATTGACGAACCGGTTGGGGATCTCGAAGTCCAGCACGGCCATGCGGTCGAAGGCGTCGTCCAGTGCGGTCGCGGTGTCGATCATGCCCCCCACCGTAAGACCTCAAGGATGGTTGAGGTCAAGAGGCGGGTTGGGGGGGCGCCGGCGGGTCGGCGGGGTGTGGGCCGCCCCGGCTCCCTATGCTCGCGACCGCGTGAACGACACCCTCATGCCGGCCGCCTTCCTCGGCCACGGCAGTCCCATGAACGCCGTGGCCCACAACCGCTACACCGACGCCTGGCGGGCGTTCGGCCAGTCGGTCCCCGAGCCCCGGGCCATCCTGGTCGTCTCGGCCCATTGGTACATCAACGCCACGGCCGTCACGGCCATGGCCCGGCCCCGCACCATCCACGACTTCTTCGGGTTCCCCGACGAGCTGTTCGCCGTCGACTACCCGGCGCCCGGGGCCCCGGAGCTGGCGGCCGAGGTGGCGGACGTGGTCAAGCCCACCTGGGTCGGATTGGACGAGGACAGCTGGGGGCTCGACCACGGCACCTGGTCCGTGCTGGTCCACGCCTTCCCCGAAGCGGACATCCCGGTGGTGCAGCTGTCGATCAACGCCAACGAGTCGTTCGACTACCACCTGGCCCTGGGCGCGGCCTTGGCGCCGTTGCGGGCCCGCGGGGTGCTGGTGATCGGCAGCGGCAACGTGGTGCACAACCTGCGCCGCGTCGACTGGTCCCAACCCGACGCCGGCTCGGACTGGGCCCACCGCTTCGACGACGAGGCCCGCGCCCTGCTGACGTCGAAGCCGGGGACGCGGCCCGGATGCGATCCCACCGGGACTACGGACTGGCCGCGCCGACGCCCGACCACTTCATCCCCGCTCTCTATCTGGCCGGGCTGGCCGCGGCCGCCGGCGCCGAGCTGGACGTGCTGGTCGAGGGGTACGCCTACGGGTCGCTGTCGATGACGGCCTACACCCTCGGCGTCGACTGCCCCCCGATGAACGGTCCGGGCGAGGCCGGCCTGGCCGTGCCGTCGGCTCCCGGCCAGGACACCAACCTCTAAGCCGCCGGCCAGGCCCCTTCGAGTTCGCGCTCGTCGACCGGCTCGACTGTCTCGACCGGCACGTCCGCCGGGCCCGGGCGCCGGGTCGGCAGCAGCGCGGTGAGGGCCATGGCCGCCACCACCAGGAACAGGTCGAACCCGAGCAGCCGCATCATGGCCGTGACGTAGTCGGCCCGGCTGGGGTGGCTGCCGAGGGCCGAGTAGAACACCACGCCCATGACGGCCACGCCCGCGGCGCTGCAGAACTGTTGCGCGGTGACCAGCACCCCGGACGCCCCGCCGGCCCGCACCGGATCCACGCCGGAGAGGACGGCACCGATGAGGGACGGAACGGCCATCCCATTTCCCACTCCGATCACCATCATGGCCGGGATGAGTTCGGGGGCGTGGATCGACCCACCGGCGGCCCACAGCTGGAGGAGTAGGACCACCAGCCCGGTGCCCGAGATGGCGGCCCCCAGGCGGATGACGCGCACGCCGTAGCGGGCGACGAGCCGGCCGCTGGACACCGACGTCAGCGCGAACATGACGCCGAGCGGCCCGAACGTCAGCCCGGACTGGAGGGCGGTGAGCCCCAGCCCGAACTGCAGGAGCAGGGTGAGGGCGAGCATGAAGCTGGCGAAGAAGGCCAGGAAGGCCCCGTTGAGCGCCAGCCCGGCCGCGAACACCCGCTCCCGCACCAGGTCCAGATCGACCAGCGGGTCGCCGCCGGCTCGGCCCAGCCGCCGCTCCCAGCGGCCCACCAGCAGCAGCGCCGGCAGGGAGGCGGCCAGCGACACCCAGGTCCAGACCGGCCATCCCTCGCTGCGCCCGAGGACCAGCGGCACCAGGGCCAGGGCCAGGCTGGCGGAGATGCCGAGGGCGCCCACCACGTCGAGGCGGGGGCGGGCCACGGCCTTGGCGTGGGGGAGGAGCCGGACCGCGAAGGCGATGGTGATGGCGCCGATCGGCACGTTGACGAGGAAAATGCTCCGCCATCCCAGGCCCAGGACGTCGGCCTGCAGGAGGACGCCCCCGATGACCTGACCGGCCACCGACCCCGCGCCGATCGCCACCCCGAACCACGACAGGGCCCGGGGCCGCTCCTCGCCCGGGAAGGTGGCGGTGATGAGGGCGAGCACCTGGGGCACCATGGCCGCGGCGGTGAAGCCCTGGGCCAGGCGCCCGGCGATCAGCTGGGCCGGCGATTGGGCCAGACCGCACAGCAGCGAGGCGACCGAGAAGGCGGCCATGCCGATGATGAACAGCCGGCGGTAGCCGAACAGGTCGCCCAGCCGGCCGCCGGTGATCAGGCCGGTGGCGTAGCTGAAGGCGTAACCGCCAACCACCAGCTCCAGGGCGGACTGGCTGGCGTGGAGGTCCCGCTGGAGCGACGGGGCGGCCACGTTGACCACGAAAAAGTCGAACAAGGCCATGAAGGTGGCGGTCAGGATCACCGGTAGCATGCGCCAGCGGCGCGGGTCGGCGAGGGGGTTCACGGGGGGTCTCCTCAGCAGTGGTTGCGATGTTGCGCGTGCGACGAACAGTTCGAGAGTTATCGAACAATACAGCAAGACTCGAATATTGGCAAACGATTTACCTACACTGAGCCCCGTGATCGAAGACGTGGCCCAACCCGAGACGGAGGAGCTCGACCTGCCCGCGGTGCTGGGCGCCCTCGCCGATCCCGGGCGGTTGGCCGTCATCCGCACCCTGGCCGACGCCGGCGAGGAGAGCTGCGCCCGCATCCTCGAGGAGAGCGGCCTCGGCTACAGCAAGTCGACCATGTCCCATCACCTCAAAGTGCTGCCGCGAGGCCGGCCTGACTCGGACCCGGGTGGAAGGGGCGCGCCGCTACGTGTCGTTGCGCCGGGGCGACCTCGACGCCCGCTTTCCCGGCCTGCTCGACGCGGTCCTCCGGACCGAGGTCCGCCAGGCCTAGTCCTCGTCGGCGAGGGTCCGCTTCTGGGGATAGATGGTCTCGCCCCGCGCCAGCATGTCGACGTATTCGGCGACGCGCTTGGCCCGGGTCTCCGGCCGTTTGAGGTTGCCGATCCGGTACAGCACCGCGTAGCGGTTCTGGCTGGTGAGGATGTCGAACATGGCCTGGGCTTTCGGGTTGGCGGCCAGGGCCGCGGCCACATCGGGTGGCATCTCGATGCTGGCCGTGCCGGCGTAGGCGGCGGCCCAGCGGCCATCCGCCTTGGCCCGCTCCACCTCGGCGTGGCCGGCGGGGTGCATCCGGCCCTCGGTGATCAGGCGGTCGACGATGCCGACGTTGCGTTGCGACCACTGGCTGCGGGCCCGGCGGGGGGTGAAGCGCTGGCGGTAGGTGCGCTCGTCCCGGCGGGCCGTCTGGCCGTCGATCCAGCCGAAGCAGAGGGCGTCGTCGAGGGCCTGGGCGTAGGTCAGGCTGGTGGGGTCCGTGGTGCCCTGCTTGGAGAGCACCAGCCACACCCCGTGGGGGTCGGCGTGATGCTCGCCGAGCCATGTCCGCCAAGCCCGGGCGTCGGAGACGATGAGCTCGGGTAGCTCAACCGGCATGGGACCAGCCTAGGAGTCGCGGAACCCGATCTCTTTGTGGCTGCCGTCGCAGAGGGGCTTGTGCGCCGACGCCCCGCAGCGGCACAGCGTCACCCGGTTGCGAGCCTCGAGCGGCTGACCGTCCGCCCGGGCCACCGGCAGGCCGCCGGTCACGAAATACGGTCCGTCGTCGGTGACGGCCACTCCGGCGGCCAGCAGCGGCTCGACGTCCTGATCATCACCCTCGAGCCGGTAGGTCAGGGCTCCTGACGGGCAGCGCTCGATCATGGCCAGCATCTGGGCCCGGATCACGCTGTCGTCCGCCGCCGGACCGCTCGCCATTTTCCAGACATTGCTCACCCGGTTGCCGCAGAAGCCGGCGTGCTCGCAGATCGACCGGTCGTCCCGGACCACCACCTGGGTGGTCGGGTAGGGCTTGGCCCGCTCGTCGTAGGTGCTGGTCGGGGCCGCTTCGGTGCCGTCGAAGCCGTTGGTCTGGTGGGTGCCGTCGCAGAACGGCTTGTGGCTGGAGCCGCCGCACCGGCACAGGGCCATGGTCTCGCGGTCCTTGAGGCGGGCCGTGGTCTTCCAGGTCATGGGCTCATCGTGCTCCGACCGCACGATGCGCCGCCGGGTCAGGGGCACGGTGCCCGACACCAGATAGGGGCCGTGGGGCTGCACTTCGATGCGGGGCTCGTTCGCCTCGGGTGTCGTTTCCATGAGGCCTCCCTCCCTTGCCGACCGCGAGCCTACGCCCGCGCCTCGGGTACGGCCGTCGGCGTGTCATGGAGCGCCCCTCGGGGTAGAGCCATGTGTTGACGAAATGCACACGGTGACAGGAGGCGATGACCATGGCCACCACCAAGCAGAAGGAAGCAGCCCGCCGGAATCTCGAGCGAGCCCGAGAGGTGCAAAGCGCCCGGGCTCACGGTGCGCGGGCCAAGAAGGAGCAGCTCGACGAGGACACCTTCGCGTTTCCCGCCGAACGCAAGGAGCCGCTCAACGACGCCGCCCACGTTCGCAATGCCATCGCCCGCTTCGACCAGGTCGAAGGGGTCAGCGACGCCGAGCGGGATCGAGCCTGGAAGCGGATCCGGGCCGCAGCCAAGAAATTCGATGTCGAGGTCTCGGCCGACGACTGGCGCGAGTTGTTCCGAGGCGGCAAAGCCGCGAGGCTTTGCCGCCTCGGAACAACTCGCGCCAGTCGTCCGCCGAGACCTCGACATCGAATTTCTTGGCTGCGGCCCGGATCCGCTTCCAGGCTCGATCCCCTCGGCGTCGCCTACCCCTTCGACCTGATTCGAGAGCGGGCGATGGCATTGCGAACGTGGGCGGCGTCGTTGAGCGGCTCCTTGCGTTCGGCGGGAAACGCGAAGGTGTCCTGGTCGAGCTGCTCCTTCTTGGCCCGCGCACGTGAGCCCGGGGCGCTTTGTCACCTCTCGGGCTCGCTGAAGATTCCGGCGGGCTGCTTCCTTCTGCTTGGTGGTGGCCATGGTCATCGCCTCCTGTCACCGTGTGCATTTCGTCAACACATGGCTCTACCCGAGGGGCGCTCCATGACACGCAACGGCCGTACCCAGGCGCGGGCGTGCGCGCGGTCGGCAAGGGAGGGAGGCCTCATGGAAACGACACCCGAGGCGAACGAGCCCCGCATCGAAGTGCAGCCCAACGGCCCCTATCTGGTGTCGGGCACCGTGCCCCTGACCCGGCGGCGCATCGTGCGGTCGGAGCACGATGAGCCCATGACCTGGAAGACCACGGCCCCCTCAAGGACCGCGAGACCGTGGCCCTGTGCCGGTGCGGCGGCTCCAGCCACAAGCCGTTCTGCGACGGCACCCACAGACCAACGGCTTCGACGGCACCGAAGCGGCCCCGACCAGCACCTACGACGAGCGGGCCAAGCCCTACCCGACCACCCAGGTGGTGGTCCGGGACGATCGGTCGATCTGCGAGCACGCCGGCTTCTGCGGCAACCGGGTGAGCAATGTCTGGAAAATGGCGAGCGGTCCGGCGGCAGACGACAGCGTGATCCGGGCCCAGATGCTGGCCATGATCGAGCGCTGCCCGTAGGAGCCCTGACCTACCGGCTCAAGGGTGATGATCAGGACGTCGAGCCGTGCTGGCCGCCGGAGTGGCCGTCACCGACGACGGCCCGTATTTCGTGACCGGCGGCCTGCCGGTGACCCGACCGACGGTCAGCCGCTCGAGGCCGCAACCGGGTGACGCTGTGCCGCTGCGGGGCGTCGGCGCACAAACCCCTCTGCGACGGCAGCCACAAAGAGATCGGGTTCCGCGACTCCTAGGCTGGTCCCATGCCCGTTGAGCTACCCGAGCTCATCGTCTCCGACGCCCGGGGTTGGCGGACTGGCTCGGCGAGCATCACGCCGACCCCACGGGGTGTGGCTGGTGCTGTCCAAGCCGGGCGCAGGACCCCACCAGCCTCACCTACGACCAGCCCCTCGACGACGCGCTCTGCTACGGCTGGATCGACGGCCGGCCCGCCGGGGTGACGAGCACCACCTACCGCCAGCGGCTTACCCCCAGAACCCGGCCGGCAGCCCTGGTCGCAACGCAATGTCGGCATCGTCGACCGGCCCGTCGCCGACGGCCGGATGCGCCCCGCCGGCCAGGCCGAGGTCGAGCGGCCCAGGCGGTCGGCCGATGGGCCACCGCCTACCCGGCCGGCCACTTCGAGATGCCACCCGATCTGGCGGCGGCCCTCGCCGCCAACCCGAAAGCCCAGGCCATGTTGGACGTCCTCACCGGCCAGAACCGCTACGCGGTCTCTACCGGATCGGCGACATCAAGACGCCGGCGACCCGGGCCGGGCGCCTTCACCGTACGTCCGACATGCTGGCGCGGCGGAGAGGACCGTCTATCCGCAGAAGCGACCCCCCCCCGACGAGGACTAGGCCTGGCGGAGCCTCGGTCCCGGGAGAAAAGCATCGAGCCAGGGCCGGAAAGCAGGGCGTCGAGGTCGCCCCGGCGCAACGACACGTAGCGGCACGCCCGGTCCACCCCGGTCCGAGTCAGGCCGCGCACGCGTCAGCACTTTGAGGTGATGGGACATGGTCGACTTGCTGCAGCCGAGGCCGCTCTCCTCGAAGGAGTACGGGCGCAGACTCCTCGCCGGCGTCCTCCAGGACATTATGACGGCCAACCGCCCCGGGATCGGCGAGGGCGCCCCGCGCCGCGGGCAGGTCGAGCTCCACAGTCTCGGGTTGGGCCAGTTCTTCGATCACGGGGCTCCGTGTAAGTGAATGGACTCACCGAATATTCGAGTCTTGCTGTATTGTTCGAACTCTCAAACTGCTGGTCGCGAGAGTCAAGATCGTACTCGTTAGCATGCGCAAGAGCATTTTGCTCGGGCGTCAAGGACTTGTAGAACGAATCCTGGAGGCGTATCACCATTAGCTCTTCTCTGTCCACGTTCTGGTAGATACGGGTTTTACCATCGAAAGTAGTACAACCCATGGCAAGTCAAGTGCTTTAATGATCTCAATCGCGAGTGATGTCTTGCCAGACCCAGAGCTGCCGGCAATGCCGACCAAATTCATGTCCGCCCATGGCGGAGAGTAATGGGCCTTATGAGCTGCTGTGTATGAAGTAGCTAGAGCCACACCTTCCATCCTCGCGTCAACCACGCAGGAAGATGTCTCGTTCCAATACCACGCGCCTGAAGAACTTGAAAAGCATTGGACTACACCAAAT